>JBBRLL010000043.1:0-40894 GCA_038231395.1 Rhodobacterales bacterium
AACCCGGAACGCTGGTCAGGCAATACGCGCAACTGGCAACCCGCCGGGCCTGTCTGGCTCAACCCGGAAAACGAAGTCAGCGCCTCTGAAATCAGAGACGCTGCATGAAATCGGCGGACAACTTGTTTGACAAACACCGCAGGTCATGAACTGAAAGAAGCTTCCGATGTCCCTGCAATTTCGCATGCTGATCCCGATACTTCTGATGGCGCTTCTGGGTCTTGGCGCTACAGCTGTCCTGTCGTGGCGCGCCCTGTCGATCAACGAGCAGGCGCGAATTTACCAGGATGATTCGGCTGAATTGAGCGAGGCGGTCAAGGTGATCGCTCATCAGGCTGACATGTCCGATGACGAACTGCACGGCGTGATGGAGATGAGCACGCTGTTTGATATCGACGCCTCATGGCAATTGGTAAAGTTCAATATGGACGACATCACCAATCGGATTTCCGTCATTGACGCATTGTCCGTTTCGGCCGAAATGAGGGATTTGAACGGAAAACTCAAAATAATTTCAAGAGAATTCATGCATGATGCGGCCAAGGTTTACGGCATGGAAGCCGCGCCCGAGGTTCCGACCCGCGAACTGATCACCCGGCTCACCGAACAGATGAAGGCGGTCAGCGACCAGATGCTGCACCAGGCCGCTTTGGATCGTACCGGGTTCGAGACGATGTCGAACGCAAAGTTCAACGATCAAGTGCAGGTTATGGCGGTCGCGGTTCTGGCGATTTCTCTGGTGGTGATTTTGGGGTCCGTGTTCCTTGTGCAGCGCACAGCAAAGAAGATCCGGGCTGTGGCAGCCAATTTGGCGCACAGTTCGGGCAATACGGAGCGTACCGACGGTGCCTTTGGTCGGGACGAAATTGCCAACCTGCAAAATGCCGCACAGTCTTTTGCGCAAAGGGCAACCGCGCTGGCCGCGTTTCAGACCGAACTCGGCGTCGCCGTCGATGCCGCGGTGGCGGGCGACTTCTCGCGGCGTCTGTAGGTTGGCCGCTCTTAAGCCGATTTGCAGCAGATTTCCGGGCAGATGAACCTTCTTATGGCCGAGATTGAAGTGGCCATCGGCGAGGCATCTGATGTGCTTATGCGGATAGCAGGCGGCGATCTTTCAGCCCGGATCAAGGGAGACTACCGTGGCGTGCTTTTGAATCTGAAACGTGATACCAACGCGACGGCAGAGCAGTTGTTCACCATCGTGGCCAACATCAACGACGCGACGGGCCTGATCAACACCAATATGAAGCAAATCGTAACAGGCTCGGACGCTTTGTCTGCCCGCACCAAAGAACAGGTCAACAGTCTGTTTTTCCTTGCAAAATCGACAACGACTTTGACTGAAACGACGCAAGCTGCCACCGAAATCGTGGCTAGGGCCAAGGTCGTCTCGGATGAAGCGTCAGCGCGGGCCAGTGAAGGTGACCGTGTGGCCGAAGAGGCGAGTTCAGCGATCCTTGCCTTGCAGAGCAGCGCCCGCAAGATCGCAGAAGTCACCGAGGTTGTGGAAAGCCTTGCCTTCCAAACCAGCATTCTGGCCCTGAATGCCGCTGTAGAGGCCGCCCGTGCGGGCGATAGTGGCAGGGGGTTTGCGATTGTGGCCCAAGAAGTGCGCAGTTTGGCCATCCGATCCAGCGAAGCTGCCAAAATGATCGGCGCGCAAGCTTGCGAAAGCGCCACGCAGCTCAGCATCGGGGCCGAAAAAGTCCGCGCAACCCGCGAAGTGCTGAGCCGGATCATCCATGGGATCAAGGGACTGCACGATTCCATGCAGAATATTGACGCAGCCAGCAAAGCGCAATTGGCAAGCTTTCTTGAACTGGCCAGGACGATCTCGGACCTCGACCGGGAAACCAAGATGAACGCAAAACTGGCGCACGACTCGGTCGCTGCTGCGATGGACGTGGATGCGCATGCCAATCACCTTCAAGGCCAGATGGCGCTCTTCCGGCTGGACCCCCAACATCGACCGAAAAGGGGCAGGTCAGTCGCCCGAAAACCCGATCCTTCGCTGCGGAATAGGCACAGTTCTTTGCTCCGCGACATTTTTTGCAGCACTTTGGTTTGAAATATTTTCCGCCCCAAGTCTTGTCGTCTTTTGGACACACCGATGTAGAGCAGTGCCATGTCCCGTTCAGAGTGCAGGCGTCTGAACATCGGCCAAGGGGCTTTTCTCCAGTGCCATTTGACAGGCCAGCGGGCGATGATCCGAGAAAAGAAACCGCCGATCTGCCCACGGAAAACCTGGCCGTGCAATCCGCCATGTCCTAATTTGCCGGCGGGTCCGCTGATGCGGATTTGGATGGACCAATTTAAGGGCGATGCGTCAGGATTGTGGGTCGGTCAGGCAGAATTGAACTGGCTTTCTATTGCCTCTCAAAGCTGGGCTTTGGGATTGCTGTCTTGGGTCAAGGCGGAACGGGCTTCCAACTTTGTGAAGGCGCTCCACTCGAACTGAATTTACCGGATCAAGACCAAATTGGTGCCGCTGACCGAAGCACCCGCGCCCGATGCTTTTCCGGCGGCGGGTCGGATTATGGTTCGCAATCATGCCGTTGCGGTCAAGTCGGCGGATCGCTTCAAGCGGAGGCCGGGGGATCGGGATTTATGATTGGGTCAATATCCCGAAATCCTGCGCATTGATCCGGCGGGCGAGGCGATAGGCACCGGTCCCGGCGCTACGCGGTTCAAGATCGGGTGATCAGTCACGCGACAGAGATGGAAAAGGCGCGCAACTGCGTAGCGAAACCGGCTCTATCGCTTTACTCAGTGGTCCTGGACCCTATTGCATCACCGACCTTCGACGCGCTGTCTTAGGGCAAGGCTGCGGTTCTTCACATGGCATTCCGACGCCGTCTTGCGGGCCGTATGATCCCCAGCAACCGGGCTGGACCGCCCTGCCTTAACTGAATTCAAAGGCGGATCCCGCAACGGTCGCCCTCTTGATTGCCGCGAAATCCCATGCAATGCCAAGGCCGGGCTTGTCAGAGGGGATCGCGTGGCCTTCCACGATCCGCATCGGTTCGGTCGTCAGACTGTCAATCTGGGGGATGTATTCGACCCAGCGGGCGTTTGGCACGGCGGCACAAAGCGAAACATGCAGCTCCATCAGGAAGTGCGGGCAGACCGGCACGTTGAAGGTTTCCGCCAGATGCGCGACCTTCAGCCAAGGTGTGATGCCGCCAATCCGTGCCACATCGACCTGCACGACAGAGCACGCACCCCGTTGCAGATACTCGCGGAAATGTTGGGGGGAATACAGGCTTTCACCCACAGCAACGGGAAGCGTTGTGCTGGCTGACAGACGTTCGTGGCCGGACAAATCATCCGCGGGCAAGGGTTCTTCCAGCCAAGCGATGTCCAAAGGTGTCAGGCATCTTGCGCGGCGGATCGCCTCATCGACCGTAAATCGCTGGTTGGCGTCGGTCATAATTTCAAACGCCGGGCCTACGGCGTCGCGCACAGCGGTCAGGCGGGCCACGTCGTCCGACACATGCGGCCGACCGATCTTGATTTTGGAGCCTCCGAACCCGGCGGCCTTGGCACGCAGGGCATCCTCGACCAGTTCGCCGGTGTCGATGTGCAGCCAGCCGCCTTCCGTGGTGTAAAGCGGTATCCGGCTTTGCGCGCCGCCCGCCATCCGGTGCAAAGGTTCCTGTGCCCTTTGGCATTTCAGATCCCAAAGGGCTGTATCAATCGCGGCCAGCGCCAGCGAAGTGATCGCACCAACCGAAGTGGCATGGGTCAGAAACAACAGGTCGCGCCAGATCCGCTCAATCTCTGCCGCGTCACGCCCGATCAGCGCGGGCAAAAGCGTGTGGCGCAGCAAGGCCATGATCGCAGGCCCGCCGGTGCCGATCGTATAGCTGTAGCCGGTGCCCGTGACGCCGTCCGCATCGGTGATCCGCACGATAGGCGTTTCCTGACTGACAAAGCTTTGGATCGCGTCGGTGCGCTTTACCTTTGGCACCAGATCGACCATCAAAGCCTCTACCCGCGTGATGTTCGCCATCTTTTCCCCTATGCGGCCCGCTCATGGATCAGGCCCATGATCGCTTTGGAGACCGCATCATAATTGCGGTCGTTTTCCACCATGCCCTTGATGCGGTAGCCGTCCATCACCAGCACGCGATCGGCCACGTCGATCATCTCTGGCATGTCAGAGGTGATCAGCAAAATCGCGGTGCCTTGGCCTGCCAGTTCGTGGATCAGGTCGTGCAGATAGGCTTTGGTCTTAATGTCGATGCCGACCGAGGGTTCATCAATCACCAAGAGCCTGACCCCCGCTGCGATCCATTTGGCGACAGAGACCTTTTGCTGATTGCCGCCCGAAAGGTTGCCGATGGTCTGGTGAAGCGAGGGTGTTTTCAGTTCCAGCCGTTGCAACACCGGACCAACGGCATCGGCCACGGTTGCATCGCGCAGAAAGCCAAGCCGATTGGCCAGCCGTCGCCAGATGGTAATTCCGGCATTGCCCAGAACCGAATGCAGCAGGATCAACCCCTCAACCTTGCGATCCTCTGACACGTAGCCCATGCCATGTTGGTGCAGCGCTTGGGCGACAGACGTGATGTGGACGGGCTTGCCCGCAACCCGCACTTCACCCGAAAGCTGGGGGGCCAGACCCAGCAGCGCCTTGGCCAACTCGCTGCGGCCGGCACCGACCAAACCGTAAAGCCCAAGGATTTCACCGGGGCGAACGGTCAGGCTGATGTCCTTGTGGCCAAAGCCGGAGCCATAGTTGGCAAGCTCCAGATAGGGCGCTGCATCGGGTTGGGCGCGTGCGGCCCGTTTGGTGATGCGTTCGGCACGGCCAATCATCATCTGCACGACATCGGCGCGGTTCAGGCTGGCCAGTTCGGCGCTGTCACAGGCGTTGCGGCCATCGCGCAGCACCGTCACGCGGTCACAGATGGCGAACACCTCTTCCAGCTTGTGGCTCACAAAGCCAATCGCCACGCCGTCATCGCGCAGGCGACGCAGGATGCGGAACAAAACGGTGGATTCGTTGGGGGTGAGTGATGCGGTCGGTTCATCCAGCAGCAGCACTTTGGATTGCAGGGACAGCGCCTTGCCAATCTCGATCAATTGCATCTGGGCAACGGACAGGCGCGACACCGGCGTGCGTGGGTCAACCTCAAGGTCCAGCAGTTTCAGCCACCGCTCCGCCTCGCGGTAGATCGCGGCATAGTCCACGGTTGAAAGCGCATTGCGGCCCAGGCGGTCCAACAAGATGTTTTCACCCACAGAAAACCGCGTGACCAGATTGCGTTCCTGATGCACCACGCCAAGACCGCCCGCCGCTGCCTGCCGTGGATTGGTGAAGCGGACGGCAGAACCCTCCATCAGCACGGCCCCTGCGTCGGGTTGATAGATGCCCGTCACCACCTTGATCAGCGTCGATTTGCCCGCACCGTTTTCACCCAGAAGCGCGTGAATGGACCCGGCCTGCATGGTCATCGACACATCCTGCAATGCTTTGACGCCGGGAAAGCTTTTGCTGACGTGGTTCACCTGCAAAGCGGTCATGCTGCCCCCCGCGCATGGGCCTTGGCTATCCGCACCTCTCGCAGCCGGTTGATCGCCACCGCCCACAGGATCAGCGCGCCAAGCACAATCTGCACAACGAAGGGGTCGATGGCGAACAGCACCAGCGCTTGGGTGATGATGGCAATGATCACCACGCCGAAAAATGTGCCCGGTACGGAAACCCGCCCGCCTGCCAGAACCGCGCCACCAATCACCGGGGCTGCAAACGACGAGATCAGCCAGTCGTCGCCAATCGTCGGTTGGCCGATTTGCAGCTTGGCCGCCAGCATGATCCCGGCCAACGCGGCCAGCAATCCCGACAGCGCATGGGCCCAGATGATCGTGGCGCGCGGATCAATGCCTGACATCTCTGCCGCATGCGGATTGGACCCCATCGCCAGAATATGCCGCCCGATCCGCAGCCGGTTGAACAGATACCACAGGCCAACGCTTGCGATTGCCATCGGCAGCACCAGCCATGGCAACGGCCCGAAAACCGAGCCGGTGCCGAAGGCTTTCATACTGTCGGGCACGCCGTAGAACGGCTGCGCTTTGGTGATGCCAAGATTGATGCCCTTGAAAATCTGCAACCCGGCCAGCGTGATGATGAAAGCAGAGATTTTGCTGCGGGCGATCAGGAACCCGCTGGCCATGCCTGCCACAACACCAAGGCACAGGCCCAGCATCAAAGCCAAGGGCACCGGCACGCCCTTCGTCTCAATCAACCCGATCACGCTGATCGCGGCAAGCCCGCCGATGGAGCCGAGGGCGAGGTTCATCTGCCCCAGCCCGATGATCACCAATTGCCCTAGGGCAATCACCATGTTGACTGAAATCGCAGCCAACAGAACGAAGATGTTGAACTCTGACAAGAACCCCGGTTGAAACGCGCTGATGCCGATGACCGCGCACATGCAGACCAGGCCCGGCCCGATCCAGTCATTGTCAAATGCCTGCGTCATACGGTCTTGCAGGGTGGCCATCAGATCATCCCCCGGGATTTGAGGAACACCTGACGCGCCCGGTCGGCCAATACGGCCACCAGCAACATCACACCCAGACTGGCCAGAATCCAGAACTCTCCCACCCGCATCAACAAGAGGCCAGAGGTCATGATGTTCACAAACGTCGCCCCCAGCAAGGTGCCCACCACGGACACGCGCCCACCGGACAGCAAAGTGCCGCCGAGCACGGGGGCCAGAAACGCGGGCAGCAACCAGTCCTGCCCCAGATGCCCCGCCATCGACGGCACCGAGGCTCCGGTTCGCGCGGTCACCATCAAGCCCGCTGTGGCAGCCAAGGCCCCGGTCAGCACATGGCAGGCGATGATCGCCCGACCGGCACGGATGCCCGACAGCTCTGCCGCCCGCGCATTGGCCCCGGCGGCCAGCATCTGGCGGCCCAACCCGGTCAGCCGGTAGAACAGAGCCAGCCCCGCACACATCGCGACCGAGATCAGCAAGAGGGGAGAGATTGTCTTGAACAGCTTGAATTTGCCAAAAGCCCCCACCTCAACCGGCAAACCGTTGAAGGCGGCGGCTTTGGTCAGAAAGATCATCGCGCCGAAGAAAATGCTCATGCTGGCCAAGGTGATGATAAAACTGTGCACGCCGGATTTAACGACGGTGTAGCCGTTCAGAAACCCCAGTGCGGCACCAAACACCACGACCGCAGGAACGGCGGCCAGGATCGGCACCCCCAGCACCTGCACCGCCCAGCCAAACGACATCGCGGCGCAGACGCCGATTGCGCCCACCGACAGATCCAGCCCACCCGTCACGATCACCGCCATCATCGACAGCCCGATCATCGTATCAATGCCGATCTGCCGCCCGATGGTGAACAGGCTGAAGGGCGAGGTGAAGCCCGCAAGCGTCACCGAAAAGACAGCAGCCGTCAGCACGATCAACAGGGCCAGCCCGAATTCGTTGCTAAGCCATAGCCGCAAACCCGCTGCACCACGCGCCGTGGCAGCCTTTGGCAAGGGTTTGGTGTCGGTATCGGTCAGGCCTTGGGGCATGGCTCACGTCTGGTTGAAACAGGTCAGAAAGACGGGGCGGTTGCTGGTCATGCAACCGCCCCGGATGCGAATAAGACAGGGAGTGTGCCTTATTTGCAGGCCAGAAACTTGGCGTCGAAGGTGTCTTTCAGGTCTTTCGAAATGCCGACCATCGCGTTGACATAGGTCGGAGCGGTGGTTGCATCGACAAACACCGTGCCGCTGTCGACAAATTTGGCGGTCAGCGCGTTGGATTTCCACGGCGCGTCAGCCTTCAGGGTGCAGCCGGTGCGCAGCTTGTCCAGCACATACGACCCGATATAACCTTGGCCGTAGGGGTTTTGCAGCATGGTGCCATTCACAAAGCCATCGGCAATCGCCTTGATCACCACCTCGTCATGGTCGATGCCGACCATCTTGATCCGCTTGTCACCCATCTTGCGCAACGAGTTGGCAGCGACAACGGCAGGCACCCAGGCCGTGGTGATGATGCCGTCCACACCAGCGCCATTGGCGGCAAGGTAGGCGTTGATCTTCTCCTCAGCCGGTTGGGGCGCGTCAATATCGGCGATGACCTGCACGACCGTCACAGCGCCGTTCGTCTCATCCGCGGCCTTTTGCACCGCGTCGATCCGCAGTTGAGTGTTGGGGTCAACCAGAAAACCGGTGAAGTGCGCGATCTTGCCCTTGCCGCCCATCGCCTTGATCAGCTCTTTGGCACCAAGATAGGCCGAATTGCCGGTATCTGTGCCAAGGCAGAACAGGGCAGGGTTGGGGTCTTTCAGGCAGCCTGCCGTGGCAATCGCCTGACCGCCGTTGTCGACGATTTCCTGCACAACAGAGGATGTGCCAACCGCATCGCCGGGAAAGATCAGAAAAGCGTTGTAGCCTTGGGTCAGCAAGCTTTCCAGCAGTTGGCTTTGCTGGCTCAGCTCCCACTTTGCGGGCACTTTATAGTCTCCGGTGCCAAGGCTGAAGTCCTTCATCGCGTCTTTGCCAGCCTGTTCCCAAGCGGCAAAGTAGGGGTGCGGACCGCCCGGCACCAACGCCACTTTGGTGCCCGGATCGGCAAACGCAGGGGTGCAAATCAAACCACCCATCAACAGCGCGGCGGCTGCTTTCGATATCGACGTCATGGTATCCCTCCCAAGGATTGCCGGTTTCGGCATGGGCTCACACTAATATATTAGTGGTGAAGCGCAACAGATATTTTGCCTTTGGACTGTACCCTTTGACGGGCTAGTATAGCGCCACGCTGTCGAACGGAGCCCAGTCCATCGCAGGCACGCCGCGCAAAAGATCAGCGTTTCGGGTCAGACTGCTGGCTTTGGCAGAGCCTATCAACACCGACACCACCGCAGGATGATCCAGCGCAAAGCGCATCGCAGCGGCGGGAAGGGTGGTGCCTTGGGCCAGAGCCGCAGCTTGCATCGCGGTGACGCGGGCTACGATGTCAGGGCTGGCCGGACCATAGTCGAAATGCGCGCCGGGCACCGCACCGGTCGCCAGAATGCCAGAGTTGAAGACCCCGCCGATCACCACCCCCGTGCCGGCAGCAAGGCATTTCGGCATCACCCGGGCCGCTCCTGTCCGGTCGAGCAAGGTGTACCGCCCGGCCAGCAGAAGGCAGTCCACATGCGCCCGGTCCATCACATTCAGCACGGCTGAGACGTCGTTGAACCCCAGCCCAAAAGCGGCGATTGCTCCCGAAGATTTCAGGGTGTTCAGCGCCTTAAGCCCGCCGTCCATAAAGCTGGCGAAGTGGCTTTCATAGGCCTCTCCCAGACTTTGCCGTTCCAGATCATGAACATAAAGGATGTCGATCTTGTTCAGGCCAAGTCGGGCAAGGCTGAACTCATAAGACCGCATGATGGCATCGTAGGAATAGTCAAAGTCCACCGCGAAGGGCAGCGGGTCAACAAAGCCGTAGTCCGGCACCTGGGCCTTAGGTACGGCCCGCAGAAGTTTGCCGACCTTGGTGGACAGGACATATCCGGTCTTGTCGCGCAGAAAATCGCCGACCCGCCGCTCTGACAGGCCAAGGCCGTAAAAGGGTGCGGTGTCGAAATAGCGCATCCCCAAATCCCAGGCGGCCTGCATCGCGGTCATGGCGGTTTGCGGAGCCACAGGGGCGTAAAGCCCGGCTATCGAGGCCGCGCCGAAGCCAAGCTCGGTCAATAGCAAACCGGTATCACCCAAGGCGCGTGTCATGTGTATCTCCATTGTTTGCAAAGGTTTGGTTCAACCCGCGCGATCATCACGCCAAAAGTTGCCCAGACTTGCCCTTTAGCCCATATATTGGTAGTGGTTTTGCTGTCAACGCAGGCGGCCTTAACCGGAATTTGCCTGACCGCCGCCGCATTGCCAAGCCTATCGAGGGCCGCTAACGATTGGGCCACCCAACAGGATCGGATTGCATGACCAGACCCCGGAAAAAGGACCCGCAGGACGCCCCCGACTTGCGCGCCGCAGATCTGGGCCTTCCTGACCACCTGATCCAGATGGTGAACCCGGCCTTGCCGAAGATGGCGCAGGTTTATGCGATCATGCGCCGGGCGATTGTTGGCCTGTATCTGGCCCCGGGCAGCAGCGTGAACGAACGGCTGATCTGTGACCAGCTTGGCATTTCGCGCACACCCCTGCGCGAGGCGATCCTGCAATTGCAGTCGGAAAATCTGGTTTATGCCGTGCCGCATTCCGGGACTTACATCGCCAAGATTGACCTGCAAGCGGTGTTTGACGGCCAACTGGTGCGCGAGTCGCTGGAGTTGCAGGTGGTTCGTCTTGCCGCAAACCGCATGACCAGCCAGTTCGAGCGGGCGCTGGATTTCAACATGCATCAGCAAAAGCGCATGGCGGCTGACATTGATCATGCCGGGTTTTATGATCTGGATGAAGCTTTCCATACGATGATCTGCGAATTCGGCGCCTCGCCGCATATCTGGCGGATCGTCTATGCCGCCAAGGCGCATCTTGACAGGGTCAGGCGGTTGTCGATTCCCTTGGCAAGCCATCTGGATTTTGTCGTGCAGGAACATACTGCGGTGTTTGACGGCTTGAAGCAACGAGACCCTGATGCGGCGGCGGGTGCGATGAAGGTGCATATCGACGGCGTGTTTGCGATGATCCGGCGGCTGATCGTCGAGCGGCGCGATTATTTTGCAGCAGACGCGGGCGATGTGCTGGACGGCTATGTCAAGCGGCGCTGAGGCTCTCACACAGAAAGCCTGCCGTTCGACCATGTGACCTTAGCCACTTTTTGCGGATCAAGGGCCACGGTGACCGAAGCAGTTCCATAGTCAATCTGCACCAAGCACGCCTTTGCAGCCCGCAAACTGGCCGATACCAGTTCTCCCTTGGCCCAGGTCAGATCAACCTCAATCCCGCCACGGGCGCGAACACCGGAAGCGAAACCGTCGGGCCAGTCAGGCGACAAGGCAGGCAGCAGCCGAACCCGGCCTTGCCCGGATTGGACCAGCATTTCCAACACGCCAGCCGCGCCGCCAAAGTTGCCATCAATCTGAAACGGCGGATGAGCGTCAAACAGGTTGGGATAGCTGCGGTCCGGGCTTAATAGCAGGGTCAGCACATCGGCGGCGCGTTTGCCGTCGCGCAACCGCGCCCACAGGTTCAGCCGCCAGCCGATGCCCCAACCCGTCGCCTCGTCGCCGCGCAACTCCAACGATCTGCGGGCGGCTGCGGCAAGGTCTGGGGTGCGGTCCAGATCAATCTGCTCGCTGGGGTAGATGCCGTAAAGGTGGGATACATGGCGGTGCAGGGGTTCGGGCACGTCCAGATCCCAATCCTCCGCCCATTCCTGCAATTGGCCAGCAGCGCCGATCCGGTCCGGGCGCAGACGCTCAAGAGCGGCTTGAACCTTGTCGCGGAAAGCGGCGTCCACGCCCAATCGGGTGGAGCCGTCAATCACCCCGTCGAACAGATCGCGCAAAATCTGGCCGTCCATCGCGGGGCCAGCACAGAGGGAGCTGCCGTAGGGATGCGTGTTTTCGGGTGACAGCGAGGGGCAGGTGACGAGGTAATGCGTGCCGGGCTGCACCACCAGATAGTCCAGCAGAAACTCCACCGCACCTTTCATCAGCGGGTAAGCGCGGGCCAGCAGCGCGTCGTCACCAGCGAATTGCACGTGGTCCCACAGTTGCGCGCACAGCCACGCCCCGCCCATTGGCCACAGGCCCCATTGCGGGCCATCAACCGGCCCGGTCGCACGCCACAAGTCGGTGTTGTGATGCAAAACCCAACCGCGCGCCCCGTAGTGCGCCTGCGCCATGGCCTTGCCGGTTTCCGCCACATCCTCGATCAGTTCGATCAGGGGTTCAAAACACTCAGCGATATTGGCCGGATCGGGCAGCCAGTAGTTGATCTCCAGATTGATGTTCACGGTGTATTTGCTGCCCCAGGACGGCCGGGTTTCCTCATTCCACAGGCCTTGCAGGTTGGCGGGTTGCGTGCCGGGGCGTGATGAGGTGATCATGAGGTAGCGGCCGTATTGGGCAAACAGGGCGGCCAGCCCCGGATCGCCACCTTGGGCATAATTCTGTACGCGCTGATCGGTGGGCAAGGCGGATGACGGGCCAAGCTTCAGCGACAGTCTGCGGAACAGGCGACGGTGCTCTGCCAGATGTTCGGCCAGCAGTGCCTCGTAAGGCAGCGCCGCCGCCTCATCCAGCCGGGCGGTGACCTTGGCCAGAGGATCGCCGCTGACGTCGTCATATCTTTTGAAACTGGTCGCAGCATCAACCAGAACCACCGCCGAGTCGCCATGGCGCAGCCGCAGCAGATCCGACCCCTCTGTCACCATGCCGCCACTGGCGATCAACCGCGCTTGATAGGCAAAGCGCAACGCCCCGGCGATGCCACTTTCGCGGCGGTTGGTGCCGGTAAAGGTCAGACGGCCCGACGCGTCGTCCTGCATCTCGCCAGGTTGCGGGCTGGCAAGCGCCACGTCGATGAACACCTTGCCGGGCCGGTTGGTTGTGATGCGGTAGACGATAACCCCCCGGACGGCGCTGGCAAAACATTCGCGGGTGAAGGTGGTATCGCCGCTGGTGTAAGTGGTGGTCGCAACGGCAGAGTCCAGATCAAGCGAGCGCAGGTAGCCTGTCGCATGCATCGCGCTGTGAAAGGTGATCCACAGATCGCCAATCGGTTGGTAAGAGGTCTGCACATAGGGTTTGGCCATCATGTGGTCATGGGCCACAGCCTCGGCTTCGGCATAGCGGCCCGCAAAGATCAGCGCGCGCACTTGGTCCAGATGGCCCAAAGCGTCGGGGTTGATCGGCTGATAGGGGCCGCCGGTGTAAAATGTGCTTTCGTTCAGCGCCAGCCGTTCACGGTACGTGTCCCCATAAACCATCGCGCCAAGGCGGCCATTGCCGATGGGCAAAGCCTCGGTCCAGACGGCGGCGGGTTTGGTGTACCACAGGTCAAGGTCGGTCATGGTGCCTCAGCTGGTAGGGGGGCGCAGACGCGCGCCGTTTGCGTCAAAAAGCAGGGTTTGGGCGGCGTGAAAACCGACGGAGATCACCTCGCCGGGCTTGGGGCGCGGCCGGTTGCGCGCCTCGATCACCATCGTCTCCCCAGACGGCAGGGAGCCGTACAGATACCGGGTGCCGCCGAGGTTTTCGACCACCTCAACCCGGAAATCGGCCACCATATCGGCGCCGTCGGGAAGGCCGACGTGTTCGGGGCGGATGCCGACCATCAGCGGGGTGCCGGGGGGCAGGTTCATCGCCTGCATTTGCAGCTTGGCACCGGACCGGAGCGCAATCTGGCCATCCGCACCACTTTGCGCGGCCAGAAAGTTCATCCGGGGCGATCCGATGAAGCCCGCCACGAACATATTGCCGGGGTTTTCGTACAGATCATCCGGTGAGCCCGTCTGTTCAATGCAACCATCGCGCAGCACCACAATGCGGTCGGCAAGGGTCATAGCCTCCGTCTGGTCATGGGTTACATAGACCATGGTAGAGCCCAACGTCTGATGCAGCTTGGCAATTTCCAGCCGCATCGACACCCGCAACTCGGCATCAAGGTTCGACAAGGGTTCATCGAACAAAAACACCTCGGGGTCGCGCACAATGGCACGGCCAATGGCAACCCGTTGTCGCTGCCCGCCCGAAAGCTGCGCGGGGCGGCGTTTCAACAAGGGTTCAATCTGCAGGGTGCCTGCGGCACGCGCGACCCGCTGCGCGATGTCAGCTTTGGACAACCCGGCCATTTTCAGCGAAAAGCCGATGTTCTGTTCCACGTTCATATGCGGATATAGCGCGTAGTTCTGAAACACCATCGCCACGCCACGCTCGATCGGATCGGCGTCATTGACCCGGACGCCACCGATCAGCAGATCGCCCTCGGTGATCTGCTCCAACCCGGCGATCATCCGCAGCAGGGTGGATTTGCCGCAGCCGGATGGCCCCACAAACACAGTAAATGCGCTGTCCTCTATCGTCAGGTTCAGCCCATCAAACACCCGCACCGCACCATAGCTTTTGCCGACATTGTTCAGGATGATTTGCGCCATGGTCACTCCAACTTCTGAAACATCAGGCAAGCAGACGGGTCGATCCGCGCAGGATCAGGTCGCAGTCGAGTGTGATGGTATGCGGCGCCCGGCCATCAGTATTGGTCAGGGTTGCCACGAGCATATCGGTGATGCTTTCGGCGATCCGGGCGTGCGGTTGGGCAATGGCCGTTATGCCCGCGTCGTGCAGGCGAAACAGCGCCACATCGTCAAAGCTGACCAGCGACAGATCGTCGGGCAGTTTCAGTCCCTTGGCCTTCAGCCAGGTCAGTGCACCGACCGCAATCTGATAGTTGGAGCAGAACATCGCGGTGGGCGGTTTTGCCAGCGCCATCAACGTGTGCAACGTGGCCACCGCGCGGTCAGCCCCCCAACTGTTCGGACCTTTGGCATAGGCGGGGTCAATGGTCAGCCCGCGGTCACGCATCGCAGCCTCATATCCTGCCATACGAAGCTTGGCCGAACTGTCGCGCAGATCGCCGGTCAGAATGGCGATGCGGCTGTGGCCAAGGTCAATCAGATGGCTGACAGCGCGGTAGCTGGCGTGGAAATTGTCCACCAGAACCCGGTCAGCGGCGATCCCCGCGATATCGTTGTTGTAGATCAGCACCGGCACGCCTTGGCGCGTCAGGGCGTCCACTTCCGGATAGGTCACGTAAGTGCCATCCATGATCAGTGCATCGACCCGTTGGGTGGCAAAAAACTCCAGCGCCTCGTGAAATTCGCGCGGCTCGTTGGAATGACAATAGGTCAGCAGCGCGCGGGAGGTGCGGCGGACAGAGCGGGCGAGGGTTTCCAGAACCAGCGCGTGAAATTCGTCAAACGCGGGCACCAGAAAGCCGATGATATGGGTCTTGTCGGTTTTCATCGCAGCGGCCACGGCGTTGCGCCGGTAGTGCAGCTTTGCAATCGCACCCTCGACCTGATTCTGGTTGGACCGCCGTATCGAATGCCCATTGAGGTAGCGTGACACGGTGCCCACCGCGACGCCGGCCAACTCTGCCACATCAGTGATGGTTGGGGGCCGTGCCGGGCTTTGTGCTTCGGGGCCGTTGTCGTCTGCCATGAGGTTCATCCTGACTGTCACGTTCGGCCACGCCCATATCCAGCCTGCCAAACGAACGCCAGCTTGGCGGTCACCCTAAGCACCCTCAAACACCAAGGCGGCGTGGATGTGAAGCCGGGGCAGCGTCAGGGCAATCTGACCATCGCCGTCCAGCGTCCAATCCACCGCAGCACCGCTGGCCGCATCATAGACGCGGGCAGGGGCGGGCAAGCGAACCGTGATGTTGACCGGGCCGATGGCGGGCACATCCTCGATCATCTCCATCACACGGGTTTCACCTGCCGCGTTGCGGATGGCTTTGCCGCGGATTTGCGGGGCTGCGTAAAGCAGGTGCAGGACGTGGCGGTTGTGGTCGGGCTGTTGGGTCAGCGTGGCACGGCCGGAAGAGGGCAGGTCGGTGGTGAAGGCAGGGTTGGGGATCAGCCGGTCAAGCAGCCCGCGGACGATATACTTGTACAGGGGCTGGCCAATGTCGTGGTACATCCGAAAGATCGGATAGGCCACGTAGGCGCAGCCGTTGTGTTCGGTCACAGCCGCACCAAGCGGGGCTGCCGCCACATCATCCGGCGCATGCTGGTGGGACGAGAAGTGCTTGTAGGACCGATTGAAATAGGGCGGGACAATTTCTGCCATCACGGTGGCGGTTGATGCGGTAATGGTCTGCGCCGTGGCATAGGCCACAAACGGCGCTTGCGGCAGATCGACATCAAGGCCGGCACTGGCCTTGATATAGGACGGGTTAAAACCAACCGGCTCGCCGCGACTGATACCAAGGTCCAGCGCGAAGGTGCCGGTTGCAGGATCAATCCCCGACTGGTCCGACAGCAGCAACTTGCCACCTTGCGCGGTGTAGGCCTGCAAGCGAGCACGCAAGTCGGGATCGACCGGAATGTCATCGGGCAGGATCAACAGGCGGTAGCGCGCGAAATCGGCAAAGCGGTCGATCACGTCAAACGGGCGCTTCAACTCTTGCAGCATCTGGGCCGCACCATCATCGCTTTCATGGTTGCGGCGGTATTCGGGGTGGAAATGCTCCGCCGAAAGGATGGCGATTTCCGAAACCTGAACCGCGCCTTTCAGGTAGGGCTCCATCTGCTCCAGCCGCGCATAGGCCGGGGCTATGGTCTTGTAGGTGTCATGATTGATCGCACCACTGGGGTGCAACTGGTCGCCGACCAGACATTTGGCGCCAAGGACCGCCATCTGCATCACCTCGTATTCCAGGGCCTGAGGGTGTTTGAACCCGCCAAACTCTCCCCAAGTGGTGTGGAATTTGCCGGTCTGACCCAGAAAATCAAACCCGAGTGTGGCGGCGTAGCGTGCGCTGGAGGGGAAGTGGTCATAGCCCCAGCCGCCGGTCGGCAGGCTTTCAATCTCCAGATGGCTGTAGGTCGAAAAGCGCTCCACCCCGGCCTTGTTGATATGGCCAAAATTATAGAACACCCGCAGATTGGGAAAGCGCTGAAACAACATCCCGCTGATGTCCTGACGGAATTGTTCATTCACCGCCTCGTCGTTTTTCAGCCGGTCGGCGGCGTTCAACGGATCAAGCCCCAGCCCATGCATTCGCGCAAGACAGGCATCGCAGACGCAGCCATGGGTGCCCACGATGTCAAAAAACAGCCCTTGAGTCGGATAGCGCGTGGCAACCTCTCGCGCTTGTTCCAGCACATAGTCGCGGTATTCGGGGTGGTTCAGGCAGATGGTATGCCACGCGGGACTTAGCTGTTTCAGCGCCGACGGATCGCCGCCCAAAGCGTTGTGATAGGTGTTGGTCGCACTGACAACCCGCCATTCGGGATGTTCGCGGGCGGAACGTTCATCCCACTGCACGGTGATGTAAATCGGTGCTTCGATATCGGCGGCAGCACAGGCCGCCACCATTTCCCCCATCAGGTCAGGTCGTGCCAGTTGAGGATGCGGGAAGCCGATCCTGGTCGGGTAATACGACCAGCCGTGATGGCATTTGGCAAAGATCGTGATGCTGTCGACATGGGCGGCCTTCAGCGTTGCCACAAAATCCGTGGCGTCAAACTCCGCCCCGATCGCCGGGATATGTTCAGAGGTGTGGAAATCCAGATGGATCTGGCGATAGCGCAGCGGTTTGGTGGGACGAGGCGACGACATGTTCATTCCTTGGTTCCGGTCCGGCTGGTGGCACCCGCCGCGAATTGACGTTGAAAGACGACGAAGATCAGCAAGGGCACCGCCGTGGTCACAATCGCCGCGACGGCTTGCAGATCGAAGTTGAGGTCATGGGTCCCCGCGATGCCGACAAACACCACTGGCAGGGGCTTTTCTGTGCGCAGGTACAACAAGGGGATCAGCAGCGAATTCCAGCAGAACAGAAATTGCAGAATGCCAAGCGCGAAGATCGGGCTCAGAGAGTTGGGCAGCACCACGCGGAAAAAGGTGGAGATGGCCCCGCAGCCGTCTATCCGCGCGGCCTCTGTCAGTTCCTTGGGGAAATCCTCCAGGAAGTTTTTGACCAGAAAGATCGACCAGGCAAAGCTGAGGCCGACGTAAGGGATCAGCACGGCAAACAGCGTGTCGATCAGGCCGGTGCTGCGCCAAAGTTGGAACAACGGAATGATGATCACCTGCTGCGGCAACACGAAAGCGTTGATGATGATGACCAGCAGCGTGCGGCGGAACGGAAAGCGCAGGAACTGAAAGGCATAGGCCGCTGCGGGTGTCAAAATCATCGTGCCGAGGGTCGCCAGTCCTGCCAGTTTGGCGGAGACAAGGATCCCTTGGGCCAGCGGATATTTGCCCCATATCGCGGTCCAGGCGTGCAGGGTAAAGTTGACCTCTGCCACCGACCACCAGCCGGCCACAACCTCGCCCGGTGGGCGGATTGAGGTGACCAGAATGCCAAGAATCGGGATCGCCCAGACCAGCGCCACCATCCAGACCAGAACCGGAATCCAAAGCGGGGTGCGCCCGATCATCGGACACTTGCCGTGCGTTGAATGATGGCGGGGACCGATACGATCAAAACCGCCAGCAGCAGGATCATCGTGGCCGCAGCGCCGTAGCCGAGTTTGAACTGAGTGAAAGACTCGCGGTACATGAAATAGCCCACGGTTTCGGTGGAGCGCACCGGCCCGCCTGCCGTCATCACATAAATCATGTCAAACGACCGCAAACTGCCGAGCAGGTTGATGAACACGGCCACCCGCACCCCCGGCATCGACAAGGGCGCTATGATGTGACGCATGATGGCCAGAGGGCGCGCACCATCCATATAGGCGGCCTCGATGGTCGATCTTGGCACCGACTGGGCGGCGGCAAAGATCACGATCAAGGGTAGGCCGACCTGTGCCCAGGAATAGGCGACGATCAGGCACCAAAGTGCCGTGTTCGCATCGCCAAGCCACGGTGCGGTCAGGTTGCCCAAACCAAACACCGTCAGCACGGCGTTCAACATGCCTCCGGCATCGGGTCGGAAGATCCCCGCCCAGATGAAGCCTGTCACCGCCTCTGATATGCCAAAGGCTGCGAAAATCACCATGCGCGGGATCGTGGTTTCGGTCGGGGCAAAAGCGCAAAGCAGTGCAAGGCCGCAGCCGATGCCAACTGACAGGATGGTTGTGGCAAGCGTCCAGATGAACGTCGTGGTGATGACCTGCAGGAAGTTTGGGTCGGAAAACAGGGTGGCGTAGTTACCAAACCCGATGAATTTGGGTTTGCCCAAGCCTTTGATGTCCCAAAAGCTCAGCCGGATCGTGTCGAACACCGGGTAAATCACCGAGAAGGCGAACAGCACGATCACCGGTGCCAAGAGCAGGTAGGCCGCTGGCACATCGGGAATGCGAAACTTGCGGACAACGACGGGCGTGCGCCGGTCGTCGCCCGCAGGCAGCCGTTGCCCCGCTCCTGTCATCATCGTTTTGGCAGGGGCGGGACGTGCCATCTGCTTAGGCAGTCGCAGCCTTGGCTTCGATATCCGCCGTCACCTTGGCTATGCCTGCATCGCTTGGATCCAGCAGGAATTTTTGCAACTGCACCCGGTACTCATCAACCAGATCGCCGGGCAATAGATCACCCAGCACGAATTGCAGTTTGGACTTCGCCACATTCTCCACCGCCACCGTCAGCACGGGGCCGTAAAGCGAGGCATCGACTTTGTTGCTGGGCGACGCTTTGCCCGACTTGGCGATCAGGTTGGCCGCAGTCCCCGTGGTCAGCCAAGCAAGGAACGCATCCGCAGCGGCGGGGTTGGCCCCAGACGACAGACCCAGATATTCGTTGGTATCAATGCTGGAGGTGTCATCATGCCCGACACCCATCGCCGGGAACTGGTAGATGCTGTAATCCACCCCCTCTTTCAGCCCGATGGATTTGGCGTAAGAATTGGTCCATGGCCCGATGAGGTGAGAGCCATAGGTGCCGTTTTTCAACACGTTATCGGTCATCATGTCGGAATCGCTGGCCAGTGCGACGCTGATGTCGCCAAAGGCACCTGCATCAATCAACTCACGCCATTTCACCAGCGTCGCTACCACCTCTGGCGCGGTCCATTTCGCTTCGTGTCTGGCGAGTTTGGCGGCAAATTCGGTGCCAGCGGTGCGCAACAGCAGGGTTTCAAAGAACTCGCCATGTGACCAGACCTTGGCCCCCAGACCGATCGGCGTGACGTTGACCGCCTTGAGGGCTTTGAACGAGGCCAGAAACTCGGCCCAGGTCGTTGGTGGCGTGATGCCCGCTTTGGCAAACGTCGCTTTGTTGTAATACAGCGCCGACCGGTCGCCGTAGGTATGGGTGATACCGTAGAGCACGCCGCCGGTGGAGCCTTGAGCCTTCCAGCCATCGGACAGATTGTCGCTGAGTTTATTCGCGTCCCACATCGGGCCAAGGTCGCGCAACAGACCGCCCGTGGCCAGTTCGGCGCGGAACGCCGGCCAGGCGTTGATCAACAGGTCAGCGGCTTGGCCGCCCAGCAAGGCGGTGCGGATAGCACCGCGCTGATCGCCGGTGCCGGTCACCGTGACGTTGTTGAAGGTGACGCCGGGGTTGGCTGCCACGAAGGCTGCCTGCAACTCTTTGATCGCGTCGAGGTCATTGCCGCCGTTCCAGTTCAGCAGCACCACCTCGCCTTTGATATCGGCCGCTTGCGCGCGGGGGTGCCGCACTCATCAAAGCCGCAACGCCTGCCCCCACCAAGATATTCCGGCGGGTGATGGTGTGGCCATGCGCCTTCGTTGGCAAAACTTCGCCAGTGATCAACATAGGTTTCTCCTCCCAGAGGTGATGTCGTCAGCCGAGTCTTTTCAAGTTAAATGAAACGGTATCATCTTAGTGCGAGGTCACCAAATCCTTTTTCAACCGGGCTTGAGAATGGGCAACAGGACCCAAAGCTGGCCGCAGCAGGCTGCTATGCAGCGCAGGGGTCTGCGACCGCCAAATGGTTCGCTTCCCATGTTGCAAAGCAATCCGTCGACCAGGCGGCACCGGTCTGTCGCGGCTTTGAAGGCGGGACAGGTTTGTCCAGCCAAAGCCGCTTCCGGTTTCCAGATGCAGGCGCCGCTCCGATTGACCGACTGGCAGCTGCCGATTTCGGCGCTCTGTCGGCGCATCCCGAGGTCGTCGGTGTCTTTGAAAAATGGCCCAAACCCCAACCCCGGATTTTTGCCTTGGGGGGCTAGTTAAGGCGGAGTGGCGGCTTTCCGCGAGAATTTGGCCGCTATCCAGACCGCAACGGGCCATTGGATAAATCCAGTTGCCGCGCCAGACTCCGAACCCCCTCGATCCCCAATTGAATGCTTAAATCGGTGAGCGGCCCGATGTCATGCCGCGCACGGTTTACGAACTGGTCGGCGTGGGTTTTCAGGACGTGGCGCGTGCCAAAGTGCCGTGCGACAGTCAGGCAATCTCGATCAGGGCCTTGATCAGACCGGTTTTGTGTTTCGACCAATGCGCCAGATTTTCGGCGGCCTGATCCAGAGTGGTCCGGTGGGTCAAAAGGGCTGACACGGGCACACGTCCGGTGCGGATGCTGTCGATGACATGGGCGAAATCCTCAGCCGTGGCGTTGCGGCTGGCCATCAGGGTGATTTCGCGCTTGTGGAACTCGCTGTCCGAAAAGGAGATGTCGTCCTTGATCAGCCCGGCAAACACATAAGTTCCGCCGTGGGCTATCAGCGCAAAACCACGCTCCATCGAGGCGCGGTTGCCAGTGGCGTCAAACACCGCGTCAAAGCCAGCACCACCGGTCGCAGCCTGTACCGATGCAGCAAAGTCCTGATTGGCGACAAGAGTGGCTTCCAGCGGAATGACTGCGGCGGCATGGCTTAGCCTTGCGGCGTCCAGATCGGCCAGTGTGACCCTGGCCCCGGCAATTTGCGCCATCAGCGCCGTGGCAAGCCCGATCGGTCCGGCCCCGACGACCAACACCTGGCGCGCGGCAACCGCACCGGCCCGACGGACGGCATGAGCCCCGATGGCAAGAAACTCCACCGTGGCGGCTTGGTCCAGCGTCAGGCCATCGACGGCCTGAACATTGACCTCGGGCACGCAAAGCCATTCGCACATGCCGCCATCCTTGTGGACACCCAGCACAGCGATGTTCATGCAGCAATTCGGCTTGTCGTTCAGGCAGGCATGGCAGGTGCCGCAAGCGATATAGGGGATGACTGCCACGATCTGACCCGCCACGAAGCGGCTGCCTTCGGGGGCCTCTTCGACGGTTCCTGAAAGTTCATGTCCGATCAGGCGCGGATAGACCAGAAAAGGATGATGTCCGGCATAGATGTTGAAATCGGTGCCGCAAATCCCGGCGCGACGGATGCGGATCAGCACATCTGCGGCACCACGCACCGGAACCGGCCGTGCCTCCAACGCGATCTGGCCGGGCGTTGGGCAGACGAGGGCTTTCATCATTTGGGTCATGGATGTCTCGGTCTCTTGAGGGCCCGGATCGGATTGGCCCGGATCGGCCCGGATTGGATGGGCCCGGATTGGATGGGCCCGGATTGGATGGGCCCGGATTGGTTAGGCAGGCCAGTGCGTCGGATTCGGGGTTTTGCGGCAAGGATGAGGCGGCGTGTCCTCACGCTCCGGTTTGACGCCGCTTCTGCAGATTGTCCAGATAGACGACCAGCGCAATCAGCAGGCCTTCGACCACCATTTCCCAGAAGGGGTCGATGTTCAACAGCACAGCGCCATTGCCCATCGTCGTGAACAAGACAGCGCCAGCGACTGTGCCAAGGACGGTGCCACGCCCGCCAAACAGGCTGGCTCCACCCACCACAGCCGCAGCGATAGCTTGCAATTCGTAGGCGTTGGCCATCGACGGCGTGGCCACGCTCAACCGCGACACCAGCAACACTGCCGCAAGGGCCGCAAGACCGGAGGAGATGGTATAGGCGATCACGGTGATGCGAAACACCGGAATGCCCTGACGCCGCGACGCCTCGGCATTGGAGCCTAACGCATATAGGTAGCGCCCGGTTCTGGAATAGCGCAGCAGGTAGTGGACGAGGCCGGCAATCACCAGCATCGCCAAGAACAGGTTCGGAATGCCCAACGCAGCGCCGCGTGCAAAGTCCTTGATGCCGGGGGGCAGACCGCCAATCGTGATGCCGCCAGACGTCAGCAGCGCCAAACCACGGTAAACCTGCAACCCCGCCAAGGTCACGATGAAGGCCGGGATGCCCAGAATGCCGACGCTGACCGCGTTCAGCCCGCCAATCGCCACACCCGCCGCAATCGCAAGGACCACCGAGGTTGCAATGCCGAAGTCGTGGGTCAAAAGCTGCGCCACCAGCACACCGCAGAACGCCGCCACCGACCCCACCGACAGGTCGATGCCTGCAATCAGGATCGGGCACAGCGCGCCGATGGCGATGATCCCGGAAATCGCGACCTGCCGCATCATGTTGCTGACGTTGCCCGGCGTCAAGAAATTCGGCGCGATCACGGTCAGGATGATCCACAGGATCAAGGTGAAGGCCAGCACATAGGTTTCAACCGGAAGCCGCCGGTACAGGCTGCGTATCATTATCTTACCTGTTCCGAACGGCCTGCGACCGCATCATTTCGGAAAAAAAGCGGCATGGGTCTGCCTGAGGGTGACTTGGAAGGGAGACTTGCAGACCCATGCCGAAGAACCTCACTTGCCGGTGAAGGGCGCGAGGGTACGTTTGCTCACATCCAGCAACCCGGCAAAGGCCGGATCACCCATGTTGGCTTTGGTCACAGCGCCGACGCCGGTATCAACGAACTTCGGCAGCCGCGCCCCTTTGGAGGCGGCATAGCCATACCAGACGCCAGCATAGCCCATCATGAAGGGATCCTGGATGATCAGCGCATAGATCGAGCCGTCCTTCAGATGCTCCAACTCGCCGGCGTCAGCGTCAAAGGCCACCAGACACAGCTTGTCGCCGATCTTCTGCTCGCTGACCGAAGCACCAGCCCCGGTGCCCATCTGCGCGTTGTCGGCAAAGATGCCGACCAGATCGGGATCCTTGGTGACCATGTCGGCGGTAAAGCTCATCCCTTCGGCTTCTTCGTTGTTGCCGACCCGGTTTCCGACGATTTTCAGGTCAGGATAGGCCGCAACGCCGTCCTTGAAGCCCTGGTCGCGGCTGTCGAGCGATTCGTGGCCTGCAAGTGCGGTGATAAAGGCCACTTTGCCCGCCACTTTGCCGGTGCGCTCTTTGATGCAGGCGGCCATCGACTCTGCGGCTGCCTTGCCGCCCGCCTGATTATTGGTGGTCAGGAACGCGGCGTAATCATCGGTTTTGGCCCCGGAGTCGATCATGATGACCGGAATACCCGCAGCCGTGACCGCGGCAATCGGGTCGCCAAGCGCCTCTGCCACAGTGGGAGAGATCACAATGGCCGCAGGTTTGGCACCGGCTGCACTTTCCAGAACCGCGATTTGCCCTGCCGCGTCGTCCTTGGGCGTGCCCAGTTCCTCGACCGTCACGCCAAGGTCCTTGCCAGCGGCTTGTGCGCCCTTGAACACCCATTGCCAGTATTCAGAGGTCGTGGCCTTGACGATGACCGCGATCTTCACGTCGGCCTGACCTGCGCTTGCAGACAACAAAGCCGCTGTGGCAACCGTGGTTGCCAGCATCCATTTCGACAGCATTTTAGTCCTCCCTATGCGGCACTCAGGCCGCTTTTTCAGTCTTTCGATAACCGGTCATGTATTTGATCAGTTCTTCCTGCGTCGTTTCACTTGCCCGTGTCGTATGGGTGATGGTGCCGCGGAACATCACGGCGATGCGGTCGGCGACCTGAAGGATTTCGACCAGGTTGTGGCCGATGTAGATGACCCCGGCCCCCGCGCTGGCGAGGTCGCGGGCGTAGCGGATCACGTTTTCACGCTCCATCACCGCAAGTGCAGCCGTCGGTTCGTCCATGATGACGACCTTGGCTTTCCAGTAGATCGCCCGCGCGATGGCCACGGCCTGTCGCTGCCCGCCTGACAGACGTGCCACCGTTTTGGCTTCGGCCGGAATGTGACTACCCAGACGTTGCAGCAGATCAGCGGTTTCGCGGCGAATCATGCGGTCATCGACATAGGGGATCAAGCCTGCCAACCGCCGCACCGGTTCGCGCCCCAGAAAGATATTGGCGCCGACCGACAAATCATCGGCAAGCGCAAGGTCCTGATAGACCGTCTCGATCCCGATTTCGCGCGCCTGTCTTGGGGTGGCAACATCGACCCGCTGACCTTCAAGTAGAATTTCGCCGGCATCGGCGCGGTAAACCCCGGCCACATGCTTGATCATGGTGGACTTGCCCGCACCATTGTCGCCGACCAGCGCCAGAACTTCGCCCCTGTGCAGGTCCAGATCGACACCGCGCAGCACTTCGACCGGGCCGAAACTTTTGGTCAGACCGCGAATGGTCAGGATCGGCGCCCCGTCGTTTTCCGCCATCAGAACCGCTCCCCGACCATGCTTCTTGTCGATAAAAAACTTCTTTATGCGGGCTTGGTCAACTTGTTTTTTATGGACAAAGAACTAGGGTAAAGAACCGGATAGCGGTGGAGCAGTGATGAAGAGCGATACAGTCTATAAAAAGGCCTTCAACGCGCTGCTGGCCTACTTGAGCGAACAGCAACCCGGCAACCCGATCGAGTCCGAAAACCTTTTGAAACAACGGCTTGGTGCCAGCCGCACCACGGTGCGCAAAGTGCTGGGGGTGCTGGCAGAGCGCGGCATTGTCAAGGCGGGTCCGGTTGGCCGCACTCTGATCCGCCCGCCGCACCCAAGCGACGCGTTTGAGCGGGCTGAAACCCTGTCCACCTCGGTTCAGGTTGAAAAGAAGTTCATGGAGTGGTTGTTGCGCGCCGACCGAAAACCCGGTGACGCGATCAACGAACTTGACCTTGCGCGGCAATTTGGCGTTTCAACCAGCGGTATCCGCGAATTTCTCAACCGTTTCAGCCGCTTCCGGCTTATCGAAAGGCGGGCGAACTCCGGTTGGTGTTTCATGGGCTTTACCAAGGATTTCGCGCTGGAGCTGTTTGAGGTGCGCGAAATGTTTGAGATACGGTCAGCCCGGGCTTTCGCGGCCCAATCCCCTGACGCGCCGGGGTGGACGGCGCTGAAATCCCTGCAAAAGGAACATCTGGCCCTGCAAACCCAGATCACTCAACGGTTCCATGACTTCTCTGACCTTGACGAACGCTTTCACCGCTTGGTCAATGATGCCTCGCGCAACCGCTTCATCGTCGATTTTTACGACCTGATTTCGCTGATCTTCCACTATCACTACCAGTGGAACAAAAGCGATGAGGCAGAGCGCAACCGCATAGCCATTGCAGAACATCTGGACTACATCGACGCCTTGTTGTCGCGCGATCCTGCTCGGGTCGAGGCGACCTGCCTCTTCCACCTGAAATCAGCCCGCAAGACCCTGTTGGCCTCGGTCGGACCCTGAAACGCGAGGCTTTTGCTCCGCATCTCTCTTTTGCCAGCGAACATCAAGCTGCCGGTGCTGTCGGGTTCTGCCCGCAACACAGGGTCACGAAATTTTACTCTTCGGAAGGGTAGCGCAGCCCGATCTGCGCGCGCACCTCGTCCAGCGTCTGCATGATCTGGACGGATTGTGCGGGCGGCATGATCTGGCTGGTCAGCAAACCCGAGGTGATCAGCCGTTCGCACTCCTCAGCCTGAAACTGCATGCCACGGCCAACGACCTGCATGTCGAAGGTTTCCACCACGGCGTTGTCCGTGTCGTAGACGCGGAAGGTGGTGGAGGAATACCAGACGCGGTCAATGTCGATCCGGCCCTTGGTGCCGACCACGCTGGCCCGGTTTGGACCAGCGCTGTCGCTTGACGACAGCGTGGTGGCGACGGCACCAGAGGCATAGTGGAAGATCGTGGCAACCTGCGCGTCGGCACCGGTGTCGCGGAACGTCGCCGAGGCTTTGATCAGATCCGGCTTGCCCAGAATATCCCAAGCAAAGGAAATCGGGTAAATCCCCAGGTCCAGCAATGCGCCACCACCCAGATCCATCGCATTCAGGCGGTGTTTGGGGTCGTCAGACAACTTCTGGCGGTGATCGGCGGTCAGCGAGCGTATCTCGCCAATCGTGCCCGCCGCGATGATTTCACGCAGGCGGCGCATATGGGGCAGGAACCTTGTCCACATCGCCTCCAGCACGACAAGGCCTTTGGCTTGGGCAAGGGTAACGATCCTGGCTGCCTCAGCAGCGTTAAGGGTAAAGGCCTTCTCGACAAGGATGTGTTTGCCGGCGTTCAGTGCCAGCATCGCTGCGGCAAAGTGCTGGGGGTGCGGCGTGGCGATGTAGATGATGTCAACGTCAGGGTCTGCGGCCAGCGCCTCATAGCTGCCATGAGCTTTGGCGATGCCGAAAGCGGTGGCGAAACGGTCAGCACTGGCCTGACTGCGCGATCCCACGGCCGTCACCTGATGGCCGGTCAGAAGCAGGTCTTTGACGAACAATTCCGCAATCCAGCCTGTTGCCAGAATGCCCCAACGAATAGCTTTGGTCATGATGTTCTTCCCCTGACGATGGATGGCCGGATCAATCCGCCGCCATCCTGCATCCCAAGATTATGCGATGTGGACGCGACCTGAAAGACAGACTTTCGGGCACCGGATACGTTAGTCAGAAAATCCCAACGCGCGGGCGCCTGACCCATCGAGGCCCGCATACCGTGCTGCCTCCCCAAAGTGCCAATCGGTTATTTTTCTGGGGGATCGAGCCATCATGCCGCGGACCCTTGCCCCTGATAATGCGCGGCGATGTCTTGGTGTAGACGGCTCTCGCGCTGGCTCAACCCATGCCAAAGTTGTCCGGACTGCTTCAGATTTTGATGAACACCGACCGCGACACTACGGCCATTGACCCCAAAACAGCGACGACCGCAAACATGCGGCGTTTCTTCCTTGCGAATGCGCACAAGAAACCCGGCCGGGGCTGAAAATTGCCGCCGAAACGTCAAGTGCCGGGGCAGCCCGAAGATTCTTACACTATCCAACGTCGGTCTGCTTTTGCGGTGAACCAATCAGTATTTCGGTTGACGCCGGTGACTTGCCCACTCACCCTGTCCATGGACTTTCAGATGTTTTGGCAGCAATCTGGCCCGACGCCACCCCAAAAGGAGACGTATCCATGACCAGTCTCGCCCAACCCGCAATCCCGCGCGATTACAGTC
Source organism: Rhodobacterales bacterium (assembly GCA_038231395.1). Lineage (GTDB taxonomy): Bacteria > Pseudomonadota > Alphaproteobacteria > Rhodobacterales > Rhodobacteraceae > Stagnihabitans. Next base: position 27,781 of record JBBRLL010000043.1, read on the forward strand.
TGACGGGTCCGTCAGCGCAACGCGCCGTCGAGATTGGTCTGGCTTCAGCCGAATGGTACCACACCGATGTGCCACGCAAGGCGGTCAAAGCCTTGATGCAACGCCGCGACGGGCCTGCCATCCGCGATACGATCATCTGGGCTTTGGGCCATGTGCTTTTCGCATGGGGCGGCATCTATTTCTGGGGAACCTGGACCTGCGTGCCGTTTTGGATAGCTTACGGAGTGCTTTATGGCTCGGCCTGCGACAGCCGCTGGCACGAATGCGGGCATGGCACTGCGTTCAAGACGGCGTGGATGAACGACCTCATCTACAACATCGCCTCGTTTCAGGTGATGCGGAACCCAGTCGCCTGGCGGTGGAGCCATGCGCGCCACCACACCAACACCTACATCGTAGGCCGCGACCCGGAGATTGCCTTCATGCATCCGCCCGCCGTGGTCAAGCTGACGTTGGCTTTTATCGGCGTGCTTGGGGCGTGGGATTCGCTGCGCGTCTTGTTTCGACAGGCCGCAGGGACCCTGTCGGACGATGAAAAAGACTACATACCGGAGACAGAACGCGGCAAAGCAATCCTTGCCGCCCGCATCGAGATTGCCCTCCTTGCTGCAACAGTTGCTGCGGCATTGGCGTCGCAGTCTTGGATTCCCCTGATGCTGATCGGTCTGCCGCGCATTTACGGCTGCTGGCATATGGTGATGGCCGGTCTTTTACAACACGGCGGCCTTGCTGAAAACGTGGTGGATCATCGGCTGAACAGCCGCACGGTTTACATGAACCCGGTCTCGCGGTTCATCTATTGGAACATGAACTACCATATCGAACATCACATGTTTCCCATGGTGCCCTATCACGCCTTGCCTGCATTGCATGAACTGGTGAAGGCCGACTACCCGCCCGCCACGGCCTCCATCTGGCACGGTTATGTCGAGATTTATCACGCCGTAAAGCGCCAGTTGTCAGAGCCGGACTATTACCTGCGCCGTGACCTGCCACCCACCGCCAAGCCCTATCGGGATGAATTCCACACTGTCTTTCTCTCACGTTGAGGTCACGCCATGCGCCGCAAGAAACCCACGATTGCCGACCTGCGTGCCCTGAAGGGCAAGGGTCAGATGACCATGCTGCGGGTGACAACGCTGGATGAGGCCGCAGCCGCTGAGGCCGCTGGAATTGACATCGTCTCGGTGCCCGCAGAATTGGTGAGCCATCCGCGTTACCGCGAGGTCGCGCCCACCTTGTTCTCGATGACCGGCCAAACCCATCTGGAGGCCGGAACCCGCGACGATTACCTGCGTTGGGCCTGCAAGGTCATGCAGGCGGGTGCTGACGCCGTCTATTGCTCCGGCGGGCTGGGCACGGTCGAACATGTGGCGCGCGAGCATATCCCTGTCGTAGGCCACGTCGGTCTGGTGCCAAGCCGCGCCACCTGGACGGGCGGGTTCAAGGCCGTTGGCAAGACCGCGGCCTCCGCCCTGGCGCTTTTTGACGAGATCAGGGCCTATGAGGCCGCCGGTGCCTTTGCCGTCGAAATCGAGGTCGTGCCGGTCGAGGTTGCCACCGAAATCAGCCGCCGGGTCGGCATACTTTTATGGTCGATGGGTGCCGGTCCGGGTTGCGACGCGCAATACCTGTTCGCCGAGGATATCCTTGGCACCAATCGCGGCCACATGCCACGCCACTCCAAAGTCTACCGCAACTTCGCGGCCGAATATGACCGGTTGCAAGCCGAACGCGTGGCGGCGTTCCGCGAGTTCGTCGCGGAAGTGGGAACTGGTGCCTATCCGGAAGACGGTCACGTGGTCCGCATGGATCCCGACCAACTGGCAGCTTTTCGGAATTCCTTGCCTTGACGCACCAACTTCGGACCAAATGCGTTACCCGGTCATCACTGTCCTTAGTCAAATGCCGCCCAGCCTGATTGCTTTGACAGACAGCCAGTGGATTTAGCCCAAGATTTTTTCAACTGCTCAGTATCTCCAAGGTGAATTGCCGCAGTTCTGCACCCCCGTCACCGTCACGTCAGCTTTCCGCGTGAGGTGATGCGGGCAACCTCATCAACCTGCGTCCCATTCATCAGATAAACCTCGTCGAACAGATTTGAAACCACACAGGCGTGGTTCGGTATCACCCGGACCCGCTCGCCAATCTCTGGCCGCCGGGGGCAGGCCGACAGGTCAACCGCCGCGTGTTCTTCACTCAGCACCCTGATAACCGCATCGGGGTAACCCAGAATATGGCCATGACCGGGGGCGGGGCACAGATCGGCCGCCAGCGCTTTTGAACCGGCATCCAGAATGGCGCGGTCAGGGGTCGGGCGGCTGACCACGGTTGCAAGCACCGTCAGGGCGCAATCCTCCAGACTGCCATGGCCAAAGGCCACCTGCATGCGGTCAGAATAGATATAGGTGCCGGGGCGATATTCGGTGGTGGCATGAAGCGCGCTGGCGTGCATCAGATCCGGGGTACCGCCGGTCGAAACCGTACCGACGGCAATTCCTGACGCGTGAAAGGCAGCCAAGGCCGCCGCCAGCCAGCTTTGCGTGGCAGCCAAACCGCCCTGCGCCGGATAGGTCATCAGCCCGCCAAACTGCAACCCCTTGGACGCGAGGATGGCCTGCGCCAGTGCCACCGCTTCGGCCCCGGTCTGCACACCGCAGCGCGCCGCCCCGGTGTCGCATTCGACCAGCACCCGCAGGCGATGCGCCGGATCGGTGAACCGCCCGGCATAGCCTTTGATCGTCACCAGACTGTCGGCCGTCACCGCGATGCACACCCGATCATGCAACGCCTTTAACCGGCTGAGTTTGCTGACGCCAAGGATGTTGTAGGGCAGAAAGATGTCACTGATCCCGGAATCGGCCATAGCCTCGGCCTCGCCCAGCTTTTGTGTGGTGATGCCCACCGCCCCCAGTTCCATTTGACGCCACGCAAAGCGAGGCAGCTTGTGCGTCTTGACATGCGGCCGCATCTGCCAGCCTTGAGCCGAGACATAATCCTGCGCGCGTTTGAGGTTCACTTCGACCCTTGCAAGGTCGATCAGGACGGCGGGGGTGTCGATGTCATTGATATCCATGGATCCTCAACGGGTTGTCGGAAACGGCATTGGTCCGGTCATTCTTCCTGCCTCCTCCGTCATACTGGTGGTGGCAATGCCAGCGGTGCAGGATACTGCCAAAAGCAGGTCGGCGTAGGCGACACCTTAAGTGATGACCCCGAGCCAAAGGATAGATCGCAGCCAAACCGGCCCGCAAACTATGCTCCCTTGCGCGGGTGCCGGTAAAGTCGGTTTTCTTCATATAGCCGCACCATTGACGTTGACGCCATCAACGCCGCGATGTTCGATCAGGCGATCTGAAACAGTGGCGGGCCAAGGCGGTAGGCGGCCTCAGCCGCAGGCGTATCCAGTGGGGAAGGGGCAGACATGGCCAAGCCAGTGCGGATTTTGGTGGTTGGGTTAGGCCACATGGGGGCCTCGCACGCCTCTGCCTATCACCGCAACACGGGGTTCCAGATTGTCGGTCTGGTCAGCCGGACGATCAGGTCCAAGGACATCCCGGCGGAGTTGCAAGGCTATCCGCTGTTTGAGAATTACGAGGTGGCGCTGGCAGAAACCAGACCCGACGCGGTTTCCGTCAACACCTGGCCCAACACCCATGCCGATTTCGCGATCAAGGCGATGGAGGCGGGGGCGCATGTCTTCATGGAAAAACCGATTGCAACCAATAACGCGGATGCCGCAAAGGTCGTGGCCACGGCACGACGGCTGAACCGCAAGCTGGTTCTGGGCTATATTCTGCGCGTCCATCCGTCCTGGGTGAAGTTCATCGAGATCGGCCAAACTCTGGGCAAACCGCTGGTCATGCGGCTGAACCTGAACCAGCAATCCTCAGGCCTGGCCTGGACATGGCACAAGAACCTGATCGACAGCCTGATCCCCATCGTCGATTGCGGGGTGCATTATGTCGATGTGATGTGCCAGTTGACGCAAGCAAAACCGGTGCGGGTGCATGGCATTGGCGCGGCATTGTGGGGCGAGGCGGCCAAGCAGAACTATGGCCATCTGCATGTCACATTCGACGACGGCTCGGTCGGCTGGTATGAGGCGGGCTGGGGTCCGATGATGTCGGAAACCGCTTTCTTCGTAAAAGATGTGATCGGGCCGAAGGGTTCGGTTTCGCTGGTGCCGCATGAGGCGGCGCGCAAGGGGGCGGAAGAACTGTCCGGCTCGGCCGATATCGACAAGCACATCAAGACCGACGCCATTCGCATTCACCATGCAGCCGTCGGCGCCGACAGGAATTTCACGACGCCGGACGAGATTTTGTCGATGGAGGATGAGCCGGGCCATCAGGAGTTGTGTGACCGCGAGCAGGCGGTTTTCCTGCAGGCGATTGTCGAAGATATCGACCTGTCGGCGTCGATGGATGCCGCCGTGAATTCCTTGCGCATCGTGCTGGCCGCCGAACAAAGCATCGTCGAGGAACGGGTGGTGCGGCTGGACTGAGCCGGGCGCTTGCGGTGGCCCTCAATCCACATCACAGGGCAGGGACGATCGGGGCTGACTGAGTCAAGGGGGACACGATGGCACATGATCTGGTGTTGAAAGGCGGCAGAGTGATCGACCCGTCGCAGGGGATTGACCGGGTGGCAGACGTGGCCTTTGCCGGTGGCAGGATCGCAGCGGTCGGTGATGGACTGACCGGCACCGTGCAGCGCGATGTGGCGAGCCTTATCGTGACCCCCGGCCTGATCGACCTGCACACGCATGTCTATTGGGGCGGCACTTCGCTGGGCGTTGATCCGGACCTTTATGCCCGCAAAAGCGTCGTCACCACTGTGGTTGATACCGGCAGCGCGGGGCCCGGCAATTTTGCCGGCTTTCGTGCTCATGTCATCGACCGCGCCGCCACACGGGTTTTGGTATACCTTCACGTCTCGTTTGCCGGGATTTATGCCTTTTCCCGCCGCATCTCGGTCGGGGAAGGCGAAGATATGCGCCTGATGGCCGCGCGCGAGGCGGTAGAGGTGGCGCGCGCCAATCCCGATTGCATCATCGGCGTCAAAGTGCGCCTTGGTCGCCATGCCAGCGGCGCTTCAGGGGCCGCACCCTTGGACGTGGCGCTGGATGTGGCCGACCGCACGGGCCTTCCGCTGATGGTTCACATCGACGAACCGCCCCCGACCTATGAGGCTGTGGTGGCCCGGTTGCGGCGTGGCGATGTTCTGACCCATTGCTTCCGCCCGTTCCCCAACACACCGATGCATGGCGACGGGCGCATCAAACAAGCGGTTCTTGACGCCCGCGTCCGCGGAGTGCTGTTTGATGTCGGTCACGGCATGGGCTCGTTTTCATGGACCACCGCCCGCGCCATGGTGGAGCACGACTTCTGGCCTGATACGATCTCTTCGGATGTTCATGCGTTTTGCATCGACGGACCGGCCCATGACCTTTTGCGGACAATGACCAAGTTTCTGGCCCTAGGTCTGCCGTTGGACAAGGTTGTCACCCTGACCACGCAGAACCCAGCCGCAGCGCTGCGCCGCCCCGATCTTGGCAGCCTTGCACCCGGTGCCACCGGTGACGCTTCGGTGATAGCTTTGGAGGACCGCCCGATTGATCTGGAGGATGTCGAGTGTGAGATTGTCCGCCATCCCCAGCGTCTGACCGCGCAAGGCCGGGTGATGGGCGGCGTCTGGTCCGGACCTGCGGCATGAAAGGGCCTGCCCATTCCGTCTGGGCCTATCCGTGGGACCTGCATGACATCGGACTGGACCGGGCGCTTGGCCTTCTGGCGGATCAGGGGGTCACGATGATCAGCCTGGCCACCTCCTATCACGCCGGGCGGTTTTTGCAGCCCGGCAACCCCAAGCGCCGGGTCTATTTCCCCGAAGATGGCACCGTTTATTACCAGCCCGACCCGGCGCGTTGGACAGCCCACACGATCACGCCACTTCAAGCAGCCATTGTCGGGCAGGACGGCGACATGCTGGCCGAACTGATCCGCCGCCGCGATGCTGGCGGTTTGGGCGTGTCGTGCTGGACAGTCTGCCTGCACAACACGCGCCTTGGCCAAGCTAATCCTGACCACTGCCTGCGCACGGCGCATGGAGATCCGCAGATTTTTGGTCTTTGCCCCGCCAGCCCGGCAGCGCGGGCCTATGTCACAGGGATGGTCGCGGAAATCTCACACCGCTATCGCCCTGACCGGATAGAGCTGGAAAGCCCGGATTACATGGGGTTTGCCCACGGGTTTCACCATGAAAAGGACGGGCTTGGCCTTCTGGACGAAGATACCTTCCTGTTAAGTCTGTGCTTTTGTGGCCATTGCCAAGCCGCAGCCCTTGCCGCCGATGTGGATTTTGAGGCGGCCCGGCAGACAGTTGCAACTCTGCTGGACGCAGCCTTCGCCCGCGAATTACCCCGGCGCCAGTTCCCCGACTTTCCGGCAAAAGCGGCGGAAGCCTTCCGCGACCACCCCGCGCTGATGGCCTATCTGTCGTGGCGCAGCAGCCCCGTCACGGCACTGATCGCCGAGGCAAAGGCCGCCTGCCATCCTGACACCTCGCTCTTGCTGATTGACGCGGCTGGCACGTGGGCCAGCGGGATCGACCTTTCCGCCGTGACCCCGCACCTCGACGGTATTTTGCACTGCGCCTATACCACGCCATCGCAGGACATCGCGGCCCTGATGGCCAGCACAAGGGCGGCTTTGGGTCCTGACAAGACGCTGATCGCGGGCTTTCAGTTGTGCCACCCGCAGGTCAAGGATGCCGCCGACTTACAGCAGCGCGCAGCGGCGACCAACGGGTTTGTCGACGGGCTGAACTTCTACAATCTGGGTCTGGTGCCAGCGCAACGCTTGGGCTGGATCGGCGGCGCTGTCAAAGCATCGGGGTCACCGGACGGCAAGGCCATCATTTAGGCTGATCGCAAGGCCCGCGTCATCGGGGGCGGCATCTGCTGGCATGGAAGGGCCAATATCCTGTGGCGGCCAGATGTGCCCGCGAGGGCGAAAGGGTCTGCCGGGCGCTTGCCGAAGTCGATGGTGCCGTGACAGTTCGACCCGCAAATGGCACTGTTCCCAAAGGACTTGCGCAAGCCTCGGTTCGGGCTGCCCTTGTGCAGCGGTCGGACCTCGAAAGAACGGACGCATGGGATGACAATACCAGAGACGCGAAACTTCATCGCAGGACAGTGGCTGGCCGGGGTGACGTCGATTGAAAGCCGCAACCCTTCGGACATCTCCGACATAATCGGCCACTATGCGCAAGCCAGTGCCGATCAACTGGACATGGCACTGGACGCGGTCCGGCTGGCGCAGCCGTTGTGGTGGGCGGCAGGCATCCAGAAACGCTATGATGTTTTGATGTCCATCGGCACCCAACTGATGGCCCGCTCTGCCGAGATCGGAATGCTTTTGTCCCGCGAAGAGGGCAAACCCTTAGCCGAAGGCAAGGGAGAGGTTTACCGCGCCGGGCAGTTCTTCACCTGGTTTGCCGCCGAGGCGCTGCGATTGCACGGCGATCAGGCGCAAAGCACCCGCCCCGGCATTGACATCGAAGTGCGGCGTGAACCGGTGGGCGTGGTCGCGATCATTTCGCCGTGGAATTTTCCAGTGGCCACTCCGGCCTGGAAAATCGCTCCGGCATTGGCCTTTGGCAACGCGGTGGTGTGGAAACCGGCCAACCTGACCCCGGCGACCTCGGTGGCGCTGGCAGAGATTATCGCCCGGGCCGATCTGCCGCCTGGCACCTTCAATCTGGTTATGGGGACCGGAGCAGAGGTGGGCAACCGGCTGGCTACCGCAGATGCGGTGGACGCCATCAGTTTTACCGGGTCGGTTCCGGTCGGGCGGCAGATTGCGGCGGCCTCGATCGGGCATTTGCCGAAATTGCAGCTGGAGATGGGGTCAAAAAACCCGATGCTGATCATGGATGACGCCGATCTTGACCTTGCGGTGACCCATGCCTGCAACGCGGCCTTTGGCGGCACCGGCCAGAAATGCACCGCGGCCTCCCGGCTGATCGTGCACCATAAAGTGCTGGAAGCCTTCACCGAAAAGCTGGTGGCGGCGGCCGCGGCGCTGAAGGTTGGCCATGCATTGCACGATGGCACTCAATTGGGCCCGGTGGTCAGCGAAAGCCAACTTGCGGCAAACCTGCGCTATATCGAAACCGGGCGTGGCGAGGGGGCTGACCTGCTGTGCGGCGGTATGCGGCTGGACCGTCCAACCAACGGCTATTTCATGGCGCCAGCGGTCTTTGCCGCAACCCGCAACGATATGGTCGTCAACCGCGAAGAGATGTTTGGCCCGATCACCTGCATCCAGACTGCGGGCAGTTATGCCGAGGCGCTGGCTTTGGCCAATGACACACCTTTTGGCCTGACTGCCGGGATCATGACGCGCTCTTTGGCCCGCGCCAACCATTTCCGGGCCAATGCGCGGGCGGGCTGTGTGATGGTCAACCTGCCGACAGCGGGCACCGATTACCACGTGCCGTTCGGCGGGCGCGGCGCATCTTCGCATGGTCCGCGCGAACAGGGCCGCTACGCTGCGGAATTCTATACCACCGTCAAGACCGCCTACACCGCTGCAGGAGAGCCGGAATGACCATGCTGATCGACGGGTTGCAATACGCCAACTGGTCCGAACGCATCTTTCGCCAGATGCGTGACGGCGGCGTCGATGCGGTGCATGTCAGCATCACCTATCACGAGACCTTCCGCGAAACCGTGCTGAACATCAGCCGCTGGAACCGCTGGTTCGAAGACTTTCCCGATCTGATCTTTCAGGGCTTCTCCGCCGCCGATGTGCAACTTGCCCGCAACAGCGGGCGCACCGCGATATTCTTTGGCGCGCAGAACCCGAGTTGTATTGAAGACGACATCGGTCTTGTCGAAGTGCTTCACCGCCTCGGCCTGCGCTTCATGCAGCTGACCTACAACAACCAGTCCCTGCTGGCGACCGGGTGTTATGAAGCAGAGGATACCGGCCTGACCCGGATGGGCCGCGACGTGGTGACCGAGATGAACCGCGTCGGCTTGGTGGTGGATATGAGCCATTCCGCCGAACGATCGACCCTTGACGCCATCGCTCATTCCAGCCGACCGATTGCGATCACCCATGCCAACCCGGCAACATGGCACCCGGCGCGGCGCAATAAATCGCCGCGCGTGTTACAGGCTTTGGCGGAAAGCGACGGGATGGTCGGGTTTTCGCTGTACCCCCATCACCTCAATGGCGGCAGCGCCTGCACGCTGGACGACTTCTGTGGCGTCGTCGCGCGGACCAGATCGGCGTGGACCATATCGGCATCGGCAGCGATCTGTGTCAGGATTAGCCCGACAGTGTTGTCGAATGGATGCGGGTCGGGCGCTGGACGAAATCGCCCGACTATGGCGAGGGCAGCGCCGCTGCCGCTGGCTTTCCGCCGATGCCGGACTGGTTTCGCGACAATCGCGACTTCGGGCAGATCAGGGCAGGGCTGCGCCGCGTCGGGATGAGTGCGGCAGAGGTGGACGGTGTGATGGGGGCAAACTGGTTGCGCTTTTTCACCAACGGTTTTGGGCCGGCAACTGATGCCGGAAAAGCCTCCAGTGCCGTGCAATGACCCAAGCACAAGAACAGCCGGTGGCCTTGGCACTGTCAGACGACCTTTCAAGGTTTCGGCGTACACCCGATCAGGTCATGCGTTTGTCGCGGATGGGCAGCGCGCATCCGACCCGGCTTTCGTTTCTGCGCATCTTGTTGCGGCGCATGCAAAAAGATGGCTGGTCCTTTGACCGCCCGGTGTGGGAGGTGGATGCAAACGGCGTCGGCCATGCCATCTACCGCGCCAAGGGACCGGACCGAACCTACTGCCTGGTTGCCTTTGCCCGTGACTTGCCAGACGACATGCGCTCAGACCGGGTGATCGCCACCGCTTGGGACGCCACATTTGCCTTGTGTGACGGCGAGCCGACCCCTGCCGACCTTGTCCGCCTGGCGGCAAATGTGCCTCTGCAAGAGGCTGGGCGCGTCAGCACGAGCGAACTCTGTCTCAGCCGCGCCAACCGGTCGGTACGGTTGTTTGGCCATGTGGTTGACAGCCTCGCTTCAGGTCAGCAACCTGACCCGGCAGAGTTGCAAAGCGTGGGCTATCTGATGCGCACCACCGCCGTCTACGGCGCCGGGAAATTCGGGGCGGTTGACCGCGAACGTGTCGCTGACCGGACCGAACTGTCAGAGCCGTTTCAGGCAGAGATGTTGTCGGTCTGGTTGATCCGGGCCTTTACCGTCGATCTGGTGAACCACCTTGCGGCAGCAAAGGGTGGCGAGAAGGCCGTTGCACTGGACAAAGGGCTGCGACGGCACCTTGGTGTGGGCAATGCCACCGGGCTTGGGATGGCGCCGTTTCTGGTGCGCCATCCGGTCCTGCTGAACAACTGGATGGCGGTGCGCGAAGAAGCGCTCGCGCGTGTGCGGGCCCTGCCACAGTCATCTGCTGAAACCGTCGCTCAGTTTCACACGGCGCTTGAAAACGCCGTGCAGAATGCGGCCACCTGGACCTCCGATCATCCGTTGCAAATCGCCAAACTGGCCGATCTTCGGCGCGACCTTGCCCGCATTGACGCCCAATTGACCGATTGGCCGGATGGCGCGCATCCTTGGAATCAGCTTTGGCTTTGGGCTGAGGCGACGCTGTCAGAAGAAGGTCAGGAAGCCCTGCTTGCCCTGATGCTGGAACCGCATGGCCCGCTCGTCGACGGTCTTGCCTGCTGTCTTAGCGCGCAAGAGGGCAAGTCTTTTGCCCTTGACGGTGCCATGACCATCGGTGTGCTGCGGGATGTGCTGCACCAGCACTACGATTGGGCCTTGTCCATCGACTTTACGGCGCAAAAGAACCAGTCCCTGTTCTGGTACGTGTCCGAAGAAAAGCTGGAACCCCGCATCGGGGCGCGGTTTGCTGAACCCGGTGCGGCGCTGGAACAACCGCTTGGCATCGCTCGCATGGCCCGCGACCTTCACACCGCGATCAGCGACCTGCCCGCGAAAGGTAGCGTGGCGGCGTTTCTTCTGGCCGCACCCGAGCATCGCCTGATGGTCCGTCGTGCCCAGATTGCCGCCCGCCATCCTTATGCCGAAGTGCAGGGCAACCTGCTCGCCCAAGACATGCTGCCGATCGACCTGATGCGCTTTAAACTGGCATATTTCGGGGCGAGCCATTTTGATCCGCGATCGGACAAATGGGTCAGGATCAGCCTGTTTCAGGGCGAACCCTTCCCTGACGAGATCAACGCGACGGACAAAGGATGAGCCGGCAAGCTGGGACAAGACTGTCGCGAAATGAGACTGAGGCGCTGTGCCAGAAGGCCGCGCGCGGTGCTGGCATGGCTTGGGGATTGGCCGAAGAGGCCGGATTTGCTGCGGGCTGGCTTGCAGCGCATGGCGTTGATGGCGCGACCGCTCTTTTCCGCCATCTGGCGCAACGGCCCAACCGCGACTGGTCCGCTGCGCGAGCCAGTTTGGTCGATGGGCATTGGCGGGCGTACACGGGTCACAACCTTTGCCCTATCGTGCTTGGGGCAGCACTGTCCGATCACGCCCCTTTGATCATCGGGCCGGAGGGCGGGCAGATCAACACTGACCAAGTGGAACGCCCGGTTTTGCTTTTGCCATTTCTGGCCGCCATCGCTGCGCGTCAGGGCAGTGCGGCCATGTTGGCGTGGGCCGGTGGGCAGGTTCGGATCGGTGGCGACCACAGCGCGTTCCTGAAGGGTGCGGCCTTGCTTACCCTAACCAATGCAGCGGCGCTTTCGATCCAGTTTCCGGAAGTGACCGGGATTGAACCCTTTCCCCTTCAGACCACGCCGCGCGTCCCGTCAGAAACGATTGCCGGGCTGGATGGCTTCGCGCTTCGGACCACCGTTCCTGCCACCGAAACCTCGCGCCGCGGTGCCGGTGCCATTGCGGGCGACAATGACTGAGTTTCCGGAACTGGCCCGCCCCAAAACGCACCTGAAAAGCGCTGCACACAGTTGGGGCAATCCCAATAACCAAGGGGCGGTCAACGGGCCGCCTGCAAGGCTTGCAACTGAAAGGAAGCCAGCGAAGGGATTGGTGCTGCAGCCATTTCAGGCCGTCACAGGCTTTGCGAGCATCATCGGATCGGCGATCACCCTCGACTTCATGGAATTACATCAAACAAAGCTGCATCGCAGTCAAATCGGCAGTGTGACGCGGTGATCAAGCGACATCACCGCCGGATTGGGTTTGGCTGGCATAAAGCGCAGCAGTGAGGGCCGCCCAGGGAACTTTATCCCGAAATCCGATTGTCTTTGCGCATCGTGGCCGAAACGGGCAACTCTCCCTGAGGGAGAACTTGAGGGAGGATACCCATGCTTGACACCACCACTGCCGATCTGGTCTCGACATTCCTGACCGATTTTGGCGATGCGCTGACGGCTGGCGACATCGACCGCGCCACTGCGATGTTTCTGGACGACTGCTATTGGCGCGACCTTGTGACCTTTACCTGGAATATCAAGACCGTCGAAGGCCATGCCGAAGTGGCCGACATGCTGCGCCACCAACTCGCCACAACCAAACCGTCGCATTGGCGGATTGCAGAGGGCGAGACGGCGACCGAGGCTGACGGCATCACAACCGCATGGATCAGTTTTGAGACTGAAATCGCACGCGGCTATGGACTGATCCGGCTGAAATCCGGCAAGATCTGGACGCTTTTAACCTCGATGGTCGAACTGAAGGGCCATGAAGAGCCGGTGGGCTTTGATCGTCCGATGGGCGCGCACCACGGCGCTGGCAAACATCGCCACACCTGGCTGGAAGAGCGTGAGGCCGAGGCGCGCGATCTGGGCTACACCAAGCAGCCCTATGTGCTGATCATCGGCGGCGGTCAGGGCGGCATAGCCTTGGGGGCGCGGTTGCGGCAATTGGGTGTCTCCACGATCATTGTCGAAAAGAACGACCGCCCCGGCGACAGCTGGCGCAAGCGCTACAAGTCGCTGTGTCTGCATGACCCGGTCTGGTATGACCACCTGCCCTATCTGCCCTTCCCGCCGAACTGGCCGGTCTTTGCCCCCAAGGACAAGATCGGCGACTGGCTG
>JBBRLL010000044.1:0-40678 GCA_038231395.1 Rhodobacterales bacterium
ATCCAGCGCACCAGAGCCCGCCAGGTGAGAGGGCAGGGCGATTGCGTCGGTGCTGCTGTGGTCTCCGTCATGGGAGCTGGGGTTGTCCAGCGTGGCTGATGGCGGGTTCTCGGCTGTTTTGATCATGGCGCCGAGCATACTTTTTTTTATGTCCGATAATGCAAACTTATTGGACATAGTGGCGCTGACAATCAGACGGCGGTTAATATCTTATTTTCTGGCAGTAACCGCCGTTATGAAATATCCTTCCAGCATGACAAAGCGCCCCGTCGTCCCCTCTGATCCTGCCGTGTTCATCCCGCAGCTGCCTCGATGGATCATGACGGCGACCGCTGAAACCCTCGAGGCGGCGGCGTTTCGATCTGGGGCCGCCTTGGCGCATCTGCATCTGGTGACAGGCAATTCCACTGTGCCGCAGGCCCTTTGGCGCGCCCGTCTGGCGCTGTCTGCGGCTGAGTCTTGCGTAAGGATCATGGGCCGCCGGGAGGGTGTGGTGGCGCTCCGCGATGCGGTACATCTGATCCGGCCCGGCGATAGTCCCGGTCCCGCTGGAGAGATTTTGCGGCAATGGTTTCGCGCCGTTTCGCGATCCGTTCAGGCGGCGCCGCTTGCCCGGGTTCTGGAGGGGTTGTCCGTCGAGAAAATTGCCGCTTGCTTCGACGGTGCTGTTGGAAATCCGGTTGATCGGGCCGTGTCGGTGCTGGAATCTATGCTGGTGGAAATGCCCCGTGCCGAGACGGCGGCCCTCATTCTGACTGATGCGGCTCTGGCCAAGGCTTTGGGCTGGGACCCTCTTGTGCCCCTCCTGTCGCTTGGCCTGAAACCCCGTGACCTGCGGCTGCGGGGCGATGATTTGCATTTGGCCAGTCATCGGGCGGTGACGACGGCGTCCGGTCAAGCGGTGACGCTCGCCGCCGATCTTACCCGCCTGGCAACGCGTCTGCGGGCCGTGGTGCCACAGCTGCGGGCGAAAGGGGCTGGCAAAGCGGTTGACCTGTTCCTGTCACATGATGCTTTGGCACCGGGCGCGTTGACGGGCCTCATGTCCGACCGAGCCGCACGGCGCCTCTGCGACCGTTTGGTTGACCTTGACGTGGTGCGTGAATTGACGGGGCGCGACAGTTTCCGCCAGTACGGCGTCTGACCATGGCACGGGGTCCCAAAGAACCACAACTGGACCGTGACCTTGCAGATTTGCCGCAGAACCTGCGGTGGCGCGAATGGTTGCGTCGGATCGAAGTCGTTCTCTTTGCCAGTGCCACCCCCGTTTCGCGCGACGATCTGGCCAAGGTTGTGGGGCAGGGTGCATCGGTCGATCTGCTGATCGCGGATCTGGCCGCCGATCTGGCCGACCGGCCCTATGACGTGGCGCGGGTCGCGGACGCCTGGACCCTGCGAACCCGACCGGCTTACGCGCCGGCCATCCGGGCTGCGGCTGACGTCGGGAGCCAAGCGCTTGACCTGAGTGATTTCGACACCGCCGTCCTCGCGGCGATTGCCTGCCACCAACCGATCAGTCGAGACGGCTTGAGGGATATTTTTGGCAAGGAGATCAGCCGTGATCTGATCGGACGGTTGTCCGAACGCGACCTGATCACCACGGGCCCGCGCGAACCCCGGCGCGGCGCGCCCTATACGTTCGTCACCACTGCAATTTTTCTCGCAGCCTTCGGAATGGAGAGCCTGCGCGACCTGCCTGACGCCGAGCAACTGACGGATGCAGGTCTATCGGAGCTACTCCCCAAGTCTTGAACCGATTTCCGAGTAAGTTAAGCTACGGCCTGGCCCTGCTGATCGGTTTGGATTGTGTTGAAGGAGACCACGGCAGGCGTTTGTCCGCCATGGGCGGCGTGAGGCCGCAGGTGGTTGTAGAAGGTGATCCAGCGTCCGACGCCAGTCTTGGCTTAAGCCCCGGTTTCCCAAGCGTGCAGATATGGGCACGGATCAGCGCGTGTATCGGGGCCAGCGCTTTGGCACAGGCACCATGGCAACGATTCGGCTGGGCAAAGAACGCCAAAACCTGGCACCGCGAAAATTTTACGGAATGCGACCGACCAGTCGTCGCACGCGACTTGCAACTGGAAGACGCGCTTTACAAGGTCAATGCCAATGCTGGCAAATTCGGACAGGGAGGTCCTCTTGAAACGCTTGCCGCGCGCGATCTGGACAATGCAACGCATCCCTATACGCGCGGGCTGTTAGAAGCCCTGCCCTCGCCTGAACATCCGCGCGGCAGTCTGGCAGTGCTAAAGCGCGACCCCGCCTGGGCGAAAGGATAGGCCATGACCGAACCGATCATCGAGATCCGTGACCAGCATGTCAGCTTTGGCCGTGGTGCCTCCGCCAACCGGGTCGTGCGTTGCGTGGATATGGCGGTGGCGCGCGGCGAATGCTTTGGCCTGGTTGGCGAAAGCGGCTGCGGCAAGTCTACTCTGCTCGGCGCCATCGCCGGGCGCAACAAGGGCTGGACCGGCGCTGTGACCATGGCAGGTGAGGCGCTTGTCCCCGGCAAGCGCACGCTGGCGCAATTGCGGGCGCAACAGATGGTGTTTCAAGACCGGTTCGGCTCGCTTCATCCGCGTCACACAATCGGTCGGGTGCTGCGTGAACCCTTGGACGTTCACGGTCTGGATGACCGCGATGGCCGGGTGGGCCGCGCGCTGCATATGGTCAGTCAGCTCGCGCGCTTTCGCCACCGCTTTCCGCATCAGTTGTCGGGCGGTCAGCGCCAACGTGCCGCCATCGCCCGTGCCATGATCCTTGAACCGCAGATTCTGCTGCTGGACGAGCCGACCTCGGCGCTGGATGTGTCGATTCAGGTCGAGATCCTGAACTTGCTGAAAGACCTGAGGGCCGAAAATGGGCTGACCTATCTGCTGGTCAGTCATGACATGGCGGTGATGGCCCATCTGTGCGACCGGATCGCCGTGATGCAGGACGGCACCTATGTCGAGGTCGCAACCCAAGCCGCGATGGTGTCAGGCGGCCTGACCCACCCCTATTCCCGCCTGCTGCGCGACGGCGCACTCGGTTACCGCATTGCGCGTTAAAAAGGTAATTGCTCGCGGAACAGGACAAGCGCACCAGAGCCGCAGTCCCAATCGGCGGTCCGGACAGGTCCTGAAAATTTGCCGCCCCGGATGGCAACTCGTTGTCAAGGTGTGGCTGGTCCAGCACTTGCAACTGCGACTCAACAATCCCAGCACGCAGATAGTTTTGATCCTGTTGCGAGACAGCCCAGTCCGCCGTGCAATCGCGCGACCAGGCATTTGCTTGCGCAGTGCCCAAAGCCGAATAACCCTCAGCAGGCCCCCGGAAAATTCCGCTACGGGCAAGGTTGTACATGGATCAATTCCCAGTGAAAATTGACTGTTTTGCACTGGCCTGCAACCGCCGTAGTATTCTTTCGGTCCCTTATTACCATCCAAATGATACTGACTGAAAAGATACTGACTGAAAAAGACTTTGCCTCGCCATTCCCAGCGACACGGGCTTGCCAACGATGCACGACCCCGGCCTGCCATTCAGGCTGACAGTGGCACAGCAGACATCGGCGGTCTGGCGGCAAGCGGCTGGCATACCGCTGCAATGTCGATGCGGCTGCTGGTGGATGGCCTGCTGAAACCCGCAGGCGGGGTCATCGGTGCCGGGTCCGGGGAACTGTCCTGGCCCCGCGCACTACGCCCCGGCGAAACGCTGCGCCTGGAAACCGAAGTGCTGGGGGTGCGCCGGTCCCAATTGCGCCCGATGCAAGGCATCCTCAAGACGCGCGACACCAGCTTCAATCAGGATGACAAGTTGGTGCAGGTTTTTGTCGGAGGTCTGATCGTGCAGGCCCGGACAGCGGCGGAAGATCCGGCCCGGGCAGATACGCACCAGGGCTTACAATCCCAAGATCGTCGTCGAAATCGCAAACTGGCTGGGCAGGTAATGCGAATATTTCGGCAGGTCGTCCGAAACATCGGCCACGCGCCGATTGTAAAAGACATGGCGGCGCACCGGCGGCAGCAAGTCCTGTTCGATAAAGTTTTTCGACGGAATGAACACCAGTTGCACTGGCCCAGCCCCCATCGTCTCCATTGCAGGCTTGCCGCAGGTGGCGCAGCGGCTGCGGTTAAGGTTGGGCGGCAAGCGATATTTCTTGTGGATCAGCGCCTCGGTCCCTTTTACCTTGATATTCTGCACCCGCAGGACCGAGACATCCGAAAAGGCCTCGCCGGTGAAATCCTGGCAGAACAGGCAGTGACAAACAAAGCGCCCCGAGGGTGCCTTGCTGGTTTCTAACGAAAAGGTGCCGCAGGAGCAGCCGCCGTGAAGCTGGATTTGCGGGGCCATGGTGTTCCGATCTGAAAAGGGTTGCGGTGATCATGCCTGGTGCAACAGGACGGCGGGAAAGTCTTGCGCCATCCTGATGGTGCGTTGCGCGCGGCGGCAAGCCGAAAGATCATGCCGCCGCGCCAACGCCTCAGCTTTCGATCCAGGGTTGCAGGACCAGCTTGCCGGTGCTTTTGCGCGCCTCGATCAGGCGATGCGCATCGGAGGCGCGGGCCAGCGGAAAGACACCGCCGCTGGGCAGCTTGATTTTGCCCGCCAGAACGAACCCGACCAGCTCACCCATGGCTTCGGCGATGACAGCGGGATTCTGCGCAAAGCCAAAGATGCGGAAGCCGGTGATGGTTTGGTTATGGTGTTCAAGGCTCCAGGGTGCAATGGGCGGCGCATCGCCTGCCGCTTTGCCGATCACGACCAGCCGCCCGAAATCGGCCAGTGCCGCCATCGCCTGCGCCGTGGAGTCGCCGCCGACAAAATCCAGAACCACATCCACGCCGTGCCCGTCAGTCAGATCGCGCACCGCTTTGGACCAACCTGGCATGGTGTAGTCAACCGAGGCATCGGCCCCCAAAGCCTCGGCCATGGCGCGCTTTTCCGGCGAACTGGCGGCGGCGATCACTTTGGAGGCCCCATAGAGCTTGGCAAGTTGCACCGCGATGGACCCGACACCGCCCGCCGCAGCTTCGATCAGCACGCTTTCCCCCGCAGCCAGCCTGCCGCTTTTGCGCAGCACCAGCACCGCCGTCAGCCCTTGTGCCATCAGAGAAACAGCCTCAACCGGGCTGATCCCCTCGGGGATCGGGAAGGTTACAGCAACCGGGGCGACGACGAACTGTGCATAGCCGCCAGACGGAGGTGCCGACACGACATGAGTGCCAATCGCATATCCCGTCACACCCGGCCCCACGGCCTCGATCGTCCCGGCCACTTCGGCACCGGGGATAAACGGCAGAGGCGTTGCGACATCATAATCGCCGCGCCGCCACATGATGTCAGAGAAATTGATCCCCGCGGCATCAACACGAATCAGAACCTCACCTGCGCCGGGGACAGGCACCGGCACATCGCGAAGGGCAAGGACATCGGGGCTGCCGATGCTGTCAAACTGTATGGCTTTCATGATTTCTCTCCGTTGTTCAATGCAGATGGCCGCCATGGCCACCGCATTATGATGTGGATTCCAGTTGGGGACTGTGTTACTACTATTTAAGTAGCCTGTCACTATCGAAAAGATACTAAAATGGAAAATAGCCCGATCGCAGGATGTCCGCTGGCCAAGGGGCTGGAATCCGTTGGCGATGCCTGGAGCATGCTGATCCTGCGCGACGCCCATGCCGGCGTCACCCGGTTTGACGAATTCCGCAAAAGGCTTGGGATTGCGCCGACCATGCTGACCAAGCGGCTGTTGGCCCTGACCGAGTTCGGGCTGTTGGAAAAGCGCCGCTATTCGGAACGCCCACCGCGCGATGAATATGTGCTGACGGCGTCAGGGCAGGATTTTCTGCCCGTGCTGATGATGCTGGGCGCCTGGGCGCAGCGCAACCATCGCAGTGCGCTCAACCACTATATCGACGATGAAACGGGTCTTCTGATCGAACCTATGGGGATCGACGCGGTGTCGGGCGCGAAACTTGGCACCCGCCGGGTGCGGATGAGCCAACCGCTGGCCAACCCGACCCCACTGAATACGCTGCTTGACTGAACCCAGGATCTGCGGGTGTGAAAACAGGCCACTCCGGTGGTCGGCTTTCACACCTGTCGCCAAACTGCACGAGATGAGCACGACCATCCTCAGGATATGGCACTTTCCACGAATTACTATCTTTTCGATATTGACTAGGTATCCTTTCGATAGTAATAAGGTTCCAGACCGCAGCAACCGACCAACGCTCTGCAAGACTCCGCCAGAACCAGTGCCGATGCTGTGCCAAACCCCAGAACCGGAGATATTCCATGAACAGCATCAGCACAGTCATGCTTGACCGCACCAGTCCGCGCCTTGCCACGATCACCTTTTCCAATCCGCCAGCGAACCTGACTGTGGCCGAAACCGTGGTCCGCCTGACCGCCATCCTTGACGGTTTTGATCAGGACCCGGACCTTCAAGTCGTCGTCTTCAAAAGCGATGTGCCCGAGTTTTTCCTGAACCATTTCAATCTGGCCGCAGTCGCCGACCTGCCCGCCCCGGCAGAGGGCGCGCTGCCGGTCTGGACCGATCTGGTGATCCGGCTGACCAAGACGCGCTACATCACCATCGCAGCGATCCGTGGCCGGACCCGGGGTGCCGGCAATGAATTCGCCATGGCCTGCGATCTGCGCTATGCCAGTCTGGAAAAGGCCAAATTCGGCCAGCCCGAAGTGGGGGCTGGTTTGCTGCCGGGTGGTGGCGGCACCGAACGGCTGCCCCGCCTGATTGGCCGCGACCGCGCGCTTGAGGCGATCCTGAGCAGCAGCGACTACGATGCCGCGTTGGCTGAACGCTGGGGCTGGGTCACCCGTGCGATGCCCGACGCCGAACTTGACGCTTTCGTGGATGGCATGGCCGCCCGTCTGGCCAGCTTTGATGCCGCCTCGCTGGCCAGTGCCAAGGCGATGATCAACCGCGCGACACTGCCGCCCGAGGCCGATCTGGTGGCCTCGTTCCACGATTTCGCCAAATCCTTGACCCTGCCGGGCTTTACCGCCCGCGCTGCCGCAGCCCGGCCGATGAGCGCCGAGCAGGCCATGGATTTCGAACTGAACATGGGCGCTCATATCGGCTTTGCCAACCAGAAAGCCGCCTCCTGAGCCTGCCCGACTTGGTCACAACCCGAAGGAACCCATCATGACGACCTACTCCCCCGCCACCGCCACGACCCACTTCGTCGAGGCCGGTTCGACCCGCTACGCCTACCGCCGGATCGGCACTCAAAAGGGCATTCCGCTGGTGCTGCTGCACCGGTTCCGGGCCACAATGGATTGGTGGGACCCGGCGTTCATTGAGGCACTTGCGACGGAACGCGACGTGATCCTGTTCGACACTGCCGGGATCGGCTACACGGGTGGCGCGCCGATGAGCACCGTCGATGCCTACGCCACCGCTGCTGTGGCCTTCATCGAGGCTCTTGGCCTGCCGCAGGTCGATCTGCTTGGGTGGTCATATGGTGGGGTTGGCGGCCAGTATGTCGTGCTGCAACGCCCCGATCTGATCCGCAAGCTGATCATTGCGGGCTCCGGCTCCGGCTCGGCTCCCGGTATGCCCGCAATGCCAGAGCGCGTTGCCCAGATCATGCTCAAGCCGAACTCTGATCTTGAGGACATGCTGTACTTGTTCTACCCCGAAACCGAGGCTGCCCGCGCCAAAGGTCTGGCACATTTCGGCAAGATCGCCGCTGACATGCCGGAAAACGCGCCGGTCGTCACGCAAGAGGCCGCAATGGGGCAGCTTACCGCCATTACGGCAGTTCTGGCCGCACCTTGGGATCAGGTGGTCGCCAACCTGAAGAAGATCACCCTGCCAGTGCTTTATGCCGGTGGCGCGCATGACGTGATGATTGATGCCTACAGCTCTTATGCCGCAGTGCAGGTGCTGCCGGATGCGAAACTGGTGCTGTACAGCGATGCGGGCCACGCCTTCCTGTTCCAGCATCTTGAGGCCTTCACCGACGAAGTGAAGACCTTCCTGCGCGCCTGAGGCCAACCTTGGCCGCATCCAGAATTTGCAGCGCGGGCCAATCAGCAGCGTGCGCCAGCCAAGCCTGTGCGACCCGGCAAGCTCGCTCGGCTGGAGTATCCAGCAGAACACAGGCTCGGCCCTGGAAACGCGGCAGGACCATCAACAGGGCCCAGATCCTGAATGTGGATCTGGCCAAGAACGGTCACCACGCGAAGGGTGCAAACAGGAGCATAGGTGAATGACCGTGTCCGCTCCATGCGTTGCCATCTTCGCCCTGCTGTGGCGGTTTGCTTTCGCGCCACTGCACGGATCGCCGATCAGCGCGTCAGTTGGCCGGGCAAGGTGATCCCGTGTCAATCCACCGTTGGATGGCGTCGGAGGTTTCCTTGGCGGAAAGGGGCGCAGGCTCACGGCCAAGTCCAGGTGCCCAGCCCCAAGCGACGAGCTTGTCATTCAGCACATGGTCCGCCACTTCGGCCAGCGTGCGGTCCCCATTGCGGGCGGGGTCCTTGATCTGCGCGCAAATCTGGGCTGACGTCTGGCCGAACCAGACCATTTCCACCGGAGCCATATGCCAGCCCTCGGCACCGGGCGGGCCATGCAGAACCTCGGAATTCTGGTCCATGTGGCAGGTCGTGCACCGCAGGCCCGGATTGCCGAAGCCGGAGTCGTCGGTGCCCCGCTGAACGTTGAAAGCGTGCACCCGCACACCGCCATAATGCGCGCCGGACCAACGCGGGTGATCATCGGACACATGACAGTCTGCACAGCGCGGATGGGAAAAGACGGAATAGATCTTGTCCCATTCGGCCAGACCCTCGGTGGACCCGGCTGCAACGACGGGTGCGGGCTGTGCGGTGTCCTGCGCGGCGGCAATACCAGCAACAAGCGTCGCGCACATCAGAAAGGCGAGGAGGTATTTCATGCGAATTTCACCTCTTTTGACAGCGGCAGGCTGCGGATGCGTTTGCCGGTCAGGGCAAAGATCGCATTGGCAAGGGCAGGGGCGGCTGGCGGTGTGCCAGCCTCGCCGACCCCGCCCATCCGGTCAAAATTCTCCAGCACAGCGACCTCGAAGGTCGGGCATTGAAACATCCGCATGGCGTCGTAATCGTGGAAGTTCGACTGTTCGACCGCCCCGTCTGCAAAGGTGATTTCCTGCCCCATTGCCGCCGACAAGCCATAGATGGCGGCAGAGATCATCTGCGCCTTGATGATATCGGCATCAAGGGCGGTGCCCACTTCGGCGGCGATCCACATCTTTTCGATGCGGATGCCAGCGGGCGTATCCGCCACTTGCACGATCTCGCCAACCCAACTGCCGAAAGCGAGGCTGAACGCCATGCCCTTGGCTTTGCCCTTTGGCAAAACCTCACCCCAGTTCGCCATCTCGGCGACTTTTTCCACCACTTTGACCGCCGCCGGATGGTCGGCCATCAAGGTTTTGCGCAGGGCGATGGGGTCAATCTTTCCGGCCACGGCAATCTCATCCATGAAGCCTTCATGGAAAAACCCGTTCACCGAGGCCCCGACCGACCGCCAGAAACCGACTGGAATGGTCGTTGGCATTTCCGCGGCGCTGACCCGGTAATTCGCGATGGTGTAGGGCTGATCGAACGCGCCATCGACGATGAATTTATCCGGGCCAACCGGCGAGATTGCCGGGAACAAGCGCCGCATGATCCCCGCCGTGACCGAGGGTGAGGCCAGTTTCATGTCCAGCGCCACAGGCATTCCGTCATCGCCGATCTGCGCGCGGAATTTGCCAACCGCCGCCGGACGATAGGCGTCGTGGCGGGTGTCTTCTTCGCGGGTCCATGTCACCTTGATCGGACGCCCGCCGGTTTCAGTGGCCATTTGTGCTGCATAAATTGCATAGTCCATCTCGATCCGACGGCCAAAACCGCCACCCAGAAAAGTGGTGTGCACGGTGATCTTGTCTTGGGCGATGCCAAGCTGGCTGGCGCAACGCTGGCGCAAAATGGTCGGCGACTGGTTGCCACACCAGATTTCCAAGGCACCATCCTTGAACTGGGCGGTAGCGTTCATCGGCTCCATCGTCGTATGGGCCAGGAACGGCACCGAATAGTCGCCCTCGATCACCTTTTCTGGCGCGGCTTTGGCGAAGGCGGCGTCAACATCCCCGTCGTTGCGCGTCGCCGAGCCCTTTTGCCCCAGCGCCTGTTGCAGTGCGGCGTCGATGGCGGCGCTGTCCAGCGGGTAATCGGGGGCGTCCCATGTGGTCACGATCGCTTCGGCACCCTTGAACGCTGCCCAAGTGTTGTCGGCGATGATGCCAAAGCCATGGCCATAGCCAGTCGCAAGGGGCACGATCTTGACCACGCCCGGCATCTTTTCGGCCTTGGCAAGATCAGGGTCGACCGGCTTGGCACCGAAACGCGGGCTCATCCTGACCGTGCCGTACAGCATGTCAGGCAGCCGGACATCAATGCCGTAAATCGGAGCACCCGTGACCTTGGCGAACATGTCCAGCCGCTTTTGCGGTTTGCCCAGCAGCGTCCAGTCGGCCTTGTCCTTCAGCTTGACCTCGGACGGCGGGGCCATCGTGGCGGCAAGGACAGCAACTTCGCCATAGGTGACAGACCTGGCCGACGCCTTGTGCAGGACCGTGCCGTTCAGGGTTTCCAACTCGCCCGCAGCCACGCCCAGCTTTTGCGCCGCAGCCGCAATCAGCATCAACCGCGCCGCAGCGCCGGCCTGCCGCATCTTGACATAGCCGTCGCGCATCGAGCTGGACCCGCCAGTGCCCTGCAAGCCAAGGAGTTTGCCAACCACCAGAAAGCCGGACCGCACAGCCTGAGCCGTGCTGCTTTCATCGAAAAAGGCGAAGGGGCCACCTTCTTCCACGAGGCCGGAATTGTAATAGGCGAAAGAGACCGGGCCATGTTCAACCTTGATCTGGTCAAGGGTGACATCCAGCTCTTCGGCGACCAGCGTGGCCAGAGTGGTGGAAACCCCCTGTCCCATCTCGGCACGGGGGGCGATGATGGTGATGGTATTGTCGGCGGCGATTTTCACAAAGGGGTTGAAGGTTGCCTCGCCTTCGCCAAGATCATCCTCCAGTGGGTTCGGATAGGGCTTTTGATAGTAATAATACCCGACAGCATAGCCCCCGGCGATGGCAGCCGCCGCGACAAGAAAAGTGCGGCGGGCGATTTTTCCGACACTTGCCATGATTCAGTTCCCCGCCGCTTTCATCGCCGCAGCCTTTTTGATGGCCGAGCGGATTTTGGGATAGGTGCCGCAGCGGCACAGATTGCCGCCCATGGCGTTGTCAATGTCGTCATCGGTGGGGTCCGCGACCTCGTCCAGCAGCGCCACGGCGGTCATGATCTGGCCCGCCTGACAATAGCCGCATTGCGCGACCTGTTCGTCCAGCCAGGCCTGCTGCACGACGTGCAGTTTGCCCCCGGTGCCAATGCCTTCAATCGTGGTGATGCCCCCAACGACATCGCCCACCGCCAGCGCGCAGGACCGCACCGGCGACCCGTCGATATGCACGGTGCAGGCACCGCAAGCCGCAATTCCACAGCCGAATTTCGGCCCGGTCTTGCCGATCAGATCGCGCAGGGCCCACAGAAGTGGCATTTCGGGGTCGGCGTCGATGACGTAGTTTTGCCCGTCAACCACAAGGTCCATTGGGAATCCCTTTCTGTTCGTACATAACCCCAGGTGACATGGCGCTCTGGGCAATACGTTTAGGAACATATTGACAAAACATGGCATTTTGTCAACACGGTGATTGCAGGGGTGATGTACCATGAACGAAACGGCAAACATCGTCACAGATCCCAAACGCATCCGCATACTGGAGGGTGCGTTACAGGTATTTCTGGCCTACGGATTTGCCCGCACCACCATGGATGACATCGCGCGCGCCGCCGACATGTCGCGGCCGGCGCTTTACCTGCTGTTCACGAACAAGACCGACATCTATCGCAGCACAGCCATGATGGTTCTTTCTCACTCTGTCGAACAGGCAAAGGTCGAACTTGCAGGCGGTGGCTTGTTCGCCGAACGCATGATGCGCGCCATTGACGCCGCGCTGATTTCGATGCTGGGCAGGGTCGCGGCCTCGCCCCATGGTGCAGAACTGCTCGACCTGAAGTCGAGCCTTGCCGATCTGATTGTCGGTTGGCGTATGAGCCTCGCCGGGCACCTTTGCCGCGCAGTGGGAAACGAGGCGCATATGAACGGCATCGACCTTGCGGCCAAGGGGCTTTCCGCAGAAATGCTCGTTGACATGCTGCTTGATGCGCTGGACGGCATGAAGGTGCGCATCACCGATCCGGGCGAACAGCGGGTGGTGGCCGCCGCACAGATTGCGGTGATTGGTCTCGTCTTGAAGGCATAACTCCCATGGCATCCAGTCTCTGTCCCCTCAGTCGGACAGGGTGACGTTGAACTGAATCGCGCTGGTGACTTCATCTGGCGCATGGTCAGCGCAATGAGCGCAGCGTTGATTTTGATGTTGAACCCGATCCCAAGTTCCCCTGATCGAGACGGATCGCATGACTCTGGCAGTAGTGTCTGCTGAACTGGGTGCCGGGGCAGCGGAGTCATGCTCCGCCGAAAGAATCGCTGCTGGCAACCCGCTTGGCGCGCATATTGTATCAGGAAATCGCAAGCGCCAGACCTCATCTTCGGTATGGATATCCTTTGCGAGGCGGGTTACTATCGTTTTCGTAGTTTGTTGCTCTCAAGAAGATACTTCAATGAAAAACAGCACCATTTCAGGACTTCCGCGCGCCAGCGTGCTCTGCTCAAACGGTGATACCTTTGTCATTTGTGATATAACCAAGGGCCCCTGCCATGCGTAACCCCGCCGTCCTGTTCCTGCCGCTTGCGGCTTTCTTTGCCAACTTGCCGGCACCTGTGCTGGCGCAAGGTCCGCTTGCCGTGCAGATCGTGACGGCAGCACCGGCCACCGACACCCGCACGCTGACCCTGACCGGTGAGATCGCGGCGCGCGATACGCTTTCGGCCGCGTTCCTGACCTCGGGCCGAATCACTGAGGTATTGGTCTCACGCGGCGACCATGTGGCCGCTGGCGCGACACTGGCTCGCATCGACTCGGTGCAACAGCAACAGGCACAGCTTTCGGCAGAGGCCGGGCTGACAACTGCACAGGCAACCCTGAGCAAGGCCAGGGATGATGCCGACCGGCAGGACGGCTTGCTGGAACAGGGTGCCACGACCCGGTCTGCCCGCGATGCCGCCGCCGATCTGTTGCGCGTGGCCGAGGCGGGTGTGGCGCAGGCCCAGGCCAATCTGGACCGGGCGAAAAAGGCGCTGGCTGATACCGTCCTTCTGGCGCCAAGCGATGCCACGGTCACCGACCGCATGGCAGAAGTCGGGCAAGTGGTCGGCGCAGCACAACCCGTGCTGGATCTGGCTTTGGGCGACCAAATCGACGCCATCTTTCAGGTGCCCGAAGTTGCGCTGACGGTGATCCCCAGCGCGCCACCGGCCGTTCAACTGTCACCGATTGATCATCCGGATGCGACATTCACCGGCGTCGTGCGCGAGATTTCGCCACTGGTCGATGCCACCAAGGGCACGGTGCAGGTGACAGTCGGCGTGGACGCGATGCCAAGTGGCATGACCTTTGGCGATGCAGTTGTCGGATCGGTGCTGCGCAGCGAGGATAAGCAGATCATCCTGCCATGGTCGGCGATGTCAGCCACTGCGGAAGGGCCCGCTGTCTGGGTCGTCGATGTGACAACGCATCAGGTCGCTCTGCGGCAGATCAAAGTGCTGCGCTATGAGACGAGGCAGATTGTGCTTGCCGGTGGTGTGGCGGCGGGGGAGCAGGTGGTTGGCCTTGGCGCCAGCCTGCTGTTTCCGGGCCGTGTCGTGACTGCGGCGGAGGAGAAGTGATGCGCCGTCTGATCCTGATCGCGGCGCTGCCGCTGGTGCTTTCCGCCTGCAAGCCCGACGCCGAGCCGCCGGTGCCGCCTCGCCCGGTGGTGTCCGAAGTGATCAGCCCGACATCCGGCCTGCGGCCAAGCTATGTCGGCACCATTGCAGCGCGCGTCGAGACCGATCTGGGTTTTCCCTTGAGCGGCACGCTGGCCGAACGGCCGGTCCGCGAGGGGGATGTGGTGGCCAGGGGCGCGGTCGTGGCGCTGCTGGACCCGCAGGATATAGATTCCGAAGTGCGGGCCGCAGAGGCCGGTGTGACAGTCGCCGAGGCGCAGTTGAATTCAGCCCGCGACGCCGAGGCGCGCACGACCGAACTGGTGCAGCGCGGGGTTAACAGCGAAGCATCGCAGGAAGCGGCAAAGAATGTGCTGACAGCGGCGACAGCCCGGCTGGAGCAGGCGAACGCGGCGTTGATCCAGGTAAAGAACCTGCGTGCCTTTGCCACGCTGACCGCGCCACAGGATGGGGTGGTGACCCATGTTTACGCCCAGCCGGGTGCCGCCCTGACCGGCGGGCAACCCGTCTTGCGGCTTGCGGGAACCGATCAGCGCGAAGCGATCATCGACCTTAGCGATCAGGATGGGGCCGGGCTTGCGCCGGGTGCGGTGTTCGACCTGCGGCTGGAGGCGGCGACCGAGATCGCGGCCCATGCCACCTTGCGGGTGATTGACCCCGTCTCGGATCGCGCCACGCGCACAAGGCGGCTGCATCTCGCGCTTGGCGACGATGCCTTGCAGGCGTTCCGTCTTGGCGCGCTGGTGCTGGTGGCACCGATTGCCGAAACGGCGGCACAGCTTACAATTCCAGTCACCGCACTGATTGGCGACAGTTCAGCCGTCTGGGTTGTGGATCGCAGCACGAACCTGGTGCAGCGGGTCGCGGTGAAAACCGGCGCGACGGTCGGAGAGCGGGTTTTGGTGAAATCCGGCCTGGCCATTGGCGATGAAGTCGTGACCAAGGGTGTCAATTCAATTCAGGACGGGCAAGTCGTTGGCCCGAATGTGTCGCAATGAAGGGGTTCAACCTGTCGGACTGGGCGCTCAACCACCGGTCTTTCGTGTGGTTCTTGATGCTGATCAGCCTGTTGGCCGGGGTCTTGTCCTATACCTCGATCGGACGCGAGGAGGACCCGAATTTCGCGATCAAGACGATGATCATCACCGCGGCCCTGCCCGGTGCCTCGGTCGAGGACACTACGACACAGGTGACTGACCGCATCGAAAAAAAGCTGCATGATCTGAGCGAGCTGGATTTCACCCGGTCCATCACGCGGCCGGGCCAGACACTGGTTTTTGTCAATCTGCTGCCCACCACCAAGCCCGCAGAACTGCCGCGCATCTGGCAGAAGGTGCGCGACATGATGTCCGATATCCGACCGGAATTTCCGAACGAATTCGCCGGATTTCAGTACAATGACGATTTTGGCGATGTCTATGGCAACATCTATGCCTTTACCTCGGACGGCTTCACCCCGCGCGAGATGCGCGACCATGTCGAGGCGGTGAAGCGCGAAATTCAGGCGCTGCCGGATGCCGGCAAGGTGGGAATCTATGGCACGCAGAATGAGGTGATCTATCTGGAATTCTCGCCCCAGAAACTTTCGGCTCTGGGGCTGAACCAACAGGCGGTGCTGGCGTCACTGTCATCGCAGAATGCGATTCTGCCCTCGGGCGTGATCAATGCCGGGTCCGAGCGTGTTCTGGTCCGGGTCAGCGGGCAATTCTCGACGGCGCAAAGCCTTGCGGATGTCAATCTGCGGGTCGGTGACAGGTTTTTTCGGCTGACCGATGTGGCCGAGATCAAGCGCGGCTATGAAGACCCGCCCGCCAATCTGTTCCGGTACAACGGGCAAGACGCGATCGGGATGCAAGTCGGGATGCGACCTAGCGCCAATATCGTGAACTTTGGCGCAGATCTGGACGCATTGATGACCAGGGTAACGGCCCAATTGCCGATAGGCATTGCCGTGCATCAGGTGGCCGATCAGCCGCATGTGGTGGATGAGGCGGTGAATGGTTTTATCAAGGCCCTTGCCGAGGCGGTCGGCATCGTGCTGGTGGTCAGCTTCATCAGCCTGGGTATGCGCGCCGGTCTGGTGGTGACGATCACCATTCCACTGGTGCTGGCGATCACCTTTGTGATCATACAATACTTGGGGTTCACGCTGCAACGCGTTTCACTGGGCGCGCTGATCATCGCACTGGGGCTGCTGGTCGACGATGCGATGATCACCATCGAGACGATGATCTCGCAGCTTGAATCCGGCAAAAGCCTGCGGCAGGCCGCCTCGCATGCCTGGACCTCGATTGCGTTTCCAATGCTATCGGGCACCTTGGTGACAATGGCCGGGTTCATCCCGATCGGGTTCAACACCTCGGCGGCGGGAGAGTTCACCTTTTCGCTGTTCGTGGTGATCGCGGTTTCGCTGGTCGTGTCATGGATCGCGGCGGTGCTGTTCGCGCCGCTGATCGGCGTCACCCTGTTGCCCAAAAGCCTGCCCCACCACAACCCGGTGCCCGGCAGGGTCCGCCGCATGTTCCATGGCGTCCTTCGCGGCGCAATGCAACTGCGCTGGTTGACCATCATCACGACGCTTGTGGTGTTCGGCGTGTCAGTGTTCGGGATGGGGTTTGTCGAGCAGCAGTTCTTCCCCTCGTCTGACCGGCCGGAATTGCTGGTTGATGTGACGCTGCCGCAAAATGCCACGATCACCGACACCAAGGACGCGATGGACAAGCTGGACGCCGATCTGAAGGACAACAAGGATTTGTCGTTCTGGAGCTCGTATGTCGGGCGGGGCGCACCGCGCTTCGTTCTGTCCTATGACGTGCAGCCGCCCGCCGCCAATATCGGACAGATCGTGATCCAGACCCCTTCAGTCGAGGCCCGCGATGCCGTGCGCGCCCGGATCAAGACCATCGCCGAAACGGATTTCCCCGGCGTCGACATCTATACAAAACTGCTGGAAATCGGGCCGCCAGTCGGTCGCCCGGTGCAATACCGCCTGTCGGGGCCCGACCTGGACGTGCTGCGCGATCACGCCCGCGATCTGGCGGCGGTGATGGCATCCGATCCGCGCATGACCTCTGTCGTGATGGATTGGAACGAGCCTGCCCGGGTGGTGCGGATCGACATTCTGCAAGACAAGGCACGCCTGTTGGGGCTGACCTCGGCAGATATCGCAACCGCACTGAATACAGTTTATAACGGGGAGATCATCACGCAGTTGCGCGATGACACCTATCTGGTGAACATCACCACACGCGGAGATGCCGATGCACGGACGTCGATCAGCGCCTTGAACGGCCTGCAGTTAAGCAGCAATGGCGGCGTCGGCATTCCGCTGAGTTCGGTCGCCGTGTTCCGCTACGAAACCGAACCCCCGGTGATCTATCAGCGCAATCAGGTGCCCACGATCACCGTTTCCGGCGCGATCAGCGGCAAGGATCAACCCGCGACGCTGGTGGCCGCACTGACCAGGCCGGTTGCCGATTTCGCCGCCAAACTGCCGCTGGGCTATAGCGTGGTGATGGGCGGCGCAGTCGAGGAAAGCAACAAGTCGCAGGGGCCGATTGCCGCCGTCGTGCCCTTGATGCTGCTGATCATGATCACGCTGATCATGGTGCAGATGCAGGGCTTCCGGCTGATGTTCGTGGTGCTGTGCGCGGCCCCCCTCGGCTTAATCGGGGTGGTGGCGGCACTGCTGACGTCGGGCGCGCCTTTGGGATTCGTGGCAATCCTTGGCGTGCTGGCGCTGGTCGGCATCCTGATCCGCAACTCGATCATTCTGGTAAACGAGATCGAGGTGTTGCGCGAGGCGGGTCAATCGGCCTGGGATGCCGTGTTCAACGCCTCGGACAGCCGGGCGCGGCCGATTCTGCTGACCGCCGCCGCCGCCAGCCTTGCCCTGATCCCGATCAGTCGTGAGATTTTCTGGGGCCCGATGGCCTATGCCATGATGGGCGGCATCATCGCCGGGACGATCATCACACTGGTTTTTGTGCCCGCCCTTTATGTCACCGTGTTCAACGTCAAACGGGAACGCTGAAGGCTGGCCCCTTGGTTTCCAAGGGGCAGCGGCCACTTGATCTTCCGGACGAAAATCATCGTTCGGGAAACATGACCACAACGCAATGACCAGCCGCCCACATACGGACCTGAAATGGCAAGCTCCAATCCCTACTACAACGGCCCCGTCACTGACCATTTCGATGGCGTCAGATTCTTCAATCCCGGCGAGCCGCCGTCGGATCGCAGCCTGCGCGAGTTGCTGCGCTGGAAGCGCGAAGCGCCGGGCAACCAATGGCCAAAGCAGGTTCCCATTGTCCCGGTCATACCAAAGGCGCGTGTCGACGCGCTGACGGTCACAATGGTTGGCCATGCCACGCTGTTGATCCAGGTCGCCGGGTTGAACCTGTTGACCGATCCGGTCTGGTCGGATCGCGCCAGCCCGTTCCACCTTGCTGGCCCCAAGCGTGTGACGGAACCGGGCATCGCATTCAAGGACCTGCCACCGATTGATGCGATTTTGCTGTCGCACAATCACTATGACCATTTCGACACCGCAACCCTGCGCCGTTTGCAGACCGATCATGCCCCCCTGATCGTGACGCCACTCGGCAACGATGCCACCTTGCGCAAACACCTGCCTGCGGCCCGTATCACCACAGCGGATTGGGGCGACATGGTTGCAGTCGGCCCGTCGGTTGATGTCCATATTGTGCCCGCAAACCATTGGTCAACGCGCAGTGTGCGGGACCGCCGCATGGCGCTGTGGGGCGGCTTCATGATCCGCGCCGGCAAAAAGCTGGTCTATTTTGCCGGAGACACCGGATATGGCACCGGCGAGATCTTCAAAGCGATGCGCACCCGGTTCGGATCACCCGACCTCGCCATCCTGCCCATCGGGGCCTATGATCCCAACTGGTTCATGGCACCGCAGCATACCAACCCCGAGGAGGCGATCCAGATCATGTGCGATCTGGAGGCGCGTACCGCGCTCGGCATCCACTGGGGGGTTTTCAACCTGACAGATGAGGAACGTACCGACCCAGCAACACGTCTGTCCTCGGCACTTCAGGCGCGCGGCGTGGATCCGGACCGCTTTGAAGCGATGGGCTCGGGCGATGTCAGGGAATTTGCCTAGGTCATGTTGACAAATGGCGGAGCCAGAGGCGGATCGACGTGATCTCGATGAAGCCCAGGAAGCTTTCGGCGGTCTTGTCGTAACGGGTGGCGACACGACGGGCGTTTTTGAGCTTGTTGAAGCAGCGCTCGACAAGGTTCCGTAGGCGGTAGAGGGTACGATCCACAGCGACGCGCAGCTTTCGGGTCTTGCGCATGGGGATGACCGGAACCACGTTGCGCGCCTCCATGGTTTTGCGAACATTGTCAGAGTCATAGCCACGATCCGCCAGCAGGACGGATGGCTCGGGCAGGTTGTCGTCCATGACCAGGTCAAACCCGAGATAGTCCGAGGTCTGCCCCGCCGTGATGTCCGACCTCATGGGCAGGCCCACACCGTTGACGCGGAGATGGATCTTGGTCGTGAAGCCACCTCTCGAACGGCCAAAACCCTGTCGCGGAGTCCCCCTTTTGCGTCCGCTGCCTGATGATGGGCGCGAACCACGGTGCTGTCGATCATCTGCAGCGCATCGGGCACAAGCCCGCTCTCGTTTAGCGCCTCCATGATATGCTCCCAGAGCCCGGCCAGCGTCCAGCGCCGGAACTGGCGATAGACAGATGACCACTTGCCGAACTCATCGGGCAAGTCGCGCCATGGCGATCCCGTCCGAGCGATCCAGAAAATCCCATCCAGAACAAGACGATGGTTCATGGGTTTGCGCCCATTCGGGGCGCGGGCGGCCAAAATGAAGCGCTCGTGAAACGCCCACTCGTCGTCCGACATCAGGTCTCGTGCCAAGCTGATCTCCATCGCAGATACCAGCTTGAATCACGATCAGAGCGCCCTGTGAATCCCTTTTGTCAACACGTCCTAAGCGCCGCCGGTGACCACCGCAACCTGATCGGCCAGAATTTCCTCCATCACGGCGTTGATGGTGGGCGTGAATTCGGACGGGGTCAGCATAACTTGGTTGCCCGCAGCGATAGCGACCAAAACTGGCATCAGGCCTACAATCACCGGATAATTCCACGGTGCCAAAACGCCGACCACGCCAAACGGCTCATATCCCACCCGCGCCTGGCGAGCGCGCATCGTGCGCGGCAGGTTCTTGTGGAGGCACTCGATGCCGCCGATGTTGCCGGAAAATCCGCGTGGATGGCGGTTTCGATCCGGCTGCGGTTGGCGATCAGCGCGGCGCGAATTCCGGTCAGATCGGCCCACCGGTGGTTTAGCGAGGGGGCTCCATTCTTGCGAACTGTTGCACGCTGCGTTGCAAGCAGGTTGGTGGCGGCGCTCCGAGATGTAGCGGACCCAGGGTGAAGCCCTGACAGGAATGTGGTCCCCCCGCAGGTCATGCGGGGGGAGAGGTCACGTCAGCCAAGCGCGGGATAGTCGGTATACCCCTCGGCCCCGCCGCCATACATAGTTGCCGGATTGATCGCGGCCAGAGGCGCGCCGGTTTTCAGGCGCGCGACAAGGTCGGGGTTGGAGATGAAACCCTTGCCGAAGGCGATCAGATCGGCCTTGCCCGCAGCCAGCCGCTCGGTGGCCAGTGCCAGATCATAGCCGTTGTTGGCGATGTAGGTGTTGCGGAACGCAGCGCGCAGCGCGTCGTAATCGAAGGGAGCCACATCGCGCGGGCCTCCGGTCGCGCCTTCGATCACATGAAGATACGCAAGGTTCAGCTTGTCCAACCCGCGCACAATATAGTCGAACTGCGGCTGTGGATCGCTGGTTGTGATCGCATTGGCGGGTGATACCGGCCCGATACGGATGCCGGTGCGCCCGGCACCGATCTCTGCGACGACAGCCGCCGCCACCTCCAGCATCAGACGGGCGCGGTTTTCGACCGATCCGCCATAGGCGTCGGTGCGGTGGTTCGCGCCGTCTTTGGCGAACTGGTCCAGCAGATAGCCATTGGCACCGTGAATCTCGACCCCGTCAAAACCGGCGGTGATGGCATTGGCCGCAGCGGTGCGGAAGTCCGCGATGATGCCCGGAATTTCATCCAGCTCCAGCGCGCGCGGCTCTGACGTCTCGTGAAAGCCGTTCTTCACGAACACTTTGGTATCAGCGCGGATCGCTGAAGGGGCCACGGGGGCCGCCCCGCCCGGCTGCACATCCACATGCGAGATTCGGCCGACATGCCAGATCTGCATGAAAATCTTGCCACCAGCGGCATGGACCGCGTCGGTCACGCTACGCCAGCCTGCTATCTGCGCATCCGAATAGATGCCGGGCGTATCCTGATAGCCTTGCGCCTGCGGCGAGATCTGCGTCGCCTCGGTGATGATCAGCCCGGCAGTGGCGCGCTGCGCGTAATATTCCGCCGCATGGGGGCCGGGGACAAGCCCGGCCGCGGCCCGGTTGCGCGTCAGGGGGGCCATCACGATGCGGTTCGCCAAAGCGGTCGTGCCCAATGTATAGGGGATGAAAAGAATGTCTTGGGTCATGTCAGGAACTCTTGTTTGTTTGGATGCAGATGAAATAGCGGCTTTGTAGCGATCGCCGACCGTGTCCTGGTTCAGCTTGCCCAGAACGCCCAGCCGTGCGGTGTCATAGGTCTGCCACGCGGCCTCATCTGCCAGCGGCGGGATGGTCACGCCCTCGCGGCGGTCAAACCCGACCAGAGCGGCATCGACCAGATCGGTCACTTCCATCATGGGCGGCAGGGTGGACAGGTCAGCACCCGCACGTTCCCAGATCTCGGTCTTGGTCGCGGCAGGCAACACAGCCTGGACGTACACACCATGCGGGGCCAGTTCGAGGTTGAGGCCTTGCGACAGCATCAGAACAAAGGCTTTGGTCGCGGCGTAAACGCTCTGGCCAAATTCGGGTGCCAGACCGACAACCGACCCGATGTTCACGATCGCTCCGTCGCCTGCCTTGACCAAACGCGGCGCAACCGCATGGGCCAGGCGCAGCAGCGACAACGAGTTCAGTGTCGCCATCTGGGTAATCTGATCGGAGGATTGTTCAATGAAGCTGCCAGCGGATGCGGCACCGGCGTTGTTGATCAGGATGCCAATCCGGTGATCGTCGCGCAGACGCGCCTCAACCTTGGCAAGATCGTCGGGCTTGGTCAGATCCGCCTTGATGATATCGACGTCCACGCCGAAATCGGCGCGCAGTTGGGTGGCAAGCGCCTCCATCCGCGACGCATCCCGCGCGACGAGCACGAGGTCGTGACCGCGGGCTGCAAAACGCTGCGCGTAGGTGGCGCCGATACCGGTTGAGGCACCGGTGATAAGGACGGAGGGCTTCTGGGACATGATCACGCTCTTTGATGTTTGGCCCGGCATATCCGAGCTTCCCGTCTTATATATTACGTTCGTAATAATAAACAAGGGGCTGCGGCGGTGGTCACATAACAGCGTCAGACACCGTTCGGGGTGATGACAAACGGGGCCGCGACCATTATATGATGATCGCAATCAAACCGACCATGCCTTCTGACCCAAGGAGTATCTGAAGATGAAAGTGTCGCGGGACGTCGCACAGGAGAATTACGCGCGGGTGGTCGATACTGCGGCAGGGCTTCTGCGAAGGAGGGGCTATGACGGGATTGGCGTGTCGGATCTGATGAAGGCCGCCGGGCTGACGCATGGCGGGTTCTATAACAACTTTGCCTCCAAAGATGACTTGATTGTCAAAGCTACCCAACATGCGCTGAAAGCGACACAAGGCAGTTTGACGGATGCGCAGGCGCAGGCCTCAGAGGCGACCTTTCAGACCCTGATTGAACACTATGTGTCTGGTCGGCATTGCGAAGCCCCCGAAATCGGCTGCATCCTGCCCCTCTTGGCCAGCGATGCCGCCCGCCGCGATGACCCGGCGTTGCGCGCAGTGTTTTCTGAGGCGATTGAGGCGTATTGCCGCCATCTGGACGCCATTGCGCCGACAAGGCCCGAAGGCGTGCCCCTGCGCGCGCCGGAAGCGATACTGGCCGAAATGGTCGGCGCGGTCGTGCTGGCGCGCGCGATGGGGGCGGCGGGGGGTGCAGACACTCTGCTTGGGGCTGTGGTCCGGGATCTGACGACCCCGCCGCGCGTCGACTTACCCACATAACGAAGGCCGCTGGAATCAACCGAGGCATCCGCACCCGGTTCTTCGGCAATGGCGCGCTTTTCGGCCGAGCTGGCAACGGCGATGACCTTGCCCGTGCCGGGATGACGCGTTGCGATCGGTCCCGCAAAAACCTTGGCATCGCGCAGACCATGCTGACCAAACGGCTGGCCGCATTGACCGCGAACGGTCTGCTGAAGAAGCGCCATTATTCAGAGCGCCCTCTGTGCGAAGAGTATGTTCTGACCGCCTCGGGGCGGGATTTCATGCCGGTGCTGTTGGTGATTGCCAGCTGGGCTCAGCGCAACTGCGGCGGCGATCTGGACAGCCATGTCGACGGTGAGACCGGGCTGAAAATGGAGCCGTTTGCGGTCGATGCTATATCAAGTGCGAAAATTGGCAGCAGGCCAATTCAGATGAAAAGCGCGGGCTGACGCCGGATCCGTACTGGTGGACTGGAGGCAGAGGTGCCGCCCACAGGCCTCAGGTGCCCGCCGTCGGCCGCGCCATGACCACCAGATTGCCGACAGACACCTGGACCGGCGCATCATCCTGATTGAATGTCGTGCAACGCACATTGATCATGCCTTGCGTCGGGCGGGACCGCGATGGCCGCACCGCAAGGATTTCTGAGACGACATACAGCGTATCACCGGGGCGCACGGGCCGGGGCCAGATCAGTTCGTCAAACCCTGCGCCGATGATGCCGCCTGCCGGGGCAAAACCGCCCGTCACCAGCAGACGCATGGTCAGGGCGGCAGTGTGCCATCCGCTGGCGGCAAGCCCGCGAAAGAATGTGTCCTTGGCCGCCTGCGGGTCCAGATGGAACGGTTGGGGGTCGAAATCCTGCGCAAACTGAATGATCTGCGCCGCGTCGACCGTCAGCCTGTCCGAGGCGAAGGTTTGCCCGACGACAAAATCCTCAAGATAAAGCAGCGTCATACCGCCCCCTTTGCCCAGCCTGTGCGCCGGATGGCAATGCTGATGACCAGTCCATAGACCAGCATCGCAAGGCCGATTGCAACAAAAATGCCCTCCACCCCAAGCGTGGTGGTCAACGTCAGAATGAAGGTGCCACCGATGGCCACAATGATGCGACTAAGACTGCTGACCACCGGCCATAGCATCCGTCCCGCACCCTGCGACGCAAAGTACAGCGCAAGGCCCAAGCCAAAGAACGCATAGAAAGGGGCGACCAGACGGAAATAGCTGCGCCCGACCGCAAGCGCCGCCGTATTGGACGGATCAAGGAATATGCCCAGCCACAGGTCCGGGAAAACGGCCAGAATCCCCCCGAGAGTGCCCACGATGGCTGCCGCCGCGAATGAGCCTGTCCAGGCAATCTGCAATGCGCGCGCACTATTTCCCGCCCCCATATTCACCCCAACCATGGCGGTCATCGCCGCGCCGATGCCAAAGATGATCGGGATCATCAGGAATTCCAGCCGCGCCGCCAGGCCATAGCCCGCAAGTGCGGCCTCGCCGTAGCGCCCCGCCATGCCGACCATCACCACAATCGTCAGAATGGTCAGCACGGTGTTGATCGCGGCCAGCGCCCCGATCCCCAGAATTTCGCGGAACATGCTGCGGTTGATGCGCCGCAAGGCGCCGGGAAAGTCCAGCCCTGTCAGGCCAGAGGCGATATACCCGATCGCGACCAAAGCCCCGATGCCATAGGCAATGATCAGGCCCAGCGGCAGACCCGCGACCCCAAGCGCTGGCAGCGGTCCCCAGCCAAGGGCAAACCCACCCGCCAGAACCATCGAGATCGCCGAAACAAACAGCAGCAGCACGGCTGGCATCTGCATATCACCGGTTCCGCGAATGACGCTGAGCAGCACATGGCATAGCCAGATGGCGATGCAGCCGGGAAAGAAGACAATCGCATAGGCCTTCGCCGCCGCAACACTCTCCAGGCCACCACCAAGACCGCCAAATATCGCGTCACCGAAAAGCATCATCAGCGCCGCCATGACGATGGCAAGGCCCACCGCGATGATCCCCGCCGTGATCGTCAGCGAAGCCGCCCGGTCCGCGCTTTGCGCGCCCAAGGCGCGGGCGACGGCTGCCGATGTGGCGCCACCAATCGCACCCGCAGCCAGCATCTGCGTCAGCATGACCAGCGGAAAGACCAAAGCAAGGCCCGCCAATGCGGTGACGCCCAGCAGGCTGGCGAAATAGGCTTCGGCGATGCTTTGCGCGGTCTGAAGCGCCATCGCCAGAACATTCGGCGCGGCCAGTTTTGCAAGGGTTGGCCCGATGGGTGCCGCCAGAATCGCGCGTGTGCGGACGGCGCGCTGCTCGGCCGCGGCGTCATGCGCGGCGGTCGCGCCGGAACCGGGATGTGTATGGGTCATTTCGCGCCGATCCTTCCGGGCTCAAACCGCAAGCCAATGCGACCAGAGGACCCATGGGGCGCGCGGCGATCAATCCGGGCTGGGCCTCTGACCGTCTGCGCTCCGGCGTCCTGATACCTGTCTTTGCGCAAGGCTTCGTTGACATCAGTTTCATTTTAGAACTAACTCTGAGTAAGTTCCTTTTCGGAACCTGTCAATGATAGATCGGGCGCGACCATGAAATGGAACGAACTGCAAAACGAGGCCTGCCCCGTTGCCCGTGGTCTGGCAGTGATCGGTGACCGCTGGACGATGCTGATCCTGCGCGAATGTTTTCTGGGCACCCTACGATTTGACCAGATGCAACAGCGCCTCGGGATCACGCGCCACGTTCTGACAGAGCGTTTGCGCAAGCTGGAGGGCGACGGTGTTCTGCGCCGCAATGCCTATCAAGAACGCCCGATCCGCTACGAATATCGGCTGACCGACAAAGGCACGGCGCTCTATCCGGTTCTGGCCGCCTTGATCGAATGGGCCAACACGCATGTGCCGGTTGATGGCGACACCTCGGTGGTTCTGGTTTCCCTTGAAACGAACGAACCTGTTGAGCCAATGCTGATCGATGCGCGGACCGGCTGAAAGATCGTCCATGGAACCTTGCGGGCCGTGGTGCGTCGAAGATAATACATTTTTGATAGTGACTTGGTATCGAAATAGCAGTAACTTGTGGCCAGACACTGATTCATACCGAATGAAAGTTGATGACATGAATAATACACGCAATGACGTGGCGCTGGTCACGGGCGCTTCCTCGGGCATCGGCCTTGTGACGGCGCAGTCGCTGGTCAAGGCGGGCTACCGCGTCTTTGGCACCAGCCGCAAGCCGGTGGCAAATCCGCCGGGGATCACCATGCTGATCTGCGATGTCACGGATGAGGCTTCCGTGCAGGCCCTGATTGCAGAGGTCGTGCAGCAGGCCGGTCACATAGATCTTGTGGTCAACAATGCGGGCATCGGCCTGCTGGGTGCAGTCGAGGAATCCTCCATCGCGCAGGTCCAGCGGCTGTTCGATGTCAACGTGTTCGGCGTGGCACGCGTCGTCAACGCGGTGTTGCCGGTCATGCGCAACCAAAAAAGCGGCCGGATCGTCAACATGAGTTCGATGCTTGGCCTGATGCCTTCGCCGTTCAACGCATTCTACGCCTCGACCAAATACGCCATCGAGGGGTACACGGAATCGCTCGATCACGAGGTTCGCAGCTTTGGCATCCGTGCGGTGCTGGTAGAACCCGGCGTTACCCGCACCTCGTTCGAGGAAAACCTGTCACGCGCCGATCAGCCGCTGCCGGTCTATCAGGTTGATCGCACACGCAGCGAAAACCTGATGCGCAAATGGGTCGAAGACGGCGATGCCCCTCAGATCGTCGCCG
The DNA here is from genome assembly GCA_038231395.1 of Rhodobacterales bacterium. Lineage (GTDB taxonomy): Bacteria > Pseudomonadota > Alphaproteobacteria > Rhodobacterales > Rhodobacteraceae > Stagnihabitans. The sequence continues at coordinate 26,890 of JBBRLL010000044.1, forward strand.
ACACTGTTGTCAAGGCCGCCACCGCCAAAAAGCCAAAACTGCGCTATTCGGCCGGCAAGCAATCAGCGCAGGTCAGCCTGTTGCGCCGGTTTATGCCGGAACGTCTGGTCGACGGCATCATGCGCAAGGTCAACGGATTTCCCGCCTGAAACTGCAAACAGCGCTATTTTCAACAAATGAGGACCGAACATGAAATACTATCTCTGCAAATATATGCCGCCGCGTGCAGACTTTATCCCGACGATGACCGATGAGGAAAAGCAGTGGATGGCACAGCATGGTGCGTTTCTGGATGACTTGCTCGCGCAGGGCCAGATCGTCGCGCATGGGCCTGTGATGGACCCGGTGGGCGGTTATGGTGTGTCGCTTTTCCAGATCGCCGATAATCAGGACATCGCGGCCATCACAGCGCAGGATCCCATCGTCAAGAACGGGGCAGGGCATTATGAGCACCATCCCATGCTGCATCTGAAGGCGCGCGGCTGAGCGCGATAGACGCGCAGCACATGGCGCAAAAGACCCGTAACCTATGGGCCATAATCGAGGCGGACGCCGGAAACCATCAGCAGTTCCGGCGAACCTGCCCCTCGGGCGGTGAGCGAAATTCCCATGGGGGCGATGCCCGGGCAAAAACCGAAAGGAGCGGCAGACCTCGTGCTGCCAATCAGATAATGGTCAAACTGTTTGCGAAAATGCGCGCAATTCTTGCGATGGTGGAGGGGCTGGATGACATCCAGGCGGCGTATTCGCAGCGCTTGGAAGAGCGGGTGCGCGATCTTGAAACCGAGGTGCTGCGATTGCGCGCAAGCGCAGCAGGCGCGGCGCATGTCGTTGCCCGAGCATCGGGCAGGTGATCCGGCCTTTGCCTGACTGAACCAGAAAACTGTGTAAGGTCGCGGGATGGATGCTGCCGCGAGCCTATGGTGGCGCGTTTCCGATGCAATTGGCGACGTTCATCAACTCGGTGCGGTGGCGCATCTGGTTGAAGCGCGCTCCGTTTCGAAGTACGTACAAGCGATACAAGAAATGCATCGCCGAGTTCTATCGAGATACGGGCGTGGGAGCAGAAAATGATCCAACCTACTCGCATGGCCCATGGAATTGATCGTGCGTCCCCTGAACCCTTCTACCTTCAGCTTGCCCGAGCCATAGAAGACTCGATTGAACGGCGTGAGTTTACCCCAGGCGATCGCATTCCGTCTGAAAGCGAGCTTTGCAGATCATATGACCTTGCTCGATCTACAGTTCGCGAAACTTTGCGCACGTTGGAGGATCGCGGCCGGATCCGCGTTGTGCCCCGCCGTGGTGCTTTTGTCGTCGATCCAAAGGGCACTGGTTGGGTTCTGCAAATGGCGGATGGATTTTTCGAGCACGAAGTGGATCGCGACCAACGAAAGGTCGAGACGGAAGTTCTTGAGGCGAAACTCGTGGCGCTATCCGGTGCTGCGGCCAAAGCGCTCGACGTGGCCGAAGGCGCGCAGGGATTCATGCTGCGCCGCCTCCGCCGGCTTGACGGGAAGGTCGCCCTTCTGTCTGTGAATTATCTCTTGCCTGAGTTGCGCGATGTCGTCCTGACCAGCGAAGTCATGCTCCCTCACGGCTCGTTAAATCGCGTGCTGAAGGCGCATGGCCATCGACTCTATGGCGCAAGGCGGGTGGTCGAATCAGTCGGTGCATCGTCCGCTGTGGCTAAGGTGCTGGGCGTCACTGAAGGGGCACCGTTGCTGCTGATCACGTCTACATCGTGGGATCAGGACCAAAAAACCTTTGATTTCTATACCGCCTGGGTTCGAACAGACGTCGTCAAGGTGACGGTAGTCGCGTCGGCGTCGCCTAATAATCTATAAAAACAGTAGTTTATGCGAACGTCTCGCTTAAAGTGAGCTGGTTCAAAACCACTTGCTTTTAAAAACAAAGTGTGGCACGGTCTGTACGTACAAGAGGGACAAGTCGGACAGGGCCTACTTTCCCGACAACCGTAAATCCTGACCTTGTTTGGGGGAGGAGACCCATTCCGAACATATGATCAAGAGGCAGGCGCAGCCTGCCTTTCGACGACTGCTGTTTTGCTATCCTGCGCCGCAGGGGATCGGTACCACGGCATCCCTGAGATGTGTCGCGCCAAGGAGGGCTTTTTCCGGATCGGCTCTGGTTGGGATTCGGACAAACGAAAAACCACTGCATGGAGGAGACTATGCTTTTGAAGAAACTCTTGATGACGACTTCGGTCGCTTTGCTTACGACGGCAGGCATCGCCCAAGCCGAAACGACGCTGACGATTGCAACAGTGAACAACCCCGACATGGTTGTCATGCAGAAATACTCCGCTGAGTACGAGAAGGAGGCTGGCGTCAAACTGAACTGGCTGGTGCTGGACGAAAATACCCTGCGCCAGCGCGTGACGACCGATATCGCCACCAAAGGCGGACAATTCGACGTCATCACCATCGGCCTTTATGAAACCCCTATCTGGGGCAAGCAGGGCTGGCTGATGCCGTTTGATGATATGCCCGCAAGCTATGACGTCGCTGACATCCTTCCGACGGTGAAAGACGCGCTTTCTTATGACGGGCATCTTTATTCAGTGCCGTTTTACGCTGAAAGCTCGATGACCTTCTATCGCAAGGATCTGTTTGAGAAAGCGGGCTTGACAATGCCCGACCACCCGACCTGGACCCAGATCACAGATTTTGCCTCCAAGTTGGACGACAAGGCTAACGGTGTGGCCGGTATCTGCATCCGTGGCCTGGCGGGCTGGGGCGAGAACATGGCTTTGCTGGGTCTGATGGGCAACGTCTATGGCGGCACCCAGTTCAACATGGACTGGACATCGGCAGTGAACAGCCCAGCCTGGAACAATGCGATCAATGCTTATGTGAAGCTGGCAAACGACTACGGCCCGCCCGGCGTCGTCGGCAATGGGTTCAACGAGAACCTGAACATGCTGGCCGAAGGCAAGTGCGCTATGTGGAACGACGCCACCGTGGCCGCCGGTCTGCTGTTCGACCCGAAACGGTCGAAGGTCGCCGACAAACTTGGCATCGCCGCCAACCCGGTCGAAACCTGGGATAAAGGTGGCTCGTGGCTCTGGGCCTGGTCGCTGGGGATCCCCTCGTCCTCCAAGAACGCCGATGAAGCCCGCAAGTTCATCGAATGGGCAACCTCGAAGGAATACATCAACATGATCGGCGAGAAAGAGGGCTGGGTCACCATTCCTCCGGGCACGCGCAAATCGACCTACGAAAACCCGAAATACCTCGAAGCAGCCGTTTTCGCCCCGGCGACGCTGGCCGCAATCGAGGCGTCGAGCTTGACCGATAACACTGCGGTTCCGAAGCCCTATGTCGGGATCAACTTCGCGATCATCCCGGAAATGCAGGCGATCAACAACTATCTGGGTCAGCAGATCGCTGCTGCGCTGACAGGCAAGATGTCTGTGGCGGAAGCGCTGGATGCAGCGGCCGCGAACTCGGACAAAATCATGAAAAAGGCCGGTTACATCAAGTAACCCAATGCTGCGTTAGCGGCCGCGCCACATGCGCGGCCGCTGATTTCCAGGAAGGACAGGGAACAGATGGCCAATTCCACCACATCGCCGGACGTTCCCGGCAACCGCAAGCGGCACCGCAAGTTCCGCACCTGGCCTTTGCTGGTCCCCGCCGTTTCAATTCTTGCCGTCTGGGCCATCGTCCCGCTGATCTTGACCGTCTGGTATTCGTTCCAGAACTACAATCTGCAAGTACCGCCGGCGGTATGGGGCGGCCTGATCAACTATGAATATCTGCTGACCGACCCAGACCTGCCGGTTGTCGTTTGGAACACGCTGCTCATGGTGTTCGTACCGCTGATCATCACCATCGGGCTTGGGCTGGCCTTCGCTGTGCTGTATGACGGACCGTTCCCGGGCCAGCCGATTGCGCGGCTTCTGGTGATCACGCCGTTTTTCGTGATGCCGACGGTGGCCGCGCTGGTCTGGAAGAACCTGTTCTTTCACCCTGTTTTCGGCCTCCTCGCATGGGGCGAAAAGCTGCTCGGGCTGGAACCGGTCGACTGGTTCTCGGACTATCCGATGGCCGCGATCATCATCATCATTTCCTGGATGTGGACGCCGTTCGCCACCCTGATCCTGCTGACCGCGATGCAATCGCTGGACCGCGAGCAGATCGAGGCGGCGCGGATGGACGGCGCCAAGGTAATGGCCCGGTTCCGGTATGTGGTGCTGCCCCACTTGACCCGTCCGATTGCCGTTCTCATCATGCTGGAGACGATCTTCTTCCTTGCGACCTATGCCGAGATCTATGTGACCACCAGTGGCGGTCCGGGGTCGGCGACAACCAACATCCCGTTCTACATCTACTCTCGCGCGTTGCAGGGTTTCGATGTGGGCCTAGCCTCGGCGGCTGGCGTGTTCGCGATCATCATTGCCAACATCGTCGCCTATTTCTTCGCCCGCGCCATGTCGGAGCAACTGTGATGTCAAAATCGAAAAAGCAAAAGCAGCAAATTGTGCGGACCATCCTCGGCTGGGCCGTGGGCCTGATCATGGCCTTCCCTGTGTTCTGGATGACTCTTGCCGCCTTCAAGACGGAACAGGACGCGGCGGCAATTCCTCCGATGCTGTTCTTCAAGCCGACGCTTGAGAACTTTGTCGAGATGAACGACCGGGTCGGCTATCTGCTCCATGCGTGGAATTCTATCCTCGTCTCGGTCAGTTCGACCCTGATGGCCATTCTGCTGGCAACACCTGCGGCCTATGTCATGGCGTTCTATCCCACTGCCCGGACGCGGTTCTTGATGCTTTGGATGCTGTCGATCCGGTTCATGCCAGCAGTCGGTGTGCTGATCCCGATCTATCTGATCCTCGTGCAGCTTGGATTGATCGACACCCGCATCGCACTGATCGTTGTCACCGGCCTCATCAACCTGCCGCTGATCGTCTGGATGCTTTATTCCTACTTCAAGGATGTGCCGGTCGAAATTCTGGAAGCGGGTCGGATGGACGGTGCCCGGCCTATGACCCAGATGCGTCATCTTCTGATCCCATTGACGATGCCGGGGATTTCATCGACCGCCCTTTTGGGGGTGATCCTTGCCTGGAACGAAGCCTTTTGGAGTATCAACATCACCGCCACCCAAGCCGGCACGCTGGCACTTGCCATCGCATCCTTTGCCAATTCCGAGGGGCAGTTCTGGGCAAAGCTGTCAGCCGCGTCTGTCGCCTCAATTGCTCCGATCTTGATCTTCGGCTGGATCGCGCAACGCCAACTGGTCCGCGGGCTCACCTTCGGCGCCGTGAAGTAAGTCAGGAACCATCATGTCAACCCTTTCCCTCAGAAACATCCGCAAAGACTTTGGCGCGGTCCAGATCATCAAGGACGTCAATCTTGATGTTGCGGACCGCGAGTTTATCGTCCTTGTCGGGCCATCAGGCTGCGGAAAATCCACGTTGCTGCGGATGATCGCAGGACTGGAGGAGATCTCGTCCGGCGAACTGAAGATCGACGGTGAAGCGATGAACGATGTCGAGGCCGATGAGCGTGGCCTTGCCATGGTGTTCCAAAGCTATGCGCTTTACCCGCACATGAGCGTCGCCGACAACATGGGCTTTGCGCTGAAGCTGGCCAAGGTGCCAAAGCCCGAACGGGACCGCAAGGTGATGGAGGCGGCAAAGGTGCTGCAGCTGGAGCAGTTGCTGGATCGCAAGCCAAAGCAGCTTTCGGGCGGGCAGCGTCAGCGTGTCGCCATAGGACGCGCCATCGTGCGGCAGCCAAAGATCTTCCTTTTTGACGAACCGTTGTCGAACCTTGATGCCGCCCTGCGGGTGCAGATGCGGATCGAATTGGCAGAATTGCATCGCAAGCTGAACGCGACGATGATCTATGTCACGCACGATCAGGTCGAGGCGATGACCATGGCCGACCGGATCGTCGTTCTGCGCGCAGGCGTGATCGAACAGGTTGGAACGCCGCTGGAGCTTTATGAAAGCCCGGCCAACACTTTTGTTGCCGGATTCATCGGCAGCCCAAAGATGAACCTGATCGAAGCGCGGGTCAGCGATATCTCTTCGGCGGGAACGACCCTGTTCTTCAGCAGCGGCGCCAATCTGCTGGTGCCCTCTCGTCCCCACCTGACCGCAGGTCGCCGCCTGACCGTCGGCCTGCGACCCGAGGTGCTGGGCATCTCTGACACCGGGACCATGACCGGTATCGTCGATGTGGTCGAACATTTGGGAAGCGAGATATTGGCCTATGTCAACCTTGGAACCGGGGCGCTGGTGACAGCCAAACTGGACAAATCGTCGAAAGTAGGTGTTGGGGACACGCTGCGGCTGGGTGTCGTCAACGGCCTGCAACTGCTTTTTGACGAAGACGGCAAGGCGCTTGGTGATCGTTGAGAGAGCCTCTGGCACCATGGTCAACGCTGACCTGCCCTTCGGCCAAGCGGACACTGGTGCAAACCTGACTGGCAGCACGTGCTTTAGGGCCGCGCCGCATGCGAAACAAATGGTCGGCCAATGCTTCGGCTTGGACGGCGTCAACTGGATGGCCTGAATCATGACTGTCACGCTTCCGTCTTACGACCGCTCAAAACTGTCCCCCGGGATCGTGCATATCGGGCTTGGCAATTTTCACCGGGCGCATATGGCGGTCTATCTGGACGATCTGTTCGCAATGGGTCTTGACCATGATTGGGCGAGCATTGGCGCGGGCGTGCGGCCCACCGACGCCGCAATGCGAGCGGCGCTGACGGCGCAGGATTGTCTTTCAACCGTGATCGAGCTTGACCCCGAAGGCAGACGTGCCCGGCGCGTTGGCAGCATGATCGACTTTCTGCCGGTTGACGCCGCCAACGGCCCCCTCATTGCAGCAATGAGCGATCCCGCCATCCGCATTGTCAGCCTGACGGTGACCGAAGGCGGCTATTTCGTGAACCCGGCTACCGTGCAGTTCGACCCAGACGCCCCCGAGATTCAGGCAGATGCCAAAGAACCTGCCCACCCCGGAACCGCATTTGGTGCCATTCTGGCGGCACTCAAGAACCGTCGTGCCGCCGGGGTGCAGCCCTTTACTGTCATGTTCTGCGACAATCTGCCCGGCAACGGAAAGGTCACGCAGGCCGCCGTTGCAGGTCTGGCCGCGATCTCGGACCCGGCGTTTGCCGACTGGATCGTCGCCCATGTTGCCTTTCCGAATGGGATGGTGGACCGGATCACCCCCGCCACCGGCGCGCGCGAACGCGCCCTTGCGGCAGAGTTCGGGCTGGCCGACGATCCCGTTCCTGTCACCTGCGAGCCGTTCCGCCAATGGGTTCTGGAAGACACTTTCCCGATGGGCCGCCCTGCCTTTGAAAGGGTGGGCGTCACCTTTTCCGACAAGGTCCACGCCTTTGAAGTGATGAAGCTGCGCATCCTGAACGGTGGCCATGCGATCATCGCCTATCCCGGCGGCCTGATGGACATCGAGTTTGTGCATGAAGCAATGGCCGAGCCGCTGATCGCTGCGTTTCTGGAAAAAGTCGAGCGGGAGGAAATCCTGCCCCTCGTGCCACCGGTGCCGGGAACTGACCTTGCCGACTATCTGCGACGGATCGTCCAGCGTTTCTCGAACCCCGAGGTGGCTGACACCGAACGGCGACTGTGCTTTGACGGATCGAACCGGCAGCCGAAATTCATCGTGCCCAGTCTGCGCGACAACCTGGCTGCGGGTCACCTGCCGCGTGGTCTGATCCTCGAAAGCGCGCTCTGGTGCCGCTATTGCATGGGAATGAGTGACGCGGGAACCGCAATCGCCCCGAATGACCCGAACTGGGATCGGCTGCAGGCCACGGCGCTGCGTACCGCGAAAGACCCTAAGGTCTGGCTCGCCATGGGCGACATCTATGATGATATCGGGCGCAACCCGGATGTTGTGGTGACGTTCTCGGCGTTCCTGCAAGACCTGCTGGCGCGCGGCACCCGGGCCGTATTGGCCGATTTTGTCCGCAGTTGACCCACCCTTCTGAAAGATCGAACCATGAAAGCCGTCCTGATTACCGAAGACCACAAGATCCGCATCATCGAACGCGAAGTGCCAACCCTTGGCCCCGACGAGGTTCTGGTAAAGCCTACATGTTGCGGCATCTGCGGCACCGACCTGCATATCTTGCGCCACGGTTTTGTCGGTACCCATTATCCGGTTACACCCGGGCATGAGTTTGCCGGCCATATCACGGCGATGGGTCGCGACGTGCGCGGCTTGAAAGAGGGCGATTTCGTGGCCGTCGATCCGAACGTGACCTGCGGTGCCTGTCGCTGGTGTCAGGCTGGCCGTCCGAACTTGTGCATCCACTTGACCCCGATCGGCGTCGGGCGACCGGGTGCCGCCGCCGAGTTCGTGGCCGTTCCGGCGAAGAACGCCTTCATCGTCAAGGAAAGTATTGGCGATGGCACGGCGGCGATGATCGAGCCATTGGCCTGTGCAATGCATGCCGTGGAATCGGCGCGCGGGGTTAAGGGGCGCAATGTGCTTGTTCTGGGCGGGGGTACGATGGGCATGCTGATTGCCCTTTCAGCCAAGGCACAGGGCGCGGGGTCAGTGTCCATTTCGGATCCGTCCGAGGCCAAACTGACCATCGCCCGCGCGGCGGGCATCGCCGATGCGCGGACCCCCGGTGACTTTTCGGGCGATCTTTTTGACGTGGTGTTCGAGGCCGCAGGCGTTCCGCGCGCATTGACGCAAGCAGTGGAAGTGCTCGACAAGGTCGGAACTCTGGTGCAGGTCGGCGTGCACGATACCGACGCCTCTGCCTCTTACAACCCGTTCCTGCACTATGAGCGCGAGCAGACTTTTGTCGGTTCAAACTCCTGCGCCGAACAGTTCGAGCCTGCGGTCGATTTCGTTCAGGACATTAAGACCGAAGTCGGACTTATGATCGGCGATGCCTTCGATGTCTGGGATTTCGGGGAGGCGGTCGGCAGCATGGACAAGGGCCTGTCGATCAAGACGCAGCTTCGGTTTCGTTAAGATGCTGGTCTGCGGGATCGACATTGGAACCACCAATCTGAAGGTGGCGCTCTTTGACGAAGAGTCGCGGCCGATCTGGATTCGCAGTCGTCCCACGCCCCGTAGCATTGACGCGTGGGGTGCCGTCACCGATGCCACCGGCCTGATGGCGATCATCGAGGCCATGGTGGTGGAGGGTTGGCAGGCGATCGGCCGCCCAAGCCCGATTGCAGCCATTTCGACCAGCGGAGTGGGGGAGGATGGTGTCTATGTGGACCGCGACCTCATTACCCTTGCGCCCGCGATCCCGTGGTTTGACCTGCGGGCCGTCGGGGAGGCGCGCGAGTTGGCAGCGAACCCTGCGGCAAACGCGCAAACCGGGATCGCGATGGACCCGACACGGGCCGCCCCAAAATGGCTATGGACCAGTCGCAACACGCCGGATGTCGTGCGGGGCGCACAGCACTGGCTTTGCCTGACCGACTTTCCGCTGGCGGTTTGGGCCGGTGTGCCCTTCATCAGCGACACGCTGGCATCGCGCACCGGGTGTTTCGATCCGGTTGTGCGGACATGGATCGAACCCCTGTTGGCTGCCGCCCACGCACCGGACCTGCCCCGCGTCGTCGCGGCGGGGACGGTGATTGGCACTGTGCAATCCAGATCGCTGCGCGACAGTGGGGCTGCGGATCAAAACACTTTGCTGGTTGCCGGTGGCCACGACCACCCGGTTGCCGCACATGCCATCCACCGGCTTTCGGCCACCGCGCGCGTTGATTCTATGGGCACCGCGAATGTCATATACGGCGACGCACCGGTGTTTCATCCTGCGAAGCATGATCCGCTGATTGCTTTCATGGCCTCGATTGAAGGGGCTGGAAAGCTCGCCTGCCTTGGCGTTTTCGAATTCACCGCCAGCGTGAACCGCTTTCCCGGTGGCATGGCCGCAGTCCGTCAAGTTCTGGATCTGCCGCAGATGCCGGGTCGGCCCGGCGCCACGACAGGCCAGCCGTTTGGCGATGCACGGCAGCTTCTGGAATGGGCGACACTGAACGCCCGGCAAATGCTGTGTCGCCTGAAGGATTACGGCGTCCCGGAAGGCCCGATCTTTGCCACTGGCGGCTGGAGCAGGTCCCGCGCGCTGCTGGAACTTCGGGCAAGCATCTTCGGCCAGCCCGTCCATGCGCCCGATGAAAAAGAGCTGTCCGTGGTCGGCGCCTCGCTCTTTGCCACTGCCGCTCTTGGCCAGCAAGCACGGTTTCAGACAGCCGTGACCGTGATCGACCCAAGACCGGAATGGGTCGAATTCTATGCGGACGCCGCCGCAGCCTTTCAAGCCAATGACCGCCCCATAGAGGAGCCCTGAGATGACCCAATTTATCAACGCCCGTGAAAATGTGGTGACCGAGGCGATTGACGGTCTGGTCCGCACCTCGGACGGCCTTCTGGCGCGTCTTGACGGCTATCCGCATATCCGGGTTGTCCTGCGCGCGGATTGGGATCGCAGCAAGGTGGCTCTCGTTTCGGGCGGCGGTGCCGGACACGAGCCGAGCCATGCCGGGTTTGTCGGGAAAGGCATGTTGACGGCGGCCGTCTGCGGCGATGTTTTTGCAAGTCCCTCGGTCGATGCGGTCCTGGCGGGAATTCTTTCTGTCACTGGAAAAGCGGGCTGCCTGCTGATCGTCAAGAACTACACCGGCGACCGGCTGAATTTCGGGCTGGCGGCGGAGCGGGCACGCGCGCTTGGGCGGGCGGTCAGCATGGTGATCGTTGATGACGACATCGCCCTTCCCGACCTGCCGCAGGCACGGGGTCTGGCGGGAACGCTGTTCGTCCACAAGATCGCCGGGGCCGCTGCTGAAGCCGGGTCTGATCTGGCGACCGTGACCGAGATCGCGCAAAGGGTGATCACAGGCACCCGCAGCATTGGAATGTCGCTGGACACCTGCACCGTCCCCGGATCCCCCAAGGAAGTACGCATTCCCGAAGGCAAGGCCGAGCTTGGGCTTGGCATCCACGGCGAACCCGGAGTCGAGCAGGTCGATTTCTCAGGCGCACGGAACGCCATCAGCCGTGTGATCGAAAAGCTGTCCGCTTCAATGCTGCCCGGCCCGCATGTCGCGTTGCTGAACAATCTTGGTGGCACATCGGCATTGGAAATGGCCGTTCTGACCAATGATCTGATGCAGTCGTCCCTCGGTGCGCGGATCAGTCATATCGTCGGACCGGCGACCATGATGACCGCGCTCGACATGCACGGCTTCTCGATTTCGATGTTGCCAGCCAGTGATGACGACATCGCCGCACTGGGGGCCGAAGTGCAGGTTGTGGCTTGGCCGGGGATTAATCCGGTCATAACGCCTGTCGTGCTGCCGTTGCCCGACGGCATGGCGCCGAAGCCGTTTGCGGCGTCTGAAAACCCGGTGGCCAAAGCACTGGTCATGACGGTCTGCACGACGCTGCTTGCCTCGACCGCCGACCTCAATGCGCTGGACGCCAAATCAGGCGACGGTGACACTGGCTCGACACTGGCGGGCGGCGCGCAGGCGTTGCTCGACGGGCTGAGCCTGCTGCCGCTGAACCAGACGCCGGAGCTTTTCCGCGCTGTCGGTCAGGCGCTTAGCCAGACGATGGGGGGCTCCTCAGGTGTGCTGCTGGCGATCTTTTTCGCGGCAGCAGGAGAGGCCGCAGCCGGGGGCGCGTTGGTGCCCGACGCGCTGCGTGCCGGGCTGGAGCGGCTGAAACAGATCGGTGGGGCGCGCTTGGGCGACCGCACCATGGTCGATGCGCTGGAGCCTGCGCTTGGAAAATTGGAAACCGGCCGCGCCGCCGCTGCCTTGGCCGCGCGCGAAGGTGCGAACCTGACGGCTACGATGCGGCGTGCACGGTCCGGCCGGGCGAGTTATGTAAGCGAGCAGCAATTGATCGGCAATGTGGATCCGGGTGCCGAAGGCGTGGCCCGCATCTTTGAGGCACTAGGACGGGCGCAGTGAAACGGGTGCGGCGCTCGCGCAATCCCTGACAAGTTGACGCGTTTGGGTGCTGACTGATCAGACAGGCGCCGCATCGTTTACGCTTCGCCACGTCTTTTAACGCGGGTCCTGCCCGAAGGCGGGACAGTTTCGTGCGGTCAAGGGCCTGAACCGGTACATGATGACGGGCCGCGAAAAGATCGAAGCGGAAAGGTGGCCCCACCTTCCCGCTTCGCCGTTGACCAAAGATTTACGGAGCTTCGGGAGGAATGCCCCACTCTCTTTGATCAATCGTTGAATTTCACGCTGCGCGTCAGCTTGGCGATTGCTGCAATGGTCTCTTCACCCGCCTTGCGCTCGCGCTGCCAGATGTTGCGGCCAACGATGACGCCGCGCGCGCCGGAACGGATGGTCTGCGCAACCGCGTCGATGGTTTCGGACGGTGGCCCTGAAAGCGGCCCTCCGGCAATCACCAGTGGGATTTTCAGTTCTTCTACCAGACGGCGCGTGCGCTCTTCACCGGGGAAGGCAATCTTGATGATATGAGCGCCCAGATCATATGCGATCCGTGCGATCTTCTCTTCCTCGATGATCACCTCTTCGCTGCGTGGCGCACCGATAATCACCGGCTCCAGCACCAGAGGAATGTCCCAACGGTCACAGGCAGTGATCACCTGTCCGACGCGGTTGCACATGGCCACACGCTCGACATTCGACATGTTCCACGGGAACAGCATTTTGACGGCATCCACACCCATGCGGACGGCCTCTTCCACCGTTGTGATCAGGCCATGCGATCCGGCGCCGTCCTGTTGACGATAGTCATAGTAGGTGTCGATCGTCAGGACTCGCGTCAGGTGCGGATGGGCTGCAAAGAATTTCTCGGACTGTTTGACCTGCCCCGGGGTCATCATGAACCCTGTCACGTCGTTGTTGGCCCAAGCAGGGAAAGGCGCAGAGGGCGTTTCCAACCCTTCTATTCGGTCGAAGATCAGGCCGTGATCAACGGGCATGATGATCGCCACGCGATCGCTGGGGAGAGTTCGGCGCAGGCGATACTCCATCGACATTTTTTGTTTCCTATCCTGTCTGGGTGCGCTCATGCGCTCAAGTGTGGTCTGCAACAATCTTGTCCATTTCGTACGGACAAGACGTACATTAGGTATCTATGTCGAAATCTGGAAAACGAGTCAAGCATGGAGTTGCGTCATCGGCATCTTGATGGTCGGCGCTTTGATGGTGATTTGCAGCAACCTGCCCCTTTTGATGCGGACATAAATCGTTCCACAGCCGCGCCTCGGCACAAGCCTTGCGGGCGATTTTTCGTGGTCTAGTGTCGCGTTGACGTTAACAGTGAGAGTCAACAATCCTGCAAAATCAATCCTTGGTCTTTGACCCTTATTGTGCCAGCTTGATCCTTAACATGAGAGTTTTGTCGCTAATTCTGGCATAAGGTGGACGCGTGTTTTCTTGGTGAAGGCCCTCGCAGACCCAGAGCTGGACCTCGGTCAAGTCGAAAGCGCGGAGCGGTCTCGCCGCGCCGCCGTTTTGCGGAGTTTGCAGGCCTCGGTGACGCAAGGCAAATGCTCGAAGTCGGCTGCTGTCAAAGATGCTGCTTGGGAGCTGGGTGTCAGTTCGACCACTGTCTGGCGGTTGCTCCGGAAATTTTGGGATGGCGAAGGTCGCGCGAGTTCCCTTGGGGAGTGGACAAAACATGGGGGTCATGCGGCCCGTCTGCTGTTTGCGACTGTCAGACGACCGTCGAGGACGGCGGCCCTTGTGACGGCTACTCGGTGAGCCCCTTTGGGCGACCACCGCATCCTTCTGCGTTTTCCCATG
>JBBRLL010000045.1:0-38754 GCA_038231395.1 Rhodobacterales bacterium
ACGCTGATCGAAGGCGCGCTGATCGCCTCTTTCGCGATGGGGGCGCACGATTGCTACATCTACATCCGGGGTGAGTATATCCGTGAGCGTGAGGCGCTGCAGTCCGCGATCGACCAATGCTATGACGCCGGGCTGTTGGGCAAGAACGCCTGCGGGTCGGGCTATGATTTTGACTGCTACCTGCATCACGGCGCAGGGGCCTATATCTGCGGTGAAGAAACCGCCCTGCTGGAAAGCCTTGAGGGTAAGAAGGGAATGCCGCGCATGAAGCCGCCGTTCCCGGCTGGCGCTGGTCTGTACGGCTGCCCGACCACAGTGAACAACGTGGAATCCATCGCCGTGGTGCCGACCATCCTGCGCCGTGGGGCGGAATGGTTTGCGGGCTTTGGCCGCCCCAACAACACCGGCACCAAGATTTTCGGCATTTCGGGTCACGTCAACAACCCGTGTGTGGTTGAAGAGGTGATGTCGATCACCCTGCGGGAGTTGCTGGAGGAACATTGCGGCGGCGTGCGGGGCGGGTGGAAGAACCTCAAGGCTGTGATCCCGGGCGGGTCGTCGGTGCCGATGCTGACGGCCACGCAATGCGACAGCGCCATCATGGATTTCGACTGGCTGCGCGATCAGAAATCGGGGCTGGGTACGGCGGCGGTCATCGTGATGGACCAGAACACCGATGTGATCAAAGCGATCTGGCGGCTGTCCAAGTTCTACAAGCACGAAAGCTGCGGCCAGTGCACGCCCTGCCGCGAAGGCACCGGCTGGATGATGCGCGTGATGGAGCGTCTGGTGAAGGGTGAGGCCGAGCTGGAAGAGATTGACATGCTGTTGTCGGTCACCAAGCAGGTCGAAGGCCACACCATTTGTGCCTTGGGCGATGCGGCGGCCTGGCCGATCCAAGGCTTGGTCAAGGCGTTCCGCAATGAGATTGAGGACCGCATCAGGTACAAGAAGACCGGCCGGGTCAGCGCCATCGCGGCAGAATAGGCCATGGGGGCCGTAGCCCATATGAACCTTGCGCGCCTGCTGCATCCGGCAGGTGATCCGCGTGTGGCAGAGTTTGTGAACGGCATCGACGCGGTCAACGCAGTGGCAGAACGCAGCCCCGGATTTATCTGGCGTCTGACCGCCCCGGTCAGCCGCGCCGATGCGTCGGGCACGTTTGAGGCGATTGACGCCGATGACCCGCTGATCGCCTCGTCGGTTTCGGTCTGGGAAGACGCAGAAAGCCTGCGCTTTTTCGTCGGCAAAACCCTGCACGGCACCTTTCTGCGCAAACGGACACAGTGGTTTGAACCGATGACAGGCCCGGTCTACGTGATCTGGCCCGTCAGCCGTGATGCGAAGCCTTCGATGGCAGAGGCCAAGGTCAAGTTGGCGGAACTGGCCGCCCGTGGCCCGACACCTGCGGCCTACGATTTCAAATGGCTTGACGCAAAGGCAATGGCCACATGACGCCGCAGCGCTGCGCCATTTTCGGTTTGGGACTGCTGCTGATGGCGTGCACGCCGGTGACGGTTACCGATACGCCCCTGACGATGCCGCCACCCGACGGGCGCGAGCAGAAGGTGGAATTACTGCCCCGGACTTTTATCGTGAACCGGCGTGAGCGCGGCGCGATCAGGCCAGGAATTTCCTTGCGGGTTACAAGGCTGGCGGGCCGCGACTTGACCTATTCGGATGCGGCGTTGGCCAAACAGGTCGCGGATGCCTATTGCGCGACATTCAACCGGGTGCTGAACCCCAGGGCTGTCGGGCGCTTCTCGACACCAAATTCATGGGTCTTTGACGGAGATTGCCTGTGAACGGTGCCTGTCGGATCACGCCTGCGGGTTATGGCCGCTGTTATCGCATGTCAGGCCGGAACCGGTCAGCTTGCGGGCTCGCTCAACCCGAAAGAACAGTTATGCGCGCTGCCCGTCTTGCCCTGCTTGCTTTTGTCCTGGCGAACCCGGCCGTGGCCGGACCGGTGCCTTTGAGCCAAGAACCTCATATCAACGATGAATTGCGGGCGGGGGCGGCTGGCGACATCCTGCGCCACACCTGTCCCGCCATAACCGCCCGGATGCTGGTGGTGTTCGACAGGCTGTTTGCCCTGCGCGACTATGCCCTGAGCCAAGGCTATGACGAGGCGACCGTAAGGGCGTTTCTGGACGATGACTCGCAAAAGGCCCGGATCAAGGCCGAGGCTGCGGCCTACCTTGCCAAAGCTGGCGCCAAGCCGGGCGATGTGGAAAGCTACTGCAAGGTGGGCCGGGACGAGATTGCCAAAAACACCCCGCTGGGCCAGTTGATCAAGGCATCGCAATGACAGAGCAGCGGTTCCAACTGGCAGAGCTGAACGTCGGGCGCTTGCTTGCCCCGACCGATGACCCTCGGGTGGCAGAGTTCATGGCGGCCCTTGACCGGATCAACGGGCTTGGCAAGCGGATGCCGGGGTTTGTCTGGATGATGGAAGGCTCGGGTGAACCCGGAACCGGGAATACTGAGGCCAAAATTGCAGGTGACCCGCAATATGTCTCTAACCTGACCGTCTGGGACAGCGTCGAAACCTTGGAGGCATTCGTCTGGAACACCGTCCATCGCCAATTCTATGAACGCCGGGCGGAGTGGTTCGAGGTTCTGGGCAAGATGCATTTTGTGATGTGGTGGGTGCCGGAGGGGCATCGCCCCAGCTTGCAGGAAGCGCTGGCGCGGCTGGACTGTTTGCGCCAACATGGCTCAACGGCAGAGGCGTTCGGCTGGGCCTACCTGAAGGATGCCAAGCTCTGGAAAGAAAAGGCCTGTCAACCTGTGGGGGCGCGGTAAAAACGATGCGCCCCTTGGCCTTGAACGCAAAGTTTATCAACGCGCATGGGCTGGGCTGTCTGAAAACATTTGCCTTCGGGCCGCTAAAAGTGGATGAACCGCGCGAGGCGAAGCGGGACGGCTGTGCCACCTGTTTTGGACGCGGAAAGAGCGTAAAGGACCGATCCCAATGTCTAACCTGAAAAAACTGATCATCGACGGTATCGAGATCGAGGTGGATCCGGCGATGACCCTCATTCAGGCCGCCGAAGTGGCCGGGGTGGAAATTCCGCGCTTTTGCTATCACGAACGGCTGACCATCGCGGGCAACTGCCGGATGTGTCTGGTTGAGGTGGTGGGCGGTCCGCCAAAACCTGCGGCTTCTTGTGCGATGCAGGTCAAGGATCTGCGCGGCGGCCCGAATGGCGAGCCTGCGGTGGTGAAAACCAACTCGCCCATGGTCAAGAAGGCCCGTGAAGGGGTGATGGAGTTTCTGCTGATCAACCATCCCTTGGATTGCCCGATCTGCGACCAGGGTGGCGAGTGTGACCTGCAGGATCAGGCGATGGCATACGGCGTCGATTTCAGCCGCTACCGCGAGCCCAAGCGCGCGTCGGAGGATCTGAACCTTGGCCCCTTGGTGGAAACCAAGATGACGCGCTGCATTTCGTGCACGCGCTGTGTGCGGTTCACGTCGGAAGTGGCGGGCATCACCCAGATGGGCCAGACGGGACGGGGGGAGGATGCCGAGATCACCAGTTACCTGAACGCAACGCTCGATTCCAACCTGCAAGGCAATATCATTGACCTGTGCCCGGTGGGTGCGCTGACCTCAAAACCCTACGCATTCACCGCCCGTCCGTGGGAGTTGTCCAAAACCGAATCCATCGACGTGATGGATGCTTTGGGGTCGAACATCCGCATCGACACTAAGGGCCGCGAAGTGATGCGCATTCTGCCGCGCAACCATGACGGCGTGAACGAGGAATGGATTTCCGACAAGACCCGCTTCATCTGGGACGGCCTGCGCCGGCAGCGGCTGGATACGCCCTATATCCGCGAGAATGGCAAGCTGCGCAAAGCCGGCTGGGGTGAGGCTTTGGCACGGGTGGCTGCGGCCATGACTGGCAAGAAAGTTGTCGGCCTGGTGGGGGATCTGGCCCCGGTTGAGGCCGCTTTCAGCTTGAAAGCGCTGGTCGAGTCGCTGGGCGGCCGCGTCGAATGCCGCACCGATGGCGCGCGGCTGCCAATCGGCAACCGCTCGGCTTACGTCGGCAATGCGAAAATCGAGGATATTGATACCGCGCAAAGGATCATGCTGATCGGCACCAATCCCCGGTTGGAATCGCCGGTGCTGAACGCCCGGATCCGCAAGGCCTGGACCAAAGGCGCGCAGATTGGCGTTGTCGGGCCGCAGGTTGATCTGACGTATGACTATGTTCATATCGGCACTGATCGGGCGATGTTGGCCGCGATGAACGGCAAGCCGCATGAAGATGCGATTGGCAAGAATTCGATCGTCATCGTCGGGCAGGGTGCAATCAGCGAGGCGGATGGCGAAGCGGTTCTGTCGCAAGCCATGGCTTTTGCCGCGCTGACCGAATCCAAGTTCATGGTTCTGCACACCGCCGCGGCCCGCGTGGGTGCGATGGATGTCGGTGCCGTGACCGAGGGTGGCCTTTTGGCCGCCATCGAGGGCGCTGAAGTCATCTACAACATGGGCGCGGACGAGGTGGACATCGGGGCTGGTGCCTTCGTGATCTATCAGGGCAGCCACGGTGACCGGGGTGCCAACCGCGCCGACGTGATCCTGCCGGGTGCGGCCTACACGGAAGAAAACGGCCTGTTCGTCAACACCGAGGGGCGGCCTCAGCTTGCCATGCGCGCCGGTTTTGCGCCGGGCGAGGCCAAGGAAAACTGGGCGATCCTGCGGGCCTTGTCGGCCGAACTGGGCAAAACCCTGCCGTGGGACAGTCTGGCGCAGTTGCGCAAGGCGATTGTGCAGAAGCATCCGCATCTGGGTGCAATTGACGCCGTGGCCGACAACGGCTGGACCCCGGTTGAAGTGCGTGACATGGGGGCAGCCACCTTCCGCAACGTTTACAAGACCTACTACATGACCAACCCCATCGCCCGCGCTTCTGCCACGATGGGCGAGCTTGCGGCGCTGGAAACCGCTCGGGCAACGGTAAAGATGGCTGCCGAATGATCCTGCAAACCGGCCTCAACGCCTTGGTGACGGCTGCATTCGTGGCGCTGTCAGCTTGCGCGGGGCAGGGAAACGAGCCGACAAAAGCCGCCTTTGATCCGACCTATCAGGGTGTCCAGACCATCCTGATGGACGGCGATCTGGTTGATTTCCGGGTGGCGATGAAGGGCGCACGCAACCGCGATGACGTGTCCAGCTATGCGCGCTGCGCTGCGGCGCAGTATGCGCTGATCCGTGGCTATGGTTTTGCGCGTCATCTGCGCACGAATATCGCACAAAGCGGTGGAGTTTGGCGCGGAGATGCGGTTTACACCATCTCGGCGTCACTGCCCTTGGGACTGCTGAACATCGACGCCGAAGTGACGGTGCGGGACTGCGCGCAACAAGGGATACCAACGGTTTAACGCCGTAAGGAGAGGGACAGAAGGTATGATGGCTTTTTTCCAGACCGGACTTGGCACAGCCGTGCTTGTGGTGGCGCAAAGCCTGCTGATCGTCGGTTTCGTGATGATCAGCCTGCTGTTTCTGGTGTATGGCGACCGCAAGATCTGGGCCGCCGTGCAGATGCGGCGTGGGCCGAACGTGGTGGGTCCCTGGGGTTTGCTGCAAACCGTGGCCGATGCGCTGAAATACATCCTGAAAGAGATTATCGTACCTGCCGGAGCGGACCGTGTGGTGTTTCTGATGGCGCCCCTCGTCAGCTTTGTGCTGGCCGTTCTGTCCTGGGCCGTGGTGCCGTTCGCCGATGGCTGGGTGTTGGCGGATATCAACGTGGCTGTCCTGTTCGTCTTCGCAGCCTCCAGTTTGGAGGTTTACGGCGTGATCATGGGCGGCTGGGCCTCCAACTCCAAATACCCGTTCCTTGGAAGCCTGCGGTCAGCGGCGCAGATGATTTCCTACGAGGTGTCGCTGGGCCTGATCATCATTGGCATCATCATTTCCACCGGATCAATGAGCTTTGGTCACATCGTGGCGGCGCAGAACACCGGCTGGGGGCTGTTGGGCTGGTACTGGCTGCCGCACCTGCCGATGGTGGCGCTGTTCTTCATCTCTGCCTTGGCAGAAACCAACCGCCCGCCGTTTGACCTGCCGGAAGCGGAATCCGAACTGGTCGCAGGCTTTATGGTCGAATATTCCTCGGTGCCCTATCTGTTGTTTCAAGCGGGCGAGTATATCGCGATCTGGCTGATGTGCGCGCTGATCTCTATCCTGTTCTTTGGCGGCTGGCTGTCGCCGATCCCGGGCTTGCCAAACGGGTTCCTGTGGCTGTTCGCCAAGATGGTGTTCTGGTTCTTCATGTTCTCGATGGTGAAGGCGATCGTGCCGCGCTACCGCTATGACCAACTGATGCGGATCGGCTGGAAGGTGTTCCTGCCGATGAGCCTTGGCTGGGTCGTGCTGGTGGCGTTTCTGGCGAAATTTGAAATCCTCGGCCACTTCTGGGCCCGTTTTGCGATGGGAGGCTGAGGGATGGACGATGAAAGTAAGGCGATACTTCCGATGGGTGTGCGGTACGACCTGTCGTTTGACGGGAATGTCTTCGAAATTTACTCGTTGAAAGCCGGGGTATGTCGCCTCGTTATCAACGGACTGGAAATTCTGAAAGACTTCAGTTCATGCGGGCATGCGTCTAAGTGGATTGGTTCGGACCTTGATGATACGGTTTCTCAGGATGTGCGGAGAAGCCTTTCCGGACCTGCGATAGCCAAAGCTTCAGCGTTGGTAAATTGGAATTCCGGGGACATTGATCCCGGCGTCGATAAGGAATGACGATGGGACCGGAACGCACAACAGATTACGGGCGGGCGGTGAAATACTTCCTGCTGGCCGATTTCATCAAAGGCTTTGGTCTGGGGATGAAATACTTCTTCGCACCCAAGGCCACGCTGAACTATCCGCATGAAAAGGGGCCGCTCAGCCCGCGGTTCCGGGGGGAGCATGCGTTGCGCCGCTATCCGTCCGGCGAGGAGCGGTGTATCGCCTGCAAGCTGTGTGAGGCGATTTGTCCGGCACAAGCCATCACGATTGATGCCGAACCGCGCGATGACGGCTCGCGTCGCACCACGCGCTATGACATCGACATGACCAAGTGCATCTACTGCGGCTTTTGCCAGGAGGCCTGCCCGGTCGATGCCATCGTCGAAGGTCCGAACTTCGAATTCGCCGCCGAAACCCGCGAGGAGTTGTTCTTCGACAAGGCCAAGCTTCTGGACAACGGCGACCGCTGGGAAGCCGAGATTGCCCGAAACCTAGACCTCGACGCCCCGTACCGGTGACCCCATGACCGACGATTTCACGAAATTCTTCCAGACGATGATGAGCCAGGGCCAGACCATGGCCCGCGCGTTTGCGCCCTCGTCTTTTGGCGCCATTGACCCCAAGGCGTTCGAGGCGATGTTTCCAGCCATGCCCAAGGAAATGCTGGAGATGTTCTTTGGCAAGACCTTCAACCCCGAAGGTCTGGATGCCCGCAGCCGCTTTCTGGTGACCATAGCCGCCCAGACTGTGCTTGGCCCGTTGGGAGAGCCGCAGTTGCGCCCGACCGTGCGCAACGCCCTCGCCGCCGGGGCCACCAAACGCGAGATTGCCGAAGTGATCTGGCAAATGTCGATGTTCGGCGGCCTGCCCGCCACCCAAAAGGCGCTGGAGATTGCGCAAGCCGTCTTTACCGAAACCGAGGAGTCACCGGCATGACTGTGGCAGATCTGGCCTTCTACGCCTTTTCCATCGTTGCTGTGGCCGCAGCCCTCATGGTCACCCTCAGCCGCAACCCGGTGCATTCGGTGCTGTGGCTGATCCTAACCTTTCTGTCGGCGGCGGGCCTGTTCGTTCTTTTGGGGGCAGAGTTCGTGGCGATGCTGCTGATCATCGTCTATGTCGGCGCTGTAGCCGTTCTGTTCCTGTTCGTCGTCATGATGCTGGATGTCGACTTTGAGGAGATGAAGGGCCAGATGGCGAAATACATGCCTTTGGGTCTGCTGGTCGGTGTCGTGATCATGATGCAGTTGACGCTGGGGATCGGGGCGTGGATTTCGGCGGATGGTGCGATGGGATTGCATCAGGCCCCGACGCCGGATGCTGCCAAGGTCGAGAATACCCGTGCTTTGGGCATGCTGCTTTATGACAAATACCTCTACCTGTTCCAGTTGTCCGGCCTGATCCTACTGGTCGCCATGATCGGGGCAATCGTGCTGACCCTGCGGCACCGCAAGGACATCAAACGCCAGAACGTCTTGCACCAGATGTGGCGTGACCCGGCCAAGGCGTTGGAACTGGTCGACGTTAAACCGGGGCAGGGGCTGTGATTTAGGTAGGATGGGCAATTTGCCCATGGTGATGGACGAAGACCAAGATGGGCAGATTGCCCATCCTACCAAAGGACAACGGGCAACGACCCGGAGGGACGAAAAGATGATCGGACTGGAACATTATCTGACGGTGGCAGCGGCTTTGTTCGTCATCGGCATTTTCGGCATCTTCCTCAACCGGAAGAACGTGATCGTCATCCTGATGTCGATTGAACTCATGCTTCTGGCGGTTAATCTGAACTTCGTGGCGTTTTCCTCGAAATCGGACGATCTGGTGGGGCAGGTGTTCAGCCTGCTGATCCTGACCGTTGCTGCGGCAGAGGCCGCGATTGGCCTTGCCATTCTGGTCGTGTTCTTCCGCAACCGCGGCACGATTGAAGTCGAAGACGCGAACGTGATGAAGGGCTGAGGATATGGTAACGGTGATCCTCCTGGCACCTCTGGTGGGTGCGCTGATCTGTGGGTTCTTCTGGCGCCTGATTGGCGAGAGAACCGCGCAGATCGTCTCGGCAGGCCTGCTGTTTCTGGCGGCCCTCCTGTCCTGGTATGTCTTTCTGACGTTTGACGGTGTCACCCAACACATCGCCCTGATGCGCTGGATTGAAAGTGGCACCTTGTCGACCGACTGGGGCATCCGGCTCGACCGGTTGACCGCAATCATGCTGGTGGTGGTCAATACAGTCTCGGCCCTCGTCCATCTTTACAGCTTTGGCTACATGGCGCATGACGAAAACTGGGGTGAAGCAGAGCCTTACCGGGCGCGCTTCTTTGCCTACCTGTCGTTCTTCACCTTTGCCATGCTGGCACTGGTCACCGCCGACAACCTGATCCAGATGTTTTTCGGGTGGGAGGGGGTCGGCGTGGCCTCTTACCTGCTGATCGGGTTTTATTACCGCAAGCCTTCGGCCGTCGCCGCCGCCATCAAGGCTTTCGTGGTCAACCGGGTCGGCGACGTGGGTTTTGCTTTGGGCATCTTCGGCCTGTTCTATCTGACAGATTCCGTCAAGTTCGATGACGTGTTTGCTGCCACCCCGGACCTTGCCACCAAGACGCTCCACTTCCTCAACTGGGATTGGAACGCGGCCAACCTGATCGGCGTCCTGCTGTTCATCGGCGCTTGCGGCAAATCGGCTCAGCTTTTCCTGCACACCTGGTTGCCTGACGCGATGGAGGGGCCGACGCCGGTGTCCGCCCTGATCCACGCCGCGACGATGGTGACGGCGGGGGTTTTCCTCGTGTGCCGGATGTCGCCGCTCTATGAGTTTGCCCCGGATGCCAAGGCGCTCATCGTGGTGATTGGGGCCTCAACCGCGTTTTTTGCGGCGACGGTGGGACTGGTGCAGAATGACATCAAACGGGTGATCGCCTATTCGACCTGCTCGCAACTGGGTTACATGTTCGTCGCCGCAGGCTCCGGCGTTTATGGGGCTGCGATGTTCCACCTGTTCACCCATGCCTTTTTCAAGGCGATGCTGTTTCTTGGCGCGGGTTCGGTCATCACCGCGATGCACCATGAACAGGACATGCGCAACTATGGTGGCTTGCGGACCAAAATCCCCTTCACCTTTGCCATGATGATGATCGGCACGCTGGCGATCACCGGGGTTGGTATCCCACTGACCCATATCGGGTTTGCCGGCTTTCTGTCCAAGGACGCGATTGTCGAAAGCGTTTATGCGTCAGGTTCTATGTACGGCTTTACCTTGCTGGTGGTGGCGGCCTGCTTCACCTCGTTTTATTCGTGGCGGCTGATGTTCATGACGTTCTACGGGCCCGAGAAGGGCGATCACCATGCCCACGACCACGCGCAGGAAAGCCCGCTGGTTATGCTGATCCCGCTGGGCGTTCTGGCTGTGGGCGCGGTGTTTGCCGGGATGATCTGGTACAATGCCTTCTTCGGCAATGTGGACGCCATGTCGGCGTTCTTCAGCCTCAAGGAAGGTGCGGCGCCGGGTGCGGGCGGCATCTACTACGGTGAGGCGAACAAGGTGCTGGAAACAGCGCACCAAAGCCCGGTCTGGGTCAGTCTGGCCCCGACTGTTGCGATGGTGGTGGGCTTTCTGGTGGCCTTTCAGTTCTACATCCGCAAGCCTTGGCTTCCGGCTCAACTGGCCGAACAACAAGCGCCCTTGTACCGGTTCCTCCTCAACAAATGGTACTTTGACGAGCTTTATGACGTGATCTTTGTCCGCTCCGCGCTGTGGCTTGGCACATTCTTCTGGAAGCGCGGCGATGGCGATGTGATTGACGGCTCGCTGAACGGCGTGGCCTTGGGGATTGTGCCGTTCTTCACCCGGTTGGCTGGACGCGCCCAGTCGGGTTACATCTTCACCTATGCCTTCGCCATGGTTCTGGGGATCGCCGTACTGATCACCTGGATGACCATCGCCGGGGGGACGCTTTGATGAACAACCTTCTGTCTGTTGTCACCTTCATTCCGGCTGTGGCTGCGGCCATTCTGGCGCTGTTCTTGCGCGGCGATGATCCGGCAGCACAACGCAACGCCAAGTGGCTGGCGCTGTTTGCCAGTGGGTTAAGCTTTCTGGTGTCGCTGTTGGTCCTGAAGGGGTTTGACCCTGCCAACACCGGCTTTCAGTTCGTCGAGGATCGTCCGTGGATCCTTGGCCTGCATTACAAGATGGGTGTTGACGGCATCTCGATCCTGTTCGTGATGCTGACGACGTTCCTGATGCCGATCACCATCGCGGCCTGCTGGACCGTGGAGACTCGCGTCAAGGACTACATGATCGCCTTTCTGCTGCTGGAGACGCTGATGCTGGGCGTCTTCACGGCGCTGGATCTGATGCTGTTCTACCTGTTCTTTGAAGCTGGCCTGATACCCATGTTCCTGATCATCGGCATCTGGGGCGGGGTGAACCGCATCTATGCCAGCTTCAAGTTCTTCCTTTACACCTTCCTTGGGTCGGTTCTGATGCTGGTTGCCATGGTGGCGATGTACCACGCGGCGGGCACCACCGATATTCCGACGTTGATGACGTTCAAATTCGCGCATGACCCGATGACCCTTTTGGGGATGAACGTGGCGGGCGGCTTGCAGACCCTGCTGTTCCTGGCATTCTTTGCCAGTTTTGCGGTGAAAATGCCGATGTGGCCGGTTCATACTTGGTTGCCGGATGCTCACGTGCAGGCCCCGACTGCGGGGTCGGTGGTGCTGGCCGCGATCCTGTTGAAGATGGGCGGCTACGGCTTCCTGCGCTTTTCCATGCCGATGTTCCCGGTGGCCGCCCATCTCTGGACGCCGTTGGTCTTCTGGATGAGCGCTATTGCGATCATCTACACATCGCTGGTGGCGCTGGTTCAAAGCGACATGAAAAAGCTGGTGGCATATTCCTCGGTGGCCCACATGGGCTATGTGACGATGGGGATTTTTGCGATGAACAGCCAAGGGGTCGATGGCGCGATTTTCCAGATGCTCAGCCACGGGTTCGTGTCGGGCGCGATGTTTTTGTGCGTCGGTGTGATCTATGACCGGATGCACACGCGAGAGATTGACGCCTATGGCGGGTTGATCAACCGGATGCCGGCCTACGCCATGGTGTTCATGTTTTTCACCATGGCCAACATCGGCCTGCCGGGGACCAGCGGCTTTGTCGGCGAATTTCTCGTCCTGATGGGCACATTTCAGGCCAACACCTGGGCCGCTGCGGTGGCCACCCTTGGCATGATCCTCGCAGCGGGCTACGGGCTGTGGCTTTATCGGCGGGTGGTTTTCGGGGCCCTGGTCAAAGAGGGTTTGAAAACCATCACCGACATGACCCGGCGTGAGCGGGCGATTTTCGCGCCCCTGATCGTGATGAGCCTGCTTCTGGGCGTTTATCCAAAGGTGGTGACCGACATCATTGACCCCTCGGTCGGGGCGCTGATCACCCAATTCCGCGCCGACGTGCCGGTTGAGGCGCAAGCCCCAGCCACGACCAAGCAAGCATCGAACTGAAGGGCCACTTTATGTTGACCACCGATCTCCACACGGTCCTGCCCGAACTGATCCTTGCGATTTACAGCCTGCTGGCGTTGTTGTTCGCGGTTTACACCGGCAAAGATAGCATAACTTCGGCGCTGACCTGGGCCACCGCTGGCCTGATGGTGGCCTTGGCGCTGTGGGTGGGCATGGGTGTGGCCGGCGCACATTCCGCTTTCGGCGGCCTGTTCATCGACGACGCTTTTGCGCGCTTTGCCAAGGTCACGATCCTGCTGTCCGCCGCCGCCGTTCTGGTGATTTCGCAAGATTTCATGGCCAAACGCGGGCTGGCGCGGTTCGAGTATCCGATCCTGATCGCGCTGGCGACGATTGGCATGATGGCGATGGTTTCGGCGGGCGACATCATGTCGCTTTACATGGGGTTGGAGCTGCAATCGCTGGCTTTGTACGTCGTGGCCTCGATCCAGCGCGACAGCATCAAATCGACCGAGGCCGGGTTGAAATACTTCGTGCTCGGCGCTTTGTCGTCGGGGTTACTCCTTTATGGTGCGTCCTTCGTTTACGGGTTTGCGGGCACCACGGGTTTTGCCGGGATCCTGTCCACCGTGCAACATGGCGCACCGATAGGCCTGCTGATCGGTCTGGTCTTCATGCTGTCCGGTCTTGCCTTCAAGGTCTCGGCGGCACCGTTCCACATGTGGACGCCTGACGTCTATGAGGGGGCGCCGACGCCGGTCACCGCCTTCTTCGCCACCGCCCCGAAAGTGGCCGCGATGGCGCTGATTGCCCGTCTGGTGCATGACGCTTTCGGCGGCATCACTGGCCAGTGGAGCCAGGTTCTGGCCGCCTTGTCGGTCGTGTCGATGTTCGTGGGGGCGGTTGCCGCCATCGGGCAGAAGGACATCAAGCGCCTGATGGCCTATTCCTCTATCGCGCACATGGGCTTTGCGTTGATGGGTCTGGCCGCCGGAACCGCCTTTGGGGTTCAGGCGATGCTGATGTATATGGCGATCTACGTCACGATGAACGTCGGCACTTTTGCTTTCGTCATGTCACTGGAGATAAACGGCAAACCGGTCACCGACATCACGCTGTTGAACCAGTTTTCCAAGCGTGAGCCTTTGAAGGCGCTGGCCGTGCTGGTGTTGATGTTCTCGATGGCCGGTGTTCCGCCGATGCTGGGATTTTTCGGAAAGTTCTACGTGTTGAAAGCCGCTGTGGACGCGGGGATGAGCTGGCTGGCGGTGGCGGGTGTGGTCGCCTCGGTGATCGGGGCCTTCTACTATCTGCGCATCGTGTTCTACATGTACTTTGGGGCCGAACAAGAGGGCGCTGACAGCAACATGGCCCCGGCCCAATGGTTTGCCCTGATGGCGGTGGCGGTGATCATGCTGGCCGGTGTGGTGAACTTCTTCGGCATAGAGCCTGCGGCAATGGCCGCCGCCGCCTCGCTTGTCGGATAGCGCGCCTGCAAAGCGGGTGGGTTGGCCCGCCGGTGTGGGCCGCCACATCTGCGACAGCCTGCCAAGCACCAACAGCCATGCCCTGCAAATGGCCCCGCAGACGCCGGACCCCACTTGGTTTATGGCCTTCGAGCAGACCGCGGGCAAAGGCCGCCGGGCAAGGGACTGGGTCAGCCCACGCGGCAACTTTCACGGCACTCTGCTTTTGCACCCGACCGAACCAAGCGCCCAAGTGGCCCTGCGCAGCTTTGCCGCTGCCCTCGCCTTGCGCGATGCGCTGGTTGACCTGACCGACCTGCCGCAAGCCTTCACCTTGAAATGGCCCAACGATGTTTTGCTGAACGGCGGCAAGCTGGCGGGGATTTTGTTGGAAAGCTCTGCCAGCGGGCAGGGTATTGCCCATCTTGCGATTGGCATCGGCGTCAATCTGATCTCTGCGCCGGATCCGTCAGGGTTGGAAGCGGGGGCCGTCAAACCGGTTTCCCTGCTGGAAGACACCGGCCTGCGTCTGGCGCCAGAGGTTTTTCTGAACCATCTGGCCATCGCCTATGCCCGATGGGAGGCCACCTTCACCACCCAAGGCTTTGCGCCCCTGCGCGCGGAATGGCTGGCGAATGCAGCGCGCCTTGGTGACACGATCCACGCCCGTACCGGCACCACCACCCAAACCGGCCGCTTTGACACCATCGACCAAACCGGCGCTCTGATCCTGATCACCCCGCAAGGCCGCCAAGCCATCCCGGCAGCCGAGGTGTTTTTCTGATGCGCTTCCATCCCGGCCTCCATAACCAACCGATGTGGCTCAGGTCACTCCGCTGGACGCCAAGGCACAGCAATGCGGAAAAACCGCTCACCCCGGATACCAGGAGGCGCAGATGCTTCTGGCCATAGACTGCGGCAATACCAATACGGTGTTTTCGGTCTGGGATGGTGCGAAATTCCTCGCCACCTGGCGGATTTCGACCGATCACAAACGCACGGCGGATGAGTATTTCGTGTGGCTCTCCGCGCTGATGGCGCTGACCAAAACCGAGGCACGGATCACCGAGGCCATCATCTCCTCCACAGTGCCGCGTGTGGTGTTCAACTTGCGCGTCCTGTGCAATCGCTATTTCGACTGTCGCCCGATGGTCGTGGGGAAACCGGAATGCCGTCTGCCCGCGCCGCCTCGGGTGGATCAGGGCGTCACCGTGGGGCCTGACCGGCTGGTCAATACCGTTGCAGGATTTGCCCGGCACGGTGGCAACCTGATCGTGGTAGATTTCGGCACCGCGACCACCTTTGACGTGGTGGACTTTGACGGCGCTTATGTTGGCGGTGTGATCGCGCCGGGCGCCAACCTTTCGCTGGAGGCGCTGCACATGGCCGCCGCAGCGCTGCCGCACGTTGACGTGGCCAAACCCGCGCGGGTGATCGGCACGAATACGGTGGCCTGCATGCAGTCGGGCGTGTATTGGGGCTATATAGGCCTTGTCGAGGGCATCGTGCGCGAAGTGCGCCGCGAACGCCCAGCCCCGATGAAGGTCATTGCGACTGGTGGGCTTGCCCCATTGTTCGCGCAAGGAACAGAACTATTTCACATGGTCGAGGATGACCTGACCATGCACGGTCTGGTCCTGATCCACGCCTTTAACAATGAGAGTGCTGATGGCCCCGACCAAATCCGGTGAGAGACTGATCTACCTTCCCCTTGGCGGTGCCGGGGAAATTGGCATGAACGCCTATGTCTATGGCTATGGGTTTCCGGGCAAGGAACGTCTGATCCTTGTCGATCTGGGCGTGGCTTTTCCGGATATGGATGGATCACCCGGGGTTGACCTGATCATGGCGGACATCTCGTGGCTGACCGCCCGGCTGGACCGTCTGGAAGCGATTTTCATCACCCATGGCCACGAAGATCACTTGGGCGGCTTGCCGCACCTGTGGTCACAATTGAAAAAGCCGGTCTATGCCCGGGCCTTCACCGCAACGCTTGGCCGTTTGAAGATGGAAGAAGCCGGGCTTTCGCGCGATGCCATCCGCGTCGTCAAGCCACGGCCTGAAACGGTGACGGCGGGGCCGTTTTCCGTGCAGTTCGTGCCGGTCAGCCACTCGATCCCCGAAAGTGCTGCTTTGGTGATTGATACTCCGGCCGGGCGGATCGTGCATTCCGGTGACTTCAAACTGGACCGCAATCCGATTGTGGGTGAGCCGTGGGATGATGCCGTATTCGAGGCGATTGCCGCCGAGCGCCCGATCAAGGCGCTGATGTGCGATTCGACCAACGTGTTCTCCCCCCTGCCGGGACGGTCGGAGTCAACACTGGCGGTGCCCTTGACCGAACTGATCGCATCGGCGACGGGCATGGTGGTGGCAACGACATTCGCCTCCAACGTCGCCCGACTGAAAACGCTCGCGGAGGCCGGGCGCGCAGCGGGTCGCACGGTCTGCCTGCTGGGTCGTGCGATGAAGCGCATGGTGGCGGCGGGTGAGGAATCCGGTGTGTTGCAGGGCTTTCCGCGCAATGTGACGCCGGAAGACGCCCAAGAGGTGCCGCGCAAGAACCTGATGCTGATTGTGACCGGGTCGCAAGGCGAACGCCGCGCAGCGTCCGCGCAACTGGCGCGCGGCAAGTATCTGGGGTTGGAGATGAAAGAAGGCGATACCTTCCTGTTCTCCTCCAAAACCATTCCGGGCAACGAGCGGGATGTGGGCAAGGTGGTCAACGCCTTTTCCGAAAAGGGCGTCAACATCGTTGACGATCAGGGCGGCAGGTATCACGTCTCCGGCCACGCCAACCGGCCCGATCTGGAGCATGTCCACCGGTTGCTTCTGCCCGATATGGTGGTGCCGATGCACGGCGAACACCGGCATTTGCGCGAACATGTAAAGCTTGCGAGTGACGCCGGGATCGCTTCGATTGTCGCGACCAACGGCACCATGCTGAACCTGACCGGCGAAGTGCCTACGGTCGCAGAGCGGGTTGAGACGGGCCGCATCTATCTGGACGGCACGGCTTTGGTCGGCGCGATGGACGGCGTGATCCGCGACCGTATCCGCCTGGCGCTGAACGGTCACGTCACGGTCACGGTGATTGTCGATGAAGAGGGCGAGGCTTTGGGCGAACCTTGGGTCGATACCATGGGCCTGCCGCCGACCGGTCGCGGTGGTCGTGATCTGGCCGAAACGCTGGAGGGTGAACTGGCAGCGTTTGTCGCAGGCGCTGGCCGCAAGGTCATGGCTGATGATGACAAGCTGGAAGAAGCCTTGAAGCGCGTGGTTCGTCAGGTGACCATGGAAGAGATCGGCAAGAAGCCAGAGGTCACCGTGGTGATCAGCCGGTTGTCGGCGGAATAGCGGCAGGGGGCCTGTCAGCGGATGCCACTGACGGCGCTGCCTGAGCCCGTGACCCGGCCGGGGCGTATTTCCCAGGATGATTGCAAATGAAAGCGCCCCGCTCTGAAAAGAGCGGGGCGTTTTTATTGAAAGTGTTCAGCCAAAAACGTTCAGGTTTCCGGGTCCGAAACCTCGGGTCTAAGCCGCGTTGTTTTCGCTTTCGTCGTCATCCGGGGTCGGTTCCGCGACACGGAAACTGCGCAGGATGAAGTCGGGAACATGATCGCCCATGCCGACGATCCGCTCATGCTGGCCTGGGTAGGAAGAACGGTACGGACGTTCGGAACGCTGCTCGCTGCGCTGGTCAGTTCTGGAGTCGACGCGAGAGTCACTTCGAGACTCTGAACGAGACTCCGCACGCGGTTCGGAACGAGACTCCGCACGCGGTTCGGAACGAGAGTCCGAACGCCCGTCGCCACGCGGTTCAGAACGGTAGTCTGACCGTGGTTCTGCGCGATCCTGCCGTGGTTCGTTGCGGCCACCCGAAGCGGCGCGGTCGGAGCCGGAGCGGTGGTCACGCCGCTCTGATTGCGATCGTTCGTAAGGGGCGCGGTCTGACGCGGACCGTGGGGTTGCGGCGACGACGGCTTCTTCAACCTCTTCGTTCTCGATCACCGGCATCACATCACGCGGTTTGCTGTCGGAGCGCGAAGATGCGTTTGACGCTGATGACGCGGAAGAGGATGCCACGTGGGAAGACGCGCTGGCAGAAGCGGCACTGGACGCAGATCCTCCGCGCGGGCCACGGCTGCTGCTGCTCCGGCTGGACGACCCCGATGCGCCCCGGCTGGAACTGCTGCGGCTGCGATCGGAGTTTTCGGAGGCGTCGTCCAAGGCACCTTCCGGTAAAGCGGCACGCGGGATGGGCTGCTTCACCAGATGCTCGATCGCGGCCAGATATTTGTCATCCGACGGCACCGAGATGGTGAAAGCCTTGCCAAGACGCCCGGCGCGGCCGGTGCGGCCAATGCGGTGGATGTAATCCTCGGGATGCGAGGGCACATCAAAGTTGAACACATGGCTTACGGCTGGAATATCAAGCCCACGTGCCGCCACATCCGAGGCGATCAGAAGGCGCAGCGACCCATCGCGGAATTCGTCGAGCGTCTTGGTGCGCACCGACTGATCAAGGTCGCCGTGGATCGGAGCGGCATGAAAGCCATGCGACTTCAGGGACTTCGCCACCACATCCACATCCATCTTGCGGTTGCAGAACACGATGGCATTGGTCAGGCCCTCACCCTCGCCCTTGATCAGCGCGCGCAGAACGGCGCGCTTTTCGGTAAAGCTGCGGTCTTTCCGCGTGGGCGTAAAGGCGAACAGCTTTTGTTCGATCGAGATATTGGCGGTGGCTTGCCGCGCCACCTCGATTTTGGCGGGGTTGTTCAGGAAGGCGTTGGTGATCCGCTCAATCTCCGGTGCCATGGTGGCCGAGAAAAACAGCGTCTGCCGGGTTTTTGGCGTCATCTGGAAGATGCGCTCAATGTCCGGAATAAAGCCCATGTCCAGCATGCGGTCGGCTTCGTCGACGACCATGATCTGCACGCCGGTGAGCAAAAGCTTGCCACGTTCGAAATGGTCCAGAAGCCGGCCCGGCGTCGCAATCAGCACGTCAACGCCGCGGTCGATCAGCTTGTCCTGATCGCCGAAAGAGACTCCGCCAATCAGCAAAGCCTTGGTCAGCTTGGTGTGCTTGGCGTATTTGTCAAAGCTTTCAGCCACTTGCGCTGCAAGTTCGCGGGTCGGTGCCAGCACGAGGCTGCGCGGCATCCGGGCGCGGGCGCGGCCTTGGCCAAGCATAGTGATCATCGGCAAGGTAAAGGCGGCGGTTTTGCCGGTGCCGGTTTGGGCGATGCCCAAAACGTCCTGACCGCGCAGGGCGGGCGGGATGGCTTGCGCTTGAATGGGGGTCGCGGTTTCGTATCCGGATTCGACCACGGCTTGCAGCACGCGGGGGTCCAGCTCCAGTTCAGAGAATTTTGTCATCAGCGTCCTGAATGGGCGGGATCGGCCCGCCATGGGTCAAGGGACGCATTTTCCGGGCGCCCCGGCGTTTGGGGCACAGCGCCCACGGCTCGCGGATAGCGGAATTCGGGGGATGGGTCAAGGCGAATGGGATCGGTGCCTTTGGGCACCTAAACCATCATTTCCTTGGTCGCGGTCAGCTTCAACGCGGGATAATCCCGCTCCACCCGGTCAATGTCCCATTTCAGGCGCGTCAGGAACACGGTCGCGCCGTCGCTGTCGGTGGCGATGTGGCCCTTGTTGACGTTGGTCAGCTTTTCCATTTCGGCCTTGGGCCCGGAAACCCAACGGGCCGAGGTGAATTGGCTGGGTTCAAAGCGGACGGGAAGCGAGTATTCCTCCTCGATCCGGGAGGCCAGCACTTCGAACTGCAACTGGCCTACGACGCCCACGATATAGCCCGAGCCGATCATCGGTTTGAAAACCTTGGCGGCACCTTCTTCGGCGAACTGCATCAGGGCTTTTTCCAGATGCTTGGCTTTCAAGGGGTCCAGGGCGCGCACACCTGACAGCAATTCGGGCGCAAAAGACGGGATGCCGGTGAAGTGCAGCGCCTCACCCTCGGTCAGGGCATCACCGATGCGAAGCTGGCCGTGGTTCGGGATGCCGATGATGTCACCGGCCCAGGCCTCTTCGGTCAACTCGCGGTCGGCGGCCAGAAACATCACCGGGTTGGCCACCGCCATCGGCTTTTTGGTGCGCACATGCAGCAGTTTCATGCCGCGTTCAAAATGGCCGGAGGCGAGGCGCACAAACGCCACGCGGTCGCGGTGCTTGGCGTCCATATTGGCCTGAACCTTGAAGACAAAGCCGGTGACGGTTGTTTCAAAGGCATCAACTTGCCGCTCAACCGCTTTTTGCGGCTGCGGTTCGGGGCCATATTCGCCCATGCCGTCCATCAGTTCCTTGACGCCGAACGAATTGATCGCAGAGCCGAACCAGATCGGCGTCATCGAGCCGTTCAGGAACGCCTCTCGGTTGAAGGCGGGCAGCAAGGCACGCGCCATTTCAATCTCTTCGTGGAACTTCTTCAGCAATTCCACGGGGACGTGTTCGGCCAGTTTTGGGTCGTTCATGCCGGAAATTTGCAGCGATTCCGCCACCTTGTTGCGGTCGGCGCGGTCCATGATTTCAAGGCGGTCATGCAGCAGGTCATAAGCGCCGATGAAGTCACGGCCGACGCCGATGGGCCAGCTTGCCGGGGTCACGTCGATGGCGAGGTTTTCCTGAATCTCGTCGATGATGTCGAACACATCGCGGCTTTCACGGTCCATCTTGTTGCAAAAGGTCAGGATCGGCAGGTCGCGCAGGCGGCACACTTCGAACAACTTGCGGGTCTGGGATTCCACACCCTTTGCCCCGTCAATCACCATGATGGCGGCGTCAACGGCGGTCAGGGTGCGGTAGGTATCCTCCGAGAAATCACTGTGGCCGGGGGTGTCGACAAGGTTAAACCGCCACTGGCGGTAGTCGTAGGACATGGCAGAGGCGGAGACGGAAATCCCCCTCTCCTGCTCCAGCTTCATGAAGTCGGACCGCGTGCGCCGCGCTTCGCCTTTGGCACGCACCTGCCCCGCCATCTGGATCGCCCCGCCGAACAGCAGGAACTTTTCGGTCAGCGTGGTCTTGCCGGCGTCAGGGTGCGAAATGATCGCAAAAGTCCGGCGGCGGGCAATTTCGGGGGGGAGTTTGGGGCGATTGTCCAGCATGGGGCGGCTTTATCGCAAATGGGGACAGACGTCCACCGGCGCGCTTTGCGCAGCCCGCCGGGGATATGCCCCCGGTCCCCGGTGGGATATCGGAACCAGGAAGAAATGGCTAAGCGCCACGCCAGACCCAGCCGCCACCAAGGACGCGGGTGCTGTCGGCGGCGTAAAATACACATGCCTGACCGGGGGCAACGCCATCTTCGGGGTCAAGCAGTTCGACCGTCGCGGTGGTGGGCGACAGCGGGCGGACGATAGCGGGGCGCGGCGGGCGGGTGGAGCGGACCTTGACCTCGATCTGGTGTTCGGCGCTGTCAAAGGCCTTGTCGCCCAGCCAGTTGATTTCGCGCACTGGAATGAGCCGCGTGGCGAGCGCGGTTTTCGGGCCAACGATGACCTGACGCTTGGCGGGATCAAGGCGCAGGACGTAGATCGGCTCCTCCAGTCCGCCAATGCCAAGGCCTTTGCGCTGGCCGATGGTGTAGTGGATCACTCCGTTGTGCTGGCCAATCACCGCTCCGGTAAGGTCCACGATATCGCCGGGATCGGCCGCACCGGGGCGAAGTTTCTCAATGACCGCGGCATAGTTGCCGTTCGGGACAAAACAGATGTCCTGACTGTCGGGCTTGTCGGCCACCGGCAGCCCGTATTTGACCGCCAAAGCGCGGGTTTCGGCTTTGGAGCCCAAGTGACCCAAGGGAAACCGCAGGTAGTCCAGTTGATCGGGCGTCGTGGAGAACAGGAAATAGCTTTGGTCACGGTTGGCATCTGCGGCGCGGTGAAGTTCCGGCCTCGCGCCCAATTTACGCTGGATATAGTGGCCGGTGGCCATGCAATCGGCGTTCAGGTCGCGGGCGGTGGCCAGCAAGTCCTTGAATTTGACACGTTCATTGCAGCGGATGCAGGGCACCGGCGTGGCGCCGGCCAGATAGGCATCTGCAAACTCCTCCATCACCGCCGCGCGAAAGGTGTTCTCGTAGTCCAGAACATAGTGCGGAAAGCCCATGGTTTCAGCCACGCGGCGGGCGTCGTGAATATCGCGCCCGGCACAGCAGGCACCCTTTTTGGCCAGCGCTGCACCATGGTCGTAAAGCTGCAGGGTGACGCCCACAACGTCATAGCCCTCATCCTTGAGCATGGCAGCCACAACCGACGAATCAACGCCGCCCGACATCGCCACCACGACCCGGGTGTCAGCCGGGGCCTTGGGCAGGCCCAGTGAATTTAGGTGCGCGTCCAGCATGATTGCGGCCAAGTTGAGGATTTACGAACGCAATATAGGAAAATGCCACCCACTCTCAACCCCACACTTCATCCTTGTTTAAGGACGCTGGCGCAATTTGACCCGGTTGGACGAGGATAAAACGATGTATCTCAAGAAAGTCGACGGCCCGCGACAGGTCACATTGCCGGATGGCAGCATCCTCAGTCGTGCAGATCTGCCGCCTGCCGATACCCGCCGCTGGGTCGCCAGCCGCAAAGCCATCGTCGTAAAGGCCGTGCTTTACGGGCTGATCGGGCAGGCCGAAGCGCTGGAACGCTATGCCTTGTCGGAAGAAGAGTTCACTCTGTGGCGTGAGGCCGTGGAAAAACACGGTGACAAGGCCCTTCGCGTCACGACAATTCAAAAATACCGACAACTTTAGGTTGTTTCCTGCTTTCGTTCTGGCAGAGTAACGCTTGGTTAACCATTGCCCGCCACAGTCGTTAACAGAGAGCCCAGACGGAGCCATGAAATATGCGAATACTGTTGGTTGAAGATGATCCCACAACCTCGCGCAGCATCGAACTTATGCTGACCCACGCGAATTTGAATGTGTATTGCACGGATCTTGGGGAAGACGGAATCGACCTGGCCAAGTTATATGATTACGACCTGATCCTGTTGGATTTGAACCTGCCCGATATGTCGGGACATGAGGTTCTGCGCCAGTTGCGACTAGCCCGGATCGAAACGCCCATCCTGATCTTGTCGGGGTCTGACGATACCGAAAGCAAGATCAAGGGTTTCGGCTTTGGTGCCGACGATTACCTTACCAAGCCATTCCATCGGGAGGAATTGGTGGCCCGGATCCATGCCATCATCCGCCGGTCGAAAGGCCATTCGCAGTCGGTGATCCGGACCGGCAAGGTTGAAGTCAATCTGGATGCCAAGACAGTCGGTGTCGACGGAACTTCGGTGCACCTGACCGGCAAAGAATACCAGATGCTGGAGTTGCTGTCCCTGCGCAAAGGCACCACGCTGACCAAAGAGATGTTCCTCAACCATCTTTACGGCGGCATGGACGAGCCGGAGTTGAAGATCATTGACGTCTTCATCTGCAAGCTGCGCAAAAAACTGGCAGAGGCGACCGGCGGACAAAATTACATCGAAACAGTGTGGGGCCGTGGCTACGTGCTGCGTGAACCCAACGTCGTGGATGTGCCGCGGTTGGCGGCCTCGGCCTGAATCTACGTCAAAGGCTGGAATTCTGCGCTGCCCCCTCGTAAACCTTAAGGGCGAACAGGGGGGCGGAAGATGGATAAGCGGGCTGAAGACCTGACTGAAGAAGAGGCGCAGCAGGAACTCGCACGCTTGGCTCTTGCGATTGGTCAGGCCAACAGCGCTTACCACACTCTTGATGCACCCAAGATGTCGGACGCAGATTATGACGCCCTCAAACGGCGTAACGTGGCGATTGAACTGCGTTTTCCCGAGCTGAAGCGCGCCGACAGCCCCTCCGATCAGGTGGGCGCAACAATAGCGCCCGGGTTTGGCAAAGTTGCCCATCGGCTGCCGATGCTCAGTCTGGAGAATGCTTTCGCCGAAACCGACGTGGTGGAATTCGACGAGCGGGTCAAAAAGTTCCTCGCTGTCGCAGAGGTTGCCTATACGGCAGAGCCCAAGATCGACGGCCTTTCGCTGAACCTGCGCTATCTGAACGGCAAGCTGGTCCAGGCTGCGACCCGTGGGGATGGTGAATTCGGCGAGGATGTCACCGAAAACGCCCGAACGATGGGTGATATTCCTCAGGTTGTGATCGGTGCGCCACAGGTGATGGAAGTGCGGGGCGAGGTTTATATGTCGCACGCCGATTTCACCGCGTTGAACGCACGCCAAACCGAACGGACCCTCAAGACCTTTGCCAACCCGCGCAATGCCGCCGCCGGGTCGTTGCGCCAATTGGATGCCACGATCACCGCCGCCCGGCCTCTGCGCTTTTTCGCCTACGCCTGGGGCGAGGTTTCAGAACCACTCGCGACTTCGCAGATCGACGCAATATCGCGCCTTAACGCCCTGGGATTTCAAACAAATCCGCTCACGGTTCTTTGCACGGGCCCTGCCGGTCTTTTGCAACACTACCGCAAGATCGAAGGGCAGCGTTCCACACTGGGCTATGATATCGACGGCGTGGTCTACAAGGTCAATGACCTCGCCCTTCAGGCCCGGCTGGGGTTTCGGTCGACCACGCCACGCTGGGCTATTGCGCACAAATTCCCGGCGGAACTCGCCTGGACCCGGCTTTTGGCGATTGACATTCAGGTCGGCCGCACTGGGGCGCTGTCGCCAGTCGCGCGGTTGCAACCGGTGACGGTGGGCGGGGTCGTGGTCTCGAACGCCACGCTGCACAACGAGGATTATATTGCCGGACGCGACGCCAAAGGAAACC
This sequence comes from Rhodobacterales bacterium, assembly GCA_038231395.1. Classification (GTDB taxonomy): domain Bacteria; phylum Pseudomonadota; class Alphaproteobacteria; order Rhodobacterales; family Rhodobacteraceae; genus Stagnihabitans. The sequence goes on from JBBRLL010000045.1 coordinate 24,464, forward strand.
CGATCCGCGAGGGCAAAGATATTCGGGTTGATGACTGGGTGCAGGTCTACCGCGCCGGGGACGTGATTCCCAAAGTGGCGGATGTCGACCTTTCACAGCGCAAGATCGGCGCGCAACCTTATGTTTTTCCTGAAGTTTGCCCTGAATGCAGCAGCCCGTCGCATAGAGAGCCGGGCGATTCGGTCCGCCGCTGCACCGGCGGTCTGATCTGCCCGGCGCAAAGCGTTGAAAGATTGAAGCATTTTGTCAGCCGCAGCGCATTTGACATCGAAGGCCTGGGTGCCAAACAGATTGAGATGTTCTTCAACGACACCGATTTACCTATCAAACAGCCCGCCGATATTTTCACTCTTGCTGCAAGAGATGCCGCCAGCCCTTTGAAAAAGCTGAAAAGTCGCGACGGGTTTGGCGAGAAGTCCGTAGACAACCTCTTTGCCGCGATTGAGACGCGCCGGACCATTCCACTGGATCGACTGATCTTTGCTTTGGGGATCCGGCATGTCGGTGAAGTCGCCGCGAGCCTTATCGCCCGTCATTACTCAACGTGGGTTGACTTTGAGGCCGCCATAACCCGCGCCGAACCGGGTTCCGCTGCGTGGGACGATCTTTTATCGATTGATGGCGTCGGCACGGTTCTGGCGCAAAGCCTCGCCGACGCCTTTCGAAACCCTGCCGAACGCGCCGCGATCGACCGGCTGGCTGCCGAACTCAAGGTCCAGCCTACCCAGGTGCGTACAGCGGTAGCCTCTGAAATTGCTGGAAAAACGCTGGTTTTTACCGGAAACTTGGAACGAATGACCCGCGCTGAAGCCAAGGCGCGGGCCGAAACCTTGGGCGCCAAAGTGGCGGGCTCCGTCTCCGCCAAAACTGATCTGGTCATTGCCGGGCCGGCGGCCGGGTCAAAAGCCAAAGATGCCGAACGGCTGGGCGTGAAAGTGATCGACGAGGACGCTTGGATCGCCATCGCAGGGATGTCATGAGCCGGCCGGAAGTTCTTTTCCCGTTGTTTGCCGCCCTCGACACACTGGAAGGAATTGGGCCAAAGACGGCAAAGGCATTGGGACCCTTGGGCATTGAAAAACCTAAGGATTTTCTGTTTCTTTTGCCGCATTCGGGCGTGGATCGCAGTCGCAAAGCGTCGATCCGCGATGTGATAGCGCCCGCCACGGTCACGGTTGAGGTCGAAGTTGGCAGGCATTTTCCGGCGGCACAAAAGGGGCGGCCCTACAGGGTTTCGGTGCAGGATTCCGCTGTGGAGTTCCAACTGGTCTTCTTTCACGCCCGCGCCGATTATCTGCGCGCGTTGCTGCCCACCGGCCAAAAACGGATCATATCTGGAAAAATTGAGCTTTTTGATGGGGTTGGCCAGATGGTTCATCCCGATCACGTGCTGGCACCCGAAGAGGCCGGCGGCCTTCCAGCGTTTGAGCCGGTCTATCCCCTGACCGCCGGCGTGACGCAAAAGCAGATTGCGAAAGGCGTTGCCAGCACTTTGGCCCGAACGCCCGACCTCGCCGAATGGATCGACGGGCCGTTGAAAGCGCGGGAGGGTTGGCCCGATTGGCGCGCCGCTTTGGAGGCGGTGCATGCGCCGCTAGGTTTGCAAGACCTGACGGCAGAGGCTCCGGCCAGGGCGCGGTTGGCGTATGACGAGCTTTTTGCCCACCAATTAACCCTGTCTTTGGCGCGCGCGGCGTTGCGGAAAGGCAAAGGGCGAGCCAGCGCGGGCACTGGAAGATTGCAGCGCAAGATATTGGAAACGCTGCCATATCAGCAAACCTCTGCGCAGCGGCGCGCGGTGGGTGAGATTGCTTTGGACATGGAATCCCATTTGCGAATGAACCGACTGCTGCAAGGCGATGTGGGTTCGGGCAAGACGCTGGTGGCATTTCTGTCCTTGCTGATCGCGGTGGAGGCGGGCGGGCAGGGAGTGATGATGGCCCCGACCGAGATCCTCGCCCGGCAACATTTCGAGGGTTTGGCCCCTTTGGCGGAAAGTGCCGGGGTAAGACTGGTGATGCTTTCGGGTCGCGACAAGGGCCTTGAGAGAGCGGGCAAGCTGGCCGACCTTGCCTCTGGCGCCATCGACATTCTGGTCGGAACCCACGCGGTCTTTCAGAAAGATGTTCATTTTCATGATCTTAGGCTGGCTGTTGTCGACGAACAGCACCGCTTTGGCGTGGCGCAACGGATGGAGCTTGGCGCCAAGGGGCAGGCGGCGGATGTGCTGGTGATGACGGCGACTCCCATTCCGCGCAGTCTGGCGCTGGCGTCTTATGGCGATATGGACGTCTCGGTGCTGGACGAAAAGCCTGCAGGTCGCAAACCGATTCGCACGGCGCTGATCTCGGACAGGCGGATGGATGAGGTTGTCGGTCACTTGACCAAGGCCGTGGCCGAGGGGCGGCAAGCCTATTGGGTCTGCCCTTTGGTCGAGGATTCAGAGATTTTGGATTATGCCAGCGCCGAGGCTCGGTTTGCAACCTTGCGTGCGGCATTGGGTGATGTTGTCGGGCTGGTGCATGGCCAGATGCCGACCGCCGAAAAAGATGCGGCGATGGCGCGGTTTGTCTCCGGTGTGACCAAGGTTCTGGTGGCCACGACGGTGATTGAGGTCGGGGTCAACGTGCCAAACGCCTCGATCATGGTGATTGAGCGGGCGGAGATTTTTGGCCTCGCACAATTGCACCAGTTGCGCGGCAGGGTTGGACGTGGGACGGCGCAATCGACCTGTCTTTTACTGTATCAAGCCCCGTTGGGCGCTTCGGGCGAGCGGCGGTTGAAGGTGATACGGGACACTGAAGACGGCTTTCGCATCTCTGAGGAGGATCTGGCGATGCGAGGGGCGGGCGATCTGATCGGCTTGGCGCAGTCCGGTTTGCCGCGCTTCCGGATGGCGGATCTGGAGCGGCAGGCCGGGCTGATGGCGGTTGCCCAAACCGATGCGCGACGGCTTTTGGCAGATGACCCCGGTCTGGATAGCCCAAGGGGCAAAGCAGCGCGGGTTCTGCTGTGGCTTTTGGATCAGGATCGGGCGATCCGGTTGCTGATCGTCGGGTGACGCTTTGTTCGCTTTAAGTTCTCAAAAAGTTCTTGACAAAAGGTTAATAACGTGAGAACAATATAGCAACAAAAACGGAGGTGCCGATGCTTACCCGCCTGACCCACCAAGTGACCGCGCATGGTGCTGACTTTGAGGATGCTGTGGGCGTCGCCACCCTGTTCCTGCTTTTGTTCCTTGGCCTGACATTTTCGGGCGCGGCCTAGTCTGGCCCTACGGTTTTCCTGAACTGCCTGCGTTTCGTGCGGGCCGCGTTGCCCCAACGCCTGTCCAACCCGCACGACTGAAACGCCACTTCCGCCGCCATCCCGTGGGATGTGCGGCGGTTTTTTTAGGGCTGAGCTTCGGCGACGGTCATGGCCTCCAGCGTGGCGTCCAGCGCCAAGAGAATCGAGGCGTGGCGATTTTTGTAGTCCCGCGCCGGGATCAGCACCTCGTAGCCTGCAAAAACACCGGTTGGCGCGGGGCCTCCGTCTTTGAGCATGGCAGAAAGTGCGACACGAGCGCCGTCCAGTTCAGCGCGCGTGCGGCCAATCACCACCGCACCCAGCACGGCGGCAGAGGCTTGGCCCAAGGCGCAGGCCCGCACCTCTTGCGCAAACGCCGCCACTTTTCCAGCGTTCAGGACGACATCAACCGAAATCGTCGATCCACAAAGCGGCGAGCGTTTCTTGGCGCTGCCTTGGGGTGCCGCCAGATGCCCCAGATGCGGAATATCCGCAGCAAGCGCCAGGATGCGGCCAGAATAAAGATTGACGAGGTCACTGTCGCTCATGTGGGCTTTCTGGCTGGTGACGTGGGATTTGATCCCTTAGATAGTCCCACTGCGCCCGATCGCCAAGGAGGCCGCGATGCTGTTTGACCCCGCCACGCTGAAATTTGATGCGCAAGGGCTGATTGCCTGCATCGCGCAGGATGCGGACAACGGCGATGTGCTGATGTTCGCGTGGATGAATGCGGCATCCGTCGCCAGGACGCTGGAGACCGGGCGTGTGACCTATTGGTCAAGGTCGCGCGCCAGTTTCTGGGTCAAGGGCGAAACCTCTGGCCACGTGCAAACCCTTGTCGATCTGCGGATTGACTGTGACCGCGACTGTTTGCTGGTCGTCGTGCGGCAGACCGGGCCCGCTTGTCACACCAACCGCCGCAGTTGTTTTTATACCGCGATCAGGGACGGCGAAGAACTGGAACTCATGGAGCCCGAGGTCTGAGTCAGCAGCCCGGCCCGCAGCATGGGCCAGCCTGGACGGGGCAGGGGCACTGCATCGGGGTCAGCACTGGTCAGAAGCATCGCCTCGCGGCGCTGCAGGCGCGTGATTTCCCGGCGGATATCGGAAAGTTCGGTTTCTACCTGGTGGCGGGTCATCTGGTCCTCCGTTCTGGCGACTCCCCTTGTGTACGCGCAAATCGGTTAAAGAAGTGTCAGCGGGCAACGCCTTGCCTCCCCAATCGCTGCAAGCGCAAACACCAGATCCCTGCGACCATGGCCGTCGCCGTTTGCGCTATCAGGGGTTTTGCCGCGCGTCAGTTCGCATTGGCATTCAGCCCCGTTGCCCCGGCACCCCAACTGTGGCAAGACACTGGGGGGGTGGCCAAAAGCCGCCGCATCAGGATAACCCGCCCAAAACGGAACAGAGCCAGATGAGTGATTTTGCCGCCCGCCGTGTGACGATGGTTGATACGCAGGTGCGTCCGCAGGATGTAACGAAATTTCCGATCATCGCCGCCATGCTGGCCGTGCCGCGCGAAAGCTTTGTCCCCGATGCCGCGCGTGAAGCGGCCTATATCGGCAACAACATTGCCCTTGGCCCCCGCCGTGTGGTGCTGGAGGCGCGCAGCCTTGCCAAGCTGCTGGACGCGCTGGATATTGTGCCGGGTGAGACGGTTTTGGATCTGGGTGCTGGCCTTGGCTATTCCAGCGCGGTTCTGGCCGAAATGGGCTGCAAGGTGACTGCCGTTGAAGAAGACCCGGCCATGGCCGCCGCGGCAACCGTGAAGCTAAGCGGCATCGCAAAAGTGGTGACCGGCCCGCTGGCGCAGGGTTCTGCCACCGATGGCCCGTTTGACATGATCCTTGTGCAGGGGGCCGTTGAAGCGTTTCCGCCGGTTTTGGAGGCGCAAGTCAAAGAAGGTGGCCGGATCGGTGCGATTTTCATGGAAGGTGCCCTTGGCATCGCCCGGATCGGCCATAAGTTGGATGGAAAGATCAGCTGGCGCTTTTGCTTCAACGCAACGGCACCGGTTCTGCCGGGGTTTGAATCTCAGCGCGGTTTCGTACTTTAATCGCACGGGTCATGAAGGCCCGGCGCAAACAGGCTCCCCGCAGGTTCGGGTGATGCTGTCCGATGAGGTGGATGATGCGGAACGTATTGACAGCCCTTCTGCTTGGCGCTGTGTCCTTTGCCCCCGGCGCGGTTTGGGCCGAATCCTTGACCGACGCGCTGATATCGGCCTACCGCACCTCGCATCTTCTGGACCAGAACCAGGCGGTGTTGCGCGCGGCGGATGAGGATGTGGCAACGGCCGTTGGTGCCTTGCTGCCGGTTCTGACCTTTGCCGCACAGGCGTCCGATACGCAGCGCGAGTCGTTCTCGGCCTTCGGAAGAGCCACCTACACCACGACGTTCTCTGGCTCGCTCAACCTGATCGCGTCGCTGTCTCTGCTGGATTTCGGGCGTAACAAACAGAACATTGCCATCAAGAACGAACTGGTTCTGGCCAGCCAACAGGCTTTGGTCAATGTGGAACAGCAGGTCTTGCTGGATGCGGTGACCGCTTATGTCCAGATGTCCCTGCAAACCGGGCTGGTGGCCGCACAACAATCCAACGTCCACCTGATCAGTCAGGATTTGCAGGCCGCAAGAGACAAGTTTGATGTGGGTGAGGTGACCAAGACTGATGTGGCGCTGTCAGAGGCGCAGCTTGCCTCGGCCAATGCTCAACTGGCCTCGGCGCAGGGCAACTACAACGTCGCGCGCGAGCAGTACAAGGCCAAGATCGGCCATTACCCCGCAGCCCTGTCTGGCTTGCCCAAAACGCCGCTGACGGTGAAAACCATTGACGAGGCCAGGGCGATCGCCCTGCGCACCCATCCGGTCGTCCTGGAAGTGCAACATCAGGCCAAAGCTGCCGATCTGGGCGTGGAATATGCCAAGGCGCAGATGCGGCCGACCCTGACCGGCAAAATCACCGTGCAGAACCCCTACAGCAACAATGCCTTCCTGAAGCCGACCGAAGCGTTGGAGCTTGACCTGAACCAGACCATTTATGCCGGGGGACAGCAATCTGCCGGCTTCCGCAAGGCGATTGCGCAAAGCCAGCAGGCCCATGCCGCCCTTTTGCAAACCGGGGTCAGCGTCTCGTTTGCCGTGGGGCAGGCGTGGTCGAATATTCTTGTCGCCAACGCCTCCATCGCCGCGAATGAGGAGCAGATCCGCGCCGCACAGGCCGCTTATGATGGCGTGCAGCAAGAGGCTCAACTGGGCAGCCGCACCACGCTGGACGTGCTGAACTCTGAACAAACGCTGCTGTCGGCCAAGGCCTCCAGCCTGCAAGCCCGCGCCAACTTTGCCATTGGTCAATACACGCTGTTGTCGGCGATGGGCCTGTTGACCGCAGACCATCTGCACCTTGGCATTCCGACCTTTGACCCGCAGCAGTATTACAATGCGGTCAAAAACGCCCCGGCGACCTCTTCCCAAGGGGCCAGACTGGACAAAATAATGAAGAGCCTCGGCAAATAAGCGACTAAGATTGGGCGTTCGTTAACACTTGTGGTGTCACTTCCTTGTGTGAAGGGCAGGAGTGTCCTACACTGAAATCACATCCATTCAATGCGGGTGGCATGATGACAGATGGCAGCAGGACGAACGCAAGCATGGCGGAAACGATGACTTCGGTTGAGATTGAGGACGTGTTGTCGTCGATCCGTCGTTTGGTTTCGGAAGACCTTCGCCCGGCACCGCGACCACAGGTCGTCTCGAAAATCGTGGTGGCTGAAAAGCTGATCCTGACGCCTGCTTTGCGGGTTGTGTCTTCAGGCTTTGGCGCCGAGGTTGGGCCGCAGACCGCGCCCAAAAAGCCTACCGCAAGCCTGTTCAAAGCACCGGCACCGGCCCTTTTCCCGCCACCTCTGCCGCGTCTGCATCTAAGTCTGGATCACAGCGTGCCGGGTGCGACTCCCGATATTGTGGCCGCCCTGACGCAGGCCGTCGATCAACAGGGCTTGGATTGGGAATCTGAAACCGGCGACGTGGGGCCAGAGATCGACAGCCTTGACTGGTCCAGCTTTACCTTTGCGCGGCGCTCGATGCAGGAAACCTGGATGGCACAGGCCGCGGCTTCTGAGGTTGCGGATCAGTTGGCCGCGCATGTGAAAGACAGCATGGCAGACCAGGTGTCTTCTGCCGCAGCGATTTTGGCGCAGCCGGAATCTGCCGAGACAGCGTCTGTCGAGACAGCGTCTGTCGAGACAGCGTCTGCCGAGACGGCGTCTGCCGAGACGGTGACCGCCGTTGAAATGCCGGATGACGCCGCATTTACCGCAGTCTCTACGGCCAAAGAGACTGTGGCGGACGGCGACGCGGCCCCGCAGGCCATCACTGATGAGGCCCCTGGCACTTGGGCGAATGACGCAGAGGCCGAGGTTTTGGCCGAACTGCAGGTGCCAATGGCCGAAGAAACCGTTGCAGAGCCTGTCGGTGACCAAAAAATCTACCCGCAAGCCGAAGCTGTGGAGGCCGAAGAGGTTGCGGCTGTGGCCCAGGAAGAAGACAATATCTTCTCTGAGCAAGTGCTGCGCGAATTGGTTCGCGACCTGATCCGGGAGCAGTTGCAAGGCGATCTGGGAGAGCGTATCACCCGCAACATCCGCAAACTGGTCAAGGCCGAGATTGCCCGCGCAATTGCCGTGCAAGCGCTGGAATAAGCCACCGGCTGCGTGCAGTCTCATCCTTTGGCGACGAGACAGGTCCGCAAAAACCGTTTATCCGTACGTTGCCCCTTCCGGAAATTGGCCCGTCCGCAAGTTGGACCGTCCCGAAGCAGGCCCGTCCGAAGGTCGCCGCGTTCAGGCATCGACACGCGCTTGACCTCGCTTTGAATCCCGTAGCCGTCAAACGAAAAAGCGCGCCCCGAAGGACGCGCCCGTTTGCGGTATTCCGACGGATCAGGCGGCTTCGGCCTGATCCAGCTCCAGCGCGTGGCGGCGTTCGCTTTCTTCGCGCGACAGCGCCACAGAGGTGCGGACCCCTTTGCCGACAAAATCCATCAGGCCTTTGACCACACGCTCGTTCGGGTCGATCCCGGCGCAGGACAAAACCTCGCGCCCGTCGCGCGACCGTGCCCAACGGGCGATCTGGTCCGGGCCATTGCCGTATTTCTTGTCATCCGCAATGGCATCGTCCAGCGCAGCCAGAACCACCGCCGCAAACAACTTGCGCGCGCGTTGACCCTGTTCAAAGTTGAAGGCAGTGCTGTCTATGAAATCGGCCATCTCGCGTCCTACTTCTTGCTCTTGTCTTTTCTGACGTTCCGCGCTTGTAACGTTTTGACGACGATTCGTCACCCCATTTCTGACATGTCTGCTATGCGTTTTTTGCATGTCACGCAGATGGTCAGGTCAGCATCTAGTTGCCCAGCGCGATAGGCACCCCCGATATATAGAGAAGCTGGAACTCCGATCAAGCTTTTATCAAGATTTTGCCACAAATCCGCGTGTAGGCTTGCCGATTGTTACAAATGTTTCGGTTTTGCCCTTGCAGGCCGTGGTTAATGGCTGGCAACGGCGGGTTGTATCGTGGGGTCAGGTGCCCAGCTATGCTCAACTTTTGCGAGAGTTTTGCCGCGTCGCAAGGCCCCAAGGTTCGGCGAAGATCAGCCGTCGTCAGGGCAGGCGGGTCACTTTGGCCGGGCCGGCCCACATCTCGCCCTCGGCCTTGTCCAGCCGCAGGTAGGCGATGGCGTGACCGCCGGATTGGGTGAACAAGCGTCCCACCTCGCGATCTTCAGCCAGAATGGCGGTGCCGGGCGGCGCTGCCCCTGCCACGCTGACCAAGGCCAGGCCCTTGCGCAGTTCGGTCTTGTGTTTCATCCGTGCCGTGACTTCCTGCCCGACATAACAGCCCTTGCGGAAATCGACGCCGTGCAGCCGTTCAAAGCCCGTCTCCAGCAGGTAACTGTCGTCCGGGATCAGTTCCACCCCCGTTTCGGGGATCAGATGCGCCACCCGGACCGCGTCCCAATCAACCAAGGGAACCGGCAGCGCCGCCCCATAAAAGCGCCAGCCAAGGGCCGGATGACGCGGATCGGGCAGAGCCCCGGGGGGAGCCTCTGCCACGCCGCGTGTCATAACCCAATCGCTTGGCGCAAACGACACATCGGCCCGCAACCGGTACAGCGCAAGACGTCGCAAGGTGGCATCGGCCACGGACTCCGGCAGGTCAAGGAACACGACCTCGCCCAAACGGCCCACGAAGAAATCCGCCAGATACTTGCCCTGCGGCGTCAGCAATGCTGCCCAGATCAGCCCCGGTGCCTTGGCCAAGGGCAAAACATCGTTGCTGACCAGCCCTTGCAAAAAGGTCAAGGCATCCTTTCCGCCAAGTGTAACGATCCTGCGGGATGTGTCGGTCATGCGCGGTCTCCTCACCCACAGATATAGGTCAAGCGGGCGCGGACGGAAGGGCCATTGCGTGTGAAGCGGCCTGTGGGACGCACAGACCCTACCGTTTCAGCGCGCCCGCAAGGTTGCAAAGCTGGCAGTGAGGCGGTCGGGGTCGTAGCTTTGTTCCACCCATTCGCGGATGGTTCGGCCTTGCGCCTCGGCCTCGTACATCGTCAGGAAATGATCCATGATCCCGGTCGCGGTCCCTTTGAGGTGCAGGTAGCGGAAACTGAGCTGCTGTTTTGCCTCGGCAAGCGGACGGTTTTCCTCGGCCATCAGGTAAAGGGCCGCAATCAATCCGGTGCGGTCTGCGCCTGATTTGCAATGCATCAGGAACGGTTTTTCGATCAGGGGAAACAGGTTCATGACTTTCAGCAGGCCTTCACGGGATGGCGCGCTGCGGGCCGAAAAGCTGAAATCGTGCAGATGCAGGCCCAAGGCGCGGCAGGTTTCCAATTCGAACAGATAAAAGCCCTGCTGCGTCTCTCCGCGCAGGTTCAGCACCGATTTCAGCCCCAAAGTGTCATGGTATTGCCGCAGCCGCGCGGCGGAGGGCTGGTTGGCCCGCCAGACGCCGGGGGCGATCTGGTCAAGATTGGTCCAGAGGCCGCGCAAAAAGGCATGGTCGATCAACTGAAAATGCCACCACGCCGCCCGCCGTGCCTCTGGAGTGGAAATGTCGGTGCCGTAGATGTCGGTCAGCCTTTGCTGAACAGCCAGCATCCGCTTCTTCAATGCGCCAGCCATGCGGTTCCAGACTACTGCCAAAGGTGGCGACCCCATAGCGGGTTTGCGCCTTGCTTTCAAGCTGCACGCCGATTGACGCTTGCCCGGTTCCCGTCTAGCCCTTGGCAAAACGGAGATTGCCATGCCCCTGTCCAACGGTCGCGCCTACCTTGCCATTCCCGGCCCTTCGGTTTTGCCGGACCGGGTCCTTGCTGCGATGATGCGGCCCTCGCCCAACATCTACGCAGGTGATCTGGTGGCGATGGTGGAGGGCATCTGGCCCGATCTTCGGGAATTGGCGGGCACAACGGGCCAGGTCGCCGCCTATATCTGCAACGGTCACGGCGCGTGGGAGGCGGCCAATTCCAACCTGTTCTCCCGCGGCGACAAGGCTTTGGTGCTGGCGACCGGCACCTTTGGCCATGGCTGGGCCAATACGGCGCGGGGTCTGGGCGTTGATGTGCAGGTGCTGGACTTTGGCCGTTCGGTGGCCGCCGACCCCATGCAGGTCGAGGCGGCCTTGCGCGCGGACCCCGCGATCCGCGTGGTGATGATGACCCAAGTTGACACCGCCTCGTCGGTGAAAACCGATGTCCCGGCGATCCGCGCCGCAATGGACGCCGCCGGGCATGACGCCTTGCTGGCGGTGGATTGTGTGGCCTCGCTGGCCTGTGACACCTTCCGGATGGACGAATGGGGTGTCGATGTGATGATCGGCGCCAGCCAGAAGGGCCTGATGTGCCCGCCCGGCATGGGGTTTGTCTGGTTCAACGACAAGGCGCAGGCGGCCAGCCTCAACAGCACCTGCCGCACGCCCTATTGGGATTGGACCGCCCGCGCCAACCCAACCGAGTTCTGGCAGTACTGGTTCGGCACCGCCCCCACGACCCACCTGTATGCCCTGCGCGAAAGCCTGACGATGATCCTGCGGGAGGAGGGGTTGGCGCAGGTCTGGGCGCGCCATGCCGTCCTTTCCCGCGCTGTGTGGCAGGCCTTTGATGCCTGGGGGCAGGGCATCGCCGCCATCCGCCTGAACGTGGCCGATCCTGCGGCACGGGGCCACGCCGTCACCTCGGCCCATCTTGGGCTTGCCGACGCCACCCGTCTGCGCCTGTGGTGCGAGGCCAACGCCGGCCTGACCCTTGGCATCGGTCTTGGCATGGCCACGCCCGAAGACCCGGAGGCCGCAGCCGCATTGCGCATCGCGCACATGGGTCACGTCAACGCCCACATGACGCTTGGCGCTTTGGCCGTGATGGAGGCTGGACTGCTGGCCCTGAACATCCCGCACGGGTCAGGTGCCTTGAACGCAGCCGCCGCCGAAATCGCCCGCTCCATCTGAACGATTGCAAAGGGCTTGGGCCTAAGCCCCTCTGCCAGGGATATTTGAGCCTACGTCTCACTTAGGTCCGAAGGTGTGAAACCTGCGGGATCGGCCGCGCAAAACGGCGTCGGTCAGGTTCTGAACAGCGCAGCCAACCGCTCGGTGTCCAAAGCCCGCACCACCAACCCTTTGGGCTTGAAAGCTGCCACATCGACGCCGGCCACCATTGCATTGACAATGGCCTCTTCCACGGCCTCAACGGTGGCGAGGTACAAAGGGTCCATCACCTCGGTATTGAGTTCGGATTTCACCAGCATCGGCACATCCGCCTTCGGCATCGCCATCGCGTTGGCGGTGGAAAACGCGAGGAAGATGTCGCCTGACGAGTTTCCCGACGGGGTGCCGCCCCGTCCGATGCCAATGCTGGCGCGGCGGGCGATGTGGTGCAAGCTTAACGCGGACAGCGGTGCGTCCGTCGCCACCACCACAATGATCGACCCGGTTTCATTCTCGCGAAACGCGCCCTCGGGTTGCAGCACACCCACGGGCTTACCCAGAATGTTCAGCAAGCGCCGCCGCCCGTGGTTGGCCTGCACCAGAACCCCCAGCGTATAACTGGCCCCGCCCACGCTCACCACGCGCGAGGCCGTTCCGGTGCCACCCTTGAACTCGTAAGCGATCATCCCGTTGCCGCCGCCCGAGGAGCCTTCCTCAACCGGCCCACCCTTGGCCGCCCGGATCGCCTGCTTGGCATGTTCGGGCGTGACGTGCAGCGCGTTGATGTCATTCAACAGCCCGTCATAGGTCTCGGCCACCACCGGCATCGCCCAGGCATGCTCGCCTTCAAACCATTCAGCATAATGCTCCATCATCCATTCGGTCACACCGTGATGCACGGCCCCCACCGCATGGGTGTTCGAAATGCAGACCGGCCCGATGAAATAGCCCGCATCGTGGATCCAATGGGTGCCCGTCATCTCGCCGTTGCCGTTCAGCGTGAACTGCCCGGCCCAGACCGGCTGCGGCACACCCGCCTCCTCCCGCGCCAGAATGGCAGTGACGCCGGTGCGCATCCCCTTGGCCGGATCGGTCAGCGTGCAGAACCCGACCCGGACCCCCGGCACATCGGTGATGGCGTTCAGCGGCCCCGGCGTTCCGGGAAACGGCAGTCCAAGGTCGCGGGCGCGGGGTTTTGGCATCGGGATGTCTCCTCAATTTCAGGCATATCGCCCAGATTGGCAGCAGACCCCGGTCCCAATCAAGTCATCTTGACGCATTTGCGTAATATCAAGGCTTTCCGTGCGAAGATTGCGGGACTATAATTCTTGTAAAACAGAGCGCATCAGCATGACACGCCCCACAGCATCGCGACCCATCATCGGCATCATCGGCAATCACTATGTGATCAACGAGCGCTATCCGACCCATTGTGCCGGGACGATGAATTCGTCAGCCGTGGCGGATGTGGCCGGTGCGATGCCGCTGATCATTCCGACCGACCCGCGTTACGTGACGGTTGAAGAGTTGTTGGAGACTTGTGACGGCTTTCTTCTGACCGGTGGCCGCCCCAATGTGCACCCTTCGGAATATGGGGCAGAAGAAACCCCGGCCCATGGTGCCTTTGACCGCGCCCGCGACGCCATCACCCTGCCATTGATCCGGGCCTGCGTGGCGCGTGGCCAACCGTTTCTGGGGGTCTGCCGTGGCTTTCAAGAGGTCAATGTGGCGATGGGTGGCACTTTGCACCCCGAGATTCGCGACCTTCCGGGCCGGATGAACCACCGCATGCCGCCCGACGCCAAGCTGGAGGAGCAATTTGCCCTGCGCCACACGGTTCGCTTCACCGAAGGCGGTGTCTTTGACTGCCTGATGGGGACACCCGAAGTGATGACCAACACCCTGCACGGTCAGGGCATTCTGGTGCCCGGCGACCGCATAGCCATTGACGGCGTGGCCCCCGATGCCACGCCCGAGGCGATATATGTCAGGGACGCTCCCGGCTTCACCCTTGCCGTGCAATGGCACCCGGAATGGAACGCCGCTGATGACCCGGTGTCGCGCCCGCTTTTTGTGGCCTTCGGCAGGGCGGCAGCCATCTGGGCGCAGTCGCGCCGCCCGCTGCGGATGATCGCCTGACCGCCGACACCCGTTTCGTTCGGGCTTTGGCGTGCGGTCTGTCGCCTGTGCGTCTGACCGGCACCAAATTCCATGGGCTTTCGCGGCAGGGCTCTCAGCAGGTCCCGAACATCGCCTGATCCCGCAGGCAGCGCAGCGATATGTCTCGACCGGGACCGACCAAATCCGGCACAGCTTTCGCTCCGTTACTGCGGGATTGTCTGTTTCGCACTTGCGCATTGCCCGCCACCGGACAGCAGCCTAGTGTTCCGAGTCTGACATTTGCTACCGATTTCCCCTGATTTCATCGAGCTTGTCCAGCGCGCGTCGTTCCCGGGCGAGGATGTCGTCGGCGGTTTTGGTCCAGGTGAAGGGCTTTGGCTTGGTGTTGTGATGCCCAA
>JBBRLL010000046.1:0-37335 GCA_038231395.1 Rhodobacterales bacterium
GGGGATGTCGCCGAAGGCAGACAGAAAGATATCCATGCGGGGAACGGGCTCCAGAAGGGCGTTTCATGCCCAAGAATCCATCCCCACGAAATCCGCAAGACCCCTCAGATCAGGTCAGATTCCAAACGCGATTCCCCTGGACCGTAGATATGGTGCGAACCTACCACGTAACGAAGCCTCACCGCCCCCAAACCACACTCAACATCAGAACCGTCACAGCAATGATCCAGACCAATCGGATCGGGTGACGTTTGGGGAAATCCCGGGGAATGCTCAAAATATCGTCCATGCCCCAGAAATACCACATTTTCGCCCGACTGCCCGCTTGAAAATGCCTTGATCCCGGCGACAAACCGTTTCCGCCTTGGAAACTGGCGCGCAACGGCTGCTTCCCCTTGAGCTGGCAATGCGCTATCCCCTCCGCGATCCATTCGCCGACTATCCCGCCGACACATCCTGAGGGGCGCGCCATGAAATTCACCCTGTCCTGGCTTCGGGACCACCTTGATACCTCTGCTTCGGTCGACGAGATCACCGAGGCGCTGACCGATCTGGGGTTGGAGGTTGAGGAGGTGGTGAACCCGGCGGCCCGACTGGCGCCCTTTACCCTCGCCAAAATCCTCAGCGCGGAAAAACACCCGGATGCCGACAAGCTGCGGGTCTGCACCGTGCTGACCGATGAGGGCGAAAAGCAGATCGTCTGCGGTGCGCCCAATGCCAGGGCCGGGATCACGGTGGTACTGTGCAAGCCGGGCGATTATGTGCCGGGGATCGACGTGACGCTTGGCATCGGCAAAATCCGCGGTGTGGAAAGCCATGGCATGATGGCCTCCGAACGGGAACTGGAGCTGTCGGACGAGCATAACGGGATCATCGAACTGCCCTCCGGCGAGGTTGGTGAAAAGTTTACCGACTGGCTGGCCGCGAACCGGCCCGGCACCGTGGACCCGATGATCCACATCAAGATCACGCCGAACCGGCCTGATGCCTTGGCGGTGCGCGGCGTGGCGCGGGATCTGGCGGCGCGGGGCTTGGGGGTGCTGAAACCCTTGGTGGTGGACGCCGTTAAGGGCAGCTTCCCTTCCCCCATCGGCGTGTCGATTGATCCGGGCCTGAAGGCCAAGGGCTGCCCGCATTTCGCGGGTCGGGTGATCCGGGGGGTGAAAAACGGCCACTCTCCGGCTTGGTTGCAGCAACGGCTGAAGGCCATCGGGCTTAGGCCCATCTCGGCCCTGGTCGATGTCACCAACTTTTTCACCTATGCGCTGAACCGGCCTTTGCATGTGTTCGATGCGGCCAAGGTGAAGGGCGATCTGCGGGTTCACCCGGCAGTTGGGGGTGAGGAGTTTCTGGCGCTGGATGGCAAGTCTTATCTGCTGCGCGCCGGAATGATGGCGATTTCCGATGATGCCGGGGTGGCGTCCCTGGCCGGGATCATGGGCGGTGCGGCGACGGGTTGTTCCGAGGCCACGACCGAGGTTTTCCTTGAAAGCGCCTTCTGGGATCCGATCACCATAGCCTCTGCCGGGCGGGCGCTGAAGATCAACTCTGATGCGCGCTACCGGTTTGAACGGGGCGTGGACCCGGCGTTCACATTGCCGGGGCTGGAACTGGCGACGCGGATGATTTTGGACCTGTGTGGCGGTGATGCCTCTGACATCGTGCAGGATGGCGCGCCCCTGGACACCTCGCGCGCCTACAGGCTGGACCCGGCCCGGCTGATCAGTCTTGTCGGCATGGACATCCCCGAAGCCACGCAGCGCGCCACGCTAAGGGCTTTGGGTTTTACCCTGAACGGCGATATGGCAACCCCGCCGACCTGGCGACCCGATGTGCTGGGTGAGGCCGATCTGGTGGAGGAGGTGGCGCGGATCGCCTCTCTCACCAAGCTGCAAGGGCGGCCCCTGCCCCGGGTGAACACCGGTGTGCCGCGTCCGATCTTGACGGCGTTGCAGGTCAAGGAACGCAGCGCCCGCCGCACGATTGCGGCTTTGGGCTATAACGAATGCGTCACCTACAGCTTTATTGACGCCGAAGCCGCAGGCCTGTTTGGCGGCGGGTCAGATGCGGTCAGGATCGAGAACCCGATTTCGTCCGAGATGACGCATATGCGGCCTGATCTTTTGCCCGGCCTGTTGCGCGCGGCAGCCCGCAATCAGGCGCGGGGCTTTGGCGATCTGGCGTTGTTTGAGGTGGGGCCTGTGTTCAGCGGTGGTGAACCGGGCGAGCAGCAGGTGCTGGCGACCGGGGTTCGGGTCGGCAGTTCTGCCCCGCGTGACCCATTTGCCAGCCGCCGCCCGGTGGATGTGTTTGACGCAAAGGCCGATGCCGAAGCGGTTCTGGCAGCGCTTGGTGCCCCCACCCGCGTGCAGATCAGCCGCAAGGTGGCAAGCTGGTGGCATCCCGGTCGCTCCGGAACGATTGGGCTGGGGCCGAATCTGATGGCGAGTTTCGGCGAGGTGCACCCGCGCGTGTTGCAGGCGATGGGCGTCAAAGGCCCCGTCGTGGCGTTCACCGTCGCGGTGGCATCGGTGCCGGACCCCAAAGTGAAAACCCCGACCCGACCGGCCCTGACCCTTTCGGATTTGCAAGCGGTGGACCGTGACTTTGCCTTCGTTGTCGACAGCAAGGTAGAGGCTTTGACAGCGGTCAACGCCGCCATGGGTGCGGACAAAGTGTTGATCGAGGCGGTGAAGGTGTTTGATCAGTTTGCCGGCGAAAAGGCCGAGGCGCAGATGGGGGCAGGCAAGAAAAGCATCGCTCTGACCGTACGCCTGCAACCCCGCGACAAGACCCTGACCGATGCCGAGATTGAGGCGGTGGCGGCGCGGATCGTGGAAAAGGTCAGCAAGGCGACCGGTGGTGTTTTGCGGAAGTAAGGGCAAAGGCGGCGTCCCGGCGGCGGTGTCTGCCCAAAGCCCTGCCTGACGCCGCAGTCACCCGGTCGTTTGGCACAACGGGGAACTATGCCACGGGTCGGGAAATTGCGCCCAGGGGAGCAGAAGCGCGCTTTGCCTTCCCCTTTGATTTTGGCTTTGATCTCCCACAGGGAGTCCGGGGACGTAAAGGCCCCCGGAAGTGGATGCAGCCCGTCACCTTGTCACGATTTGCGGCCAAAGAGACGCGAGAACCAGCCTCGGGTGCGGTCGCCAGCCTCTTGCACGTTGGCTACGGCAGGATCGACCATACGTTCCCAGAATTGCAGCCACATGCGGCGGGCAAAGAACACCAGCCCCGCCAGCAGCGCCAAAATCACCAGGTTCAGCCACGGGAAAAATGTCACGTCCGGGCCGGAAACTGCGATGATGCGCAGCGCGTTCGGAAAAATCGACATCGGCGCAAAACGCCAGCCATAGTGGGTGACCATGACCCATTGCGGCGCCGTCTCGGTGGATTTGAAGTTGGAGGCAACGGCTTGCAGGTTGGAACTGTCGTATTTGAAATAGGGCGGCCAGATCCAGCCGGTATCTTCGTTGCGATAAACCATCACCGAACCGTCGGGAAAGACCGCGTTGATGAAACGGATGTCGGGGTCGCCCTGACTGGCCGGGGCACCGCTGTCGGTGGAGGCATAAAAGAAGCCGTTGATCCGGCCAATCGGCGTTTTACGGTTCAACGTGTCGGTGATGCGCACCACATCGTGCTGCGGCAGCGTGTAATGCAGGAACGCCGCCGCCATCAGCGCCAGAAAACCCCAGATCGCCCATTTTACTTTTTGCATGCCACCCTCCTCATCGCAAACTCCTCACCGCAAACTCCTCACCGCAAACTCCTCACCGCAAACTCCCTACCGCAATCTCTTCAGCTTCGGTTGACGACATAGGCAATCAGGATGACCACCGCCACCGGGATGATATAGACCAGTCCGATCACACGTTTAAGAATACTCTTTTCGAAGTGTTCCATGCCGTCGCCCACGAACACCTCGCGGTCGCCTTGCCCCTCGCCACGGTCCCACTTGCGTTCCAGCCTTTCACGCCAGACAGAGCGTGCATAGAGGGCAACAAGCCAGTGGGCGATCGGAACACCAACCGCCAAAACGATGATCAGTTGCAGCATGATGCCTCCGCCTTAGCGCTATCAGCTAACCATGACCAGAGTTTGGTTCAAGGGCAGGGTTTTGTTCATTGGTGTTGCTCAGAGGGCGATGTTGTCGATCAGGCGCACGCCCCCGGCCCAGGCGGCGGCCAGAATGCGACGTGGTCGGGACAAGTCCACGGCGCTGGTGAGGGTCTCTGCGTCCAGCAGGACGAGGTATTCCACCCGGTCAAAGCCCGCAGCGATGATTTGCGCCGTGGCCGTGCCAAGCGCATCGGTGGAAGGGGTGCCCGCGCGGATCGCCTCAGCCGCCTGAACGATGGCGGCGTAAAGGGCGGGTGCCGTGGCGCGGGCCTGCGGGGAAAGCCTGCTGTTGCGGGAGGATTGGGCCAGACCGTCAGCATCGCGCGTGGTGGGGCAGGAGATGATTTCGACGGGCAAGTCCAGATCAGCCACCATACGGCGCACGACTTGCACCTGTTGCCAGTCTTTTTCGCCGAAATAGGCGCGGGAGGCTTGCGTCATGCCAAACAGTTTGGCGACCACAGTGGCCACGCCCGCGAAGTGGCCGGGGCGAAGCGTACCCTCCAGAACCTCCGCCACGCCAGCCACGGTGACGGTCGTGGCAAAACCGGACGGGTAAACCTGATCCGGGGTTGGTGCAAAAACCACATCGACGTTCAACGGGGCCAAAAGGGCAGCGTCGGCCTCCTCGGTCCTTGGGTATTTCAGCAGGTCATCGGCTGCGTTGAACTGTTTGGGGTTGACGAAGATGGTGACAATCACCCGGTCAGTGCCGGCTTTGGCTGCATGCACCAGGCTCAGGTGGCCGGCATGCAAGGCGCCCATTGTGGGAACCACGCCAACCGATTGCCCCTGCGCCTTCCAGCCGCGCACCACCTCGCGCAGGTCTTCCACGGTTCGCAGAATGATCACGCGGGCTTCCCCGGAGCGGTATCGGCAAAACCGTGTTCTGGTCCGGGAAAGCGGCGGGTGCGGACATCTTCGGCATAGGCGGCAATCGCCTCATCGGCGCGCTGACCAAGGTCGGCATAGCGTTTGACGAACTTCGGGCGGAATTCGGTGAACATGCCAAGCATGTCATCGACCACCAGCACCTGCCCGTCGCATTGAGCCCCGGCTCCGATCCCGATGGTGGGAATGGCAAGGGTTTGGGTGATGCGGGCGGCAAGGGTGACGGGCACCTTCTCCAGCACCACGCTGAAGGCTCCGGCGGTTTCCACAGCGCGGGCGTCGGCCATCACACCCTCGGCTTCGACATCACGACCGACCACCTTGTAGCCGCCAAGGGTGTTGACCGACTGCGGTGTCAGGCCGATATGCGCCATCACCGGAATCCCACGCGCCGTCAGAAAGGCGATGGTTTCGGCCATATGGGTGCCACCTTCCAGTTTGACCGCAGGGGCACCGGTTTCCACGATCAGGCGGGCGGCGTTGCGGTAGGCCTGCTGCGGGCTTTCCTCATAACTGCCGAACGGCATGTCGATCACGCACATCGCGCGCGACAATCCGCGCATCACAGCGCGACCGTGCAGGACCATCATCTCCATCGTCACGCCAAGGGTCGAGGGCAGGCCATGCAGCACCATGCCAACCGAATCGCCGACCAAAGCCATGTCACAATGGGCGTCGACCAGCCGCGCCATCGGAGTGGTGTAGGCGGTCAGCACCACCAACGGCACCTGACCCTTGCGGGCGCGTATCTCGGGCGGCAGCACGAAACGCGTCTGGCCGGTGGAGGGGGTCGCGCTCATCTTTCAGGCTCCGCAAAGACGTGTCGCCGCCAATATGGGCACGGTTTTGACGCCGCCGCAACATTCCAGCCCCGTATCGCCACGCCGTGGGTGCTTGACCAAAGCGCAAGGCTCGGGCGAAATGAACGGGAAGGAGATGCCATGACCCTGCTCACCCGCCTGTCCCGTGAGGGAATTGACCCCGAAATCAGCCGCCCTTCACCTGACAAGGTGATTGCGGGTGACCCGGTTCACACAACCTGGAATGTCGAAGAGCGGGGCCCTTTACACGCCGGGCTGTGGCATTCCACCCCCGGCGAATGGCGCGTCAGCTATGCCGAATGGGAATATGTGCATATCTTGGAGGGCGTCTCGGTCCTGACCGACGCCGATGGGGCTGAGACGCTGTTACAGGCGGGCGATAGTTTCGTGATCCGCCCGGGGTTTGCAGGCAGTTGGCGGGTGGTGGAGCCTACCTTGAAAGACTATGTGATCCTGGCCTGACGCGAGAAGTCGGGCGGGCCAGCACCGGTGCCTCAGTTCCCGCTGCCACCGGCCGCTTCGGCCTGTGCCTTGGCTGCCGCCTCAGCCGCGCGGGCTTCGGCGTCATAGGCCGCGAGCGCAGGATTGGCCGCCTCTGCTGCGGCCAAAGCGGCGGCGTCGGTGACCTTCTTGGCCTGATTCTCCGGCGTGTCCGGCACAGCGCGACCATAGGCGTCGTCGACATAAGGACCTTCGGCGGCAATGCTTTGGTCCAGCGTGCGGACGATGACCTTCGCGCCGATCTTGACGCGGTCATACAGTTCAATCGCGTCCTGATTGAACAGGCGGATGCAGCCGGCAGAGGTGGCATGGCCGATGGAGTTGTTGTCCACCGTGCCATGAATCCGGAAATGGCTGTCCTTGCCGCCGCGGTACAGGTCCAGAGCGCGCGCGCCAAGCGGGTTGTCCAGCCCCCCCGCCAAACCGCCCGCATATTCCAGATAAAGGTCAGGCCGGGTCCGGACCATGTTGCCGGTCGGCTGCCACGAAGGCCACTTTTCGATCCGGCCGATCACGCCCGTGCCCCGGAACGAAAGACCCTCACGGCCAACAGCGATGCCGTAGCGCGTTGCCATACCGTCTTCTTCGACGAAATACAGTTTGCGCGCAAATGTATCGACAATGATCGTGCCGGGCTTTTCATCGCCTGCATAAGGCACCTCGGTCTTCTGGTAACCGTCGGTCAACAATCTGGCGTCAACGGCGGGGATTGCAAAGCCTGCATCCTCGGTCGCCTCATACCCCGGCACAGTCGCGGGTCTTGCCACTTCGTGCACTTTTGGTGCGGCGCAAGCGGCCAGAATGGACAGAACAGCCATGGTAGCGAATTTGGTCAAAAGTCTGGTCACGAGGCATTTTCCGGCTGCTGATGTAGCATTTTACCAACCGCCTTCCGCCATGCCTGTCAAGCCCTGACGCAGCCCTTAGGCAAAGCAAGGCCGGTTGTAAGGGTCAATCCAACGGCCGCGCAGCGCTGATCAGCATGATTGGGATGCCATCACGGATCGGAAAGGCCAGATGGGCGGCCTCCGAAATCAGTTCCTGCTTTTCGGCATCATAGCGCAGGACACTTTGCGTGCTAGGACAAACCAACGCCTCCAGCATGCGGCGGTCATGAGCGGTGGCGGGGATCTCGTCGGTCACTGCAGCACTTCATCGGCGCCGCCCGATTGCATGGCAAAGCTGATCAGGGTTTCCAGCACGCGGCGACGGTCGCCAAGCGATTGCGCCTCCAGCAGGGCCTGCTTTTCTTCGGGCTGAAACGGGCACAGCATGGACAGGGCATTGACCAGCAATTCATCCTCTGCCTCTTTCAACGTGCCCCAATCAACGCCAAGGTTGCGCTGTTTGAGGTAGCGCGACAGCTTTTCCAGAAAGGCCGAACGCGGGAAGTCTACCTCTGATCCTTCGCCCTTCAGGTCAAAGGAAAACGCGTTCCATTCCAATTTGCAGCGCCGATAAGGCACGAAACCGGCAAGCTCTTCCACCACCCGAAACCGCGCGATGCCGGTCAGCGTGATCATGTAGCGACCATCTTCGGTTTCGGAAAATGAGGTGATCCGCCCGGCGCAGCCCACATCCCACAAGGCCGGCACTTCGCCAGACCCGCTGCGCGGCTGGATCATGCCGATCATCCGTCGTTCGGATTTCAGGCAATCGTCCACCATCGCAAGATAGCGCGGTTCAAAGATGTGCAGGGGAAGCCGCGCCCGGGGCAACAGGATTGCGCCGGGCAGCGGGAAAACCGGAAGCGTTTCTGGCATGTCAACTAGGATCATCATGCCAAAAGACCTAGCGCGTCATAGACCAAGGGCAAAGCCCTACACGAAAATCATTGAAGAAAGCCTGCGACGTCCTTTCAGAACAATCGGGTCTTGCGGTTTCAGCGCACCGAAGATGGTGAAAAGCTGGGCCTTGGCCGCACCGTCCTGCCACTCCCGGTCCAGCTTGAACAGATCCAGCAGCATATCCACCGCTTCTTCGACCTTGCCAGCCGCATGCAGCGCGGTCGCCAGATCAAACATCACCTGACGGTCGGCGGGGTCGCGGGCCAAAGCGGCGCGCAATTCGGTCTCCGGCCCAGCTTTGGCGGCCTGCCGGGCCAGTTCGATTTGCGCGCGGGCAGCTGTCATCTCTGGCGCACTGGCAATTTTGGGCGGTGCGGCGTTGGCGAAAGCATCGGCCTTGTCGATGTCATCAATCGCCAGATAAGACCGCACCAAACCGGCATAGGCCACGGCATTCTCCGGCTCCTCAGCCAGAACGGCTGCGAAAGTTTCGGCGGCGTCTGCGGCGGCCCCTTCGGCAAGCATCTGTTCGGCGGCCTCAAGCGCTTCGGCCAGACCGTCCTCTTCGTTGCCCATCGCCGACACGGTTTCGATGAACTTCTTGATTTCCGATCCCGGAATGGCACCTTGAAAGCCATCCACCGGCTTTCCCTGCCAGAAGGCATAGACGGTGGGAATCGACTGGATGCGCAACTGACCGGCAATGCCCTGCGCCTTGTCCACGTCAATCTTGACCAGCTTGACCTTGCCCTTGGCCGCCGTCACAGCGGCTTCAAGCTGCGGACCAAGCGTCTTGCACGGTCCGCACCATGTGGCCCAGAAGTCCACGATGACCGGCACGGTATTGCTCTGCTCGATCACGTCTTTCATGAAGCTGGCTTCGGTGCCGTCCTTGATCAGGTCAGCGGGGGCTTTGGTTTGGCTGGCGGTCCCGAACATGGCATCCTCATTCGGTGGAATATTTGCATCTATATGCGCGCGGCGGACGGAAACTCCAAGAGGGGGGACGACAAAGTCCTTGGCAAAGGCAGGCGATTTCCGGCAAAAGGGCGGCATGCAAATCGAACAAACCTCCTTGCCCGACGTCGTTATCCTCACGCCCGCCCGCTTTGGCGATGCGCGTGGCTGGTTTACCGAAACCTTCAACGCCGCGCGCTTTGCCGCGGCGGGCCTGACGTCAGAGTGGGTGCAAGACAACCATTCGATGTCTGGCGCGGTGGGCACCTTGCGCGGGCTGCACTTTCAGCGTCCGCCGCATGCGCAGGACAAACTGGTGCGCTGTACGCGCGGTGCGATCTTTGACGTGGCGGTGGATGTGCGGCGCGGTTCGCCGGCTTACGGTGCGTGGGTCGGGGTGGATCTGACGCCGGAGAATGGCAAGCAACTCCTCGTGCCAAAAGGCTTTTTGCACGGCTTTGTCACCCGCCTGCCTGATACCGAGGTGCAATACAAATGCACTGACGTGTACGCCCCCGATTGTGACGGCGGCATCCGCTGGAATGACCCTGCGATCGGCATTGACTGGGGCATTGCGGACCCGGTTCTGTCGGCCAAGGATCAGGTGGCGCCCCTGCTGTCCGGCTGGGAAAGCCCGTTTGAGTGGGGCGCGAAATGAAGCTTCTGGTGACCGGGGGGGCGGGCTTCATCGGCTCCGCTGTGGTTCGGCTGGCTGTGGCACAGGGGCATGAGGTGATCAACCTTGACGCCCTGACCTATGCGGCGAACCTTGAGAATGTGGCTTCGGTTGCGCAATCGAACCTTTACAGCTTTGAACATGCCGATATCCGCAACCGCGCCCGACTGGATGAGGTTTTCGCCCTCCACGCCCCAGATGCCGTCATGCATCTTGCCGCCGAAAGCCATGTAGACCGCTCCATCGACGGCCCGGCGGATTTTGTCGAGACAAACATCACCGGCACCTTCAACCTGCTGGAGGCCGCCCGCGCCCATTGGAACCGTCAAGGCAAACCGGCCAGCTTCCGCTTCCACCATATCTCCACCGACGAGGTGTTTGGCTCGCTTGGCGCAACCGGCAAGTTCACCGAAGAAACCCCCTATGACCCGCGCAGCCCCTATTCGGCCAGCAAAGCCGCCAGTGATCATCTGGTGCGGGCGTGGGCGGAGACTTATGGCCTGCCGGTGGTGCTGACCAACTGTTCCAACAACTACGGCCCCTTCCACTTTCCGGAAAAACTGGTGCCGGTGGTGATTCTGAACGCCCTGCACGGGCGGCCCATCCCGGTCTATGGTGCGGGCGAAAACGTGCGCGACTGGTTGTATGTGGAGGATCACGCCGACGCTTTGCTGACCGTGGTGACCAAAGGCAAAGTTGGCCGCAGCTACAACATCGGCGGCGAGAACGAGGCGCGCAACATCGACCTTGTGACGGCTATCTGCACCCTGATGGACGAGATGCATCCCGCCGGTGCACCCCATGCGAACCTCATCACCTATGTCACCGACCGCCCCGGACATGACGCCCGCTATGCCATTGATCCCGCGCGCATCCGAAAGGAACTTGGCTGGCGCCCCTCGGTCACGCTGGAACAGGGCCTGCGCAAAACCGTCCGCTGGTATCTCGACAACGAGGCGTGGTGGCGGCCCTTGCTGGCGCGGCAAGGGGTAGGGCAACGGCTTGGTGTGGTTTCAAATCCGGGCGCGGGTCAAGGGCTGGATGCCGGACAAAGGTCTGATGCCAGACAAGGGTCTGATGGCGGACAAGGGACTGATGGCGTTCAAAGGCTGGGCGCAGGGGCGGACCAGGCCGGATGACCAACCTTTTCTTCTTCGCCAGCAAGACGATTGGCATCGCGGCGCGGGCAGAGACGTGGTTGCTTCTGCTGATGGCGTTTGCGCTGCGGGCGCAGTGGCGCAAGCGGACCAACCTCGCCTTCGGGCTTATGGCGCTGACGTTTCTACTGACGCTGACCCTGACGTCAGTTCCGCTTGGCGATCTTTTGCTGACCAGACTGGAACGCCAATTTCCCGCCAATCCGCCTTTGACCCATGTGGATGACATCATCGTTTTGGGCGGCGATGAGGCGATGGCCGCCTACGAACGCTGGGGTGGCATTCAGGTCAACGATGCCGGAGAGCGTCTGATCGCTGCCGTGATCCTCGCTCAACGCTTTCCGGAGGCGAAACTGGTATATACTGGCGGTTCCGCTGGACTAAGAAGCGACGCCTCCCCCGGCTCCCCGTCGCAGATGATGTATGACGCCTGGGTGGCTTTGGGCGTGGCGCCAGAGCGGATCGTACTGGAGCGGGCGTCGCGCAACACCTCGGAAAATGCCGTGATGACGCGGGTTGTGGTGCAGCCAAAAGCCGGGCAGATCCATCTTCTGGTAACCTCTGGCTGGCATATGCCGCGTGCGATGGAAACCTTCACCCGGGCAGGCTGGACCGGGATGGTGGCTTGGCCCGTCGATTTCCGCAGCGGCGCTTTGGCGGGTGCGCCGGGATGGCGGCTTGACGAGAACCTGTCAGGGCTGGACACGGCGCTGAAGGAATATCTTGGCCTTTTGGTCTATCGGATTGCGGGGAAGTAGGATGAATTTTCTTGTCTTTGGCCAGACCGGGCAGGTCGCCGTGGAATTGCAGCGCCGCTTGCCTGCGGGCGTGACTGCGCGGTTTCTGTCGCGGGAAGAGGCTGACCTTGCTAACCCCCCGGCTTGTGCCGCAGCGATTGGCGCTTGTGACGCCGTGATCAACGCCGCCGCCTGGACGGCCGTTGACAAGGCGGAGGCCGAGGAGGCGGCCGCCACCGTCGTCAACGCGGATGCCCCTGCGGCGATGGCGCGGGTCTGTGCCGACCGTAAGCTGCCGTTCCTGCACATCTCCACCGACTATGTGTTTGACGGCGCTGGCACCGAGGCTTTCACCGTCGATCATCCGACGGCACCCCTGAACGCCTATGGCCGCAGCAAACTGGCGGGCGAGGTTGGCGTGCGGGCGGCGGGTGGCAACCATCTGATCCTGCGGACATCCTGGGTGGTGTCCGCGCATGGGGCGAACTTCGTCAAGACCATGGTGCGGCTGGGGCGCGACCGGCCAAGCCTGAACGTGGTGGCCGACCAGATTGGCGGGCCGACCCCCGCCGCAGACATCGCCGACACCCTGTTGAACGCCGCCATTGCGATGGTCAACGGGGCCAAGGGCGGCACCCACCACTTCTCTGGCGCGCCGGATACCTCTTGGGCCGATTTCGCGCGGGCGATCATGGCGCGGGCCGGGTATGCGACCCAAATCAACGACATCCCCACCTCTGCCTATCCGACCCCGGCCCAACGCCCGCTGAATTCACGGCTGGATTGTTCCGGGCTTGCGGCGGCATTTGGCATCCAGCGGCCCGATTGGCACACGGGCCTTGACCTCATTTTGCAGGAGCTTTCCCTATGACACGCAAAGGCATCATTCTGGCAGGGGGTTCGGGCACAAGGCTGTGGCCGATCACCATGGGCGTCTCAAAGCAGCTGCTGCCGATCTATGACAAGCCGATGGTCTACTACCCACTGACCGTGCTGATGCTGGCCGGCGTCCGTGAGATTGCCTTGATCTCGACGCCCGAGGATCAGCCCGCCTTCATCCGCCTGTTGGGCGACGGTTCGCAATGGGGGATTTCGCTGACCTATATCATCCAGTCCTCGCCCGACGGCCTTGCACAAGCCTACCTGCTGGCAGAGGATTTTCTGGCCGGCGCCCCCTCGGCCATGGTGCTGGGCGACAATATCTTCTTCGGCCACGGCTTGCCGGAGATTTTGGAAGAGGCTTCGGCGCAACCCGTCGGCGGAACCGTGTTCGGATACCGGGTGTCTGACCCCGAACGCTACGGTGTCGTCGATTTCGACAAGGATGGCACCGTCCGCCAGATCATCGAAAAGCCGACAAAGCCGCCGTCAAACTATGCGGTCACCGGGCTTTACTTCCTTGACGGGACTGCACCGGAGCGCGCCAAGGCCATCCAGCCGTCGCCCCGGGGCGAGCTGGAGATTGTCGACTTGCTGGAAAGCTACCTCAAAGAGGGGGCTTTGACCTTGCAGAAGATGGGTCGCGGCTTTGCATGGCTGGACACCGGCACCCATGGCAGCCTCCTGGACGCCAGCAACTTTGTGCGGACCTTGCAAATGCGCCAAGGCCTGCAAGTCGGCTGCCCGGACGAAATCGCTTTTGATGCCGGTTGGATTGGCCGTGAGGCTTTGGCCGCCCGCGCCGCGATTTTCCGCAAAAATGACTATGGCCAGTATCTTTTGCGCCTTTTGGCGGAGCGAACCTGAGCCTTGGCTTGAGGGGGGGGGCGGCAAACCGGTGCCGCTTTTCCACCGTCTTGGCTTAGTGCAGCAGCACCGATGCCGTAACCAGCATGGCCACCAGGCCGCCGCTGATCACGACAAACCGTGGCATGCCAAACAGCGGGCGGGCGGGGTCGTCGATCATCCGATAGATCTCGGCGAGCTTTGCGATCACGCGGGCCTTTGCTGCCGCCAAGGGCCTTCGTTCTACGGTGGATGCCACGACCAGCGCGAACAGGGTGGCAGTGGCCAGACTCGCCAGCAACAGCCAGATCCGGTCAGAGCGTACCGCCTGCCCCTCCGTCGCGCGTTGCAACAAGGCGAATTGTGCGCTGCGTCGTTGGACGTCCCAACGGGCATTCACCTCTGCCTCGGCCAGATGGCGGCTGACCAGTTCATATTGATCCTGCAACAACGTCAGCTTGCGTGCGCCACCAAGCGGTGCATCCAGTTTGGTCCGTGCGGCCGTCGACAATTCTGCCTTCAGCGCCGCAACCTCTTGCCAAAGCCGGTCCTCTTCGCCCCGGTAAAACACCAACAGGCCGTGATCTGCATCCAGTTCGCCGCTTTGGCCAAGGTCCATCACTTGCAACGCCAGATCGTTGGCGACCTGAACCGCTTGGGCGGCTTGTGGCAGCCGGACTGAAATCACCACTCCGGCCACTTGCGGGGCCAGACCCAAAGTTGAACCGGCGGCAGAGGTCAGTTCGTGCAGCGCCACCGATTGGCGCAGGGTCACCGTGGCATCCGCGCCGGTGCTTTGGACCCAGTGGCGCTTGGCGGTGGCCGCCAAAGCATCGCGTGCCATCAGATGCGCCTCGATCAGCGCGAGAATATCATCACCGACGCGCACCTGAACCACGGCCTGCGCCTCGTATCCGGCATCCCGCAGCTGAGTTGCGACCAAAGCCCAAGCCCCCAGCAGGATAAGGCCGGCCAGCGCATAGGGGCGCAAGACGGGGGCTGGTCTGACCTGTTCTGCCGTTTCAGCCACCGTTTTTCCCCGGCCTGTGATGTCCATCCCTGCGCCCATAGCCGCAGATTGGGGCATCAAGATGGAGCGGGCGGGTCAAGCCAAGGGTTCAGGACTGCACCGGTCTGCGGATCTGGTCGGCGGCTTCAATCACCATAGGCCGCAAACCGGAACCGCCTGCGTCAAGAACCTCAAACAGGTGTTTGCGCATGCGGGGCTCCCAGAAATCATTGATATGGCTGGAAAGCCCGGTCAAACCTTCCGCATGGGGTTTGGATTCCATGAACTTGGCAATCTGGTTGGCCATGTAGATCAGCTTGGCGTGGGGGTCGTGCGCGTCATGCGACATGGCTATCTCCTGCGGCGGGGCCAGCGGTCAGGCGGCTGACATGGGTGAAAACTTCGAAACGGTCCGGGCGGGCAAGGGCCACAAGCGTGATCCCGGCAGCCTCTGCCATGGTAACGGCATGGGCCGTCGGCGCCGATACGGCGATCAGGACCGGGGCACCCATGGCGGCGACTTTCTGCACCATGTCGATTGACACCCGAGAGGTCAGAACCACCGCGCCTATGGGGGAAGAACTGGCCTGCACCATATGCCCTGCCAGTTTGTCCAGCGCGTTGTGACGGCCCACGTCTTCGCGCACCGCCAAAAGCGCCCCGTTCCAGAAGCCCGCTGCATGAACGGCGCGTGTGGCGTCATGCAAAGGCTGCGACCCGGGCAAAGCCGCGATGGCCGCGTGAACCTCTGCCGACGTCATCGAAAACCCGGATGACACCTTCGGCAGATCGCGCACCGCCTCGTCAATCGAATCGATGCCGCAGAGCCCGCAGCCAACCGGCCCCGCCATCGTGCGGCGGCGTTTGGCCAGGCGCGCCTCTGCCTCCGGTTTCACCCAGATTTGCACGTCGATGCCTTTCAAGGCCTCGATGACCTCAACCGACAAAATCTCTTCAGGCCGCGCCAACCCCTCGGTCAGCGCAAAGCCATAGGCGAAATCCTCCAGGTCAGCCGGGGTGGCCATCATCACGGCTTGAGTGGAGCCGTTGAAGGACAGGGCCACCGCCACCTCTTCGGGCAACACGCGGCTGTCCGACACCGCCAGCGCGCCCGGCCCGAAGGTCAGGCGCGGCAGGGGGCGTGCGGTGATCACTCTGCCGCCGGAAGGATGCGGCGGGCCAGCGTGGCCTGAGCGGTATACTCCTGCTGCCATTCGGTCGGGCCGTTGGAGGAGCCGACCTGAACCGCCGTCACCTTGTATTCCGGGCAGTTGGTCGCCCAGTCGGAATAGTCGGTGGTGATGACGTTGGCCTGCGTGTCAGGGTGGTGAAAGGTGGTGTAAACCACGCCCGGCAGCACACGGTCGGTGATCTGCGCGTGCAGCGTCGTCTCACCCGACCGCGAGGCCAGCTTGACCCAATCGCCATCCTTGATCCCGCGCATTTCGGCATCAGAGGGGTGAATTTCCAGCACATCCTCTGGATGCCAGATCACGTTGGCAGTGCGCCGCGTCTGCGCGCCGACGTTGTATTGCGACAGGATCCGCCCGGTGGTCAGCAGCAACGGAAAGCGCGGGCCGGTGCGTTCGTCAGTCGCGATATACTCGGTGTTGATGAAGCGGCCTTTGCCGCGCACAAAGCCATCAACGTGCATCAGCGGCGTGCCTTCCGGTGCCTTTTCGTTGCAAGGCCATTGGACCGAACCCAAAGCCTCCAGCTTTTCATAGCTGACACCGGCAAACGACGGCGTTGTCAGCGCGATTTCGTCCATGATCTGAGTGGGATGCGTGTAAGTCCAACCCGGAGCACCCAACTTCGCCGAAATGGCGTTGGCCAGCATCTGGGTCACTTCCCAATCGCCAAACCCATTGCGCGGCGCCATCACCTTGCGCACCCGGTTGATGCGGCGTTCGGCGTTGGTGAAGGTGCCGTCTTTTTCAAGGAAGGTGGAGCCGGGCAAAAAGACGTGGGCGTAATTCGCCGTCTCGTTCAGAAACAGGTCATGGACGATGACGCAGTCCATCGCGGCCAGACCGGCTGCGACGTGTTTCGTGTCGGGGTCCGATTGCAGGATATCCTCGCCCTGACAGTAGAGGCCCTTGAAGGTGCCCTCGACCGCTGCATCCAGCATGTTGGGGATGCGCAGGCCGGGTTCAGAGTCGATCTGAACGCCCCAGATCTTCTGGAAAATGTCGCGCACCGCGTCGCCCTTCACATGGCGGTAGCCCGGCAGTTCGTGCGGGAACGACCCCATGTCGCACGAGCCTTGGACGTTGTTCTGCCCACGCAAAGGGTTCACGCCGACGCCCGGACGACCGATATTGCCGGTCATCATGGCAAGGTTGGCAATGCCGATCACGGTGGTGGAACCTTGGGAGTGTTCCGTCACCCCCAGCCCGTAATAGATTGATCCGTTGCCACCAAGTGCGAACAACCGGGCCGCAGCACGGAGTTCCTCGGCAGGAACGCCGGTCAGCAACTGCACCGCCTCGGGTGAGTTCTTGGCGAGGCTGACGAATTCGGCATAGTCCTGAAACTCATCCCAATCGCAACGGTTGCGGATGAAGTCTTCGTCAAACAGCCCCTCGGTCACGATGACATGCGCCAAAGCGGTGACAACGGCCACGTTGGTGCCCGGCGTCAGCGCCAGATGGTGCGCGGCCTTGATATGCGGGCTTTCCACCATTTCGGTGCGGCGCGGGTCGATCACGATCAGCTTGGCACCCGCCCGCAGCCGTTTTTTCAAGCGGCTGGCAAAGACCGGATGGCCCGCAACCGGATTGGCCCCGATCACAATCACCACATCGGTTTGTTCGACCGAGTCAAAGTCTTGTGTCCCTGCACTGGTGCCCAAAGTCGCCCCCAGCCCGTACCCGGTCGGAGAATGGCAGACCCGCGCGCAGGTGTCGGTGTTGTTGTTCATGAACACCGCACGCGTCAGCTTTTGCACCAGATAGGCTTCTTCATTGGTGCAACGGCTGGACGTGATGACCCCCACCGAATGCCGCCCATGGGTGTCGATGATCCCCTTCATCCGGTTGGCGGCAAACTCCATCGCCTCAGGCCAGGTCACTTCCTGCCACGGGTCGTTGATGTCGCTGCGGATCATCGGGTTCAGGATGCGGTCCATGTGGCTGGCATAGCCATAAGCGAACCGGCCCTTGACGCAGGAATGCCCCCGGTTGGCCTTGCCGTTCTTGTAGGGCGTCATCCGCACCAGTTCATCGCCGCGCATCTCTGCCTTGAACGTGCAGCCAACACCGCAATAGGCGCAGGTGGTGATCACCGATTTGGTCGGGGTGCCAAGGTTGATGACCGACTTTTCCTGCAAGGTCGCCGTCGGGCAAGCCGCCACGCAAGCGCCACAGGACACGCAATCGGACGACAGGAAGCTGTCTTCTTTCATCCCCGCACTGACGCGGCTGTCAAAACCCCGGCCGGAAATGGTCAGCGCAAAGGTCCCCTGCACTTCTTCGCAAGCCCGCACGCACCGACTGCATACAATGCATTTCTGCGGATCATAGCTGAAATAAGGGTTGGAATCGTCACGCGGAATGTATTGCGGATTGGCCTTGCCAGACGAATCCTTGGCCTTGAAATGGGTGGACATTTCAGAAGCAGGGGCGGCCTCATACCGCACATCCCGCAGACCGACGACACCCGCCATGTCCTGCAACTCGCAGTCGCCATTGGCCGAACAGGTCAGGCAATCCAAGGGGTGGTCAGAGATGTAAAGCTCCATCACCCCTTTGCGCAACTTGGCCAGCTTGGCGTTCTGGGTATGCACCTTGATGCCGGCAGCCACAGGCGTGGTACAGGACGCCGGAGTGCCGTTGCGCCCCTCAACCTCCACCAGACACAGGCGGCACGACCCGAAGGCATCCACACTGTCGGTCGCACAAAGCTTTGGCACCTGAATACCAATTTCGGACGCCGCCCGCATGATCGAGGTGCCCTCGGGAACCGTCACCTCAAAGCCGTCGATGGTCAATGTGACCATGGTTTTCGATTTCGACGCAGGTGTGCCAAAATCACGGTCGGGAATGATGAAGTCTTTCATTCGGCAGCCACCTTCATGCGGTTGAAGTCGTCAGGGAAATGGGTCAGCGCAGACAGCACCGGGTAAGGCGTAAAGCCGCCAAGCGCGCACAGTGATCCGGCTTTCATGGTGGCGCACAAGTCCTCCAGCAGGGGGATGGCGTCCAGGTCGCCCTTGGCGATCCGGTCCACTGTCTCCACCCCGCGCACCGCACCAATCCGGCACGGCGTGCATTTGCCACAGCTTTCGATGGCGCAGAACTCCATCGCAAAGCGCGCCTGTTTCAACATGTCGGCGGTGTCGTCGAACACGGTCAGACCGGCATGACCAATCAGGCCATCCTTGCCCGCGAATTCCTCGTACCCAAACGGCGTGTCAAACAGCGCCCGCGAAAAATAAGCCCCCAACGGACCGCCGACCTGCACCGCCTTGACCGAACGACCAGAGGCGGTACCGCCGCCAATCTCATCGACGATCTGTCCCAGCGTCAGGCCAAAGGCTATCTCATAAAGGCCACCAAACTTCACATTGCCTGCAATCTGCAACGGGATGGTTCCGCGAGACCGCCCCAACCCGAAACCCTTGTAGAACTCCGCCCCCTTCTCGAATATCACCGGGATCGAGGCCAGCGAAATCGCGTTGTTCACCACGGTCGGCTTGCCCATGAAGCCCTGTAAAGCGGGCAGCGGCGGCTTGGCACGCACCACGGCGCGCTTGCCTTCCAGGCTGTTCAACAGGCTGGTTTCCTCGCCGCACACATAGGCGCCAGCGCCAACCCGCACTTCCATGTCAAACGCTTGCCCCGAACCCATGACCGAAGCGCCCAAAACCCCTTCGGCCCGCGCAATCGCTACGGCGTCGTTCATCACGCGAATGGCCACCGGATATTCCGAGCGGATGTAGACAAACCCCTTGGTCGCACCGCAGGCTAGCCCGGCAATCACCATGCCTTCGATCAGCGTGAAGGGGTCGCCCTCCATCAGCATCCGGTCGGCAAAGGTCGCACTATCCCCCTCATCCGCGTTGCAGACGATGTATTTGCGGTCGGCTTTCGCCTCACTGACGGTTTTCCATTTGATCCCGGTGGGAAAGCCCGCGCCGCCACGCCCGCGCAGGCCAGAGTTGGTGACCTCTGCCACAATGTCCGCCTTGTCCATCCCGATCGCGCGCTTCAAGCCCGTCAGACCGCCATGCGCCCGGTAATCGTCCATCGACAAAGGATCAACCAAGCCAACCCTCGCAAAGGTCAGACGGGTCTGCGCCTTCAGCCAAGGCAGATCCTTGGTCAGGCCCAAAGCCTTGGGATGTGCCGTAAGGTCGCCAAACAACCCATCCACATCGGCCAGTTCCATCGGACCAAATGCCAAGCGTCCAGCGGGCGTTTCCACTTCCACCAACGGCTCCAGCCAGACCATGCCCCAGCTGCCATTGCGCACCAAAGTCACGCCAGACGTTTTCGAACCGGGATGCGCCAGGATCGCCTCGGCAATCTCATCCGCGCCCAAGGCCACGGCGGCGGAATCGAGCGGCAGGAAAATCCTCATTTCAGCCCCTCCAGAATGCGGTCCAGCTTGGCTGCATCGACGCGACCGATCAGCTTGCCATCGACCAGCGCCGCAGGTCCGCAGGCGCATAGACCCAGACAGAAAATCGGCTCCAGCGTCACCCGGCCATCCTTGGTCGTCTCATGCCAATCGGCACCCAACACGTTCACCGCATGCGCGGCCAAAGCATCCGCGCCCACCGCCTGACAAGCCTCTGCCCGGCACAGCTTCACCACATGCCGACCGGCGGGCGCTTCGCGGAAGTCGTGGTAAAAGCTCATCACGCCATGCGCTTCGGCCTTGGAGATGTTCATCGCCTTGGCCACCACCGGCAAAACCACCTGCGGCACATGGCCGAATTCGGTTTGAATGGCGTGCAGGATCGGCAGCAGCGCGCCCTCCATGCCGGCATGGCGGGCGAGGATCTCTTCCACCCGGGCAATCGTGCTGTCGGAATCAAGCATGGGCCAACCTTTGGTTCTTTTGCAAAGGTGTACGCCGCTTGATACGAAAATCAATATGAGAGTACCGTCGTTCGATAGCCTGAACCTATCGTCTATGGTCCAATTACACCTTGGCAAACCCTCGGCCAACAGGGTTTAGGCGCGTGGCACGCCTTGACCGCCAGGTCCATCAGCGCCTGACTTCAGCGCGTGCCGTCCGCACCTGCTTTGCGGACGTGCTGTGTGAACCTAGCGGGACTTTGCCCCGAACCGCGCCGCCTCGTCGATCAGCGCTGACAGGACCGGGGTCTGCGGGTCACGTCGGGGCGTGATCAGGCCCACGACATGCTCTGCCTCCGGCTGCACAATCGGGATCGACCGCAGCCCGCCATCCTGAAAAATCTGCTCCTGAAACATCTGTGCCAGCCGCATCGGCACCACCGACGCCCACTGTCCGGTCCGCACATGGGCAATCAGCGCGATGGTGGAGTTGGACTCGACGGTCGGTTGCACCCGCACCCCGGCCTCGGCCAAAAGCTGATTGACGATGCGGCGGTTCTGCATGTCGGCGGTCAAAAGGCACAGACGTTCGCCGGCAACTTCGGCCCAGGTCACCCGTTCGTGCCCCGCCAAGGGCGAGGTGCTTCGGCACAAAAACCGGTAATATTCAACATAAAGTGGCACCTGCGCCACCCGGCCCAAGGGTTCGTTGTCCAGATAGGTGATCCCGGCGTCCAGCTCCAGACTTTCGATCCCCGCCAATATCTCGGCAGAGGTGCGCGACAGCACGGTGACCCGAAGGTTCGGGTGATGGGCGGTAAAGGGCGCGGTCAGGTCGGCCACCATCGGCAAAGCGGTGGGGATGACACCCAGCCGCAAAAGCCCCGACAGCCCGGCGTGAACCGACCGCATCTCGTCCTTCATCGCCCGCACGTCACCGGCAATCTTGCGCGCCCAGTCCAGCACACTTTGGCCCTCTGGCGTCAGGCCCTGAAACCGGCTGCCGCGATAGACCAGTTGCACGCCAAGCTGATCCTCCAACTGGCGGATGGCCGACGACAGCGAGGGTTGCGTGACGCCGCACACCTCCGCTGCCCGGCCAAAGTGGCGTTCGGCGGCTAAGGCTATGAACATCTCCAGCTTGTCGATCATGATCCGAACCTCGGCATGCGCAGAGCAAAGGGGATTCCGCCCTTGCCCGCAAGGCCCAAGCATCCTACCTGATGGGGAATGCGCCATCTCATCCCATTTCTGCCGAAACCCGCCTATGTCCCGGTGATCCGGCTGCAAGGCATGATCTCGTCCTCCGGCCGGGGCCTGAATGATGCCGGACTGGCGGGGGTGATCGAGAAAGCGTTCAAAGGCAAACCGGCGGCGGTGGCTTTGGTGATTAACTCTCCCGGCGGCTCTCCGGTGCAATCCAGCCTGATCGCGGCCCGCATCCGGCGGCTGTCGATTGAGAAATCGGTGCCCATACATGCCTTTGTCGAGGATTTGGCAGCGTCCGGCGGCTATTGGCTCGCCTGCGCCGCCGATCAGATCTGGGTGGATGACAGTTCCATCATAGGCTCGATCGGTGTGATTTCCGCCTCTTTCGGTTTTGCCGAACTGATGGCCCGGCAGGGCGTTGAACGGCGCGTGGTCACCGCAGGCACCTCCAAAAGCTTTGCCGACCCGTTTCTGCCGCAAAAGCCAGAGGATATCGCCCGTATCCAGGCCTTGCAAACGCCGATCCACCAAGCCTTTATCGCCCATGTCAAAGCGCGGCGCGGCAACCGGTTGGCTGAGGGTGATCTGTTCAACGCGGATATCTGGGTGGGCCAGAAGGCAGTGGAGATGGGGTTGGCCGATGGCGTGGCCCATCTGGTGCCCAAAATGAAGGCGCTGTACGGCGACAAGGTGCGGCTTGTTCCGGTAGGCCAAAGGCGCAGCCTGCTCAGCCGCTTTGGTCTCAGCCTCGCCGATGATATGCTGTCCACGGTTGAAGACCGCTTGATGCGGTCACATTACGGAATGTAACATGATCAAGATCGTTGTGATCTTCCTGATGCTGATGCTGATCATCTCGATGGTTGGCAATGTGGTCACTAAATTGTTCGGACCCCCAAAGCCTCCCGAACCCAAATCGGCAAGTTCTGCCAACTCCCAGACCCGCGCCGTATGCGGCCATTGCGGTCGCACCGTGATCGGCACGGCCCCCTGCATTTGCGGCAAGGGCTGATGCGCGCGCTGGTCACTGGCGGCGCCAAGCGGATCGGCCGCGAGATTGCGCTGTATCTGGCGCGACGTGGCGCGGATGTGGCGATCCACTATTCCAGTTCAAAAGCAGAGGCCGAAGCGACCGCCGCCGAAATCCGCGCTTTGGGGCGCAAAGTGGTGCTTTTGCACGCAGACCTGCTGGACGAGGCGGCGGTTGCGGCTTTGGTCCCGCAAGCCGCTGCGGCTTTGGATGGGCCGCTGACGGTTCTGGTCAACAACGCCTCGATCTTTGAATATGACACGATCCGCACCGCCACCAAATCAAGCTGGGACCGCGCCATCGGATCTAACCTGCGCGCGCCGTTCCTGCTGACCCAAGCCTTTGCGTTGCAGGCCCCCAAGGCCGTCGCCGATGCGGCGGGCGAGCCTGTGGCCCAAGCCATGGTCCTGAACATGATCGACCAGCGCGTCTGGAAACCGACACCGGAGTTCATGTCCTACACAATCGCCAAAATGGCGCTTTGGGCGCTGACCCAAACCACAGCGCAGGCTTTGGCGCCTGACATTCGCGTCAATGCGGTCGGCCCCGGCCCTACCGTCAAAGGGGCACGCCAAAGCGCCACCCACTTCGCCCGCCAGCGCGCCGCCACGATTTTGCAGCGTGGTGCCAGCCCGTCCGACATCACGGCTGCCCTTGGGTTTTTCCTTGATTCTCCGGCTGTGACCGGCCAAATGATTGCTGTGGACGGCGGTCAACACCTTGCATGGGCCACCCCGGATGTGCTTGGGGTTGAATAGCGAAATCGAGTCCCTCGGGCGAGTTGTCCACTTTTGCGAACTCCATCACAATTCGTTTACGAATTCTTCATGTTTATCAGGGATTTGTGAACCGTGCAAAAAATATCCCTTTCTTTTCAATATCTTGCAATATCGCCTAAAAAAGAGGCATCTTCACGAACCGGGCCAAAACCAAGGGAAAATTGGCGCTCCTGAAAACTTCTCCGCAAACTTATCCACAGAAACCGTGGACACCTTTTTCCTTGCTCCAAGCGTCAGATCATTGCAGGCAGGAACAGAATCGAAAACGAAAGCGTATCCGTGAACGACGAGGTCCAAACCGGCCAGGAGGTCATCCAAAGCTACCTGAAAACGCTGGACGCTTCGCCCGGCGTATATCGGATGCTGAACCCGAAGGGAGAGGTTTTGTACGTCGGCAAGGCGCGCAACCTCAAGGCGCGGGTGTCGAACTATGCGCGCGGCACCGGTCATTCGGCCCGCATTGCCCGGATGATCTTTGAAACCGCCTCGATGATGTTCCTGACCACGCGCACCGAAACCGAGGCGCTGCTGCTGGAACAAAACCTGATCAAGCAGCTGAAACCGCGCTACAACGTGTTGCTGCGCGACGACAAAAGCTTCCCCAACATTCTGATCGGCAAGGAACACGCCTTCCCGCAGATCAAGAAGCATCGCGGCAAAAAGACGGAAAAAGGCAGCTATTTCGGCCCGTTTGCGTCGGCTGGCGCTGTGACCCGCACCCTGAACCAGTTGCAAAAGGTCTTCCTGCTGCGCAACTGCACCGATGCGATGTTTGAAGGACGCACCCGCCCCTGCCTGCAATATCAGATCAAGCGCTGCTCTGCCCCTTGTGTCGGCAAGATCGACGGCCCGGGCTATGCCAATCTGGTCAACGACGCCGAATTGTTCCTGCAAGGCAAAACCACCACTGTCCAGTCCGACCTTGCCACCAAGATGACCGCCGCCTCTGAAGCGATGGAGTTTGAACGCGCCGCTGCCCTGCGCGACCGCATAAAGGCCCTGACCCAGATCCAATCCTCGCAAGGCATCAACCCCAAAGGCGTGGCAGAGGCGGATGTGGTGGCTTTGCATCTGGAACACGGGCAGGCCTGCGTGCAGGTGTTCTTCATCCGCGCCCACCAAAGCTGGGGCAACCGGGATTTCTATCCCAAAACCGGTGCTGGCGCGGAGGAGCCCGAGATCATGGAGGCTTTCATCGTTCAATTCTACGACGACAAGGAACCGCCGCCTTTGGTTCTGCTGTCACATCCGGTGGAAAACCCTGACCTTGTCGGCCAGCTTCTGTCGGACCGTGCAGGCCGAAAGGTCGAAATCGCCATCCCCTTGCGCGGCGAAAAGGCTGAGCTGTTGGAAAACGCCGCCCGCAATGCCCGCGAAAGTCTGGCGCGGCGGATGTCCGAAAACTCCACCCAGAACAAACTGCTGCAAGGCCTGGCTGAGGTTTTTGAGCTTGACGGCCCCCCGACAAGGATCGAGGTTTACGACAACGCCCATATCCAGGGGTCGGACGCTGTGGGTGGCATGATCGTGGCGGGCGCGGAGGGGTTCCTGAAATCGCAGTACCGCAAATACAACATCAAGACCGAGGCGGGGAAGAATTCCGACGACTTCGGCATGATGCGCGAGGTG
This sequence comes from Rhodobacterales bacterium, assembly GCA_038231395.1. GTDB lineage: Bacteria > Pseudomonadota > Alphaproteobacteria > Rhodobacterales > Rhodobacteraceae > Stagnihabitans. The sequence continues at coordinate 25,057 of JBBRLL010000046.1, forward strand.
ATGACCCGCCGCTTTGAACGCCTGTTGAAAGAAGACCCGGAGCGGAAGTCTGATGCCTGGCCCGACCTTCTGCTGATTGACGGCGGTGCCGGGCAAGTCTCTGCGGTGGCGGGGATCTTGTCGGAATTGGGTGTCGACGACCTCGCGATGATCGGCGTCGCCAAGGGCATCGACCGCGATGCCGGCAAAGAGGAGTTCTACCGCGACGGCCTGCCGGTCATGGCCCTGCCGCGTAACGACCCGGTGCTGTATTTCGTGCAGCGTCTGCGTGACGAGGCGCACCGCTGGGCCAACGGCGCCCATGTCGCCAAGCGCGCCAAGGCGATGTCGATCACCCCGCTGGATGATATTCCCGGCGTCGGCGCCACCCGCAAACGCGCGCTTCTGGCGCATTTCGGCAGCGCCAAAGCCGTGGCCCGCGCCGGAATTTCCGATCTGACCGCCGTCACCGGAATCTCGCAATCCATGGCCGAGGCGATCCACAACTTCTTTCACCCCTGACGTGTGTGAAGCCTAGCCACCCGCCGGCGGCCTTTTGGCGTGCAGCGATGTGCCAGACCCGCTCTACCTGCCCGACCTTCGGAAAAACTGGGCTGACCAGATGCAGCCGTCTTTGGCTATTGCCGGTTGGATCGGAACCGTCGAATCCCGCGCCACCGGACTTGCATTCGGGCGCAGGGCGAAGTTTAGGCCCAATTTACCGTCTGCGGTCGCGCCGAGCGCTCATCGGTTGGAACGCCACACCGACATGGGCCTCGCAATAGGGTTTTCCCGCAACGGAAGGCAGGCCGCAGAACCAGAAATCTTCGGTGGCAGGGTCGCCGATCGGCCATTTGCAGGTCCGTTCCGTCAGTTCCATCAGGGTCAGCCGTTTGGCGCGCTTTTCGACTTCGCGCACTGATGCCAGAGCCTCGGGCGAGATCTCGTTGGCGGAGGGTTGCGGCGGCAGCGGTTGGCCCGCCGGAATGATCGCCTTGCGCAGCGGGATCGGCGCGATCGTGGCGGCGGGTTCAGCCACCGGCGCTTCGGCGACCGGCGCAGGACGCACCGGTTCGGCGCGGATCGGTTCAACCACCGGGCGCGGCGGTTCAACCGGTTTGGCGGCCGCAGGTGCCGGGGTCGGAACCACCGGGGCCTCTTCAACCTCTTCCTCAACCACACCACCAGGGCCGACGCGGTTGGACAGGCCAAGCCTGTGGACCTTGCCGATCACCGCATTGCGCGTGACGCCGCCAAGTTCCTTGGCGATCTGGCTGGCCGACTGGCCTTCGGCCCACATCTTCTTAAGCGTCTCGACGCGCTCATCGGTCCAGGACATGGATAAACTCCGCAATAGCCGCTGTGGCCCACAAGTGAGCCATTCTAGTCGGGACGCTGTCGATTACAGCCATGTGGCGTGAAGTTCAAGAGGCGAGGGAATGCAGAGCGAGGGGGCGACCCTCGTCATCGGCGAAAAACGCCATCCATTCCTCGGTGCCGTCCGGGTGGCGGTGGATCATCCTGGGCGCCTGGGTGCAGGTGATGCCCTTTTCTTGCAGGGTCTGGTAGGTCTCGGCGATGTCGAGGACGTTGAAGTACAAGATGTCAGCGGACTCTGGGGTGCCGGTTTCCTGCAGCATCAGACGGGTGGCCCCAAGGTCAAAGAAGGCCAGGCCGGGGAAAGCGTAAAGTTCAACCACGCCCAACAGGCCGAAGAAGGCGCGGGCGCGCGGCAAGTTCTCGCAGCGGCGCGAGATTTGAGAGAGGGTCTGCATGCAAGCCTCCGCAATTTGACACAAGATAGCACATGTGGACAAATCAGGCTCCCCCCTTCGGGACAGGTTTGCTAGGCTGGCGCCATGTGTGGACGCCTGACCCTGACCCATCCGAACGAGGCTTTGGCCGCGCTGTTTGACGCGGTGGCCTTCAATGACCTGCCCGACAGCCCACGGTTCAACATTTGCCCGACAGAGGCGGTGCCGGTGGTGACCTTTGACGCGGTTTCGCAGGCCGGGCGGCATTTGCGGCCGATGCGGTGGGGGCTGGTGCCGCAGTGGTACAAGACGCCGACTGATGGGCCGCTGATCATCAACGCCCGGTCCGACACGGTGGCCGAGAAGCCGGCGTTCCGCGAGGCGATCCGGTCGCGGCGCTGTCTGGTGGTGGCGAGCGGGTTTTATGAGTGGAGTGCGGGGCCGGATGGCGCGCGCTTGCCGTGGTACATCACGCGGGCCGATGGGCAGCCGATGGCGATGGGCGGGCTGTGGTCGCAATGGGGCGACCTTGCAACCTGCGCCATGGTCACGCTGGCCGCAGGTCCGAACATGGCACATATCCACGACCGGGAGCCGCTTATATTGGGCTCTGACGACTGGTCCCTTTGGTTGGGTGAGGCGGGCAAAGGTGCTGCCTTGCTGATGCAACCGACTTTGCCCGGCGTTTTGCAGGCACATCGGGTCGATAGGGCCGTGAACTCCAACCGGGCGCGCGGGCCGCAGTTGATTGAAGCGGTGGAGGCGTGAAAGCCTATGTCCTGTGCGCCACACCCCGCAGCGGCAGCACCTTGCTGTGCGCCTTGCTGCGGTCATCGGGCATGGCGGGGCATCCGGAATCGTGGTTTCGCGCTGAAAGCCGCAAGAATTACGCCCGCGATTGGGGCATAATCCGCGACGATGGTGGCTTTGACAGCGACGAATATGCCGCCGCAGCCGTTTTGGCCGGGTGTGCCAGCGGCCCTGTCATGGGGTTGCGCCTGATGTGGCCGACCATGGCAGAGATTGAAACCCATGCGCCGCTGGCCCGAACCTTGGATATAGCACCGGGCGATCTGCGGTTCCTGCACCTGCAGCGGGTCGATCTGGTGGCACAAGCGGTGTCCCGGCTGAAGGCAGAGGTCAGCGGAACCTGGCATCTGGGCTTTGAGGAGGCAGCACATCCTGTGGAACCTGTCTACGATTTTGCCCGCATCCGCGCCTTTATTGACGAGGCAGTGGCCGACAACGCCAATTGGCGGGCCTGGTTTGCCCGCAACCGCATCGAGCCCCTGTCCCTGACCTATGAAAGCCTCGCCGCTGATCCGGTTGGTGTCGCCGGGCACGCAATGGCATTTCTGGGTCTGGCCCTGCCACCGGGCCGCAGTCTTGAGGCCACCAACCGCCCGATGGCCAATGCCGTCAGCCGTGACTGGGCCACGCGCTTTCGTGCTGAGCAAGTCACCAGAGGGAGTTGAGCCTGCATGCGCACGGTGGTAAGACAGCAACAACGCGGGCGTTGTGTAATGGTAAGACCTTAGCCTTCCAAGCTAAAGACGCGGGTTCGATTCCCGCCGCCCGCTCCAGAAATCCCATCCCAAAATCCCGATCCCAAAATTTCGACGGGTCTGCCGGATGCTGACCGGCGCTTTTCGCGCGTGTAATTGGCAAGCCGTGAATTGGAAGAGATCGCGGACATTGAGGCCGGAAGATCCCCCCCCCACAACTTCAGCCCGCAGCGGCGGGATCCATCCACATCGGGCCAAAACCGTTGCCATCAAGATCCTCGAAAGCGCGGGAATACATGAAGCCCAAGTCTTCCTGATCATGCAGTTCTTTTCCTCCGGCCTTCACGGCGGCGTCGGTCAGCGTGTCAACCTCGGCACGGCTGTCGCAAGACAATGCCACCAGAGACATGGCCCCGGTCGTCGGCAGAAGCAGCGGTTTGGGCGAGAAGCTTTGGAACCGCTCGTGGGTCAGGATCATGAAATAGATAGCCTCCGAAACGACGACGCAGGCGGTGGTCGCGTCGGAAAACTTCTCGTTGATGGTGAACCCCAACGCCTGATAAAACGCGCGGCTTTTGGGAATGTCGGTCACGGGCAGGCTGAGGAAGATCATCCGGGGCATGACGCAGACCTTTGGATGGTTAGCTGATTGCGCAAGTGATGCCGCTAAGGATTAATTCGGTCAAGCAAAAACCACTCCGGCCGTGGCGTGTTTCCTTGTTTGTCGGGGCAGCGTCACAAGTTTTCTTGCTGCGGCATCCCCAGCACGTGGTAGCCGCAATCAACGTGGACGACCTCGCCGCTCGTGCAGTTGCCGTAGTCGGAGCAAAGCCAGACGGCGGTGCCGCCGATCGCCTCCAGCGTGGCGTTCTGGCGCATGGGAGCGTTGGCTTCGGTATGGCGGAATGTGGCACGGGCACCGCCGATGGCCGCACCTGCCAAGGTCTTCATCGGACCCGGAGAGATGGCGTTGACACGAATTTTCTGCGGGCCAAGGTCGTTTGCGAGGTAGCGGGTGGCGGATTCCAGCGCGGCTTTGGCAACCCCCATCACGTTGTAATTGGGCGTCACCCGGTTCGAGCCGGAATAGGTCAAAGTGATGAGCGAGCCTCCGTCGGGCATCATCTCGGACGCGCGGTGTGACACGTCGATGAAGGAAAAGCACGAGATGGCCATGGTGTGGCTGAAGTTGCCGCGCGTGGTGTTGATAAAACGGCCGGTGAGTTCGTTTTTATCCGAAAAGGCGATGGCATGGACCAGGAAATCCATCGTGCCCCAGCGGGTTTTCAACGTGTCAAAGCAGGTGTTCAAGCTATCGTCATTGGTCACATCAACATCGACAAGGAAATCGGACCCAACAGAAGCGGCCAGCGGTTCAACCCGCTTGCCAAACGCCTCGCCCTGATAGGAGAAGGCCAGTTCAGCGCCCTCAGCCGCTAGGGCCCGCGCGATACCCCATGCGATGGAGCGTTCGTTGGCCACGCCCATGATCAGGCCGCGTTTGCCCTTCATCAGTTCCGCCATGACGTCCCCCCGTTTTCATTTTTATGCCACGATTTTTCTGCGAAAAATCAGGGGCCGCGCACTCAATCCAGATATTTGCTCATCACCAGGGTCGCGTTGGTGCCGCCAAAGCCGAAGCTGTTGGACAGGACCGAGTCAAGGTCAACGCCTTCGCGCAGAGTCATCACGATTTCGGACGCATCAAGGGCCGGGTCCAACGTGGTGATGTTGGCAGAGGCGGCGATGAAGGACTTGTTCATCATGATCAGCGAATAGATCGCCTCATGCACGCCGGTGGCGCCTAGCGAGTGGCCGGTGAGCGATTTGGTCGAGGCTATCGGTGGGGTATGGCCCCGGCCAAAGACACGGCGGATCGCCTCCACTTCCGTGACGTCGCCCACCACGGTGGAGGTGCCGTGCGCGTTGATATAGTCGACGTGGCGGCCTTGCGGCAGGGTGGACAGGGCGAGGCGCATGGCACGTTCGCCACCCTCACCGGAGGGGGCGACCATGTCGTAACCGTCGGAGGTGGCGCCGTAGCCCGTGACCTCACCATAAATTTTGGCACCGCGGGCGAGCGCGTGCGTCAGCTCTTCCAGTACGACCACACCGCCGCCGCCTGCGATGACAAAGCCGTCACGGGTGGCATCATAGGTGCGCGAGGCAGTTTCGGGGGTGTCGTTGTATTTGGAGGACATGGCACCCATCGCGTCAAAGAGGCAAGACAGGGTCCAGTCGAGTTCTTCGCCACCGCCTGCAAAGACGATGTCCTGCTTGCCCATCTGGATCAGTTCCGTGCCGTTGCCGATGCAATGGGCGGAGGTGGAGCAGGCCGAAGTGATCGAATAGTTGACGCCCTTGATCTTGAACGGCGTGGCGAGGCAGGCAGAGTTGGTGCTGCTCATGCAGCGGGTGACCATGAAGGGGCCCATCTTTTTCGGCGCGCCCTTGTTCATCACCGCATCGAAGGCCTGAAAGAAGTTGGAGGTGGATGGCCCGCCTGACCCCATGATCAGACCGGACCGTTCGTTTGACACATCTTCAGGCGCAAGACCCGCGTCGGCAATCGCCTGTTTCATCGCCAGAAAGTTATAGGCCGCCCCCGGACCCATGAAGCGCAGGTCGCGTTTGTCGATATGGTCTTCCAGCACGATATTCGGCTGGCCCTTCACCTGGCTGCGAAAACCGCGTTCGGCATAGTCAGGGGCTGCGATGATGCCGGACTTGCCAGCACGCAGCGACGCCTCAACCTCGGCGGCGCTGTTGCCGATGGGAGAGATGATGCCGAGGCCGGTGATGACGACGCGACGCATGGGGTATCCTTTCCGGGAACGTTTGCCCGAATTAATTGGCAGACAAAGCGACTTTCAAGTCGGTCACCTGATAAATCACCTCGCCATCAGCTTCGACGCGGCCGTTGGCCACGCCCATGGTCAGACGCCGGGTGGTCAGCGCCTTGGTGAAATCAACGAAGTAGCGCAGCATCTTGCGGTCAGGCCGGACCATGCCGGTCAGCTTCACCTCTCCGGCACCCAAAGCATAGCCACGCCCCTGCCAGCCGCGCCACCCAAGGTTAAAGCCGGTCAACTGCCACAAACCATCAAGGCCCAGACAGCCGGGCATGATCGGGTTGCCGGGAAAGTGACAGGCAAAAAACCACAGGTCCGGCGTGATGTCGAACTCTGCCACCACATGACCTTTGCCAAATGCGCCGCCATCCTCCGAAACTTCGGTGATGCGGTCCATCATCAGCATCGGCGGCGCGGGAAGTTGCGCATTTCCGGGGCCAAAAAGCTCGCCACGCGCACAAGCCAGCAGCGCCTCTTTGTCAAATGTGGTCGCAAATGCGCTCATCTTTCCGCAGTCCCCCCGCAGGTCCGGCATCCCAAATGCGGTCGGGACCGGTTTTGCCTGTTTCAACCTGTGTAACATTTCGCGAGAAGGGCGCGCAAGGGTGGCATCCTTGGGACAGGCATTGCGAGGCGGCCAAAACAGGCTATTTACACGGGCTGAAGCGCAGTCTGGCTGTGGCGCGCTCCGGCCACGAAAGGACGACGGATGAGCACGGGTTCACAAAGCAGCGGACTTTCAACAGAGGCTTGGGGCGGGCTGGTGCTGATTGGCGCGACGGTGCTGGCTTTGTTGGCGGCAAACTCGCCTTGGGCCAGCGCCTATCAGGGTTTTCTGGACTTGCCGATCAGCGTGGCCGTGGGCAGCAAGGAACTGGCCAAGCCATTGATCTTCTGGGTGAATGACGGATTGATGGCGATCTTCTTCCTGACCGTCGGGTTGGAGTTGAAGGCAGAGATGCTGGAGGGTAAGTTGCGCGACCCCCGCGCCGTGATCCTGCCGGGACTGGCCGCGTTGGGCGGCATGGCGCTGCCAGCGCTGGTTTACCTGACGTTGACGGCGGGCATTGGTGTCAATGAAGGCTGGGCCATTCCGACCGCCACCGACATCGCCTTTGCCTTGGGGATTTTGGCGCTGGCCGGGCCGGGATTGCCACCGGGGTTGCGCAGTTTCTTGCTGACTTTGGCGATTTTGGATGACTTGGGTGCGATCCTGATCATTGCGGTGTTCTACGGGCACGATCTGGACACGGCCTATCTGCTGGCCGCTTTGGTGCCGGTGGCCGCTATGGTGGTGCTGTCGCGGATGCGGGTGGCCTCGCTGGCCCCGGCCGTGGTGCTGGGCGCGGTCCTGTGGGTTTTGGTGCTGAAATCGGGCATCCATGCCACTTTGGCCGGCGTGGTGATGGCGTTCTGCATCCCGTTGAAGGCGGGCGAAACCTCTCCGCTGCACCGTTTGGCCCATGGCTTGCAGCCTTGGGTGACGTTTCTGATCGTGCCGCTGTTTGCCTTTGCCAATGCCGGGCTGCCGCTGGGCAACTTGTCCATGACGGGTCAAGGCGGCCAGATTGCCTTGGGTGTTGGACTGGGTCTGCTGGTCGGCAAATTTGTGGGCGTCATGGGGATAAGTGCTGTGCTGGTGGCACTGCGGTTGGGCGCTTTGCCAGAGGGGATGGGCTGGCTGCATCTGGCTGCAGCGGCTTTGCTGGCGGGGATCGGCTTTACCATGTCGCTGTTCATCGGCGGACTGGCTTTTGGCGAGGGCGCTCAGATGGATGCGGTGCGGTTGGGGGTGCTGGCCGCCTCGGTCCTTGCGGCGGGGGCCGGGCTGATTTTGCTGCGCTTTTTGGCCACACGGAAGGCGTCTGGCCATGAACCCCCGGCCACGCTATGATCGGTCAACCCGAAGGGGGCACCACCTATGGCAAATGACAGCGGAATATCAGCGGCAGCAGTCCGGGCAACCGGATGGCTGGCGCGTGGCGACCTGCGGCCAACCCGGCAGCGGCTGGCTTTGGCGCGGCTGTTGGTGGGCGATGGGCAGAACCGGCATGTGACGGCGGAAAGCCTGTTCGCCTTGGTCAATGGCGTGGGCGAAAAGGTCAGCCTTGCCACCGTTTACAACACTCTGCGCGCCTTTTGCGAAGCAGGCTTGATGAACGAGGTCGTCGTCGATGGCGCCCGCAGCTACTTTGACACAAGGATGGACAACCACCCGCATTTTTATTGGGAAGACAGCCACTCCCTGACCGACGCGCCCGCCGATCAGGTTCAGATTGCCGCCTTGCCAGACGCGCCTGCCGGGACCGAGATTGCCCGCGTTGACGTGGTGATCCGGCTGCGCTCAGTTCGGGGCTGAGGCGCTGTTCAGATCGGCCAGGTCCTGCCCGGAAAGCTCCAGGGTTGCCGCCGACACAAGATCCTTGACCTGAGCCGCAGTTGTCGCCGAGGCGATCGGCCCGGTCAGCCCGGGTTGGGCTGCCACCCAAGCCAAAGCCACTTGCGCCGGGTTGGCCTTGTGCCTGACCGCAACAGCGTCCAACGCATCCAGAATGGCAAAGCCGCGCAGCGTCATATAGCCGTCAAGACTGCCCTTGCGGGTCTTGCCAGCCGTCGAAGCCTTGTCGCGGTACAGGCCCGACAAAAACCCCGAGGCGAGGCCGTAATAGGGCACGACGCCAAGGTTTTCCGCGCGGCACAGGTCCAGCATCGGTCCCTCCAGCGCCGCACGGTTGTAAAGGTTGTATTCCGGCTGGATCGAGGAATAGCGGGGCAATCCGTTCGCATCCTCCGCCGCCAATGCCGCCGAAAGCTGCGCCACGCTGAAGTTTGACGCGCCGATGGAGCGGACCTTGCCCGCCTTGATCAGCCGGTCATAGGCGGCAAGGGTTTCCTCCTGCGGCGTGGTATCGTCGGGCCGGTGCGAGAAGTAGTGGTCAATCACCTCAACCCCCATCCGCGTCAGGCTGGCCTCTACCGCTTGCTCGATCCAACGCGCCGAAAGACCCATCGCGGGCTGACCCTTGGCATCCTTTCCCATATCCGAACCGACCTTGGTGATCAGCACGATCTGGCCGCGCTTGCCCGGACGCGCCTTGAGCCAGCGGCCAATGACGCCTTCACTTTCGCCACCGACATGGCCTGGCACCCAACGGGAATAGACGTCAGCGGTGTCAATCGCGTTCAGCCCGGCATCGGTTGCGGCATCCAGCACGGCAAAACTCGCCGCCTCGTCCGCCGACCAGCCAAAGACATTGCCGCCAAGGATGACGGGCGCGACGTTCAGGCCGGAAAGGCCGAGGGGGCGATGGTGCATGGCGGCTCCTGACAAAGGGGGATTTGGCCGAAGGTGTGCACCCGGGCCTGAGGTTTGTCGACCCTTTCGCGCGGGGTTCCCTTCACATTGTCGGCGTTAATGCCCCGACGCCGTACCGCCCACCTTGATCTTAAGATAAAACTGCCGCATCAAGGGGCCGCGAATAAAGGCGTTAGATGGCCACCCTGAAAAATCGGCTGGCGCAGGAAAATGGCGGATGAATGAAACCCCGTCCCAAACTTGATGGAGCCTTACTGCCACCTGCGCCAGGCCGAGTTGATTTCGTTGGTGAAATAGTGCATCCCGCCTGCAAAATTGCCCAACATCCCCCTGCGGACCCAAACCACGGTCCGTTTTCATCCTGAGGAGATTGCCATGAAAATGTCTCACGCTTTTGCCCTTGTTCCGTTGCTGATGGCCTCGACCGCCATGGCGAACCCGGCCACCCAGGAGGGTGCCGATCACCTGACGCAGGTGTTTCAAACCTATCTGAGCACGACTGCCGGTGTTGTGGCCGTCAAGGCCAATGGTGATACTTATGATCTGACGCTGGACGCCACACCGCTGTTTGCGATGGCCAAGGACAAAAGCCTGACCGGCACCATCACGCCGTGGCAGATGACGCTGACCGACAATGGCGACGGCACCTGGGGTGTGGTGCAAGATCAGGCGATTTCGATTTCGGTGTCAGTGCCCGGGGAGTTTGACCTGAAGGAAGACGTCGCCTCGCAAAAGCTTGACGGCACATTTGATGAAAAGCTGTTGGCTTTCACCACGATGAAGGGGTCTTTTTCCGGCGTGAAAGTCACTGAATCCGTGACGACACCGAACGCGCCGCTGACGACGGTGGATTTGGGTCTGGATGGCGGCACTTTTGAAGGCACGGGCGCTGCCGGTGCTGCGGGCGGCGCGGATATTGCCATGACGTTGATCGCAACGGGTCTGACCGAAACGGTGACCCCCGGGGCAGCCGAAGGTCAGCCCGCCATGCCGGTGTCGATCAAGGCCGAGGGTTTGAGCGAGGAAATCAAAGGCACCGGCATAGTGTCTGACGGGATCCTGAAGGCGCTCGCCTGGGCCGTGGCGCATCCGACGCAAGACGCCGCCAAAGCCGACAAGGCCAACCTGAAAGCCATCCTGACCGCCGGCCTGCCGTTCTTTGGCAACCTCAACGCCTCCGGCAAGGTCACCAAGCTGGTGGTCGGGACGCCGATGGGCGAGGTCGGGATTGACGAGATGGGCTTTGCGGTGGACGTCAACGGTGCCGTGGCCGATGGCAAGTTCCGTGAGGCGTTTGCGGTGTCTGGTCTGACGTTGCCCGCCGGTCTGGTTCCGGCCTGGGCCGCCCCGGTCCTGCCGCAGAAGTTCACCGTGGACGTGCAGGTCACTGATTTTGACGCCGCTGCCGGTCTGACCGCCGCTTTGGGCGCGCTTGACCAGCCCGATGGAATGGCCGACCAGTCCGCCCTCGACAAAGCGGTGCAGGAAGCGTTCCTGCCCAAGGGCACCGTCACCATCACTCTCAACCCCGGCGCATTGACCGGCGATGGCTACGCGCTGACTTATGAGGGCAGCATGGTCGCCGGACCCAGCACGACGGTTCCGACCGGCTCTGCCAAGATCACTCTCGCCGGTGCTGACAAGTTGTCGGCTGCGCTGAACGCTGCACCCGACGATATGAAAGCGCAGGGCATGATGGGCTTCGGCATGGCGCAAGGCATGGCGAAAAAGGACGACAAGGGCAATCTGGAGTGGGACATCGAACTGTCCAAAACCGGTGCCGTGTCGGTCAATGGGACGCCGATGATGGGTGGCAATTGAGTCTGACACTCACAAGGGAAAGCCCGGTCGGGGCCGACCTTTCGCTGTTGTTCCAGCGGCATACGGCAGATATGCACGCCTATACGCCGCTGGAAAGCATTCATATGATGGATGCGGGCGAACTCGCGGTGCCCGAGGTTGCGTTCTTCGTGATGCGAGAGAATGGGGCGCCCGTGGCCATGGGCGCCTTCAAACGCTTTGGCGGGGACGCGGCAGAGATCAAGTCGATGCATGTGCTCATTGAACATCGCGGGCGCGGTCTGTCGCGCCTGATGCTGAAGCATCTGATGGCCGAGGCCAAGGCCGCAGGCATCTCGCGACTGAACCTTGAAACCGACTCGCAAGAGATGTTCCTGCCTGCCCAAACCCTGTACAAGAGCGCCGGTTTCACCGAATGTCCGCCCTTCGCCGACTATGTCCTCGACCCGATGTCAGTTTTCATGACGTGCACCCTTGTGTGAAACGCCCTCCTGCCGCAAAACAGCGGCAGTGCGGCTCCGTAGCTCAACTGGATAGAGCAAGGACCTTCTAAGTCCCCGCTCTGGGCCGGAATAAAGACGTAATGACAACTGGTTAGGAAAGTAACAGCATGTTGCGAACCGTTTTCCGAACCGCTATTAGAGGAATCACGGTCCCGTAGCTCAACTGGATAGAGCACCTGACTTCTAATCAGGATGTTGGGCGTTCGAGTCGTCCCGGGATCGCCAAAACCACTCAGCAGGTAATTGACTTATAAGGCCTTTCAACCGATGTGTGCGGATTGACCCATACACAGGAAAGTCCAGCTTGTCAGCACCTGACCCCCGAAGGCAGAAGGCATCCCGCGCAGTCATTGACCGTCTGTTTGCAGATGCTGCGAACGTCTGGGTGATCCACTACTCTTGCGAGAGTTTCTATGACAGGACCGATGGACGGTCGCCAAGAATCACATCAATTGCGATCAGAAAGCTGGACGCGGGCCAGACAGTGTCCTTCTCAATTCATCAGGTCGCGGAAGTTGACGGGATAGACTTGGCGGGCATCACGGCCCAGTATGACACTCATGAGCGCAA
>JBBRLL010000047.1:0-37182 GCA_038231395.1 Rhodobacterales bacterium
CGTGTTGCGGTTGGTCAGCAGAGCTTGAAGCTCAGCGCGGTCGGCGGGGCCAAGGTATAGGCAGATGTCGGAGCGTCTCATCCGCCGATTATGCCACAGCGTGGCGCCGTCGGGAATCCTATGTCAGATGCAGAACACTAGTCCAAAACTTAACGAACTGCGCAAAAATGCATAGCAAAATACCAATGCCGACAACTGCAACAGTCATTGGAACTCGCAGCTTCGATTTCACGACCTACCTCGTAAACTTCTTATACTTCACCCGTGTCGGCTCGATGCTGTCCGGCCCCAACCTGCGGACCTTATCTTCCTCGTAGGCCTGAAAGTTGCCCTCAAACCATTCCACATGCGCATCCCCCTCAAACGCAAGGATGTGGGTACACAGGCGGTCGAGGAAGAAGCGGTCGTGGCTGATGATTACGGCACAGCCGGCGAAGTCTTCAATGGCGGCCTCCAGGGCTTGCAGGGTTTCGACATCCAGATCGTTGGTGGGTTCGTCAAGCAGCAGGACGTTGCCGCCTGATTTCAACAGTTTGGCCATATGGACGCGGTTGCGTTCGCCGCCCGACAGCAACCCTACTTTCTTCTGCTGGTCGGTGCCTTTGAAGTTGAACGCGCCGCAATAAGCGCGGGAGTTCATGTCGAAATCGCCCAGTTTGATCACTTCTGCACCGCCCGAGACTTCTTCCCAGACGGTCTTGCCCGGTTCCAAAGCGTCGCGGGACTGGTCGACATAGGACAGTTGCACGGTGGTGCCGAGGGTAATTGTGCCCTCATCCGGCACTTCCTGACCGGTGATCATCCGGAACAGGGTGGATTTGCCCGCCCCATTCGGGCCGATGACGCCGACAATAGCGCCCGGAGGGACCGTGAAAGACAGGTTCTCAATCAAAAGCCGGTCGCCCATGTGCTTTTTAAGACCTACCACCTCGATCACTTTACCGCCCAGACGCTCGCCGTTGGGGATAATGATTTGCGAGCCGGAGGAGCGTTCGCGGACGGTCTGGGTCGCCATCTCGTTATACTTGGAGATACGGGCTTTCTGCTTGGCTTGGCGCGCGCGGGCACCGGCGCGGATCCATTCCAGTTCCTTTTCCATCGCCTTTTGCTTGGACTTGTCCTCACGCGCCTCTTGGGCGGCGCGTTTGGCCTTTTGTTCCAGCCAGGCGGTGTAGTTGCCTTCGTAGGGGATGCCGCGGCCACGGTCCAATTCAAGAATCCAGCCGGTGATGTCGTCAAGGAAATAGCGGTCGTGGGTGACGACAAGGATGGTGCCCTTGTAGTCGATCAGGTGCTGTTGCAGCCAAGCGATGGATTCCGCGTCAAGGTGGTTGGTCGGTTCGTCCAACAGCAGCATGTCGGGCGCTTCAAGCAGAAGTTGACACAGCGCGACGCGGCGACGTTCGCCACCCGACAGGGATTCAACGCCAGCGTCGTCAGGCGGGCAGCGCAGTGCCTCCAGCGCCACGTCAATCTGGCTGTCGAGGTCCCACAGGTTTTCCGCGTCGATCTGGTCCTGCAGGGCGGCCATTTCGTCGGCAGTCTCGTCCGTGTAATTCATCGCCAGTTCGTTGTAGCGGTCAAGGATGGCGACTTTGCCAGCGCAGCCGAGCTTCACGTTGTCACGCACGTTGAGGGTCGGGTCCAGCACCGGCTCTTGCGCGAGGAAGCCGACTTTCGCACCCTTGGCAGGCCAGGCGTCGCCGGTGAAATCCTTGTCAATGCCAGCAATGATGCGCAGCAATGTTGATTTGCCGGAGCCGTTGATGCCGACCACACCGATCTTGACGCCGGGCAGGAAGTTCAGGCGGATGTTCTCAAAACACTTTTTGCCACCGGGATAGGCTTTGGAGACGTTGTCCATGTGGTAGACATATTGATACGAAGCCATGAGCGTTCTCCATCCAAGCCGGTTTGGGGCGTATGTAGCGACAAGAGGGCCTCGCCGCAACGGCCAGAGGGGTTCATCAGAGGGGTTTGGCGAACCAATGGGTCGAGGGAAAAGGCGAATAGGGCGCGGTCGGGTGCCAGCCGGTGGCGTGGTAAAGGGCGATGGCCTCGGTCAGGGTCTCGTTGGTATCGAGTTTCAGAGCGTGAAGGCCGATGGCGCGGGCGTGGGCCTCGATCTCGGCCATCAGACGGCGGGCGAGGCCTTGGCCACGGGCGTGCGGGGCGACCCAGAGGCGCTTGACCTCGCCGGTTGCCCGGTCAAGCGGGCGCAGCGAGACGCAGCCTATGGGAAGGGCACCCGCCAGAGCGATCAGGAATTGGCCGTTCGGCGGGCGGTAGGTTTCGGCGTGGGGGTCTGGCAAAGGGAATGTGTTGGGCGTGACCCCTGCAACCTTTTCAACCAGCACCGCGAAATAAGCGGCAAGGCAGGTAATAGCTTCTGACGAGTCCGGGTCGGCATGGCGGATGGTGACGGGCAGCATGAGGGAGTTGACCTTGAGGCTGGGCATTGCGCCAAAACTTTGAAGTGCGATTTGCATTGGTCTGGCTGGTCAGGTCAACAGAAGTTTGTTTCCGACATTGACAAGCTTGCGAGGAGGAAGGCACCGTGCGGGCGTCTGGCCGGGAGAGTCCTGATGAAGGTGTCGATTTTGATTGCCATTCTGATTTCATGGTGCGGTGCGGCCATTGCTGATGGCGTGATCATCCAAAAGGAAGGCAATGTGTCCCTTATCGACAGTTTGGGCAATCTTGCGTCAGACCGCGATCCGGGGTGCATCTCTTTGACCGAGGCGGACAGCAGGTTGAGCCCGCCGGACTTGCTTTTGGGGGTGGTCCACTGTCTGAAAGCGGGGCGGGCGAAAATTGCCGTCGATCTGGACATGTTGCTTTTGGCCCGCACGGCTTTTGATACCAAACGGGTGATTGACAAGACGTCACATGATGCCGCGCAAGTTTTGCAGATAGAGTTGCACAGGAAGTTGTTGAAGGAAGATATCGCCGCATATCAATCTGCTTTTGAACCTCTAAAGGATCCCGAGACACCGGCTTTTGCCGCTCTTTGTACAGGGCTGCGCGGGTCGGGGACGCCAGACCATGACCCCGGCTACATGATTTCGCACGGGATGGATGCGATCACGGGGGTGAAGGGCGACCCGCTGGTGGCCGGCTTCGATGCCAGTGCGACGTGGGAGGATCTGCTGAACGCCTACATGAAATGCCCAAAAAGCTGACTCCCTGCCGGTCAAGTGGCGTTGACTTTCCCTCGTGGTGCCAGCGACATTGCCCCTAATCAGGAGGGACGTGTGCAGGGGTTTCCCAAGGCGCAGCGCGGGATGGTGATTGGTTTGCTCGGCGGGTCGTTTGATCCGGCGCATTCCGGGCATGTGCATGTCACCCATGAAGCTTTGGCGCGGATTGGGTTGGACCGGGTATGGTGGCTCGTCTCACCCGGGAACCTGCTCAAATCGCGGCAACCGGCACCGATGGCCGAACGGATTGCAAGGGCGCGGGCGATATTGGGCGATGATCCGCGGGTTGTGGTGACCGATCTGGAGGCTCGCTTGGGCACAAGAGCCACCAACGACACACTTCGAAAGTTGCAGGCGATCTATCCCGGTGTCAGGTTTGTCTGGTTGATGGGGGCGGACAATCTTGTGCAATTCCACCGGTGGTCGCATTGGCGCGAGATTTTTGACCGGGTTCCGGTGGCGGTGATGGCGCGGCCCGGCGCGGGGTTGTCTGCGCGGCTGTCAGTGGCGGCGCGCGCTTATCGCACCCATCAGGTGACCCAACCTGAACTTTTGCTGCACCGCGCCCCGCCGGTCTGGTGTTTTGTGAACATGCCGCTGAACCCGGCCTCCTCAACCCAGATCCGCGCGCAAGGGAGTTGGCATCGGGAATGGCCTGCGGATTGGAAGGGCGATTGGTTGCGCCGTGCCGAGCCAAAGGACGCGCCCGCGCTTTTGGCGCTGACCCGCGCGGCCTATGCCAAATGGGTGCCGCTGATCGGGCGTGAACCGCTGCCAATGCGCGCTGACATGGCCGAAGCGATCCGCCTGCACCGGGTTGATCTGCGCGAGGAGGGCGGCCAGTTTCTGGCATTGGTGGAAACCCGGATTGCGGCGGACCATTTATGGGTGGAAAATCTGTGCGTCGAACCCAAAGCGCAAGGCCGGGGTCTGGGACACCGCCTGCTCGGTTGGGTGGAGGCTTTGACCCTTCAGGCCGGGCTACACGAAATCAGGCTTCTGACCAACGCGGCCTTCACCGGGAATATCGCCTTCTACCGTGCCCATGGTTTCGACGTTGTGCGAGAGGAACCGTTTTTGGGCGGCACAACCATCTATCTGGCGAAAACGCTGACAGTTGCCTAGTGGTGCTGGATGGTTGTAATGAACCTCGGTTCGGCAGGGGATTAGTATGGCTTTGAACGAGTGGACGCGGCGCCGGATTTTAGGCGGGGTTCTTGGCGGGTTGGGGGCGTCGCTGGCGATGCCTGCTTTGGCAAAGAGCAAGAAGCCAACAGGGTCATCGGCAAAAGCGAACCCGACGGCCGCACCGGCGGTTGACATTTCTGCCGCCGATCTGGTGGCAAAGGCAAATCTGACCGGTGTGACCGGCTACAGCGTGGCCGAAGTGGCGACCGGCAGGATCATTGAAAGCTTTCAGGCCGACGCGCCGGTGCCCCCTGCCAGCGTGGCCAAAAGCATCACCGCCTTGTTCGCGCTGGACCGCTTGGGTGCCGATCGCCACTTTACCACACGTATTCTGACCAGTGCCCCGGTGACGGGCGGACGGCTGGACGGCGATCTGATCCTCGCTGGCGGTGCCGACCCGACGCTGGATTCCGACAAGCTGGGCGACATGGTGGCCGCCTTGGCGCGCACCGGGTTGCGGCAGGTGACCGGGCGCTTTCTGGTTTATGCCGGTGCTTTGCCAAGTTTTGACCGCATCACCGACGAGCAGCCGGTCCAGGTCGGCTATGATCCGGGGCTGTCGGGCCTGTCGCTGAACTTCAACCGGGTGAATTTTGAGTGGACCAAGGGCGGCGCTACCCTTCAGATGAACGCCCGAGGCGAGCGGTATGTGCCGGATGTTCATGGCATCAAAGTGACCATTGCCGAACCTGATCTGCCGATTTTCACCTACTCGGATGCCGATGGGGCCGAAAAGTGGAGGGTGTCACGTGCGGCCTTGGCTAAGTCGGGCAGCCGATGGTTGCCGGTGCGCCATGTGGCAGCCTATGTGGCCGAAGTCTTCGCAAACCTGTGCAGCGCTCAGGGAATTGCTCTGCCAAAAGGGCAGATGATTGCCTCGATTCCGGCCGGTGCGCAGGACTTGATCAACTGGCCCAGTGCGTCAGTCACCGAAATCCTACGCGACATGCTGCGGTTTTCCACCAACATCACGGCAGAGTCTATGGGGTTGGCCTCGTCCGGGGCGGCAGATTTGCGCACCTCGGCGGCGACCATGCAGGGCTGGGCGCAGGCCAATCTTGGGCTGGCGTCAAGTTTCGTGGATCATTCCGGGCTGGGAGCCGCGTCCCGGGTCACAGCTGGCGGAATGGTTCGGGCGCTGATGGCCGGGGAAAAACGCCCCTCAGGTGCGGGCCTGCGGGGGATATTGCGCAACATTGGGGTGCAGGGCGAGGCGACAACGCAGGTCCACGTCAAAAGTGGCACGCTGAATTTCGTCTCCGGGCTGGTGGGGTTTATTGAGCCGCCCTCAGGCCGCGACCTGTGCTTTGCGATCTTCTCGGCCGACACGGCGCGGCGCGCAGCCATTCCGGTCGAGGAGCGCGAGAAGCCGCCGGGCGATCATGGCTGGGTTGGCCGTGCCCACAGCATGCAAGCCGGGCTGATCCGCCATTGGGCGGCCATGGTGTGAAAAAGGGGAGGCGTTGCGGCCCCCCCCTTTCAAGTGTTTCAAACCTGAAGTTCAGGCTTTCTTGGCGCGGCGACGCAGAGCGCGCAGGCCAGCCAAAGCGCCGAACAGCAAACCACCAGCGGCAGGCAGCGGAACGGTCGAAACATTCAACTGCTCCGGGTTGCCATTGGCAGCCGAGTAGAACAGGTGGAAAGCGCCACCCACGGTGCTGAAGTTGCTCGCAATCGGAATTGTCGGGGAGGCGGAAGCGAGGATCAGCCCGCTTGCGTCATAAAGCTCAACACCGTCGTCATGGGTGACGGTGCCAGAGCGCGGTCCACCGAAGTTGCCAACGATGCCAAGAAGCGTCGTGGTATTGAAGCCGCCCGTGCTCATTGTGATGCCGTCAAATGAGTGGTCCGAATACATTCCACCCGCAGAGCTGAGAAACTCACCGATGGTCGGGGTCGTGCCGGCACCGGTAAAGAAATTCAGTGCGCCAGTGTACGTGACCGAACCCAGAAGGTTGGCAAGGTGCGCACTATAGTTCGCTTGGCTACCGTCGGCAGCCGAAGCTGATCCGCCGGCGTTGAAGTTTTCGATGTAGATTGTGAACGTCCCGGCGAGGGTAGAAGCGTTAGCACCCCCAACGGAAAGGCCTGTCGCAAGAAGCGCCGCGAGCGCCACTGATTTAATCATTACAAGTCTCCAACAAAAAGGAAATGGCCTTGAAGGCCTGTGTCGGTTAGCACAAACGAACCTTGACCGGTTAGTTAAAAATAAGGCGAAATGCGGTCATTCACAGGAAACCCGGCAGATTGCGCGGCTGTCCCGAGAAATCGACGGGAGTGGCATTCTGCCTTACCCCCTTGGGTTGCAATTTAACAACTTGGTGGAATCGACTGTTTCCCGACCTGCGCCAATGCTTTAAAATCCGCGTTCAAGACCTGAGACGATTCGTGAGGACGCGCCCGTCGCGGCATCTTTCGTCATGGCCGCAAATGGCGGACCCTCGCGCCCCATTCGATGGCGGCGGCGTGCAGCCGATCGATCTGCAACTCCTCCCGCACTTCTTCCAGCATGCGAAGTTCGACCTCCCGCAGGACACCGTCCGCCGACGCTACGTCACAAGCCAGGGCATAGGCGGTTTCAAACAGTCGCTCAGGCAGGGCGTCGCGGATCAGGCCGAACAGGGCGGCAAGGCCATCCTCCTCTTCGAACAGATCAAAGACAGTCTGCGCGATCACCCGGATCCGGTCATTGTCATAGGCGGAAAACACCGGCAAATGGTTCACGATGCGCTGGATGGCAACCAGTTCTGTCGTCCGCATCTGCTCGTCCGAAGCCGAAACGGCGATCATCACCGCAATCAGCGCATCAGGCGGCGACATCGAGGCGGGCAAAGCGTCGGACATGGTGGTTCCTTTCAGTTTTGCATCACAATATTGACGCCGGACCGGGGCGGCAATAGAGGACGCAGGCGGCATATGGCCGCAAACCGGAGGATCCCCCTGTGAGCGCACTGCGTGACGCTGCGATGAAGTCAAAAGCCTGGCCCTTCGAAGAGGCCCGCGCTTTGGTGAAACGTGTCGAAGCCGGTGCTGCCAAGAAGGGCTATGTCCTGTTTGAAACCGGCTATGGCCCGTCAGGTCTGCCCCATATCGGCACCTTTGGCGAAGTGGCGCGCACCACGATGATCCGCCGGGCGTTTGAAGTCTTGTCCGACATTCCGACCCGGCTGATCTGCTTTTCGGATGACGTGGACGGCATGCGCAAAGTGCCGGAGAACGTGCCGAACCAGGATATGCTGCGCCAGCACATGCAGCAGCCCCTGACCACCGTGCCCGACCCCTACGGCGAATACGACAGCTTTGGCGCGCACAACAACGCCATGCTGCGACGGTTTCTGGACACCTTCGGGTTTCAATACGAATTCATCTCGGCGACGGAATTCTACAAATCGGGCAAGTTCGACGCCACGCTGCGGCTGTGCGCCGAACGCTATGATGCGATCATGGCGATCATGCTGGCGTCCCTGCGGGAGGAGCGTCAGCAGACCTACTCCTGCTTCCTGCCGATCCACCCCGAAACCGGGCGCGTGATGTATGTACCGATGAAAGAGGTGAACGCCCGCGACGGCACCATCACCTTTGATGATGAGACCGGCCGCGAATGGACCCTGCCCGTCACTGGCGGAAATGTGAAACTGCAATGGAAGCCCGATTTCGGCGCGCGTTGGGCGGCGCTGGACGTGGACTTTGAGATGTACGGCAAAGACCATTCGACCAACACGCCGATCTATGACGGGATTTGCGAGGCGTTGGGCGGTAAAAAGCCGAACCACATGACCTATGAACTGTTCCTCGATTTCGAAGGCCAGAAGATTTCCAAGTCGAAGGGCAATGGCCTGACGATTGATGAGTGGCTGACCTATGCCTCAGCGGAATCCCTCAGCTATTTCATGTACCAAAAGCCGAAAACGGCCAAGCGGCTGTGGTGGGATGTGATCCCGAAGGCAGTCGACGAATATCACCAGCAGCTGAATGCCTATGCGACGCAAGACATCGACGCCCAGCTGAACAACCCGGTCTGGCATATTCACGGCGGTCAGGTTCCCTTGTCCAAAATGGTGGTGTCGTTTGCCATGTTGTTGAACCTTGCCTCGGTTGCCGGGGCCAAGGATGCCGAGGGGCTTTGGGGCTTCATCAACAAATACGCTCCCGATGCCAGCCCCGAAAAAAACCCCGATCTGGATGCGGCGGCGGGTTTTGCCCTGCGCTATTTCAACGACAAGATTGCGCCAAACCGGACGTACCGCCTGCCAAACGACAAAGAACGCACTGCCATCCTGGACTTGCGCGCCCGGCTGGCAAACTGGCAGGGTGCTACCGACGACGAGGCCCTGCAAACCGTTTGCTATGCCATTGGCAAGGAACACGCCTTCGACCCGCTGCGCGACTGGTTCAAAGCGCTTTACGAGGTGCTGATGGGCGCCTCCGAAGGCCCGCGCTTTGGCGGATTTATCGCTTTGTACGGTATTGCTGAAACCATAGCCCTGATCGACAAGGCGCTTGCAGGTGAACTGGTCGCCTGATCTTTCAGTGGCACATTGCCAAATTCCCGGCAGCCAAATCATGCGAGCCGCGTTCTTCGCTGAGACCCTTCTACTCGAACGGTTTCCGGGTTCCTATCCCCCTCATACGGGTGCCCTGCGTCATCGCCATCCAGCTATTTGACCAAAGGCCGGGCTGTGCTATCCTTTATATGGGGACGTTGAACCGGAGCCTTCGTGATGCAAGTTGGTCTAACCCTTGCTTTTATACTTCTGACCCTGCCAGCCGCCGCGCAGGATGTGCCCATTCAAGACACCATCCGCCAGCAAATTCAGGCGTTTGAGGTCGATGACTTTGCCAAAGCCTTCACCTTTGCCTCACCGACCATCCATCAGATGTTTGCCACCTCCGACGCTTTTGGGGCAATGGTGCGCAACGGGTATCCAATGGTCTGGCACCCCGCACAGGTTGACATGATGGACCTGCGCTTTCTTGGCGGTGCCTATTGGCAGCGGGTGCGGGTGACCGATGGCGCCGGTCAAAGCTATTTGGTGGACTATCAGATGATCGAAGGGCCGGATGGCTGGCTGATCAACGCCGTGCAACTGCAAAAGGCCAATGACACAGGAACCTGAAGCGCGCATTTTACCAGGTGATGTGTCGCAGATATGCGACAGGTGGCGATCTGGATGATCGACAGGTGCTCTATGCTCGGGCAAGGATGTGGTGAAGGTCGCTCTGATTTCGACATTTCTTTGTCGGATCAAAAGGGCGGCACACAGCAGACTGCAACCGGGAGGGTTTCATGAAGCTTGCCGAGGAACGGCACATATCTGCGGCCCCGGCGATGGTCTGGGCTGCGGTTTTGAATGCCGACGTGTTGAAGGCGTGCGTGCCGGGCTGCGAAAGCCTGACCGGGAACCCGACCGATGGCTTCGAGGCGGTAGTGGCGCAAAAGGTTGGCCCGGTCAAGGCGCGCTTTACGGGCACCGTCACCCTGTCAGACATGGTCGAGGGCCACAGCCTGCGCATCACCGGCGAGGGCAAGGGCGGTGTGGCTGGATTTGCCAAAGGCGGCGCTTATGTCACGATGGAGGCCGAAGGCGATGGCACCAAGCTGACCTATGACGTCGATGCCTCTGTCGGGGGCAAGATCGCGCAACTGGGCAGCCGGATCATCGACGGGTTTGCCAAGAACCTTGCGGAGGAGTTTTTCAACCGCTTTCAAAGTGCCATCGAGGGACCCGCAGAGGAACCCGCAGAGGAACCCGACTCTGATGCCACAGAACCCGCCGCCGAAGGTGCGGATGCGGCACCGAAAAAAGGCTGGTTCCGCCGTTTGATCGGCTGAATCCAACACTCAAGGCCAAAACTCAGGGCCACTGTGAAATCAGGCCAAAACCTTTCAGGCCAAATTGTTTCAGGGAGGAAACGATGACCAAAGTGACGATGACCGTAAACGGCAAGTCCGTCTCGGCCGAAACCGAGGGGCGCACGCTGTTGTCGGCGTTCCTGCGTGAGGGGCTAAGTCTGACGGGCACCCATATCGGCTGCGACACCTCGCAATGCGGAGCTTGTGTCGTGCATGTTGACGGGATGGCGGTGAAAAGCTGTTCAATCTTTGCGCAGGATGTGGCGGGGTCAAAGGTGACCACGATTGAGGGCATGGCGAATGCCGATGGCAGTCTGGGTGTCATCCAGCAAGCGTTTCAGGATCACCACGGGTTGCAATGCGGGTTCTGCACGCCGGGCATGGTGATGACCTCGGCCGCTTTGCTGGCGGGCAATCCCAAGCCGTCGGAATCCGAAGTGCGCCACGGGCTTGAGGGCAACATCTGCCGTTGCACCGGATATCACAACATCGTCAAGGCCGTGATGGCTGCCTCCGGGCAGGACGTCGCTGCCATTGCCGCCGAATAAGGGGGGGATCAAGATGGCCAAGGATTTTGGAATTGGGGCTGAGGTCAAGCGGACGGAAGACATCCGCTTTCTGACCGGCGCGGG
The DNA here is from genome assembly GCA_038231395.1 of Rhodobacterales bacterium. Lineage (GTDB taxonomy): Bacteria > Pseudomonadota > Alphaproteobacteria > Rhodobacterales > Rhodobacteraceae > Stagnihabitans. The sequence goes on from JBBRLL010000047.1 coordinate 10,875, forward strand.
CAATTACACGCAAGATATCAACGTACATGGGCAGGCTTACGCCGTCTTTGTGCGGTCAAACATGGCGCATGCGCGCATCAAGTCGATTGGCGTTGCGGCGGCCACTGGAATGCCGGGCGTGTTGGCGGTTTTCACCGGTGAGGATTTCAAGGACGTTGGCGGCAACCCGGCGGGCTGGCTGATCAACTCACGCGACGGCACGCCGATGAAGGAACCCAAGCGCCCGGTTCTGGCGCATGGCAAGGTGCGCCATGTCGGTGACGCTTACGCCGCTGTCATCGCGCAAAGCTACATGGAGGCCAAGGACGCAGCACAGGCCGTGGCCGATGCGTCAGACTTTGAAGAACTGCCAGCGATTGTCGATATGGCCAAGGCATTGGCCGATGCCACCAACCGCGTGCATGACGAGATTGCCGACAACCAGTGCTTTGACTGGGGCTGGATCGAGGCGAACCGGGCAGCGACCGATGCCGCGATCAAGGCCGCGCCGCATGTCACCACGCTGGAACTGATCAACAACCGGCTGATCCCGAACGCGATGGAACCGCGGGCGTCAATCGGTCAGTATTCTCCGGGCACGGGCGATTACAAGCTGACCACCACCAGCCAGAACCCCCACCTGACCCGCCTGCTGATTGCCGCGTTTGTGATGGGCATACCGGAAAACAAGCTGCAGGTGGTGGCCCCCGATGTGGGCGGCGGCTTTGGGTCCAAGATCTATCACTACGGCGAAGAGGCTTTGGTGCTGGCGGCTGCCAAGAAACTGAAAATGCCGGTCAAGTGGGTCGCCGAACGGTCAGAAAGCTTTCTGACCGATGCGCATGGCCGCGACCATGTGACCAAGATCGAACTCGCCTGCGAAAAGGATGGCACGTTCATCGCGTTCCGGACCGAGACGATGGCGAATGTCGGCGCGTATCTGTCGAATTTTTCGACCGCGACGCCGACGTTCCTGCACGGCACGCTGATGGCCGGGCCGTACAAGGTGCCGAATGTCTATGTGAACGTGAAGACGGTGTTCACCAATACGGCTCCGGTCGATGCTTACCGGGGCGCTGGCCGGCCCGAGGCGACCTATAGCCTGGAACGGGTGATTGACGCGATGTGCCGCGAACTGGGGCTTGACCCGTTCGAGGTGCGCCGCAAGAACTTTGTCACCGCCGACATGTTCCCCTACACCACGCCGGTCGGACTGGCCTATGACGTGGGCAACTACTTTGCCACGCTGGACAAGGCGATTGAACTGGCCGACGTGAAGGGGTTTGAGGCGCGGCGAGTGGCCTCTGCCGCCAAGGGCAAGCTGCGCGGCATGGGGCTTTCGACGTGGATTGAGGCCTGCGGGATTGCGCCGTCCAATCTGGTCGGCATCCTTGGCGCACGGGTGGGTCTGTACGATGCGGCGACGGTGCGGGTGAACCCGACCGGCAACGTGTCGGTCATGGTCGGCGCGCACAGCCACGGCCAAAGCCACGAGACTGTCTTTGCGCAGATCATCGCCGAGATGTTCGGGATCCCGATGTCGATGGTGGATATCGTGCATGGCGATACCTCTAAAATTCCGTTCGGGATGGGGTCTTATGGATCACGTTCGCTGGCTGTTTGTGGGCAGGCGATGGCCAACGCGGCGGACAAGGTGATCGCAAAGGGCAAGAAGATCGCCGCCCACATGCTGGAGGCGGTTGAGGCGGATATCATCTTCACCGACGGCGTTTTTGCCGTGTCGGGGACCAACCGGTCCAAGACCTTTGGCGAGATCGCCTTTTCGGCCTATGTGCCACACAACTACCCGCTGGCGACTTTGGAGCCGGGGCTGGAGGAGACCGCGTTTTACGACCCGGCCAACTTCACCTATCCCGCCGGCGCCTATCTGTGCGAGGTTGAAGTGGACGAGGGCACCGGCAAAGTCGATGTGTGCAGCTTTACCTGTGCCGACGATTTTGGCAACGTGATGAACCCGATGGTTGTGCGCGGTCAGGTGCATGGCGGTGTCGTGCAAGGCATCGGGCAAGCGCTGCTGGAACTGGGCGCTTACGACGAGAACGGCCAGCTTTTGTCGGGCAGCTACATGGATTACACCATGCCACGCGCCGATGATGTGCCGATGATCGTGGTGGACCATTCCTGCATCACGCCGTGCAGCCACAACAAGCTGGGCGTCAAGGGTTGCGGCGAAGCGGGGGCGATTGGGTCACCTCCGGCGGTGGTCAACGCCGTATTGGATGCCTTGAACCGGGCAGGCCGCAAGGTTGCCCATATCGACATGCCCCTGACGCCGTCGCGCGTCTGGTCGGCGATGAACGCGTAAGGGGAGGATCAGATGCACAACTTTGAATTCGTGAAACCTTCCAGTGTGGCCGATGCGGTTGCGGCTTTGGCCCATGATGGGGCGCAGGCTTTGTCGGGGGGGCAGACGCTGACGCCAACGATGAAGCAGCGTTTGGCGACGCCCGAGGTCTTGGTCAGCCTGACCGGGATTGCCGAGATGAAGGGTGTCAAGGTGTCAGGTAGCACGCTGTGGGTTGGGGCGGCGACGCCCCATGCCGTGGTCGCGCGTGAGGCTTTGGCGGCTTTTCCGGGGCTTGCCCATCTGGCCAGTTGGATCGGCGACCCTGCGGTCAGGAACCGGGGCACGATTGGCGGCTCGATCGCCAACAATGACCCGGCGGCGTGTTATCCCGCAGGCGTGCTGGGGTCTGGAGCGACCGTGATCACCAACAAGCGGCGGATTGCGGCGGATGACTACTTTACCGGCATGTTCTCAACCGCGCTTGACGAGGGTGAGATCGTGACGGCGGTGGAATTCCCGATCCCCAAACGCAGCGCCTATGCCAAGTTCAACCAACCGGCCAGCCGTTTCGCGCTGACCGGGGCGTTTGTGGCGCAAGCGGCAGACGGTTCGGTTAGGGTGGCGATCACCGGGGCGTCGAACAACGGCGTGTTCCGGTGGACTGAGGCGGAGGCGGCTTTGACGGCCAACTTTGCGGCCAGCGCGTTGGACGGGCTGAAGGTCAGCGCCAAGGACATGATCAGCGATCTGCACGGGACGGCGGCGTACCGCGCCAATCTGGTCAAGGTGATGACCGGGCGGGCGGTTTCGGCGGCTTGAAGCGTGTGACAGATGGCAAAACGCCCGGGCAAACCCCGGGCGTTTTGCTTTTTGGCCTTGCTCGGGAGGTTTGGTTGACTCGGGTCCCCGCATAGCCACAATGGGCGTCCATGAAAAGGGGACCCCATGCGCCTCACGCGGCTACGCCTCAACGGTTTTAAAAGCTTTGTCGATCCCACCGATCTGATGATCATGGAGGGGTTGACCGGCGTTGTCGGGCCCAACGGCTGCGGCAAGTCGAACCTGTTGGAAGCCTTGCGGTGGGTGATGGGGGAAAACCGGGCCTCTGCCATGCGCGGTGGCGGGATGGAGGACGTGATCTTCAACGGCTCCGGCAGCCGGGGTGCGCGGCATTTCGCGGAAGTCTCGCTCATCATCGACAACGCGGACCGGCTGGCCCCCTCGGGCTTTAACGATGCCGACACGATCGAGGTGGTGCGGCGGATCACGCGGGATGCGGGCTCTGCCTACAAGGCGAATACCAAGGACGTGCGGGCGCGCGATGTGCAGATGCTGTTTGCTGACGCTTCAACCGGGTCGCATAGCCCGGCTTTGGTGCGGCAGGGGCAGATCACTGAGCTGATCAACGCCAAACCCAGGGCGCGTCGGATGATACTGGAAGAAGCGGCCGGGATTTCGGGGCTTTACCAGCGTCGCCACGAGGCGGAGTTGCGGCTTTCGGCGGCGGAACAGAACCTGCTGCGCGTCGATGACGTGGTCGAGGGGTTGGCTCAGCAATTGTCCACCCTGACCCGGCAAGCGCGGCAGGCGGCACGCTACCGCGAGATTGGCGTGGAATTGCGCCGCGTTGAAGTGATGCTGCTGTACCGGCGCTGGCGTGAGGCAGAGGTGGCGCGCGCCGAAGCGGAGTTTGGCTTGCGGCAGCGGCTATCGGCAGCAGCGCAGGCGGAATTGTCGGCGCTGGCAGCGGGCAAAGCGCGTCAGGTGGCGGAGGACGCCTTGCCACCCCGGCGCGAAGAAGACGCGATTGCGTCAGCAGTCTTGCAGCGTTTGACCTTGCAGAACGATGCTTTGGCAGCGGAAGAAGCCCGCGCCTTGTCCTTGATTGACACTTTAAAGACGCGCATTTTGCAGATGCGGCGCGACGGGGACCGCGAACTGAACCTCAACCGCGATGCGGAAGAGATGATTGATCGGCTGGATTGGGAAGTGGATCAGCTGGTCCGGGCCAGCGACGGGCATGACGATCGGCTGGCCGAGGCCGCAGAACTGGCGCGGCTTGCGGCCTCTGACCTTGGTGGCCGCGAAGGCGACTTGTCGCAGGCGACCGAGGATGCGGCGCGGTTGTCAGCCCGGCACCAATCAGCGGAGCGGCTGTTGGCTGACAACCGGCAGACCTTGGAGCGGGCTGAGGGTGATGCCGCGCGGGCCCTCGGTTCCGTCAAAGTGGCCAAAGAGGTGTTTGAAGCGGCGATTGACCGGCACGGGGCGGCGGTTGAGGCACAAGACGCGGCACAGGCTATGGCAGAGGCGGCGGAGGAGACTTTGACCCTTGCCGAGGAAGCGCGGGCCGCGACACAGGGCCGCGAGGCGGACGCGCGGGCGGTGCGGTCTGCGGCAGAGGGTGAGGCCAATGCCCTGCGCGCTGAGGGGGCCGCTTTGGCGCGGCTGGTGCAGCGCGAGGCGCAGGCTGGGACGCAGCTTCTGGACCTGGTTCAGGTGGAACCCGGGCTGGAAGATGCCATGGGTGCCGCCCTTTCGGATGATTTGCGCGCTGAAGAGGTCGATGGTGGGGCGCGGTCCGGCTGGGTAAAGCTGGACCCGTTTGAGGCTGCACCAGCATTGCCTGAAGGGTCTGAGCCCCTGTCCGGTCATATTGGCGCGCCGGATGTGCTGGCCCGCAGGCTCTTGCAGATCGGTCTGGTTGAGGCGGCAGATGGGCCGAGGTTGCAGACCTTGCTGCAACCCGGTCAGCGGTTGGTGAGCAGGGAAGGGGATTTGTGGCGGTGGGATGGGTTTCGCGCAGCCTCGGACGACGCACCCTCTGCTGCGGCGGCGCGCTTGCGGCAGTTGAACCGGCAAGTCCAGTTGAAACGTGACCTTGAGGAGTTTTCAGCCAAGGCGGAAGGCGCGGCCCTGGCGCATGACGCTTTGCACCGGCGGCTGGCAGACCTGTCACGCGCCGATCAGATGGCACGTGATGCACGGCGGTCTGCCGATGCCCGACTGATCGAAGCGAACCGGGCGGCCTTACGCGCCGAAGGGGACCGTTCGGTGGCCGAGGGCCGGTTGGAGCAGGCGGAAGCCTCGGTGGCGCGGTATGCCTCCGATGCGGCCTCCGCCCGGACGCGGTTGGTGGAAGCTGCGGCGGGGCTGGCGGATTTGGGCGATCTGGCGGCGGCGCGGGCCTTGGTGGAGGCGACGCGGGTGGCCGTGGAAGCGGCCCGGATCGCCATGATGAGCCGGCGGGCCGGTCATGATGAACTTCGGCGCGAGGGAGAGGCGCGGGTGCGCAGGCGGCAAGAGGCGGTCAAGGAACTGTCGGGCTGGCGGCATCGGCTGACCACCGCAGCCAGACAAATGGCCGAACTGACTGAACGGCGGACCCAGGTGGAGACTGAGTTGGCAGAAGCGACGGCGCTGCCAGAGGATATTGCCGGGCGGCGTGAGGATTTGGTCGCAGCCATAGGGGTCGCCGAGCAGCGCCGTCGTTTGGCCACCGATGCCTTGGCCGGCGCGGAAGCCGGTTTGCGCATGGCACAAGAGGCTGAACGCGAGGCGGAACGCCGGGCAGGTGACGCGCGGGAAGCGCGGGCGCGGGCGGATTCAGAGCTGGATGCGGCAAAGCTGGCCTCGACCTCCGCCGCAGCGCGGATCGAGGATGAGGCGGGCTCCACCCCTGATCAGCTTCTGGACACGTTGCGGTTTGATGCCGACCGGATGCCGGACGTGGGCGCGTTGGAAACCGACGTCGCCCGCCAGAAACGTCAGCGCGAGGCTTTGGGAGCGGTGAACCTGCGTGCAGAGGAAGATGCCAAGACCGTTGAGGCCGAATATGACGCGCTTGTGGCTGAAAAGGTTGATCTGGAAGAGGCGATCAAGAAGCTTCGGGCGGGGATTGCCGGGCTGAACCGCGAAGGGCGCGAGAGGTTGCTGACCGCCTTCGAGCAGGTGAACGCCAATTTCGCCACTTTGTTCATCCATCTGTTCGGGGGCGGCGAGGCGCGGCTGGTCATGGTCGAAAGCGATGACCCTTTGGACGCCGGGCTTGAAATCATGTGCCAGCCGCCGGGAAAACGGCTTTCCACGCTGAGCCTGTTGTCCGGCGGCGAACAGACCTTGACGGCCTTGGCCTTGATTTTCGGCGTTTTCCTTGCCAATCCGTCACCGATCTGCGTTCTGGACGAGGTTGATGCGCCTTTGGATGACGCCAACGTGACGCGCTTTTGCGATCTGATGGACGAGATGCGGCGGCGCACCGAAACGCGGTTCCTTGTGATCACGCACCATGCAGTGACGATGAGCCGGATGGACAGGCTGTTTGGCGTGACGATGGCAGAGCAGGGGGTGAGCCAGTTGGTCAGCGTAGATCTGGCGCGGGCCGAGGCTTTGGTGGCGTAAGATGGACCGGGGGCGGGCTAAAGATGGGCGGATCGCCCATCCTACTCAACGGCCAAGCGCCAGAGTGTGGTCGCGCAGCCAAGCCAGGAACCCACGTGGATTGCCCTTCCATTTGTCCAGCTCTGTCGCAGGGATCGGTTCGCCCACAAAAGGGCGCTGTGGTTTGAACAAGGCGCGCCGGATTTCGTACAGCAAAAGTCCTTGCCGCAGGGTGGCGGCCAGTTTGTTCGCAATCTGATAGGCGCGCGAATTCTGACCGGTAAAGTGAATCGGCAGGATCATCGCACCAGACCGCGCGATCATTTTGTGAGTAAAGACATTCCACTCCGCCTCAATCGCCGGACCGAACCACGTCTCTGACGACGCCACGCGGCCAGCGGGAAACAGGATAACTGCGCCCTTATTGGCCAGATGCGCCATGGTCAGGTCCCGCATCTGCAACCCCAACTCGCGCGAGTTATCCTCGTGCGGAAAGGGCACCGGGATCATGAACTCCTCAATTTCCGGGATACCGGTCAGCAGGCTGCGCGTCAGGATGCGGAAATCGGACCGCACCCGGCTGACGAGTTCGGCCATCACCATGCCGTCAACCAACCCATGCGGATGATTGGCCACCACAACCAACGCGCCTGTCGCCGGAATGCGCGCTATTTCTTCAGCTGGCGTGTCGATGCGTATCCCCATGTGCCGCACGGCTTTGGACCAGAAGGCCACGCCGACCGGGGCGCCGGATTCCTCAAAACTGCGAATCATCTGCAGCAGCTTGACCTTGGCCGTTATCCACTCGATCGCGCGGATCGTGAGGACCTTGACCGGATTGGTGAAAGTCCCGGCATAGGACAGGCGGCGCATGTCATATTTGAGACCCACTCCGGCGTTTGGTGCGTTCGATACCGTGGTTTTGCTGTCGTCCAACTGGCTCACAAAGCGTCTGCCTTCCCTTGCAAGCCCTCAGCGATCTTCGCCGAAGCGGCCAGCCACCCGCGCCTTCACCGCCGCCGCCAGCGCATCGGCTTGTGGGCCGCTGGTCGCCACTTCAATAGTGGTTCCGCGTGAAGCTGCCAACATCAAAAGCCCCATGATACTGTCGCCAGAGACGGTCATTCCGTCGCGGGTGACCTGGGCCTGGGCGTCAAACTCCTCTACGACCTCAACAAATTTGGCAGAGGCACGGGCATGCAGGCCCTTTTCATTTACAATAAGCAAGGACACTGCACCCATCAGGCGGTCACACGCCTCCGCCAAGATCAAGGCTGTTGATATATTTGCGACCGGCATCAAGCGCGGCTGCGACGGCATCATTCACCGGCAGGGAGCGGGATTTGGCCAGTTTGATCAGCATCGGCAGATTGGCACCGTAGATGATCCGACGTTCCGGCCCTGACGTACAGGCCAGCAGCGACAGGTTGGAGGGCGATCCGCCGAACATGTCTGTGACCACGACAACACCTTCGCCATGATCCACCGCATTGGCAGCAGCACAGATTTCGGCCTGCTTCTTAACGCGGTCGCAATCATCCTCAATCGAGATGGCCTGCATATCCGGTTGTTTGCCGACAACATGTTCAACAGCAGAGAGGTACTCTCTCGCCAATCCGCCATGAGCTACAATGACCACACCGATCACGCGCGACCTATCCCTGCTTCACCAGCGGTCCCATCAAGCGGAGAGGTTGCCCGCCGCTCAAGTTCCCGATGACGTTTTGACACCTGCCAGCCTTCTTCCGCAAGGACCTTGGCCAACTTTTCTGCAACTGCAACAGAGCGGTGTTGCCCACCGGTACACCCAAAGCCGATTGCCAGGTGCGCCTTGCCCTCTTGCAGTTGCGCTGGCAGCAGCATCAACACCATTTCCTGCAACCTTAAGAAGAATTCGTCAAAAAGCGGATCAGCTTCGACATAGGCCGCAACCGCAGAATCGCGGCCATCTTTGTCGCGAAGCTCTGGTGCCCAATAGGGATTCGCAAGGAACCGGCAGTCGAAAACCATGTCCACACCGCGCGGCAAGCCGCGTTTGTAGCTGAAGCTTTGCACCGAAATGGCGAGACCAAGCTCCTTGGCCTGACCAAACCAGTGTCCAATTTCTGCTTTGAGGTCATGCGGGGACAAGTCTGAGGTATCAATCAGGTGATCGGCTCGGGCACGGATTGGCGCCAGAAGGTCGATCTCGCGTTCAACGCCTTCGGCAGGGGTCGCAGCCTCGGTCAGAGGATGGCGGCGGCGGGTCTGGCTGAAACGGCTCACCAAAACAGCGGGCGCGCAGTCCAGATACAACACCTCCAGCGTCACGGTGGGGTCGCGGGTCAGCGTGTCGATCAGCTCTATAGCGGTCGTGGTGCTGAAATCGCGGTTGCGCACGTCAAGGCCCAGGGCCATCGGTCGGTCCAGCGGCGGGCCATCCAGCAGACGCGGAATCAGGGAAAGCGGCAGGTTGTCGATCGCCTCATAGCCGAGATCCTCCAGCGCGTGAAACGCCGTGGAACGACCGGCGCCCGATGGCCCGGTGACCAGAACGAGGTGATGCGAGGGGGCGACGTCAGCGGTTTTCATCTTGCTTTACTGGGAAAGGACAGAGGGTCAGGCGAAGCGCAAGCCCTTCAGGTAGCATAGGATGGAGGCAGCAAAATGGTCATGGTTGCCGCCGAATACAAGAACGCGTTGCAATCCCAATATTGTTACGCTGCGGTGCGGCGGCAAACGTTGCGATTCTGTCTGGGCGAGGTCCGTGACCAGAGTTATTTCGCTTTCAGACAGATGCGGCACCTGCAGGATGCCGATACCGTGCGCTTCGATCAGGCCCTTGATCGTGTCAGGCGGACGGGCAAGAAGGCGGTCCCCATCGACCCAGACTTCGGTCTGGTCATCAGAGACCAGATCAGCCCCCAAAGCCATCAATTGTAGCGCGAGGGTCGATTTTCCTGACCCGGACGGTCCCATGATAAGCAGCCCGGCGTCCCCAACCGCCACACAACTGGCGTGCAGGATGACGGAGTCCGCTCGTGTCACACCGGCAAGCCCACGACAAATCGCGCCCCCAGAGGGTCAGACGTGATGTCAGCCTGAGTCGGGCGGATATTTTCTGCCCAGATCACGCCGCCATGCGCTTCGATAATCTGTTTGGAGATAGCCAGACCCAGACCGGAATGGTTGCCAAAGTCACTTTTCGGACGCTCGGAGTAGAAGCGTTTGAAAATTTTCGTGAGCGCTTGTTCAGGAATACCCGGCCCGGTATCTTCAATCACCACCAAAATCCGGTTTTCGCGCCGCCGCGCCCAGACCCGCACTGCATCACCGCTATCGCAGAATGAGATTGCGTTGGTGATGAGGTTCACAAAGACCTGCGCCAGCCGTGCCTCAAGCCCGTTGATCCGGATCGGATCGGCCGGGAAGTCGGTGATGAACTCCACCCCTTTTTCACCGGCCTGCTGGCCAAGATATTCGGTCAGGTTGGTCAACGTTTTCAGAAGGTTGAATTCCTCCTCTTCCTCCTTGACCAGTTCGGAGTCCAGTCGTGATGCATTTGAAATGTCGCTGACAAGCCGATCAAGTCGGCGCACATCATGCTCAATCACATCCAAAAGTTTTTCACGGTGTTCTTCTTTCTTGACCATCCGCAAAGAGCCTACGGCAGAGCGCAGGCTGGCCAGAGGGTTCTTGATTTCATGGCTGACGTCGGCGGCAAATTGTTCATTGGCGTCGATCCTGTCGTAAAGGGCCGTAACCATTCCGCGCATGGCGATGGACAGCCGGCCGATTTCATCGGGCCGTGCCGAAAGATCGGGAATTCGCACTCTGCCCGGCGACATGGCGCGCTGATCGCGGTCCCGGCCGATCTCTGCGGCTGCGGCCAGATCGGACAAGGGGTTGGCGATGGTCGAAGCCAGAACCAGCGACAGGCCGATTGACACCAGCAAGGCAATGACAAACATCTGCAATATCTGTTCGCGCTCGTTGCGTACCAGACGGTCAATCTCGCCCTCAGCAGAAGTCACGCCGACCACACCCAAAACCAGCCCGTTGCGCACAACTGGCGTGGCCACCGAGAATTGCACGCCGCCTTCCGGACCCTGCCCGGTAAAGACCGAGGTGCCGCCTGACTTGACCTCGGGGAACAGTTTTCGCGCCATCTCCTCGCCCGAGGCTTTGACCTTGCTGGCGGGATTTGTGCTCATGATGCCGGAAATTCCGTCCCAGATCAGGTTCAGGAAATCACTTATAATTGTGGAGCGCTGGCCGGTTTCCACCTGAGGCCGCAGGGCGCCGACTGAGCGGGTCAAAAGGACGCCATTTGAGTCAAAAAGGTAAGCCTCGACCCCGGGTCCAACCGTCGCATCCTGCAAGCGCCGCGCAAGCACCGCGCTGTCTGCATTTTGAACTGTGCCATCGGCAGGCAGGCCGGCCTCGATCACATTGGCGATCAACTTCGCCTCATTCACCAGGCTTTCTTCGCGCTGCAGCACAAGGCTGTCGCGGAACGGATTCATGAACAGAACCCCCGCAACCAGAATGACCAACGCCATCAGGTTGAAGACGATGATCTTGCGCGCCAGTGGCGAATGGTTCAGCGATACGATCCCGCGGCGCTTGCGACCATCCCGCAAAGACGGCTCGACCATATTTTCCGGGGCTTCCCAATCTTCACCGAGAAGCAGGTTGCCGGGCCTGTCACCCGGCTTCTGATCGCGCTTCTGCGCTGTGCTGACTTGGGGAAGTGCGGTCATTCTTCGTTGTATCGGTAACCAATACCATAAAGTGTTTCGATGGCCGAAAAGCTGTCATCGACGGCACGCATCTTCTTGCGCAGGCGCTTGATATGGCTGTCGATGGTTCGGTCATCAACGTAGACCTGATCATCATAGGCCACATCCATCAACTGGTCGCGGCTTTTCACAAAGCCGGGCCGCTGAGCCAAAGCCTGCAACAGCATGAATTCGGTGACAGTCAGCGAAACGTCCAGACCCTTCCACGACACTGAATGGCGCAAGGGGTCCATGCGCAGATTTCCCCGCTCCATGATCTTGGTTTCTTCAGTCACGGCAACTTCACCCGTCTGAATCGCATCCTGACGGCGCAGCAATGCGCGGATACGCTCGACCAGAAGCCGCTGGCTGAAGGGCTTTTTCACATAGTCGTCGGCACCCATCCGCAGTCCCAGAACCTCGTCAATCTCATCATCTTTCGAGGTGAGGAAGATGACCGGCATCTGGCTTTTTGTCCGCAGACGCTGCAACAGGTCCATCCCGTCCATCCGCGGCATCTTGATGTCCAGCACGGCCATATCGGGCATGCGGCGGTTGAAGGCATCCAATGCGGATTGGCCGTCATTAAAGGTTTCCACTTCGAAACCCTCTGCTTCTAAAGTCATTGAGACCGACGTCAGAATATTTCTGTCGTCGTCCACGAGGGCGATCCTGGCCATTTGGCTATCCTTGTCTGCTCGGTTTGCCTTATTTATGTTGTATGATCGTTTTTTAGTCCCTTGGAATCAATACCTAAGTGCGAATCGGCGTACCTTCCGGTCTCATTCAAGCCCTAAAATTCCCAACAAATGACTAATTTGTCGCAGGAGACTCAAAACGATCAATTTGATTGCGCTAACCGTCATCTGGTTGCGCTAACGATCAAAAACAACGCTTTTCCCCTTTGAAATCTGCGTGTTATAGGAAAATGACGGCAGGTCCTCTGGCCCGGACCTGACGAAACGGCCGTGCATGCTGTCGTTTGGGTTGAAATCGGGTGCAGCCGTTTTAGCGGCAGTGGGAGCTTGCAAGATGACTAATGGGCGCGTGAACCCGACCATGCTGCTGGAGGATCAGGGCATTTCCGGACTTGGAAACGTCTTTTATAACCTGATCGAGCCCGCTTTGGTCGAAGCAGCCTTGATGCGCGGTGAGGGCAAGCTTGGCCTCGGCGGAGCCTTTCTGTGCGAGACGGGGCAGTTCACCGGGCGCTCTCCGAAAGACAAGTTTGTGGTGCGCACGCCGTCGGTAGAGGGTGAAATCTGGTGGGAAAACAACGCACCGATGGCGGTTGAGGCCTTCGAAAGGCTGCACGCCGATATGCTGGGACATATGCAGGGTCGGGACTATTTTGTGCAGGATCTGTACGCCGGGGCCGATCCGATGCACCGGATTGACGTGCGTATGGTCACGGAAATGGCCTGGCATGGTCTGTTCGTCCGCCATCTTCTGCGCAGGCCCGCGCGCGCTGAACTGGACGGTTTCACACCGGATTGGACGGTGATCAACTGCCCCTCGTTCAAAGCCGACCCCGTCCGCCACGGCTGCCGGACCGAGACGGTGATCGCCCTCAACTTCGACAAACGGGTGATTTTGATCGGCAATACTGCCTACGCTGGCGAGAACAAAAAAGCGGTCTTCACGCTTTTGAACTACCTTTTGCCGGAAAAGGGCGTGATGGCGATGCATTGTTCTGCCAATCATGCCATCGGCAATCCGGTCGACACTGCCATATTTTTCGGGCTTTCGGGCACCGGCAAGACCACGCTTTCGGCTGACCCCTTGCGCATTCTGATCGGTGATGACGAACACGGCTGGTCGGATCGTGGCACCTTCAACTTTGAGGGGGGGTGCTATGCCAAGACCATCAACCTTTCGGCCGAAGCGGAGCCAGAGATTTACGCCACCACGCACCGGTTCGCCACAGTGGTGGAGAATATGGTCCATGACCCGGAAACTCTGGAACTGGACTTTACCAATGACAGTCTGACCGCAAACACGCGCTGTGCCTATCCGCTGGACTATATCTCTAACGCGTCGCAGACGGGGCTGGGCGGCCATCCGCGCCATGTGGTGATGCTGACCTGCGATGCGTTTGGCGTGCTGCCACCGATTGCACGGCTGACTCCGGCGCAGGCGATGTATCACTTTCTGTCCGGGTTTACCTCAAAAGTCGCCGGAACGGAACGCGGCGTCACGGAACCGCAACCGACGTTCTCCACCTGTTTTGGCGCGCCCTTCATGCCGCGCAGGCCAGAGGTTTACGGCAAATTGCTGGCCGCCAAGATCGCCAAACAGGGCGCCTCGTGCTGGTTGGTCAACACTGGCTGGACCGGCGGCGCTTATGGCACCGGATCGCGGATGCCGATCAAGGCGACGCGGGCGCTGCTTGCGGCGGCACTGGACGGGTCCTTGGCAGGCGCTTCATTCCGACGCGACCCCAACTTTGGCTTTGATGTGCCGGTTTCGGTGCCGGGGGTGGACGACGCCCTGCTGGACCCGCGCCGGACCTGGGTTTCGGGGACGGAGTACGACGCGCAGGCCCGCAGGCTGGCAGGCATGTTTGCCGCCAACTTCGCGCAATACCTGCCGCATATCGGCGAGGACGTCCGGGCAGCTGCGATTTGAACGCCTCGCCGATGCGCAGGTTCAGGCCGGTCATGGCGTAAGTACGTGTGCGTCAAAATATCAGAGGTAGCTTTCGCCATCACAATAGGGCGCAGGCTATATGAACAATTGTTCCTTAACTTGTCCGTGAGGCTTGGACACGGTTGCTTCGTCCAACACGTCGCCTTCCGCGCCTGTGACGCGTACTTCGTCAGCGCGCGAGGGCCGCTGGACGCTGACGGTCCGCCACGCTACCTTTCCCCTCAAACGGGAGAGTGGATATGCAAACGCGGCTGGTGCTGATTACCGGGATTTCAGGCTTTATTGCCAAGCACATCGCCCTGCGCTTTCTTCAGGCGGGCTGGTCGGTGCGCGGCACGTTGCGGACGATGGACCGGGCCGATGAGGTGCGCAAAGCGCTGGCTTTGACCCTCCCGCCCGAAACTTTGGCGCGGCTGAGCTTTGCCGAGGCCGACCTGACCGCAGACAAGGGCTGGGCCAAGGCCATGCAGGGGGCTGAAATTCTGATCCACACCGCATCGCCTTTCCCGATGTCACAACCAAAGGAGGCCGCCGATCTGGTGCGGCCTGCGGTCGAGGGCACGTTGCGGGCATTGCGGGCGGCTTACGGTGCGGGGATCCGGCGGGCGATCGTCACTTCCTCGACCGTTGCGGTGATCAATGAAAACCGAACGGGTGTTCAGGATGAGTCCGACTGGTGCGATCTGGCTGCACCCGGCACGTCGGCCTATGCAATGTCGAAGGTGCAGGCAGAACGGGCGGCCTGGGACTTTGTGGCGAAAGAAGCGCCGGACATGGCCCTGACCTGCATCAACCCCGGCCTTGTCCTTGGGCCACCGCTTGACGCGCATTTCGGCACCTCTCTCAACCTCGTCCGGCGAATTTTGCGCGGGCGCGACCCGATGTTGCCCTTGATAGGCTTCGTCTGCGTTGACGTGCGCGACGTGGCAGAGATGCACTTGCGCGCGGCTTTGCGGCCGGAGACGGCAGGCAAACGTTATCTGGCGGCGGCGGGGTCAATGACAATGCCCGACATGGGACTGGTCTTGAAAACCGCCTACCCGATGCGGCGAATTCCGACGCGGGTGGCGCCTTTGTTCCTGTTGAAACTGTTGGCGTTGTTTGATCCGGAGGTGCGGGGCATTCTGCCCTCGATCGGAACCTTGTTTGAGGTTTCAAACGCAAGGGCCCGGCGTGAGATGGAGATGCAGTTCATCGAACCCGCCGATGCTTTGCTGGCAAGTGCCAACTGGCTGGTCACACAAAGGCTTGTCTGATTTTTCGCAGATCGGGCGCAAAACCGGTGCGACTTTGCGGTTTCAGGTCAAGGCAGGAACACGGGCGGAATAGTGTCGATCCCCTGCAACGCCAGATCGCAGATCAGGCGGGCCGCTTCCGGCGCGGTGCCAAACCCGATCTTGAAGCCACCGTTGGCAATGAAATGGCCGGGTTTACCGGGCCAGGGACCAAGCAGCGGGCCTCGGCTGGCAGCGCGCGGACGCAGGCCAGCCCAACGAGCGACCTCCGGGGCATCGCGCAAAACCGGCACAGCCGCACGGGCGCGGGCCAGCAATGCATCGGATTGGGTGTCGGTGTTCAGGTGGTCAAACTGGTTCTCGGTGGTGGAGCCTACGGCCACGGTTCCATCGGCGTGGGGCACGATGTGCAGGCCGTCAATGAACAGTTGCGCCGCGGTTTCAAACCCCGGCAGATGTACCAAAACCGCTTGGCCCTTGACACCGTGCCCGGCTTTGCGCCCAAGGTCATCGGTCAACGCGACCAACCCGGCAACTCCGGTAGCCCAGATAACGCCACCTTCGTCGGCTGCGTCCCCGATGACGATCTGCACCCCTTTGGCACGCAAAGCCGCTGCCAGCGAGGCGAGGGCCAGACGCGGGTTGATGCGCGCAGAAAGGGTATCATGGATCAAAAGACCGGTCGGCGAAGCGGGCTCCCACGCGGCACCTTTTGCGCGGATGATCTGCCAGATAGCACGGCCTTGCCACAGGGTTTCCGCCTGTTTGGCGCGGGTGTGCGCCAGCGTGACGGCGGCGTCATCGGCCAAGGGTTGCAGGCGACCGACGCGCGCGTAGCCAGAGGTCTTGCCAGAGACCACGTCAACCTCCGTCCACCAGCTTTCGGCGCGCAACAGGCTGGCGAATTGGAACGCTTTGACCGGGTTCCAGCCTTCCGGCGTGTGCGGGGTCAGCGCGCCAACCAACCCGCCGCTGGCCCCGGCACCGATCCCGACGCTTTCGATCACCCGCACCCGCGCGCCTTGCCGAACCGCCTCCCACGCTACCGAAAGGCCAAGGATGCCGCCGCCACGCACCGTCAGATCGACCCTTGTCATTCCTTCAGCCCTTGCTCATGGTCCGCGCGCAAAAGGACTTACGGCAAATGGCAAGCGGTGAACAGGCGGCCAAAGATCTTGTCTTTGGGCTGGAGTGGCTGGATGGCAATGTGCCGGTGTCGCGGCGCTTTGATGACCCGTATTTCTCGCTCGCCGGTGGGTTGGCCGAGACGCGGCATGTGTTTTTGACCGGCAATGGCCTGCCCGAACGGCTGCGGCCCGGATTTCACGTCGCCGAACTTGGCTTTGGTACCGGACTGAACTTGCTGGCGACGCATCTTTTGGCCCCCGATATGCCGCTGCGCTATACCAGTTTTGAGGCTTATCCGATCTCTGCCGAGGATATGGTCCGCAGCCATTCGGCCTTCCCCGAGGCCGCAGCGGTGGCGGCACCATTGGTTGCGGCTTGGGCAAAGGGGCTGCGGCAGTTTACCCTTGGTGTGATTGCGGTTCAGGTGATCGAAGCGGATGCACGCGAGGTTTTGCCGGAGTGGCAGGGCCGCGCCGATGCGTGGTATCTGGATGGCTTCTCTCCGGCCAAAAACCCGGAGCTTTGGGGCGATGACCTGATGGCCGAAGTTGGCGGCCATACCGCGCCGGGCGGCACATTTGCCACCTACACTGCGGCGGGGCATGTACGGCGGGCTTTGACTGCGGCGGGGTTCAGCGTGACGCGCGCACCGGGCTACGGGACCAAACGGCACATGAGCATGGGCGTCCGGCAATGAGCAGCAACCAGACCCGGGGTATCTGGCTGATGATTGCGACCGTGTTGTCATTCTCGGTGCAGGACGGGTTTTCGCGGCATCTGGCCGAGACCTACAACACGCTGATGGTCGTAATGGTCCGCTATTGGGTCTTTGCGGCGTTCGTCCTGATTTTGGCGGTGCGCAGGCCCGAGGGACTGGCCGCGATCCGGTCAAGACGGTTGGCTTGGCATGGGGTGCGGGCAGTGCTGCTGGTCGCAGAGATCTGCGTGATGGTCTATGCCTACACGCTGATCGGCCTGATCCATACCCTCGCGATTTTCACCATTTGCCCGCTGTTCGTGGTGGCGATGTCCGGACCGATCCTTGGCGAACGGCTGAGCCTCAAGCGCTGGCTGGCGGTCGGGATCGGCTGTGTGGGGGTACTGGTGATCCTGCGGCCCGGTGCGGGGGTGTTTACCTGGGCTGCACTGCTGCCGCTGGCTGCGGCCTTCATGTTTGCAGTCTATTCGGTGCTGACAAGGCTTACCACGCGAGACGAGCCGTTCTTTGCTGCGTTCTTCTGGCCGCCCATCGTGGGATGCGTGCTGATGACGGTGGTGGGCCTGCCGCATTGGCAGACCGTGGCACCACTGGATTGGCTTTATTTGATGGCCTATGCCGGGGTGTCCGTCATCTCCAACTGGCTGTTGCAAAAGACCTATCAGGCGGCGGAGGCCTCTGTCGTGCAGCCGTTTGCTTATTTGCAGATCGTTTTCGTCAGTGTGATCGGGATTTTGATCTACCACGAGGTGTTGCACCTTGAAGTGGCGGTCGGCGCCGGGATTGTCGTACTGGCCGGACTTTACGCGCTGACGGTCGCGCGGAACGAAGATGCTTCCAAAAAGGCCGGGACGTGACAGAACAGAACAACAGACGTGGCATCTGGATGATGATGGCCTCGGTCGTTATCTTTTCGGCACAGGACGGCATCACGCGGCATCTGGCCACGCTTTATCCGGTGCTGATGGTGGTGATGCTGCGCTTTTGGTTCTTCGCGCTGTTCGTGATCTGGGTGTCGGCACGCCAACCCGGTACGCTTCGCGCCGCGACCCATACGCAACAGTTGCCGTTGCACATCCTGCGCGGACTTTTGCTGGTGGGCCAGATTTGCATCGTCGGCCTTGCTTTCGCGCACAACGGGTTGATCGAGACACACGCGCTTCTGACCAGCTACCCTTTGATGGTTGCCGCTTTGTCCGGCCCGGTGCTGGGCGAGAAAGTCGGATGGCGGCGCTGGACGGCGATCATTCTGGGATTTGCCGGCATATTGGTGATGCTGCGGCCCGACGTGTCGATCCTGTCGGTCTGGGCGATGTTGCCCCTTGTCGCGGCGCTGATCTTTTCGTTCTACGTCTTGCTGACCCGCTATGCCGCGCGCAAAGATTCCGCTCAGGTCAGCTTTTTCTGGACCGGAGTGGTCGGCGCGGTTGGCATGACCTTCTTTGGCGTGCCGGTGTGGACCACAATGGCGGCGCAGGATTGGGGCTGGATGCTTTTGCTGTGCTGCACTTCTTGCGCCGGGCACTACCTTCTGATCCGCGCCTATGACCTGGCGGAAGCCAGCGCCATCCAACCCTTCGCCTATCTGCAACTGGTGATCATCGCGTCAATCGGGATTTTAGTCTTCCATGAAACCCTGAGGGTCAACGTTATTGTCGGATCCGCCATCGTGATTTCTGCAAGTCTGTTCACCCTGTGGCGGCAAAAGGTCACTGGTCGCGGCTAGGGGGTTTTCTTTGCCGACCGTTCGGGCATATTAGAACCATTCCAAACTGAGGGCCCGCGATGATCTCCAGCTTCACCCAACGACGTCGCTTTTCTGACCTCAGCGAGCAAGAGGTTCTGGCACTGGCGATTTCCTCCGAGGAGGATGACGCCCGCATCTTCCGCAGCTATGCCCACATGCTGCGCGAGGAGTATCCGGCCTCGGCCACGGTGTTCGACGAGATGGCAGTGGAGGAGGACGGCCACCGGCAGGCTTTGATCGCCAACCACCGCATCCGCTTTGGCGAGGTGATCCCGTTGATCCGGCGCGAACATGTGGCCGGATTTTATGCGCGCCGTCCGGTGTGGCTGACCAAGAACCTGTCTTTGGAGACGATCCGGGCGGAGGCCTCTGGGATGGAGGCGCAGGCGGAAAAGTTCTATCTGACCGCCGCAGCCCGTACTTCGGACGCGGCCACCCGCAAACTGCTGGGCGATCTGGCGGCGGCAGAGGCCGGGCATGAAAAATCGGCGGAGGGGCTGGAGGCGAAGTATCTGTCCGGTGAGGTCAAGACAAAGGAAGACGCCGGAGAGCGGCGGCAGTTCATCCTGACATGGGTGCAGCCGGGGCTGGCCGGCTTGATGGATGGGTCGGTGTCCACCCTCGCCCCGATCTTCGCCACGGCGTTTGCCACACATAACACCCATCAGACGCTGCTGGTTGGCATGGCTGCGGCGGTGGGGGCGGGCATCTCGATGGGGTTCACGGAAGCGGCCCATGATGACGGGGTGCTGTCAGGCCGTGGCAGCCCATGGAAGCGCGGGTTGGCCAGCGGAATAATGACGGCAGTGGGCGGTTTGGGCCACGCCCTGCCCTATCTGCTGCCAAGCTTCTGGACGGCCACAACCGTTGCCATGGTGGTGGTGTTCTTCGAACTTTGGGCGATTGCGTGGATCCAGAACCGCTTTATGGAGACGCCGTTCCTGCGCGCCGCCTTGCAGGTTGTGCTGGGCGGTGCTTTGGTCTTTGCGGCAGGGGCGTTGATCGGAGGGGGCTGAGGGATGTATCGCAAAGGTGAGGTGAGCTATCAGCCGATCCCCCTGCCCGACCGGCTTGGGATGCCAGACGCCGAAGCTCTGGCGGAGGCTGCGCTGTTTCTGGCCAAGATGAAACAGCGCCATTCGGTGCGGCAGTATTCGGCACGTGCAGTACCCGAGGCCTTGATCACTGCCTGCATTGCGGCAGCGGGCACCGCGCCATCCGGCGCCAACCACCAACCGTGGTTCTTTGCCGCGATTTCTAATCCAGAGATGAAAGCCCGCATCCGCAAGGCCGCCGAAGAGGAAGAGCGGGCCTTCTATGAGGGCGGTGCTGGCGACGAATGGCTGGCGGCGCTGGAGCCGATTGGCACGGGTGTCACCAAGCCTCATCTGACCGACGCGCCCTGGCTGATCGTGGTCTTTGCCCAACGCTGGGGCGTCACCGAGGATGGCACCCGCTACAAGAATTACTACGTGCCCGAAAGCGTGGGAATTGCGGTGGGAATGCTGATCACCGCAATCCATCATGCCGGGTTGGTCTGTCTGGAGCATACGCCCAACCCGATGAAATTTCTGCCAGAAATGTGCGGACGACCGGCCAGCGAGAAGGCCATGATGATCCTTCCCGTGGGCTATCCGGCCGATGATGCCACGGTTCCGTCCGTGGCCAAACGCAAAAAGCCGCTGGACGACATCTGCCGGATTTTTCGCTAGGCGCATAGGCGCAGCGGAAGGCGATCACCGGACTCTTGATGGGCGAGCCTGCCGGATTGAAGATGGCGCTGAGTTATCCTGAACGGTTCCGCGCGGGTTCCGCCGCTGCCCTGATCTGCAATACCACGCGGTCAGCCTTGGGGAGACGCAATTCGCCGCCTGTCTGGAAGTGGATGACGCCACTTGGGCAGCGCGTGATCCAGTAGAGTTGAAGATGAGGGGCGCGTTTGATCTTTCATTGCCAGTTGATCGGGGCCAAGCGGACACATTTCTGGCTCTGGTGCTGCCATCGTCGATGCATTCGGGGATGACCAAGACAAACGCGGGCGGCGCCAATCGGTTGCGGCAGGACGATGATCAATGCTATTCCCCAGCCTCCCCTTTTGAATGAGGATCACGTGACCTTCCACACCTGGGTGCTTCAGCCATGACGCTTTACATCGACGCCGACGCCTGCCCGGTCAAAGCGGAGGCAGAGCGAGTTGCAACCCGGCTGGACGTCAGGATGGTGTTGGTGTCAAACGGTGGGATCAGGCCGTCAGCCAACCCCCTCGTGGACAGCGTCTTTGTGCCCGATGGGCCGGACGAGGCCGACAAATGGATTGCCGACCGCGCAGGGGCTGGCGATGTCGTGGTGACGGGAGATATTCCCCTGGCCGCGAAATGCGTGGCGGGCGGGGCGATTGTGCTGAAGCACAATGGCGAAGAGCTGACCACAGCCAATATCGGGATGGTGCTGGCCACCCGCGATCTGATGGCGGATTTGCGGGCCGCCGATCCGTTCCGGCAGGGCGGTGGCAAGTTGTTCGGGAAAGCCGACCGCTCTCGGTTTCTGGACGCGCTGGACCGGGCTTTGCGACGGGCGAAGCTGGCCTGAAACGGCGGTCCATGTCGGGGACGGAACAGCAACGGCGGACCGTGCAGGCCTAAAAATGCCGATGATAAGTAAAACCACGACCGGACCCTCGCACCACGTCATGACGGGCATCTTATGCGCGGTGGCTGGCAGTGCGACCTTGTCGCTGAACGATCTGTGCATCAAGCAGTTGTCGGGTGCCTATGCCTTGCATCAGGTCATTCTGGTGCGTGGCCTGATCGGCGTGACCTTCATTCTGGGCTTTGCCGCCGTGTCAGGCCATGTGGCAATCTGGCGAACCTCACGGCCTTGGATACACCTGATCAGGGCCTGCGTCGTCATGGTGTCTAACGCCACCTATTTCCTAGGGCTGGCGGCTTTGCCTTTGGCGGATGCGGCGGCGATCGGCTTTGTTGCACCGTTGCTGCTGACCATGCTGTCAGTGATCGTGCTGCGCGAAAAGGTGGGCTGGCATCGCTGGGGCGCGGTGATTGTCGGCCTGATCGGCGTGGTGGTCATGCTGCGTCCAGAGGGTCAGGTTCGCTGGGCCGCAGTCCTGGTCCTGATCTCGGCCTTGTGTTACGCCACGACCCAGACCATGACGCGCTATCTGCGCGATACGGAAAGTGCTGTCACGATCAACTTTTTCACGCAGATCGCCTTCCTGTTGACCTCGACCGCGATGGGGATCGTGGTGGGCGACGGCCATCTGGCCGGTTCGGCGGACCCCTCGCTGGCGTTCCTGTTCAGACCGTGGATCATGCCCCCGCTCGGGGATTGGATTTACTTTGTCGGCACCGGGCTTGCGGTTGCGGTTGGCGGGATGCTGATGGCGCAGGCCTACCGGATGAACGAGGCGGCGTTGGTGGCACCGTTTGAATACACCTCGATGCCCCTCGCGGTGATCTGGGGGCTGTTGTTCTTTCACACCTTCCCCGACCTGCAGGGCTGGATCGGGATTGCGTTGATCATCGGGGCGGGGCTTTATACGCTGTGGCGGGAAACTGTACGGCGGGGAAGGGGTCGTCCACATGGGCGTTGAGGCGGTCATCTTTGACATCGGCAATGTGCTGACCCGTTGGCAGCCGGAAGCGTTTTACGACCGGGTGATCGGCGAAGCGCGGCGCCGGGCTTTGTTCAAGGCGGTCGACCTGCACCAGATGAACGACCTGATCGACGAGGGCGCGCTGTTCCGCGAGACGATTTATGACTGGGCGGACCTGCATCCCGAATGGGCCGCAGAGGTGCGGATGTGGTATGACCGCTGGATTGAACTCGCCTCGCCCCGGATTGAGGGGTCGATTGCCTTGCAACGGGCGCTGCGGGCCAAAGGCGTGCCGGTTTTTGCGCTGACCAACTTCGGGCGCTATTCGTTTGAAGAGGCTCTGCCAAAACTGGACTTTCTGATGGACTTTGACCGCCGCTACGTTTCCGGCGTGATGGGGGTCATCAAGCCGGACCCCCGGATTTTCGCGATGGTCGAGGATGATTGCGGAATTGCACCAGACCGGCTGCTGTTCACCGACGACAGGGCCGATAATATCGCAGCGGCAGCGGCCAGAGGCTGGCGGACCCATCGGTTTGAAAGCTGGCAAGGCTGGGCGCGGCGACTGGTGTCCGAGGGGCTGTTGAGCGAAAGCGAGGCCGGGTTGTGATTGAATTTGTCGGGCGCGAAGCTGAGCCGATGATGACCTGGCCGGGGTTGCTGGCGGCGTTTGAGGCGGGGCACAGGTTGCCCAAAGCCGATATTGCCGACCTGTATTTGTACCGCGATAAGGATGTGATGCTGGATAGGGCGGCCTGGATTACCGGGCTGGGGTCTTTGGTGAAGGTGGCGACAGTCCATCCGGGCAACGCCTTAACCGGGGTGCCTACCGTCAATGGGGTTGTGGCATTGTTCGACGATACGACCGGTCTGCCACGGGCCTTTGTCGATTTCCATCTGGTCACCAAATGGAAGACGGCGGGCGACAGTCTGCTTGCAACCTCAAAACTCGCACGCAAGGACGCGCGGAAGTTTCTGCTGGTTGGGGCAGGCACCGTGGCGCGCTCGATGGTGGAGGCCTACGGGAGCCTGTTTCCCGAAGCGCGCTTTACGGTGTGGAACCGGAACCGTTCCGGGGCCGAGAAGATGGCAGCACAGGTGCCGGGGCTGGTTGTGGCCGATGATCTGGAGGCGGCGGTCCGGGCGGCGGATGTGATCTGCACCGCCACGATGGCCACCGCACCGGTCGTCATGGGCGCTTGGCTGCAACCGGGGCAGCATCTGGACCTGATCGGCGCTTATAACCCGAAGATGCGCGAAGTGGATGATGACGCGATGCGGCGGGCTGCAGTGTTCGTCGATGCCCGGGCCACCACCCTGCACCACATCGGCGAGTTGATCGACCCGCTCGCCTCAGGTGCCATCACCGAAGCCGATGTGCGGGCAGATTTCTATGACCTCGCCTCGGGGCGTTTCCGGCGCGACAACGATGACCAGATCACCATCGCCAAAAATGGCGGCGGCGCGCATCTGGATCTGATGACGGCGACCTATGTGCTGGACTGCTGGGGCAAGCGCTGAGGCCAACTACAAGTGGAATTTCGGGTGCCGCAGACCTGACGCAGCCCGTTACCCTTGCCGGCTCTTTAGCGCCACGGGTTCCGCTGCAATATCAAGGCGTCCCGACTGCGAATGGTGTCAGCCGGGGCGGTGCAGGGCGCGGTAATTTCGGGTGATCCGCATCATCGCCCCGCCTTTCTCCCGGTCGAACAATCCGGCATCGCCACGATCTGACAAATCAAGAGAGATGGATTGCCGCGTTACCGTAAACCTTAGCGGCACGTGGACTTTGGTGACGCAGCGTTCAGGATGGGCCAGTTCGCGGATCTGGCGGCGCAGCAAACTCAATACCCAACTCTTCGCCTTCATCCTACAGCCCAATCGTAGAGGTCTTGTCAGCGACACGGAGCCGAAATCGGTCTCCGGTATTTCGCTTGTGCCCGACATCGGCTGAAAAGCTTGACCCAAAAATCGGGCTTTCGGGCAGGCGACTTCTCTGCCAGCTTGCGTCAAAAAGCGGGGGAGACGCGCGTGACTCATATTCTGGCGATTGATCAGGGCACCACCTCATCCCGGGCGATCTTGTTTGACGCGGGGTTGCGGCCAGTGGCCAGCGCCCAACGGGAGTTTGCCCAACACTACCCGGCTTCAGGCTGGGTGGAGCATGAGCCGGAGGATTTGTGGCAAAGCGTGCTGACCACCGTGCGCGAGGTGCTGGCCAGAACCGGCATCACACCGGCAGCGATCGGGATCACCAACCAGCGCGAAACCACGCTGATATGGGACCGCGAGACGGGCGAACCGGTTCACCGGGCGATTGTCTGGCAGGACCGCCGTACCGCTGACATTTGCGCGGCGTTGCGCGGCCAAGGCTTGGCAGATCTGGTGACGTCGCGGACCGGATTGCTGCTGGACCCCTATTTCTCGGGCACCAAGGTCAAGTGGCTGCTGGATCATGTGCCGGGCGCCCGTGACCGGGCCAAGGCGGGCAAGCTGGCGTTCGGCACGGTCGACAGCTTTCTGATCTGGCGGCTGACGGGAGGCCAGGTTCACGCCACCGACGCCACCAATGCGGCGCGGACGATGCTGTATGACATTGGCCGCAACCAATGGGACGCGGAAATTTGCGCGGCTCTGGAAATTCCAATGTCGCTTTTGCCAGAGGTCCGCGATAGCGCCGATGACTTTGGCAGTACCGATCCGGCCCTGTTCGGCAGCGCCATTCCGATTGCCGGGGTTGCGGGCGATCAACAGGCCGCCACGGTCGGGCAGGCATGTTTCACGCCGGGGATGATGAAATCGACTTATGGAACCGGGTGTTTTACGCTTTTGAACACCGGGAACGAAAGGGTCACCTCCAACACCCGCATGCTGACGACCATTGCCTACCGGTTGAACGGGCAGACCACCTATGCGCTGGAGGGATCAATCTTCATCGCTGGGGCAGTCGTGCAATGGCTGCGCGACGGGCTGAGGATGATCAGCGCGGCGTCCGAAACCCAAAAGCTGGCAGAGGCTGCGGACGAGGGGCAGGGCGTGGTTCTGGTGCCAGCCTTCACCGGGCTGGGCGCGCCATATTGGAAGCCGGAAAGCCGGGGCGCGGTGTTTGGCCTGACCCGCAACTCTGGCCCGGCCGAGCTGGCGCGGGCCGCGTTGGAAAGTGTGGGCTTCCAGACCCGCGATCTGTTGGAGGCGATGCGGGCGGATTGGCTGGGGGCGAAGGGGGGCATCCTGCGGGTCGATGGCGGCATGACGGCCTCGGTCTGGGCCATGCAATTTCTGGCGGATATCATTGGCGCACCCGTGGACCGTCCGGTGATCACCGAAACCACGGCTTTGGGGGCGGCCTATCTGGCGGGGTTGCAGCGCGGCCTGTGCCCGGAGCCTGCCGATTTCGCCAAAAGCTGGGCGCTGGACCGGCGCTTTACCCCGACGATGGCGGCAGGGGAGGCCGACGCCAAATATGCCCGCTGGCGGCGGGCCGTTGAGGCGACAATGGTGTTTTAACCGCGCCGCTCGGAAACCCGATCCGACTGACGCCCGGTTGGCCGCCCGGTTGGCCGCCCCATCGGCGTTGTGCCAAACGCCGCTCCATAATTGCGCGCGAAATGTGAGCGTGAAGTGTAACCGGCCGCCTCTGCCGCAGCGGTACGGTAATCCCCCCATTTTTAACGGGGTGCATTCGTAGAATTCACGCGGCCATTTTCAGTTTCATTGCGGGTGTCATCCCGCCGATGCCCATGTTCGGGCGGTCGTTGTTGTAAGTCCAGAGCCATTGTGTGGCGAAGTCC
>JBBRLL010000048.1:0-32697 GCA_038231395.1 Rhodobacterales bacterium
GAAAATCCTTCTGGTGCGCGAAACGCGACAACCGTATCCTTCGTCATGTGGCATATCCTTTTCTCTGCGAGAACTGCGGCGCGTCAACAACGCCTTGATATGCCACCCAATCCCCTCGTCACCAACTTTCAGCGATAGCTCGGCGTGGATTGGCACCGTGTCGTCGGTTGTAATGTCGACGGTGCAGGGCTCATTGACGCCGACGTTGAAATCCGCCCCGGCCCACAGAACGTCCACCAAAGCAGTGCCAAGCCGCCAACCAGTGTCAGCTATCACACAGATCTGCCAAGGACGCGGATCGCTGCGCAGCAATTCGGTACAACTGTGCATGGCGAATGAAGCGGTTTTCATGCCCGCAGCGTGCCGTAGCAAAAGGGTCTGGGCGATCAGATCCTGATAGGGCCGCAGGATTTCTGCCTCGCGCTCCAGTACATCGGCGTCAGACAGGCCCAGATTGCCCTGAACTTCGGTGCCGTCGCTGCGCAGCGGAACCGACTGCGGTTTGCCGGGCAGCCGGTTGCGCTCGATCACCCGCCGCGAATAGGGTTGGAAGATACAGGCGGCATCAAGGCTCCGGGCCAGTCGGGTCGTTACCCCGTAAATCCCGATGTCATATCCGATGTGGCGCGACCGTTCCGCCTTGTTCAGACCAAGGGTTCCCAGCCATTGAGGGATAGCCCGGCCCGCATGGTCAGACACAAAAAGGATGGGAGAAGTCCCGGCCGGCACGCCAAAGGGCAACCGGCCGGATTGCACAACGGATCGGGATGGCTCGGCTTTCGGCGTCAAGGTCGTCTCCAATGACACAGTGCCATCGACCGCATGCTTGATTGCCAGAGGCATGCTGGGCACCCGGCTGGCGTTGACGTAAGCAATCGCACTCATCACCGCATCCGCAAAGTCGTTTGTCGGGGCAAGCGCTGCGGTCACGGCTTTGGGATCGGCGGACCCGGCGGGGGTGATTGCATCGGCAAACGGCCCCTTCGCATCATATCCAAGCGCCGCAATCGTGTTTTCCAGCGGCTTGCCGCAGGCCGACTGGTGGGCCGCGCGAAATTCCTTGGCCGACCGGGTTTCCAGCCCGACACAGGCATGGGTGGTGAAACAGACATTGGTTGCAGGTTTCGGGCCGGGAACTGAGGCCAAGAGATCGGTATCAAAGCCATCATCCGCCATGATCGGCAGGGCAATTCCCGCCTCGCGGACCTGCTTGACGATGATACCTGCGGTGTCAGGGCCAGACGATGCGAAGGCGCCATCAACCCCGGTCGTCGCCCGATGCCGCGCGACAAGCGCCGAAAAGTCCCAATCGGTCGTCCTATAGACATCCACGATAGCGACCCGGCCGAACTGACCGGAGGGGCGTAAGATCAGGGTCAGGCTGACAGCCAGCATGACATCTATGAGGACAAAACCAATGACCGACAGCGTGTAAGGGTTGAATGACCGGGTCGCCGCCCAGATCCCCGCCGTCACAAAGGCCTGAAGCCCCGGCAACAAGCCCATGAACGGGCTGATCTGGCCATATTTGCGGCCCCACATCAGACCGCTGACCGCTGCCAGACTAAAGCCGATGGCAAAGGCCAGCATGATAATCCGGTCAATGTTGATGCACATCAGGCGCGCTACGTAGCTCTCCGCAGTGGCGCGCAACGCTATGCCTACTGTGGTGAGGCGCACAAAAAGCACCGGCGCCACCATCGGCACGATGGCCAGCGCCACAATCACAAGGTCGATCACCCGGACCGAAACAGTCCCCTTGCTGACCAGTTGGTTCAAGTAGACCTGCACCGGAAATGTCCGGGGCTGGGCCGGGATTGTCATGACCGCCAGATTTTCCAGAATGATCTCCCCCCGCCAGCGAGCCGATAAAACCGGTCACCTGTGATGCGCCCCGCATCGGGCGAAAGGCGATCCGCGCGATCAGCAAGCCAAACAAGGCCCCGGTGATTACCACCACGACCAGAGCCCGCGGAAACGGCAGCTTCAGGATCGCCATACTGGCAAGCGTGGAAAAAGCACCAATGGTGAAGTTGTCGCCATGCGCGACGTTGATCAGGCGGACAATGCCGTAGATCATCGAGACCCCGATGGCGATCAACGAGAACATGCTGCCAAGGGTCGGGCCGTTGACGATCTGTGAAAGCACATAGGCCGAGGTCATAATGCCGCCCCCAGATACGCACGTTGGACCGCTGCGTTGCCCACAAGCGCGCGCCCGGTGCCGGTCAGCACGATCTTTCCGGCCTCCAGCACATCGGCGCGGTCGGCAATTTTCAGCGCCATAGCGGCGTTTTGTTCGACCCGTAGGATCGTCATCCCCTCGCGCCGCAGCCGTTCCAGAGTGTCAAAGATCTGCTCAACCAGTTGTGGCGCAAGGCCCGGCGACGGCTCGTCCAGCAGCAAAAGCTTGTGGCGGCTCATCAGGGCGCGGCCGATGACCAGCATCATCTGCTCACCCCCCGACAACCTGTCGCGGGGAAAGGCGGCGCGGGTGCGCAGGATCACAAACTGGTCTTGGATCTGGCCGAAATCCGCAGCCACCGCCGTCTTGTCTTGCCGTAGAAAGGCCCTTTCCGTCAGGTTTTCGGCCACAGTCAGGTTTGCAAAGACCTGCCGCCCCTCCGGACAATGCGGGATGCCGTGCCGCACGATCGCTTCCGCCCGCATTCGCCCCAGATCAAGCGGCGCGGCACCGGGCTTGGGCGTAAAACTCAAGAGCCCCGGGGCCGGACGCAACAGGCCAGAAATCGTGGCCAGCTTCGTGGTTTTTCCCGCAACATCCGCGCCGATCAACCCAACAATCTCACCTGTGCTGACCGTCGCTCTGATCCCGCGCAAAGCATGGCAGCCGCCGCGCTGGACATGGACATCTTCAAGCGACGGCATGGGCGGCCTTTCTGCGACGGCCAAGTCAGGCCCTGATCACCAGCGGATCGCCTTGCACCTCTGACGGGCCCAAAGACAAGAGATGCGATGAACTTACACGCAATGTTCCGGTCAAGCCCGGTCAGGCAGCCCTTTTGGTCATTGATGTGCAGAATTACGCGGCTGATCCTGACGACGCCGAGTTCAGGGATTTGACCGGCCCGGATCGCGCGAAATACGAGTACTCCTTTGACAGGTTTGCAAAAATTGCCCTGCCCAACAAGCAAAAGCTTCAGGCGGCTGGCCGGGTTGCGCGGCTGGAGGTGATCTATGCCGTCATCGAGAACCTGACCGCTGACGGGCGCGACCGCAGTCTGGACTACAAGATTTCCGGCATCAACGTGGCCAAGGGGTCGTGGGATGCGCAGGTCTGCGACGCCATCACCCCCGGCGCGGACGAAATCGTTCTGAAGAAGAATTCCTCCAGCGTCTTTGTTTCGACCAACATTGATTATTTGTTTCGCAGTCTTGGAATGCGCCAGATCATAATGCGCCAGATCATACTGCGCCCGATCATACTGCGCGGCGTGGTCTCTGACCAATGTGTCGAACCCGCGTTGCGCGATGCCTGCGACCCTGGCTATCTGGTGACGCTGGTGCCCGACGCCTGCGCCACTTACCCGGTGGAGCGTCTCGAGGCCTCGGTGCGCGCCATCAAGGGCTACTGCCGCCAGATGTCGACGGCTGATCTGGTGGCCGAACTTGCCGTGCTGCGATGAGCACCGGCTTGCGCGACCTGGGACGGGTGTTGGTCACCGGCGCTATGGGCTTTTTGGGCGCAGCCCTTGTCGTGCGGTTGCGGGCCTTTGGGCATGAGGTGACAGCCAGCGATCTGGCCAGCGAAAGGGGTGCCTGCGACCTGACCAACTTTGCCGACATCGAGGCCGTGGTGCAGCGCGGATAAAACACGGTTATTCGTTATGGCGCTGCCAGCGGCCCGCTTGATGAAACCACCCTGCCCCAACCCCGTTCGGTCTATCCCGCAAGCAAACTGGCGGCAGAGCCTCCAACATTGGGCTACGCGCGCGAACACCGGCTTGACGCGGTGGCCCTGCGCCTGTCGTGGATTTACGGACCCCGGATGCCGCACGCCAACCACGTTGGAAAGTGTTCTGCGGGCGCTGCTTGCCGGACAAAAGGCAGAGTTCGATGCCGGGAAGGACGATATCACCCGCTACCTTTACATCGACGACGCCGTCACCGGACTGCTTTCTGCGGGCCGTGCCGCCACCCTGCCCGAGTGGGTTTACAACATCACGGCGGGTCAAGGCGTTTTCGTTCGCACTATCACCGAGGTGCTGAGGGGCCTTTCGCCCGGGGCGAGGTTTTCGATGCACGCGGACCGCGTTGCGAGCGGCGGTCCATCGCTCATCGACAACCGGCGCGCGGCGGATCGGCTGGAGTTTCGTCCTGCCATGGACCTGACCGTAGGGCTGGACGCCTATCTGCGCGCGCTGCATGAATAGGGGGTGGCGTCACTGGTCTTTGCGCCCGTCGAATGCTGCAACCTGATGGCAGCGCAGGCCAGCCGCCCATTTGCCCGTCGTGTGACCGGATTGAACGCCCGGTGGTGGCCCGGATACAATTTTTCAATGGACGCGCCGAATTGCCATCCCTTAGTCTACGTCTTGGGGCAAGGGGTGGAAAACCGATGAACTGGCGCGGCCTTAATCAAGAGCGGATCGTGCTAGGCCTTGCCGTGCTGCTGTTCGGTCTGGCCTCGGTTGCATTGCAGGGATTTTTTCAGCAAAACAATCTGGTGGCCATCGTCAGGTCAATCTCTGTGCTGGGGATTTTGGCGCTTGGCATGTCGGTGGTGATCATCGGGCGCGGGATTGATCTGTCCATGGTCGCCATCATGGCGATGTCAGTGGCGTGGTATCTGCAACTCTTGGGCAACGGGGTGCCGGATGGGCAGGCTTTGGCGCTGGTGCTGGGCGGCGTGCTGGCGATCGGGCTGCTGAATGGGTTTCTGGTCGCCTACGCCGACGTTCCGGCGATTTTCGCAACCCTGGCGTCCGGGTCTTTCGTTTTTGGCTTTGCGCGCTCTCAACTGATCGCCACCGATGCTGTAGCAGTACCACCCGGCCATTGGATTGAGGTTTTGGGGCGGATGCGGCCCATCGGTCTGCCGGTCGAGGTGCTGCTGTTTGCCGGACTTGCGCTCGTGACCTTCGGCTTTCTGCGTTTCACCAAATGGGGGCGCTATGTCTATTTCGCGGGCGACAATCCGGTGGCTGCGCGCAACGCAGGCATTCCGGTGCGCCCGATGCTGGTGCTGCGCTATCTGCTTTCGGCGGTGATTGCCTTTGTGGCCGGCGTGCTGACCGCGGCGAGCCTTTTGTCCATCAACACCCGTGTCGTCAATTCCACGCTGCTTTATGACATCATTCTTGTGGCGGTGATCGGCGGCATCGGGTTGTCGGGCGGCAAGGGTGCGGTGCGCAACGTGCTTTATGGGGCAGCGCTGATCGGCATCATGCTGAACATCATGACCATCATCGACATTCCTCTGCTCTACCAAAACCTGATCAAATCAACCATCCTGCTGGCTGCGGTCATTCTGGACGGCGTGATCAACCCGCGCGATGAACAAGTTGGCCAGCAGGGCGACATATGACGTACCAACCAAAATCTCTTTCACCAATGGGGACCTGACATGAACCTACTGAAAACCTTGGCAACCCTTGCCGCGCTGTCCACCGGAGTGCTCGGCTTGACCGCACCGGTTGTGCGGGCCGACGATCCCGGCCCGGCTGCCTATTCCTCTGCACTGGCTGGCAAGCGCGTGGTCATGGTGCCCTTGGCGATGGGCTTTGATCTGGCGCAGGGCTGGAACGCCTACGTTGGCCGCGAAGTCACTGCCTTTGGCGGCATCTTTGAAACCCGCGATCCGAACTGGAGCGTGGAGGCCGGGGCGCAGGCGCTGACCGAGGCCATCTCGTCCGATCCCAAGCCTGACGTGCTGATGGTGATGTCGCCTGATCTGAACTCTTATTCCAAGATCATGAAAAAGGCGCAGGAGGCCGGGATTTATGTGATCCTGATCGACAACCCGGCGAACTTTGCGGCGGATGCCTATACCGGGGCTGACTGGGACGTTCTGGGCCAGAAAGAGGCTGAGGCGGTGATCAAGGGCTGCGGCGCAAATTCGTCCAAGAAGATCGGACTGGTGCAGGGCGACGAGGTCAACGCCACCTCACTCTACCAATATGCCGGCATCATGAAGGTATTGGCCAAGCATGCCGAATTCTCGGTTGTGGCCAAGCCTGACAGCAATTGGGATGCGACGACGGCGCGCAACGTGGCCACCACGATGCTGCAACAGAACCCCGACATCTGCGGCATTATTGATTTCTGGGATGGCGACGCGACGGGCACCTCTGCGGCAATCCGTGATGCGGGGATGCAGGACAAGGTGTTTTTGGTCACTACTGGCGGCGGCGAGAAGGTGGCCGATTGTGACACGCTGGAAAACGGCACCTACGGCGCTGTGGTGATGACCGATGTGAAGGGGGAGTCCGGCAACATGGTCGCGATGATCAAGTATCTGCTGCAAAGCGGCAAACCGGCCGGCACCGCCTCGCCCTATCTTTACACCCTGCTGAAAGCATCGACCAAAGCCAGTCTGCAACCTGATACGTGCTGGAATCTCAAGGCATTGCAGGCCGAAGCTCAATAGCTTTTCACGGCGGTCCGGGTGAAACCGGGCCGCCACTTACCCTGACCTTCCGACCTGACAGGCCTTTGATGACCCTTCGTGAGCGGCTGCAAGCCTGGCGCTACAACCTCGTGCCAGACCACATCATCGGCGAGATTCTGACCAAACGCTGGACCGACAACGCCATCCCCTTTCTGGCCCTGATCCTCACAGTGGCCACGTTCGGGTCGATAATCCCGGGGTTTTTCAACCTGCATTCACTTCAGGAAAGCACCCGGCAACTGGGTGAGTTTTCGTTGGTGGTGATCGGGCTTACCGTGGTGATGCGGGGCGGCGGCATCGACCTTGCCGTGGGGTCGATCTTTGCGCTGTCGGCCTTT
This sequence comes from Rhodobacterales bacterium, assembly GCA_038231395.1. Classification (GTDB taxonomy): domain Bacteria; phylum Pseudomonadota; class Alphaproteobacteria; order Rhodobacterales; family Rhodobacteraceae; genus Stagnihabitans. The sequence continues at coordinate 6,970 of JBBRLL010000048.1, forward strand.
GCTGCGGTATCGACGTTTTTCATTCTGGGCGCGCCGGTCTGGGTGGCATTTCTGGCCTCACTCTGTGTCGGAGCGGTTGTCGGCGCGCTCAACGGCTATCTGATCGGCTATCTCAGGCTGCGGGCCTTTCTGACCACGCTGGTCACCTTTATCATCGGGCGGGCGATCTATGACATTCTGGTCGTCAGCTATGGCTCGGCCATCCAGATGTCCTCCGCCACCTCAAAGACCTGGGATTTCATCGGCGACGGTACGTTTCTGGGCTTTTCAGTGCCGGTGATCGCGGCGGCGGTTCTGGCGGTTGTGACCCATATCGTGCTGACGCGTTCGCGCCCCGGCTGGCATGTGCTGGCGGTGGGCGGGTCGCGCAGATCGGCCCATAATGCCGGGATCAAGGTGCGCAAGACGGTGTTCCTGACTTACGTGTTTTCGGGCCTGACGGCGGCGCTTGGCGGATTTCTGATCGCCACACGGCTGTCAGGCGCCGGCCCCGGCACCGGTGCAGGGTTGGAGATTCTGGCGTTGACGGCAGCGGTGGTGGGCGGCAACTCGCTTGGCGGCGGGCGCGGATCGGTGGCCAAGGGGCTGATGGGCGCGGTGATCGTGCTGGTGATGACCAATGGTTTGATCCGGCTGGGGTACGGCACAGGCACCAACCAGATGGTGTTGGGCATCCTGCTGGCCGTGGCCGTCACCATCGACATCCGCTGGCTGAAGAACCGCCACAAGGTGCTGAACGAGGTCTATGTCGCCCCGGTCTACCTGCGGCTGGGTCAGGCGCAATCGGCGCTGCCCGACGCAGGCTCTCCCTATGCGCTCAACAACGCTTTGGCTGCGGCGGATCACATCGGTCTGGGCGCATTGGAGGGCCCCGAGGATGTCATCCTTGACCGCGACGACCACCTGTATTGCGGCACGCGACATGGTGAGATCATGCGGTTTTTTGCGCCCGATTACACAAAGTCCGAGGTGTTTGCCCATGTCGGCGGCTTTCCCCTTGGGCTGGCTTTTGACCGCGATGGCAACCTGATCAGCTGTGTTGGGGCGATGGGCCTTTATTCGATCTCGCCCGACCGTCAGGTGAAAAAGCTGTCCGCCGAAACCAGCCGGTCTTTGACGTCGATCATAGATGATGCGCGCCTGCGCGACCCCAACGATCTGGACATTGCGCCGGATGGCCGCATCTACTTTACCGACAGCACCAAGCGCTATGACGCGCATGACTGGGCGCTGGATTCGATTGAGAACCGGGCCACCGGGCGCTTGCTGGTCTATGATCCCAAGGATGGCAGCACCAAAACCTTGCTGGACGGCTACCGCTACACCAACGGCGTCTGCATGGCGCATGACAATGCATCGCTGTTCTTTGCTGAAAGCTGGGCCTGCCGCATTCACCGCTATTGGCTTGAAGGCCCCAAAGCTGGCATGGCGGAATGTGTGATCCGCGACATGCCGGGTTACCCCGACAACATCAACCGCGCCTCGGATGGCACCTATTGGATGGCATGGCTGGGGATGCGCACACCGTCGTTCGATCTGTCGCTGCGCCATCCTGCCATGCGCAAACGAATGGCCCGGCGCTTGCCGCAGGACGAATGGTTGTTTCCCAACATCAACACCGGCGGCGTGGTGAAATTTGACGAGGCGGGGCGGATCATCGGCACCTTGGGCGATCTGACCGGGAACGCGCACGCCATGGTCACCTCGATGCGTGAGCATAAGGGGCAGTTGTTCATAGGCGGCATCCTGAACAACCGGATAGGACGGTTTGCGGTCGCGGGGGCCGATCCTTCCTGGACAGCGCATGACGCTTATTGGGGGGCAAGGTCATGATCTTTGACCCCATCCTCGACCTGTTTCGCGGCAAGGCCATCACCATCCCGCCGATGGATGGCGCTTTGCGCCCCAATACCGAGTTGGACGATGCCAGCGTGCTGGCGACGATGACCGCGCCCGATGCTTTGGCGTGGCATCAAGGTCGGCTGATTGCCAGTTCTGGCGCTGATCTGGTGGCGGTGGGTATAGGGGTGATCGCCAGTTACCCGGCACCGATCAGCGCCCTCACAACCTCGAATAGCGGGGCGCTGGCGGTGGCATTGGACCCTGGCGAGTTGCTGATTGACGGTCAAGCGGTCGCCCTGCCCGAGGGTCTGCGCTGTATCACCGCACTTGCGTTTGGCCCGGATGGCGCGTTGTGGCTGGCCAATGGATCGACCCGGCATCAGCCCTCTGGTTGGGTGGCTGATCTGATGGAAAAGAACGCAACCGGCTCGGTCTGGCGGCTTGACTCCGGCACGTTCACTCAGATTGCCGGCGGGTTGGCCTTTCCGTTTGGACTTTTGCCCGATGGTAAAGGCGTAACGGTTTCGGAAAGCTGGCGGCACCAGTTGATCCGGCTGGAGGCGGGCCGCCAGACCCCGATCTTGCGCCAACTGCCCGGATACCCGGCGCGGCTGACACCTGCCCCAAACGGCGGCGCGTGGCTGGCGCTGTTTGCCCCGCGCAACCGGTTGATCGAATTTGTGCTGCAAGAAACGCATTTCCGCTTTGACATGATGGCCGAAGTGGCGCGCGAAAACTGGATCGCCCCAGCCTTGTCGTCAGGCCGCAGTTTTCTGGAGCCGTTGCAATGTGGCGGCATCAAAACGCTGGGCATCCACAAAGCGTGGTCGCCAAGCCGGTCTTACGGAATGGTGGTGCGTCTGGGGGCCGATATGACCCCGCAATCGTCCTACCACAGCCGCGCCAATGGTAACCGCCACGGCACAACCTGCGCGTTGGAGGTCGGGGGGCGGCTTTATGTCGCCGCCAAAGGTGGCGATTGCGTGCTGTCGCTGGACGCGGGGCTGTGATGGACAAGATCATCCAACTGGAAAAAATCACGAAATCCTATCGCTCGGTTCCCGCCGTGCGCGATGTGGATTTTGACCTGCGCAAAGGCGAGATTCACGCTCTGCTCGGCGAAAACGGCGCGGGCAAATCGACACTGACCAAGGTGATCGCCGGGGTGGTGGCCCCAAGCAGCGGGCGCATGTTGTACCGGGGCGCTGAAACCCGCTTTGACACCCCGCATCAGGCGCTTCAAGCCGGGATCGCCATGGTGTTTCAGGAAACCTCGCTGGTGCCGTCGATGACCGTGGCGCAAAACCTGTATCTGGGGGCGGAACCCTTTCTTAACCGGCTGCGCGGCACCTATATTGCGGCGCAGCAATTCCTGCAATCCTTGAACTTTCCGGTGGACCCTGCGGCGATGGTGGAAACCCTCGGCGCTGCCAAACGCCAGATGGTCGAGATTGCCCGCGCCGTGCATCACAACGCCGAAGTCATCATCTTTGACGAGCCCACCGCCAGCTTGACCCCCGAAGAAAAGCGCCACTTCTTCGCGCTGCTGCGCCGCCTGAAAACCCGGGGCGTCTCGGTCATCTTCATCAGCCACGCGCTGGAGGAGGCGCTTGCGATATCCGACCGCATCACCATTTTGCGCGACGGTGCGTTGGTCGTAACTGGCGATACCGCCGACTTTGACCGCGACAAGATCATCGCCGCGATGGTCGGCCGCAGCCTATCGGGGGCACTTTATAAAACCCGCGCGACCCTGCGCAAGCCGGGGGCCAAGGTTCTGTCGGTGCAGGATGTTTCCATGGGGGCGATGGTGCGCAACACCTCGTTCTCGGTCTTTGCGGGCCAGATCACCGGGGTCTTCGGCCTGATCGGGTCGGGGCGGACCGAGACGTTCAAGGTGATCGCCGGCATCACCAAACGCGACTTTTCGCGCGGTGGAACCATCGCGTTGAACGACCGCCCGGTCCGCTACCGCACCCCGCATCCGGCCGTGCAAGACGGCATCGTTTACGTGACGGAGGACCGCAAAAGCGAAGGGTTCTTCGAGACGATGTCGATTGGCGAAAACCTTTTTGGCGGCTTTCTGGCAGCAGGCCATGACCGGGCCATGGTGGTGCGGATGTCGGATATTGCTGCAATTGCTGCGGAGTGGACGGGCAAGCTGAACATCAAGTCCATCAACGCCAATGCCCGCGTGGTGGAACTGTCGGGCGGCAACCAGCAAAAGGTCGTCATCGGCAAGGGCCTGATCCAGAAACCCGCTCTGGTGATCTTTGACGAACCCACACGCGGCGTCGATGTGGCAGCGATTGCAGAGATCCACCAGATCACCAACGCTTTGGCGGATGCAGGGCTGGCGGTGGTGATGATCTCGTCTTATCTGCCGGAAATCATGAACCTTTCCGACCGGATCCTGGTGTGCCGTCAAGGCCGTATCGTGGAGGAGCTTTCACCGATCGACGCGAGCGAAGAAAAGATCATGTACGCCGCCGTGCACTGAAACACGCTGACCGAAAGCTTCGCACCAAGGGCGCGGCCATCATCAGCCAAGGAGAAACCATGACAACCGTCAAACTTCTGAACGACGCCGAGGCGGAGGGTAATCCCGCCGTCAAAACGGTGTTCGACGACATCCGCGCCACCCGCAAATCGGACTTCGTCAACAACTTCTGGCGCGGTCTGGCCAATGATCCGGCAAACCTCGCGCGGGTCTGGGGCCAGTTGAAAGTGGTGATGACCGGGCAGACCGTGCTGGACCCCGTGGTGCAGGAGATGATCTACATCGCCCTCTCGACCGCCAACAATTGCAGCTATTGTGTGCATTCCCACACCGCCGCCGCGCGCAACAAGGGGATGACGCAGCCCCAGCACGCCGAACTGTTGGCGATCATCGCGCTTGCGGCCCAGACCAACCATCTGGCGACGGCGATGCAGCTGCCGGTCGATCCGGCTTTTCTGGTCGAAAGTTGAGCCGATGACCAAAGGCATGCTCGTGCGCAAACCCGGTGGGCCGGAAGCGATGGAATGGATGGACTTGCCCCTGTCACCGCCCGGCCTCGGTGAGGTATTGCTCAGGCAAACCGCCATCGGCGTGAATTTCATCGACGTCTATTACCGCTCTGGCCTGTACCCATGGCCGCAAGCCACCATCGTGCCGGGGGCAGAGGCTGCGGGCGTGATCGAAGCGCTTGGACCCGGCGTCAGTGAATTTCGTGCGGGCGACCGGGTGGCTTATGTGATGGCGCATGGCGCTTACCGGCAGGCCCGCGTGGTCCACGCCGACCGCCTGATCGCCTTGCCCGATGGCATCGCCGATACCGCCATCGCAGGCGCGCTTTTGAAGGGTCTGACGGCGCAATATCTGGTGACGGCGTCTTACGTTGTGCGGCCCGGCGATACGGTGCTGGTCCATGCGGCGGCGGGCGGTGTCGGACTTTTGCTGGGCCAATGGCTGGCCGCCATCGGCGCGCAGGCGATCGGCACGGCGGGCACAGACGCGAAGTGTAGCCTTGCCCGCAGCCATGGCTATGCTCACGTGATCAACTACCGCACGCAGGATTTCGCAGCCGAGGTTGGGGCGATCACGTCAGGCAAAGGTGTGGCGGCGGTCTACGACTCGGTGGGGCACGACACCTGGCGCGGGTCGCTGAAATGCCTGGCCCGGCGTGGCACCTTCGTCAACTTTGGCCAGTCGTCCGGCATGATGACCGGGTTTTCAATGCAAGACCTTGCCAGCAATGGCTCGCTTTCCGCTGTCCGCCCGATCCTGTTCGACTATATCGCCAGCCGGGCTGAACTGATGCAGCGCGCGGGCGACCTGTTTTCCCGCATCCTTTCCGGCGCGCTGCGGCTGGACACGGCCACCACCCGCCCGCTGCACAAAGCAGCCGAGGCCCACCGCGCGTTGGAGGCACGTCTGACCACCGGATCAACCGTATTGCTGGTATGAACCGTATTCCAAAGTCCGCCGTACCAAGACGCACCCGCACCCGTTGCCAAAACCCGCCAGGACAGGTTTTTTGCGAAACTTTGCCGACTTGGTGGCGGCCACCATTGACCGCCCATAACCCCTCATCTGGACCCAACCCGCAACTGTAATGCCCAAAACACGGCGCTGTGGATGAGTAGTTGCGCAGGCAATCAAAGACCGGAACCGAGCGTCAAAGTCCCAACCCTACCGACGGGTGGCGAAGAAATCCTTCAGCAGCGCTTCGGCAGGACCAGCCGCGATGCCGTCATAGATCTCGGGGACATGGTGGCATTGTGGGTGGCTGAAGATGCGCGGGCCCTGTGCTATGCCGCCGGATTTGGGGTCGGACGCCGCATAGTACAGCCGGGCGATCCGGGCGTTGCTGATGGCTGCGGCGCACATCGGGCACGGCTCCAGCGTGACGTAAAGGTCATGGCCGGTCAGGCGTTCGGACTGTACCGCAGCACAGGCCGCACGGATCGCCAGCATCTCGGCATGGGCGGTGGGGTCGTGCAATTCGCGGGTGCGGTTACCGGCACGGGCGATGATCTGATCGCCCGCAACGATCACCGCACCCACCGGAACTTCGCCGCGCAGACCTGCGGCATGGGCTTCAACCAAAGCCTCCGCCATGAAGGATTGAAAGTTCAAATGCGGTTGCCCCATTGTTTTTAACTGGTCGGTTGTCTATGGAACGCCACGGCCCGCAGGACGCGCGCCGCCCGCCTTGCAAAGGCGATGTCCCGTAGAAGGATGCCCGTGATGGCCGAAAAGACAACCCCTCCCGACACTACCGGTTCTGCCATCCGTTCTGGCACGCCCGCTTATCAGCCGCCAAAGCAGCCGCGCAAGTCGCAGGGTACGGCCGCAGCCAAGCCCGAAGCGGCGAAAACCTCGCCCGAGGGTGAGCGTATCGCCAAAGTCCTGTCGCGCGCTGGTATCGCCTCGCGCCGCGAGGCAGAGCGGCTGATCGAGATTGGCGAGGTTGCGGTCAATGGCAAGGTCATCACCTCACCGGCGCTGAACGTCACTGACCGCGACAAGATCACCGTCGGCGGCAAGCCGGTGGCAGCGGCAGAGCCTGCACGGCTGTGGCTTTATTACAAACCGGAGGGCCTTGTGACATCTGAGGCCGACGAAAAGGGCCGCCAGACGGTGTTTGAAACCCTGCCTGCGGATTTGCCCCGGGTCATGTCGGTCGGGCGGCTGGATTTGAACTCTGAAGGGCTTTTGCTGCTGACCAATGATGGTGAGCTGAAACGGCGGCTGGAACTGCCCTCCACCGGGTGGTTGCGCAAGTACCGGGTGCGGATCAATGGCAACCCGACCGATCCCGATCTGGAGCCGCTGCGCCGGGGCATTGTGGTCGATGGCGAACGGTTTCAGCCGATGACCGTGGTTCTGGACCGCATTCAGGGCGCCAACGCCTGGCTGACGATTGGCCTGCGCGAGGGCAAGAACCGCGAGATCCGGCGGGCGTTGAACGCGATGGACCTGTATGTGAACCGGCTGATCCGGATCAGTTATGGCCCGTTCCGGCTGGGTGATCTGGAGCCGGGTGCAGTGGAAGAGGTCAAACCCCGGGTGCTGCGCGATCAGCTGGGGCTTGACCCGATGGCCGACGAGGTGGTGCCGCAGAAGGCCCCTGCGAAAGCGGCGTTCAAGACCACGGGCAAGCCGGTGCGCGGCGTAAGTCATGGGCCGGCCCGGGAAGGTGCAAATCGTGAAGGTGCGGGGCGTGAGGGTGCGGCCAAGCCACGTGCTTTGGCCACAGCGCCGCGCCGCAGGGCCGATGCCGGGGTGGATCCAAAACCGCATCTTGTGGCCAAGCCCGGCCCGAAACCCGGCCTGAAACCCGGTCCTAAACCTGGCCCGAAACCCGGCCCCTCGGGCGACGTGCCAAAACCCGCGCGCCCGCGCCGGGCCACGTAAAGCCGCAGACCCTGGCTTGCAGCGGGGAATAATTCGGTGAAATTCCCGCCCCGATGTGCGGCGATTTGCGCCGTTTCGCAGCGATTGGCGGGGCCAGCTATAGCCAGCCCTGCCGCCCTCGCCTATAGTGCGGCAGAATTTCCAGCCCGGCGGAGCACACCCATGTCGGCCAAATCGCTACAGACTCTCGCCTTCGTCGTGCTGTTCGGCCTGACGCTTTATGTGGCTTTCGGCGGAGGTCATTGATGGCGCAGCGCATCGTCGGCAAATACAGCCCCAACTCCGACGCGAAGTCAGGGACACCCGTATCCGAAACGACAGTTCTTGTGCAACCGCCGCCCAATGGTGCGATGTTGCGGGCCAATCTGGCATTTCTGTTGCCGTTTCCCTTTATCTTCAAGGCCTTCACCGGCCCTCCATCGGCGCTGGTTCTGGGGCTTGGGGCGGCCGGATTGTTGATCCTTGCGGCATGGCTGACCCGGGAAGGCGTCAAGGCCCATGCAGACTATGACGCCCGCAAGGTTGCGCGCCGCCCCGCTATCCCGCGCAAAATCTTTGGCGCAGCCCTGACCGGGGCTGCCCTGATGACGGGTGCGATGATCTGGGATGCCAGCGCCGGTCTTTTGTTCCTGATTGGCATGTTGGGGGCCGCTTTGCATCTTGGCGCGTTCGGCCCCGACCCCTTGCGCGGCAAAGGGATGGAGGGTGTGGACATGTTCCAGACCGACCGTGTTGCCCGCGCCGTGACCGAGGGCGAGGGCTATCTGGTGGCCATGAAAGATGCCATTCTGCGCGCCAACGACGGCGCGCTGGAGGCCAAGGTTGACCATTTCGCCGCCACCGCGCGCACTTTGTTCCGGCAGGTCGAAAGTGACCCCGGCGATCTGACCGACGCACGCAAATACATGTCGGTCTATTTGATGAGCGCGCGTGATGCGACGGCCAAGTTCGCCGACGTTTATTCCTCAAACCGCGACACCAAGGCGCGCGCGGATTATGACGCCTTGCTGACCGACCTTGAAACCAACTTCGCCAGCCGCACGCAGGCGCTTTTGTCCAACAATCATACCGATCTGGATGTGGAAATTCAGGTCCTGCGCGACAGGCTGAAGCTGGAAAGCTGACGCACCGACCCCCATATCTGCCGTTCCAATCCGCCATGCCGATGTAACCCCCGAAAGAGTGAGACAGCCATGACCGACACCGTAGCCTCTGCCGCCACGACTGCCCTTGCCGAAGTGGAAAAGCTCACCGCAACCATCATGCCGCAACCCAGCAACGCCATCGTGGCGCTGGAGGCGGCCCCTGCCCCAATAGCGGCTGCCATCACCAAACGGATGGCCGAAATTGACATGTCCAACACCCAGTCCATCATCTCGTTCGGGGCTGGCGCGCAAAGCGAATTGCAATCGATCAGTCAAGCCATGCTGGCCGGGGTGAAAAGCAAGGATGTCGGGCCGGCTGGCGACGCATTGCAGGACATCGTCACAACCATTCGCGGCTTTTCCGGCACCGAACTGGACGCCGGACGCGAGCGCAGCTGGTGGGAAAAGCTGACCGGGGCCGCCACGCCCCTGGTGCATTTCATGGAGCGGTATGAACAGGTCCAGACCCAGATCGACCGCATCACCGAAAACCTTTTGATGCACGAGACGACCTTGCTGAAAGATATCAAGGCGCTGGACATCCTCTATTCCAAAACCCTGAGCTTTTATGACGAGCTGGGCCTTTATATCGCGGCGGGTCAGGCCAAGCTGAAGGATCTGGACACCACCACGATCCCGGCGCTGGATGCGGCGGTAAAAGCTGCGCCCGCCGATGATCAGGTGAAAAAGGCGCAAGACCTGCGTGACATGCGCGCTGCGCGGGATGATCTGGAGCGTCGGGTCTATGACCTGCAACTGACCCGACAGGTAACGATGCAAAGCCTGCCGTCGATCCGTCTGGTGCAGGAAAATGACAAGTCACTGGTCGGCAAGATCAACTCCACCCTGATGAACACCGTGCCTTTGTGGGAAACCCAACTGGCGCAGGCCGTCACCATCCAACGCTCACGCGAGGCGGCCAATGCGATCAAAGGGGCCACCGACCTGACCAACGAGCTTTTGACCCAAAACGCCAAGAACCTGCAAGACACCAACAAAGTGGTGCGGACCGAGATGGAACGTGGGGTGTTTGACATCGAAGCGGTGAAGTCGGCCAACGAAACCCTGATCGCCACCATTCAGGAAAGCCTCGCCATCGCCGACGAAGGCAAGGCCAAGCGGGCGGCGGCAGAGATTGAGCTGACCAGGATGGAAGGGGCCCTGAAAGATACGCTGTCGGCGGCTCATGCCAAGGCGACCGGATCAGGCGACAACGTCGGGGGCGCGTTGCAAGGCTGATGCAGCAGGGATTTGGGGTGCGATTGGGTCGGTTGGCGCTGGTGGCGCTGACAGCGCTTGGCGCTTGCGCCAAACCGCCGGAGGTTGCCGTAGTGCCACCACCCCCCCCGATCGCCGCGCCTGTTGTCGTGGAAACTCCGGCCAGTGCCGCGGTCAGGCTGCATTATGCAGAGGTGCAGGCGGGCCTGTTGTCGGCGGGCCTGTTGCGCACCGCGATGGCCCCGTCCGATGCGCCCTTCACCGACCGCAACCTGACCGATAACTTCCTGAAGATAGCGCTTTATGAGGAATATGCCGGTGGCCAGATCACCGCGCATTCCAATCAGGCGCCAATCCGGCTGTTGCGCTGGCAGGCGCCGATCAGGGTGGCATTGATCTTTGGTGCTGCGGTCCCGGCAGCACAGGCCGCGACTGACACCGAATGGGTCCGCTCTTACTTTGCCCGGCTGGCGCGGGTCAGCGGCCATCCGATCATCATGGATGATCAGCACCCGAACTTCTGGGTCCATATCGCCACCGTGGACGAGCGCGCAGCGTTGGGCCCCACGCTGAACGCCGAAATGCCGGGGCTGACGGCGGGTCAGGTGTCCTCGGTCACCATGATGGACGACAACACCTATTGCCAGGTTCTGACTCAATCCAACGACGCCACCTTCACCTATGAGCGTGCCGTGGCCGTGATCCCGTCCGAACATGCCAACCTGATGCGCCTTGCCTGCATCCACGAGGAACTGGCGCAATCTTTGGGCCTGCCCAATGACAGCAACGCCGCCCGCCCCTCCATCTTCAACGACGATCAGGAGTTTGCGCTGCTGACAGCTCAGGACGAACTGATGCTGCGCATCCTTTACGACCCCGCCCTGCACCCCGGCATGACCGAGACAGAGGCGCGGCCCATTGTTCAAACCCTTGCAAGCCGCCTGTTGGGCGGCAACAGTTAGCGCGGATGAGTCGCGCATGGAGGTAGGTCATGGTTTTCGGTTTCCTCAAAGGTGAGTTCATTGACGTCATCTCGTGGACGGATGACACCCGCGACACGATGGTCTGGCGGTTCGAACGTCAGGGCAACGCCATCAAATACGGCGCCAAGCTGACAGTGCGCGAGGGCCAGGCTGCGGTTTTCATCAACGAGGGGCAGCTGGCGGACGTGTTCACGCCCGGCCTGTACGAGCTGCAAACCAACAACATGCCGATCATGACGACCTTGCAGCATTGGGATCACGGCTTTCAGTCGCCCTTCAAATGCGAGGTGTATTTCCTGAACACCACACGGTTCAACAACCTGAAGTGGGGCACGCAGAACCCGATCATGTGCCGCGACCCAGAATTTGGCCCGGTGCGCATCCGCGCCTTTGGCACCTATTCGATGCGGGTGGCCGATCCGGCGATCTTCATGAAAGAGGTGGTCGGTACCGATGGCGAGTTTACCGCCGACGAAATCTCCACCCAGATCCGCAACGTCATTGTCCAGCAGATGAGCCAGGCCTTGGCGAAATCCGGTATCCCGGTGCTAGATATGGCGGCCAACACGGTGGATCTGGCCAAGCTGGTGGCCACAGCAATTGCGCCGACGGTGGCTGGCTATGGCCTGAGCCTGCCGGAATTCTACATCGAAAACATCTCGCTGCCCGACGAGGTGGAAAAGGTGCTGGACAAGCGCACCTCGATGGGGATCGCGGGCGATCTTAACAAATACATGCAGTTCAACGCGGCCGAGGGGTTGGCGCAGCCCAATTCGGCGATGGGGGCCACGATGGGGGCTGCCATAGGCGCGGGCATGGGCTTTAACATGGGGGCGCAGACGGCCGGACCTTGGGGGGCCGCCCCTGCGGCTGCCGCCCCGGCCGCACCACCCCCGCCACCGGTGACCAAACAGTGGCACATGGCCGAGAATGGCGCGACCAAGGGGCCGTTTGCCGAGGGCGATCTGGCAGGCATGGCTGCCTCCGGTGCCCTGACCCGTGCCAGCATGGTCTGGACCGCCGGGCAAGACGGCTGGAAAGCGGCGGGCGACACCGACCTGTCACGCCTGTTCGCGGGCATGCCGCCACCGCCGCCACCAGCGCCAGGGCAATAACGTGGCAAACGTTGCCGAGGAACACCGCTATCCCTGCCAGCAATGCGGGGCAGAGTTGCGCTATTCCCCCGGCCAAACCGTTCTGAAATGCGATCATTGCGGCTTTGAACAGACGATCAACCCCGATGCTGGCACCAAAGCTGGCCCAGATGCTGGCCCAGATGCTGGCGTAGGGCCTTGGGCAAAGCCCACCAAAGCCAGGGCTTTCCAGGAACATCCGCTGTCTCAAGGCCTGAGCGACGACCTGCCCGCTGCTGCCAGCGAAGAGGTCCGCTCCACCAAATGCCCGAACTGCGGTGCGGTGGTGGAGTTTCAGGGCGCATCGCACGCCACGGAATGCCCGTTCTGCGCCTCTCCTGTCGTGGTTGACACCGGCACGGCGCGCAAGATCAAGCCGCAAGCGGTGATGCCGTTCGTGCTGGACGAGCCTGCGGCCCGCAAGGCGCTGATCGGCTGGTTGGGCCGGTTGTGGTTTGCCCCCAACCGTTTGCTGGAATTCACCCGGGCGGGACGCGCGATGAACGGCGTCTACATCCCTTACTGGACCTTTGACGCCGACACCGCCAGTACGTACCGCGGGGCAAAGGGCATCCACTACTATGAGACACGCACCGTCACGGTCAACGTCAATGGGCGCAACGAACAGCGGCAGGAGCAGGTTCAGAAAACCCGCTGGTATCCCGCCGCAGGCTCGGTGGCGCGCGCTTTTGACGATGTGCTGGCCATCGCCTCTACCTCGCTGCCGCCCCGGCTTGGAGACGGGCTGGAACCGTGGGATCTGAGCCAGATGCAAACCTACGCGCCCGATTACCTCGCCGGGTTTCAGGCCGAAGGTTATACGGTGGCGCTGTCGAACGGCAACAAGACGGCCAAAGACAAGATGGCCAATGTCATCATGGGCGACGTCCGCGCCGACATCGGCGGCGATGAACAGCGGGTGGATCAGGTCACCACCCGGTATTCGGATGAGACGTTCAAGCATATCCTGCTGCCGGTCTGGATGGCCGCCTACAAATACAACGCCAAAAGCTACCGCTTTCTGGTCAACGGCCAGACCGGCGAAGTGCAGGGCGAACGTCCGTGGAGCGTGTGGAAAATCGCCTTTGCCGTGATCGGCGCCTTGATTGTCGCGGGCGGCCTTGCCTATCTTTATCAAAAACAGCAGGGCGGCTAAGGCTGGCCAACCTGCTTTCGTATTGCTCTTCAGAAATCTCATCAAAGGATCAGGGAAGTCCGTCCCGGCAGCACCAAGGACACCACCTTCTTCGCTGAGACCCATCGGCAAGAAGGTTTTCCGGGCGCTGACCTCCCCTCTCGGGCCTGCCGTGCGCCGTCCGGTTGACTCTGTGCGAACTGGCGGGCATTGCAGCGCCATATCCTGACCGGAGGCCCCATGCGCGTTCTGACTGAAGCCCGGATTGCCGAACTGCCGAACCCCTACTTTGGCAAAGTGCGCGATTGTTATGATCTGGCCCCGGATGCGACTTACCCCGAAGGGCGGCGGATCCTGATCGCTTCGGACCGGATTTCCGCCTTTGACCGCATTCTGGCCGCCATTCCCTACAAAGGTCAGGTGCTGACCCAGATTGCGCGGTTCTGGTTTGAACGGACCGCCGACATCATGGCCAACCATGTCATCGAATATCCTGACCCAAATGTGGTGATTGGCAAGCGCCTGACCATTCTGCCGATTGAGGTCGTGGTGCGGGGCTATCTGGCGGGAACCACCTCCACCTCGGTGCTGACGCAGTACAAACAGGGGGCGCGGCAGATGTATGGCCACAGTTTGCCCGACTGGATGCGCGACAATCAGGTCCTGCCGGGAGCCATCATCACGCCAACCTCGAAAGCCTTTGACGGCGCGCATGACGCGCCTTTGTCACAGGACGAGATCATCGCGCAGGGTCTGTTGACGGTGGCTCAGTGGGATGAGGTTTCGGCAGCGGCCTTGGCCCTGTTTGCGCGAGGGCAGACGATGGCAGCCGAGCGCGGGTTGATCCTGGTCGATACCAAGTATGAATTCGGCACCGATGCGGCGGGGCGTATCCTGATTGCCGATGAAATTCACACGCCGGATTCCAGCCGCTACTGGCTGGCCTCTGGCTATGAGGCGGCATTTGCGGCGGGCACGCGACCGCCCTCGTTTGACAAGGATGTCATCCGGTCTTGGGTGGCCGCGCGCTGCGACCCGTACACCGATGATATTCCAGAGATTCCGGCCGAGATGATCACCGCCACCTGTGCGGTCTACGTTCAGGCCTATGAAGCGATCACCGGGCAGAGCTTTGTGCCCGATCTGTCAGGGACGTCGGCTTTGGCCCGGGTGCGGACGGCGCTGGCACCCTACTTCCAGTTGTAGCCCCACTTCGGGTAACATGGGCAGATTGCCCATCCTACCAAATCCGACTGTTTGCGGTAACGGCGCGGTTTCAGGTATGGTGCGCAAAAACCTCGGGAGATGGCGATGATTCTCAGCTGCGGCGAAGCCCTGATCGACATGTTGCCACGCACCAGCACGGCAGGCGAGGCCTGCTTTGCGCCTTACGCAGGTGGCGCTGTGTTCAACACGGCGATCGCTTTGGGGCGACTTGGTGCGCCGTCGGGATTCTTCAGCGGCATTTCGACCGACATGCTGGGCGAGATTTTGGCCGATACCCTTGCCGCCTCCAAGGTGGACACCGGGCATTGCGCAAGATCGGGGCGGCCAACCACGGTGGCATTCGTCAAGCTGGTGAACGGGCAGGCGACCTATGCGTTTTATGATGAGGGCACGGCCGGCGTGATGCTGTCGCAGGATCAGCTTCCGGCCCTGCCCGCTTCGGTGGACACCTTGTTCTTCGGCGGCATATCTTTGGTGAACGATCCCGCCGCCAGCACCTATGAGGCTTTGCAGGCGCGCGAGGCGGGCACCCGTGTCACCATGATCGACCCCAACATCCGGCTTGGTTTTATCGCGGGCAAGGAAGGCCCCTACCGTGCGCGGATCGAGCGGATGATCGCGCGGGCCGATATCGTGAAACTGTCGGACGAGGATTTGCACTGGCTGTCGGGCGCGGGCGACCTGACCGCCTTGGCCCGGGCTATTCTGGCGCAGGGGCCGAAGCTGGTGTTCATCACCGAAGGCGCTGCGGGGGCGCGGGCGGTGACCGCGACGCAGGACCGGTTTGTGGCAGCACAGCAGGTGGTGGTGGCCGATACCGTCGGGGCCGGCGATACGTTCAACGCCGGTGCCTTGTGTGCGCTGCACGAGGCCGGCGCTTTGACCAAAGCCCGGCTGGCCGTGGTCACCGATGCGGAACTGGACGCGGCATTGACGCTTGGCACAAGGTCGGCGGCCATCACCGTGTCACGTGCCGGGGCCAACCCGCCGTGGCGCCACGAACTTTAGGGGCATCCGGTGAGGGCGGTTGTTCAGCGCGTCTCACAGGCTGCGGTCACGGTGGACGGCGCGGTGGTCAGCAAGATCGGCCCGGGCCTTTTGATTCTGTTGTGCGCAATGCAGGGCGACACCGAGGCTGAAGCCGACAAACTGGCCTCCAAGATCGCCAAGCTGCGAATCTTTCAGGACGACGCCGGCAAGATGAACCTGTCGCTGCGTGATATTTCGGGCGCGGCTTTGGTGGTCAGCCAGTTCACCCTTGCAGCAGATCTGCGCGGCAACCGGCCCGGGTTTTCCCATGCGGCCAGTCCGGCGGACGGCAACCGGCTTTATGAATATTTCGCAGGCCGGATGGCGGTCGAAGGCATTGCGGTCGCACAAGGCATCTTTGGTGCCGATATGGACGTGTCGCTGAACAACGACGGGCCGGTGACGCTTTGGATGGACACCGCTTCGCTGTGAACCGGGCAAGACCGGGATTTTCACGCGGAAAGTCCCGGCCCCCACCGTTCCAGAAGCCTGCCCCTAGTTGAACGGGTTCTTGTCGCCGGAAATCGACTTGCCGCAGTCAATCAGCGCACCGATCGATGCGGCTGATCCGGCAAGCGAGTAATTCTGCACCGAAGAGCCCGTTTCACTCATCAGATGCAATGTGTTGCCGACCGAAACCTCGACCAGGAAATTCACGCTGGCTTTGCCTTCGGGCAGATCGAACAGGACGGAATGCTTGTTCAGGTTGGCATCGGTCAGATCCCAGGGGGAGCGGCGGTCCATTGCCACCTTCAGGTTGACGGTGCCGCTGTCGCCCAAATCCCACGTGTCGGAATAGAACTGCAAGCGGATCGTCTGGTCCTCAAAAATCCAGATACCGAAACTTTCGCCGGGGTCCGAGACCTGCGCGTGGCAGGCATAGGTGCCGTCGTCATAGGTCTCGCCATCGACCTCCCAGCTTTGGTTCTGATACAAAACGTCTGTCCGGTCCGCCATGGCAGGCAGCGCCGCAGTTCCAAGTGTCGCAGCCAACACGGCGGCCAAGCCAATTTTCATCACGCTCTCCTCACGCTTCCCAGTTTCACAAAGAGTGAAGCGCGCGGGCTGATTCACGCAACCGAAAACTCGTTCGCGTCCAGCGGATTTGCCGTAGGGTGTGGATTTCCCTCCTCAGGTGGCCCACTCCCACGGGTTGGCAAAGGCCCCGAGCAGTTCGGCCACCGCAATTTCCTGAGCGGGCACCCGGTCGGTCAGCCGCGCCAGAAGCCCGCGCCTGCGGTCTTCGACCACGTCAAGAACCCGGGCGGACAGGCCCGCTTCGGCAAGTGAGGCGTTGAAAACCCGGGTGATCGCCAGTTTGCGCAATTCGGGTTTCAGCACTTTGCCCACAGCGGTTTTGGGCAGCGTCGGCAAAATCTCCAGATGTTTGGGGATGGCCGCGCGTTCGGTGATCTGGGTCTGGCAGAATGCGGCCAAGTCCGCAGCGTCGACTTTGGCACCTTTCACCAGTTCCACGTAAACGCAGGGCAGTTCGCCGGAATGGGCGTCGGGCTGGCCGATGGCACCGGCAAAGGCCACGGCGGGATGACCTGCCAAAGCCTCCTCGATCAACGCGGGGTCGATGTTGTGGCCGCCCCGGATGATCAGATCCTTGGCCCGACCGGTGATGAACAGATAGCCTTCATTGTCCAGCCGCCCCAAATCCCCGGTGCGCAGGTATTTATCGTGGAACTGGTTCAGATTGCGCGCTGCCTCCACATAGGTGTTGCCGGGCATGACGCCGGGGTTGAAGACGCAAATCTCGCCCACCTCGTCCACGGCGCAATCGCGCAAACCCTGCGCGTCGGAGGTCATGATCCGCACCTGAGTATAGGGAAACGCCAGCCCGACCGAGCCGATTTTCTTGATGCCGTCCGGTGGGTTGACGGCCACAAGGCAGGTGGCTTCGGTCAGGCCATACCCCTCGATCACCTGCACCCCGGTTGCCCGTTCATAGCGGCTGTAAAGTTCAATCGGCAGCGGAGAAGAGCCGGAGAAGGTGCCGCGCAATGTGGAAATCCGGGCATTCACCGGGCGTTGCATCAGGGCGGACAGAGCGGTGGGCACCGCAATCAGATAGGTGACGCCGTAACGTTCCACCAGCTTCCACAGGTTGTCGAACACGCCTTCGCCCCGGTAACCTTGCGGCGTGGGGAAAACGATATGCGCACCGGAGGCGATCACCGACATCATCGCCGGATAGGCAGCCAGCACATGAAACAGCGGCAAGGGGCACAGCAGCACGTCGGTTTCGCGAAACAAAAGCCGGTGCCCGATCCAGCCGTTGTAGATCATGCCAGAGGTTTTGTGTTGTGCCACCTTGGGCAGGCCCGTGGTGCCGCCGGTGTGGAAATAGGCGGCCACGCGGTCCTGACCCGGGTCTGCGAAGGCCAGCGCTTTTGGCTGGCGGGCTACGGCTTGGCCAAACCCCATGACCTTCGCCTTATGGGTCACGGGGTTCTTGGGCCGGATCAGACCTGCCACCAGTGATTTCGGAAAGGGCAGATAAGGAGCCAGATCAACCTCCAGCACCGTCTGCACCCCCGGCGCTTCGGTCAAAGCCTGCGCCACCTTTTGGGCAAGGTCAGAGCGGGGAAAGGATTTCAGGGTCACCACGACCTTTGCCCCGGTTTCCCGCAAGATGCCCGCGATCTGCGACGGGTCCAAAAGCGGGTTGATCGGCGCCACGATCCCCGCCACGATGCCGCCCAACATCGTCACCACGGTTTCAAGGCAGTTTGGCAAAAGGTAGGCCACGGTATCGCCCTGCCCCACGCCAAGCCCACGCAACAGGTTGGCGGTCTGCGTGACCTGATCCAGCAAATCGCCCCAACTCAGAGTTCTGGCCTTGTCGGTCGAGCCAGAGGTCAGCTGAAATGTCACCGCAGCGCGGCCCGGATAGGCCTTGGCCGTCCGGCTTAGAAAATCGTGCATCGAATGCCCGATGTCGCGATCTTCCCACGGCATTTCCGCCTCGATGGCCGCCACATCCTCGCGCGTCCGGAACCCGACCATGCCGTCCTCCCCTTTCAGTCTTTCAGCCCGGTTTTTCGGCGTGGGCTTTGGGTGAGGATGGGGGCAAAGCGCTGATTTGCCAAGCACCGGGTT
Source organism: Rhodobacterales bacterium (assembly GCA_038231395.1). Taxonomy (GTDB): domain Bacteria; phylum Pseudomonadota; class Alphaproteobacteria; order Rhodobacterales; family Rhodobacteraceae; genus Stagnihabitans. The sequence continues at coordinate 25,692 of JBBRLL010000048.1, forward strand.
GCGTGCGGCAAAACTTACGCGTTAGGTCAGCAGATGATGGAGGGGTCGCACTTGCGCGATGGAACCGTTGACCTGACGCCAGACTGCAACCAGTGCGCGGCGCTGTGCTGCGTGTTCCTGGCCTTTGACGAGGGCGAAAGCTTCGGGTTTGACAAAGCTGCCGGCGAGCCGTGCCGCAACCTGTCGCGCCACGCCTGCACGATCCACGCCGATCTGGCGACCACGGGCTTCAAAGGCTGTGTGCATTTTGATTGCCAAGGTGCTGGCCAGCGCGTTGTTCAAGAGGTTTTTGCCGGCCGATCGTGGCGCGACCAACCGGAGCTTGCGGCCCCGATGGAGGCCGCTTTCCGCGCCATGCGCCGGTTGCACGAAGACTACGCTCTGTTGACCGCCGCACCCCGCCTGTTTCTGACAGCGCAGGAGGAGGCCCTGCGCACCAACCTGCTGTCCGCGCTTGCCGCACAATCCCCGCAAACCGAAGCCAGTCTGGCCGCCTACAAATCCGGCCCCCTGCCCCGCGCCGTCAAGGACTACCTCGCCACCCTGAGGCAACGTCTGGCACCCGTCGGCATGTGAGCACATTTCTACTGCGAAAGCGTCTGACAGCCATCGGCGATAGAGCACGGTTCCAATCCGGCATTTTCCGACAGCCATCGGGAAAAGAGCAAATTTTCACCCTCAGGCAGCGACTGATATCGACGGGCGATTGAGCACATTCCCACAGTTCGGCAGCGTCTGTGCCCGTCGTTTCCTCAGCACACGGACGCGGTCAGGCAGCGTCTGACACGCCGTCGGTGAACTGCAACCGGGCCAGCCGGGCGTACAGACCGTTCTGGGCCACCAGCTCCTCATGGGTGCCGGTCGCGACGATCCGCCCCTGATCCAGCACCACGATCCGGTCCGCCCGTTTGACCGTCGCCAACCGGTGCGCCACCACCACCATGGTCCGCCCGACGGCCAGCCGGTCCACCGCCTGCTGCACCAGCCGCTCACTTTCCGCATCAAGGGCCGAGGTCGCCTCGTCCAGCAACAAAACCGGCGCATCGCGCAAGATCGCCCGGGCAATCGCCACGCGCTGACGCTGGCCCCCCGACAGCATCACGCCGCGCTCACCCAGAAAGGTGTCATATCCCTGCGGCAAAGCCAGGATGAAATCATGCGCCGCAGCCGCCTTGGCCGCAGCCTCCACCTCGGCGTCGGTGGCCTCTGGCCTGCCGAACCGGATGTTGTCGCGGGCGGAGGTGGCAAAGATCACCGAGTCCTGTGGCACCAGGGCAAAGGCCTTGCGGAACGCATCGCGGTCCATGTCGCGCAGATCCACGCCGTCAAGGGTGACCCGGCCCTGATCGGGGTCAAAGAACCGCAACAGCAGCTGAAACACTGTGGATTTGCCAGCGCCCGAGGGCCCGACCAAAGCCACCGTCTCACCCGGCGCAATCGTCAGGCTGATGCCCTGCAAAGCGGCGGTTTCGGGACGTGAGGGGTAGTGGAACCGCACCCCCTCAAACGCCAGTGCCCCACGGACCGGCTGCGCCAATGCCACTGGCGCCGCAGGGTCCAGCACGGGGTCTTGCGCGTGCAAAATCTCGACCAGCCGCTCTGTCGCCCCTGCCGCGCGCTGCAATTCGCCCCAAATCTCGGATAAAGCCCCGACCGAGCCTGACACCATCACGGCAAGGATGACGAACTGCACCAGTTCGCCCGGCGTCATCACCCCGGTCCGCACATCATGCGCCCCGATCCACAAGACGCCCACAACCCCGGCAAAGGCCAGAAACATCACCACAAAGGTCATGCCCGCCCGAATGCCGATCCGGTTGAGCGCGGAGGTGAAGCTGGCTTCGGTCACCGCGCCAAACTCGCCCCGCGTGACGCTCACATGGGTGAAAGCCTGCACGATCTGCACCGCCGACAGCGCCTCTGACGCCTTGCCGGACGACTTGGCGATCAAATCCTGATTTTCCTTGGATGAGGCCCGCAACCGCCGTCCCAAAAGCACAATCGGCACCACCACAGCCGGCACGATCAGCAAGACCAGAAGCGCCAGCTTTGACGAGGTCAGCATCAGCAGGACCAGCCCGCCAACAAGCGTCAGCACGTTGCGCAAAGCCACGGAAATCGAGGAGCCGATGACCGACAGGATCAGCGTTGTGTCGGTGGTGATCCGGCTTAAAATCTCTCCCGACATGATGTTTTCAAAATAGGCCGGGCTCATCCCGATCACCTTGTCAAACAAGGCGCGGCGGATGTCGGCCACGACCCGCTCTCCCAGTCTTGTGACGTAATAGTACCGCACCCCGGTGCCTACCGCCAGAAACGCCGCCACCAGCATCGCCGCGCCAAAGTATTGGTCCAGCATCGCGGCGCGTTCGACGCCAAAGCCGTCGATGACCCGGCGCACCGCCAAAGGCAGGATCAGGCTGATCGAGGCCGTCAGAACCAGCGCCAGCGCCGCCGTGACAGCCATCCGCCGATAGGGTTTCAGGAACGGCCAAAGACCCCGCAAAGCCGCCACCTTGCGCGACTTCGCCCGCTCTTCAGTGTCAACATGCGCCATCGGGCTCTCCTTGGACTGCGGTTTGCATGTAAGGCCCGAACAGGTAACAGGCAAGCGCCCCTTCCAAATCTGGTTGATTCCTGCTTAGTCTGGGGCATGTCAAAATTTTTCACCCTTCCCGACGGAACCCGCCTTGCCTATGCCGATCAAGGCGAGGGGCCGGTGCTGTTGTGCCTGGCCGGACTGACCCGCACGATGGCTGATTTCACCTATGCCAAGCCCTGGCTTCAGGGCCGGGTGATCCGCATGGACTATCGCGGGCGCGGCGGGTCGTCCTGGACCGGGGCAGCCACCTATACCGTGGGGCAAGAGGCGCAGGACGCTTTGGCGCTGATGGACCATCTGGCGATCAAGCGCTTTGCCGTTCTTGGCACCTCTCGTGGTGGGTTGATCGGGATGGTTCTGGCGCATCTGGCGCGCGACCGCCTGCTGGGGCTTTGCCTGAACGACATCGGCCCGGTGATCGAGCGCACTGGCCTGATGCAGATTGCAGGCTATCTGGGCCGCAACCCCACGGCGAAAACCTATCCCGAGTTTGCAGCGGATTTGGCCGGCACCTCCACCGGCTTTGCCAATGTCCCGCCAAGCCGCTGGTTGGAAGAGGCGCAAAAGCATGCCAAACCGTCAGAAACCGGCCTGCAAATCACTTATGATCCGGCCCTGCGCGACAGTTTCCAAGCCGCGTTGGCGGGGTTGAGCGGTGATGCGTGGGACCTGTTTGACGCCTGCGCGGGCATGCCTGTGGCGGTGATCCGGGGTGCCAACTCTGATCTTTTGAGCGCGCAGACAGTGGAAGCGATGGCCCACCGCCATCCTGGCCTGATCACGGCCAGCGTGCCCGACCGCGCCCATGTGCCCTATCTGGACGAACCTGAAAGCGTTGCAGCACTTGGGGCCTTCCAACAGGCGATACGGTGACCGATATCGCCCTGATCGAGGCTGCAGCCCGTCGCCTGCACGGTCACGCCCGCCTGACACCGTTGCTGAACGCACCCTTGTTGGACCGGATCGCCGGACGTCGGGTGTTTGTGAAGGCTGAGTGTCTGCAATGGACCGGCAGTTTCAAGTTTCGCGGTGCGTGGTCGGCCCTGACAGCTTTGCCGCCACAGGCGCTGCGGCAAGGGGTCATCGCCTTTTCTTCAGGCAACCACGCGCAGGGAGTGGCCTATGCGGCCAGCCTGCTGGGCGCGCCTGCGGTCATCGTGATGCCCTTTGATGCGCCTGCCATAAAGATTGCCAATACAAAGGCTTACGGTGCGGAAGTCATCCTCTATGACCGGGTCAGCGAAGACCGCGACGCGCTTGGCGCGCAGATCGCGGCGGAGCGTGGCCTGACCTTGATCCGCCCCTATGACGAGCCTTTGGTCATCGCCGGTCAAGCCAGCATCGGGTTGGAAATTGCCGCCCAAATCGCTGAGGCTGGCATGGCGCGTACCAGCCTGACGGAGGCCTGCATGATCACCTGTTGTGGTGGCGGAGGCCTGACGGCCGGTATCGCCTTGGCGCTGGAGGCGCGGGCGCCCGTCTTGCAGGTCCGTCCTGCCGAACCTGCGGGCTTTGACGATACCGCTAGGTCCTTGGCCAGCGGAAGTATCCAGCGCAACCCACACCTGTCAGGGTCGATCTGCGATGCCATCGTGACGCCAGAGCCCGGCAAGATCACTTTCCCGATCCTGCAACGCCTGTGTGGCCCCGGATTGGTGGTGAGTGACGAAGAAGTTCTGCGCGCGATGGCGCTTGCTTTCAGTCACCTTCGCATCGTGGTGGAACCGGGTGGAGCGGTGGCGCTGGCCGCAGCCCTGTTCCGCAAAGACCTGCCCCAGACGGTGATCTGCGTCGCGTCCGGCGGCAATGTCGAACCCGAAACCTTCCGCAAAGCGCTGGAGTTCGCCTGAGAGGCTTGGCTTTTTCGAACATAACGATGGGCAGATTGCCCATCCTACCACAATCTTCTGTAGGTATCGAACCTTGCACGTGTTCCTGCCCGACCTGCGACTGAACGCCCGGCTGGAGGGCCCGCCCGCTGCCCCACCGCTGGTTTTCTCGCATGCTTTAGGCACGGATTTGTCGATCTGGGACGGCGTGTTGCGCCATCTTTCCAGCTACCGGACGCTGAGCTATGACCAGCGCGGCCACGGCGGTTCGGACGTGCCGCCCGCGCCCTATGCGATGGGGGCGCTGGTGCGCGACGCGGAACGGCTGATGGACCATTTCAAGATCAGGGATGCGGTGTTTGTCGGGGTCTCGCTTGGCGGGATGGTGGCGCAGGGACTGGCGGTCAAGCGGCTGGATCTGGTGCGGGGGCTTGTCCTGTCCAACACCGCCGCCAAGATCGGCTCACCGGAGCTTTGGGCCGCGCGCATAGCGCAAGTCAGGGCAGAGGGGCTGGCGGCTTACGCTGACGGGGCGTTGCAACGCCAGCTTGGCCCGCGATGGCGCGACAACCCGAATGAGCCCTATCTGCGCCGCATCCTCACGCAAACCGCGCCGGAAGGGTGGGCCGGCTGCGCCGCTGCCATCGCCGGCACCGATTTTTACACCACCACTGCCAGCCTGCGCCTGCCTGTGCTTTGCGTGGCCGGGCCGAACGATGGCACCACCCCACCCGATCTGGTGCGCGAAACCGCCGAATTGATCCCCGGCCACCGCTTTCATCTGATGCGCGGGACGGGGCACTTTCCGATGGTCGAAAAGCCCGCCGAATTTGCGGGCCTTCTGAAAACCTTTCTGCGCGAGATTGGTCACGTTTGATCCGGTCCTCTCTTTGCGACATCTTGTGTCGCGGGCAGCCAAATCTTTGCAAGCTCCGCGCTTAGGCTGACCCAAAACCAAAGGAGCCGCCATGAAACTGAAGGATCTGCAGATTTTCGTCGTCGCCCCCCCTGCCCCCGGTTGGGGCGGGCGCTATTGGATCTTCACCAAGCTGACCACCGATGACGGCATTGTGGGCTACGGCGAATGCTATGCGTCAACCGTTGGGCCCAAGGCGATGATCGCGGTGATCGAGGATGTGTTTGAACGTCACATGCTGGGCGAAACCCCCGAAAATCTGGAGCTGATGTACCGCCGAGTTTATTCGTCAGGCTTCACCCAAAGGCCGGACCCCACCGTGATGGGCGCGTTTTCCGGGCTTGAGATTGCCTGCTGGGACATTCTGGGCAAGGCACGCAACCGTCCGGTCTGGGCCCTGTTGGGCGGAAAAATGAACGCGCGCATCCGCAGCTATACCTATCTGTACCCGCAACCCGGCGAAGATGCGGCAGAGTTCTGGGTCAATCCCGACATGACCGCGCAGGCCGCGGCCCGCTATGTCGACATGGGCTTTACCGCCGTCAAGTTTGACCCCGCAGGCCCCTATACCATTCGCGGCGGCCATGAACCGGCGATGTCTGACATCACCCGATCCGTCGAGTTCTGCCGCAAGATCAAGGAAGCCGTGGGCGACCGCGCCGACCTGTTGTTTGGCACACATGGCCAGTTCACCACCCCCGGTGCGATCCGCTTGGGGCGTGAGTTGGAACCGTTCAACCCCCTGTGGTATGAAGAGCCGATCCCGCCGGACAACCTGATGGAGTTCGCCGAGGTGGCGCGGCACGTCCGCATTCCCTTGGCCACCGGCGAACGCCTGACGACCAAGGCCGAATTTGGCACCCTGCTGCGGTTGGGCGGTGTGAAGATATTGCAGCCCGCTTTGGGCCGACTGGGCGGTATCATGGAGGCCAAGAAGGTCGCAGCGATTGCCGAGATTTTCAACGCCGAAATGGCACCGCATCTATACGCAGGCCCGGTTGAATGGGCGGCGAACGTGCATTTTGCCGCCTCGATCCCCAACCTGCTGATTGCGGAAACCATTGAAACTGGCGGCTCTTTCCACCTCGCCCTGATCAAGAACACGATCAAATGGGAGGATGGCTATATCATCCCGCCCGAAGCCCCCGGCCTTGGGATTGACTTTGACGAGGACCTTGCCCGCGCCCATCCCTTCACCGGCACCGGTCTGCATTTGCAAATGCAAGAAGCGCCCTGCGACTATCGCCACGGCAACCGCTTTGAAGGCGGGGCCCCTGCGCCCGCCAAGTAGCTTGCCCCGGCCCTGCCCCGGTGGCAGGGTCGCCCCAAACAGGAGATGACGATGAAAGTAGCGGTAATCACGGCGGGCGGCTCTGGCATGGGAGCGGCGGCGGCGCGGCGCTTGGCGGCGGATGGCTACAAGGTCGCCGTCCTGTCCTCATCCGGCAAAGGGGAGGCTTTGGCGGGTGAACTGGGCGGCATTGGTGTCACCGGATCGAACCAGTCGGTTGACGACCTTCAGCGGTTGGTCGATGCGACGATGGCGGCTTTTGGGCGGATTGATGTGCTGGTGAACTCTGCCGGACACGGGCCGCGCGCCCCGATTCTGGAAATCACCGATGCCGATTGGGTAAAGGGGATGGAGGTTTACCTGATGCC
>JBBRLL010000049.1:0-32154 GCA_038231395.1 Rhodobacterales bacterium
CGCGGCCTCGAAGGTTTATGTGAGAAACAAGCACGCCTCTACGGTTGAGGTTGGCATGAACTCGTTTGAACACCGGCTGGATGTTGCGACGTCCGAGGCTGACCTGCTGGCGCTGATTGCTGCGCTGAACAGCGACCCTGCGGTGCACGGTATTCTGGTGCAGTTGCCGCTGCCGGAGCATCTGAATTCTGATCTGGTGATCAATGCGATTGATCCGGCCAAGGATGTCGATGGGTTCCATGTCTCTAACGTCGGGCTGTTGGGGACCGGGCAAAAGTCGATGGTGCCGTGCACGCCGCTGGGGTGCCTGATGATGCTGCGCGACCGTCATGGGTCGCTGGCGGGGCTGAATGCGGTTGTGGTCGGGCGGTCGAACATCGTCGGCAAGCCGATGGCGCAGTTGTTGCTGGGTGACAGTTGCACGGTGACGATCGCGCACAGCCGCACCAAGGATCTGGCGGCGGTGTGCCGGGGCGCGGATATTCTGATTGCGGCAGTTGGTCGGCCAGAGATGATCACGGGCGATTTTGTGAAGCCCGGGGCCACGGTGATCGACGTTGGCATCAACCGGATAGAGCGGGACGGCAAGGGCAAGCTGGTAGGCGACGTGCACTACGAAAGTGCGGCTGCGGTCGCAGGGGCGATAACACCGGTGCCGGGTGGTGTGGGGCCGATGACGATTGCTTGTTTGCTGGCAAATACCTTGACGGCGTGCTGCCGGGCGAATGGGCTTGCAGAGCCTGAGGGGTTGACGGCGTAGGGATGTGCTGAAGCACACCCTACATTTGTATATATATCAATACGTTGAGTGGATTTCAGCGCATCGGGCGCGGCAGGCATTTGGGGCCGGTCAGCACGGCAAGCGCTTTTGGCTGCATCAGGGCTTGCAGATCAGGGTGGTCGCAGAACAGACCGCCGGTATAGGCCCCATACGCGGGCAGGATCACGCGCTGCGCATCAATCAGGAAACACGGCGCAGTGCGGCCGGGCAAGCGGGCCTTGGGGTGATAGTGACCCGAGATTTCAAAGAGTTCGGCTGTCGCAATGTGGCGGAAGGTTAAACCGTTCAGCTGCAATTCGGCGCGGTGGGTGCCGCCAAGGTTGACCGGACCTGCATCATGATTGCCTTCGATCCATGTCCAGTTCCGGCCAGCCATCAGCCGGGTCAGCCACAGCCGGTCGGTCTCTGCGATTTCGCTGGCGGCGGTCAGATCGTCAAAGCTGTCACCAAGACAGATGACGTGGCGGGCGCCGGTACTCTCAAGGTCGGCATCAAGGCGGGTCAGCGTGGCGCGGGTTTCATAGGGTGGCAGTAACGTGCCACCCCGGCGGGCCAGACGTTCGGATTTGCCGAAATGCAGGTCGGACACGGTCAGCAGGTCCTGCTCTGGCCAAAAAAGCGCGCCTGAGGGCAGGGCCGTCAGCGCCGCAGGGCCAAGATGGAAATGGTAGGGCATTCAGCCTCCGCTGACAGTATCTGACATCGGTCAACTACAAGGGAACAGGCGTCGGGGCTAGTGCAGGCCCGCATCGCGCAGAAGTTGGCGCGCGGCATCGGAGGCCAGACGTTCGCGGCCCTTGCCGTGGATCGGCACAACCCCCGGTTCAAGCATCAGCGGGGCGGCGAGGGGGGTGACGCGGTCCAGCCGGATCAGGTCGATGCGGTCTTCGACACGGTCCAACAGCGCCTCGATCCGAGAGAAGTCGACGAGGCCGCGCAACGCCTCCTCGCGCGTGATGTCCAGAAGAAGATGGCCCGGGTCAAAGCGGCGCAGGGTGTCATAAAGGATGTCAGAGGAGAAGGTGGCCTGCCGCCCGGATTTGCGGCGGCCCTGATTGTTACGCTCGATCAGGCCCGCAATTATCGCGGTGTTGCGAAAGGTGCGTTTCATGACGGCGTTTCCGGCGAGCCAGGTTTCCAGACCCTCGCGCAGCCGGTTTTTGTCAAAAAGGGCGGTATCTTGCAGGGGTTCAAGGCCCCAGATCAGGGTGGCGTAGTCGGTGGCGACAAAACCAAGCGGGGCAAGGCCCGCCGCCTCCATTTCCTTGGTGACCAGAAGGCCAAGGGTTTGCTGGGCATTGCGGCCGGCAAACCCGTAGATGCTGAGGTGCTCTCGCCCGTCGTGCGGGAAGGATTCCAACAGCAGCCGGGTGGGCTCGGGCAGGCGCGAAACCTCGCGTTGGTGGAGGAGCCAGTTGGCGGTATGCGCTGGCAGGTCGGGCCAGCTGTCGTGTTGGAAGATTTGCAGAATGCGGTCGGACAGTTGGGTGGAGGTGGCAAATTTGGTGCCGTTGAAGACGGCGACTTTCGGGGAACGGCCGGGGTCGCGGGTGACTTCGACGGTGAGTTCGCGCAGGCCAGAGAAGCGCACGACCTCGCCACCGATCAGAAATGTATCGCCGGGGGTGAGGGTGGCCGCGAAGGATTCCTCGATCTCTCCCAGCGGTTGACCACGGCCTTTGAGGGCGACTTTCAGGGTTTCGATGTCGATGATGGTGCCGAGGTTCTGGCGGATCACGGCGGCGGCACGGGGATCACGCAGGGTCCATTTGCCTTCGCGGACCATCAGGCGCTGCCAACGGTCATAGGCTTTCAGCGCGTAGCCGCCGGTGGCCGTGAAATCAAGGCAGGCGTCGAACTCCGCCCTCGTCAGCAGGGCATAGGGACCGGCGGTGACGACCTCTTGGTAGAGCTGGGTGGCGTCGAACGGACCGGCGCAGGCGGTGGCGAGGATGTGTTGGCACAGCACGTCGCGGGGGCCCGGGCCACGGGGTTCACCGTCAAGCGCGCGGGCTTTCACCGCCTCCAGTGCCGCCTGACATTCGACGACTTCGAAGCGGTTGGCCGGGACCAGCAAGGCCTTTGAGGGCGCGTTGTAGCGGTGGTTGGCGCGGCCGATGCGCTGGACCAGACGTTTGACGTTCTTGGGGGCGCCGACCTGGATAACCAGATCGACGTCGCCCCAGTCAATGCCGAGGTCAAGCGATCCGGTGCAGACGACGGCGCGCAACTGGCCTGCAACCATGGCGGCCTCCACCCGTTCGCGCTGTTCGCGGCTGAGGGAGCCGTGGTGGATGCCGATCGGCAGACTATCTTCGTTGGCCAGCCACAGGTTGTGAAAGAAGATTTCGGCCTGAGCGCGGGTGTTGTGGAAAATCAGGGTGATGCGGTGCTGCTTGACCTGTTCAAGGATGTCGGGGATCGCGTATTTGCCGCCACCGCCACTCCACGGCGGGGACTGTTCGGTGGTCAGCATCTGGATGTCGGGGTCGGGGCCGGGGTCTGCCAAAAGAATTTCGGTATTCTGGCCCAGAAAGCGGGCGAGCGCGGGCGGATCCTCTACTGTGGCACTGAGACCTACACGGCGCAGGCCGGGGGCGAGGGTTGCAAGGCGGGCGATTTGCAGCATCAACTGGTCGCCGCGTTTGCTTTCGGCCAGGGCGTGGATTTCGTCAATGATGACGCGCTGGAGGTTGGCGAAGATCTTTGGGGAATCCTCGTAAGTCAGCAACAAAGCGAGGGATTCCGGCGTGGTCAGCAGGATGTGGGGCGGGTCGGCCCGTTGCCTGCGGCGTTGGGTGTAGGTGGTGTCGCCGGTGCGATCTTCTATGCGGATCGGGAGGTTTGCGCCTTCGACCGGACGGCGCAGGTTGCGGCGGATGTCGGCGGTGAGGGCCTTGAGGGGCGAGATGTAGAGGGTGTGCAGGCCTTGGTAGCCTGACGAAAGTTCGGACAGGGTGGGCAGGAAGCCTGCGAGGGTCTTGCCGCCGCCGGTGGGCGCGATGAGGAGGGTTGCGGGATTTGGGGCGCGGTCCAGCATCTGAAGCTGATGGGGGTGAAGGGTCCAGCCCTGAGTTTGGAACCATGTGGTGAGGGGGGCGGGCAGGTGCATGGGCGCAAGATAGTTGGTTTTGGAGGGGTTGGAAGGGATCCTTTAAGAGAGTGCCGTGACGAAGGGGATTAGTTCGGAAAAGGGTCGGGGCCTGACGGAAAGCGACTTGTGTTTCAACTGCCCTTGCGCCGGGCATAACATCGTGAAGTTTTGCGCCATAAGATGGGCAGATTGCCCATCCTACCCCAATCCGATGTCGCGTTTGAGGTTGCGGGGATTGGGGGGTGGGGCTATCCCGCCTTCATGAAAATACTGTTTTTGGGCGATGTGATGGGCAAGACCGGGCGCTCTGCGGTGGCGGACCGGCTGCCGGGGTTGCGGACGGCCTGGGGCCTCGATTTCGTGGTCGTCAATGGCGAGAATGCCAGTTCCGGGGCCGGGCTGACACCGGAGCATGCCAAGCTGATTTTGTCAGCGGGGGCGGATTGTGTCACCCTTGGAGATCATGCCTTTGACCAAAAGGACATGATCGCCTTCATTGAGCAGGAGCCACGGATCATCCGGCCCTTGAACTTCTCAAAGGTGGCACCCGGGCGGGGGGCCAAGGTTTTTGAGGCGACCCAAGGGCGGCGGGTTCTGGTGACGCAGGCTTTGGGGCAGGTGTTCATGAAGCGGCCGTTTGATGACCCGTTCTCGGCCTTGGAGACGGTGCTGAAGACGCATCCTTTGGGCGGAGCCGTGCAGGCGGTGGTGGTGGATATTCACGCCGAAGCCACGTCCGAAAAGATGGCTGTGGGGCATTGGTGTGACGGGCAGGCGTCGCTTGTGGTGGGCACCCATACCCATGTGCCGACCGGCGATGCGATGATCCTGAACAAGGGGACGGCATACCTGACCGATGCGGGGATGTGCGGCGATTATGATAGCGTGATCGGGATGGAGAAGCTGGAGCCTTTGCGACGGTTTATCACTGGCATGTCCTCGTCTCGGTTTGAACCTGCGGGCGGTGAGGCGACGCTGTCGGGGGTTTATGTCGAGACCGATGACAAGACCGGCAAGGCGGTGCGGATTTGCATGGTGCGACAGGGTGGGCGGTTGCAGCAGGCTGGGCCGTCTGAAGCCGGGGTTTTGCCGCAGGCTGGGCCATGACGCGCTGGCGGTCGTTGGCTGCCCTTGTGGTGCTGGGTATAGGCTGGGGGTCAACCCAGCCTTTGGGCAAGATTGCAGCCTCCACCGGGCACCCGCCGTTCGCCCTGATCCTGTGGCAATTGGTGATTTGTGCGACCGTGCTGGGCACGCTGACGGTGGTGCGCGGCAAGGGGCTGGTGCTGACGCGGCGGGCTTTGGTGTTTTATACTGTGGTCGCGGTGTTGGGCACGCTGGTGCCGAATTTGGCTTTTTACGTCTCGGTCTACCATTTGCCAGCGGGGATCATGTCGATCGTGATTTCCACGGTGCCGCTGCTGGCGTTTCCGATGAACCTGATGCTGGGGTCAGAGCGGTTTGATCTGAAGCGGTTGTCCGGGTTGTTGTTGGGCCTGACCGGGGTTGCGATCATCGCTGCACCGGGGGTGAGTTTGGCACCGGGTTTGGTCGCATTTCTGCCGTTGGCTCTGGTGGGGCCGTTGTTTTACGCGTTGGAGGGGACATTCGTCGCCCGGTACGGCATGGCGGAGATGGACCCGTTGCAGGCGATGTTCGGGACCTCTGTTGTGGGCGTGCTGTTGTGCTTGCCTTTGGTCTGGGTGACCGGCAGTTGGATCAGCCCGATGCCGCCGTGGGGGCGGGCAGAGGCGGCGTTGCTGGTGTCTTCCGGGCTGCATGCGTTGCTATATGCGGGCTACGTGGGTTTGGCGGCCAAGTCAGGTGCGGTGTTTGCCAGCCAAACCTCGTATATCGTGACCGCCGCAGGACTGTGCTGGGCGATGGTGTTGCTGGGGGAAAGGTTCTCTCCCTTGGTGTTTGTCGCTTTGGCGGTGATGCTGGCCGGGCTGACTTTGGTGCGTCCAAGGGCGCAGTCTGAAGGGCGCAGTCTGAAGGGCGCAGTCTGAGGGGGCGGCAGTCTGAGGCGCGGGGTTGCGGCGGGGCCTTGCGCTGGTGTAAACGGCATCAGCACGAAAACCTCGGGGATTACGGGTCATGTCAGGGCATTCCAAATGGTCAACCATCAAGCACAAGAAGGGCAAGACTGATGCGATCCGCTCAAAGGTGTTTTCCAAGCTGAGCAAGGAAATCACCGTTGCGGCCAAGATGGGGATGCCTGACCCCGAGATGAATCCGCGTCTGCGTCTGGCGGTCAAGGCGGCCAAAGCGCTGTCGATGTCGAAGGACGTGATTGACCGGGCCATCAAGAAATCCCAGATGGGCGACGCGGCCGATTACACCGAAATCCGCTATGAGGGTTACGGCGTCAACGGCATCGCGATCATCGTTGAAGCCCTGACCGACAACATGAACCGCACCGCCTCTAACGTGCGGTCGTATTTCACCAAATGTGGCGGCAATCTGGGGCAAACCGGTTCGGTTGCGCATAGTTTTGACCGGGTGGGAGAGATTTCTTATCCGGCAAGTGCAGGCTCGGCGGATGAGGTGATGATGGCGGCTTTGGATGCCGGTGCTGATGACGCGGAGTCGGATGACGAGGGCCATTGGGTCTATTGCCAGATGGAGGATTTGGCCGCCGTGTCGGATGCGATGGAAAAAGCGCTTGGCGAGTCGACGGAATCCAAGCTGATCTGGAAGCCGCAAACCCTGACCGAGGTTGATCTGGACACCGCGCAAAAGCTGTTGCGACTGGTGGATATGCTGGAAGAAGATGACGACGTGCAATCGGTCACGCACAACTTCGACATCCCCGAAGATGTCGCCGCTGAACTGTAAGCGCCTGTCGGGGCCGCATGAATTGGTGTGGGCCGGACTTGGCAGAACTTCGCGACATGATACTGTTGCGGTGACTGGCTGATCCGCTTGAGGTCGAACGCTGACGCCGCAGAGTGTTGGCGTTCCTTCAAGAGCGCCGTAGGATGCACCTGTCGGGTCGGGAGGGTACGGCGTTATGGCCAAGTTCCGCGCAGTGCCTTCGACACTATCTATGGGAAGCAATACCATGTGCAAAGCTTGTGCCTATACGATCCACGGAACGCAGCACCATTTCGGCTGGGACAACGCGTTTGCCCCGGCGCAAAGGGTGGAACCGGGGTCCACCATCCTGTTTCACTGCAACGATTCTTCGGCGGGTCAACTTGGCCCCTCTTCGACCTTGGCTGACGTGCGGGCGCTGGATTTCAGCCGGATCAACCCGGTCTCTGGCCCGATCTTTGTGGAGGGGGCAGAGCCGGGTGACGTGCTGAAAGTCACCATCGAAAGCTTTGCACCCCAGCTGTTTGACGGACGCGGCTTTGGCTGGACGGCGAATATTCCGGGCTTTGGCCTGCTGGCCGACCAGTTCACTGAACCGGCTTTGCATGTCTGGTCCTATGATGCCGGGCAGATGGGACCAGCACTTTACGGCGACACGGCGCGGGTACCTTTGAAGCCGTTTGCCGGGACGATTGGCAATGCTTTGGCGGAACCGGGCCTTCATTCGGTGGTGCCACCGCGCCGGGTCGGCGGCAATCTGGACATTCGTGACCTGAACGCCGGGACGGTTCTGTACCTGCCGGTTGAAGTTACCGGGGCTTTGTTCAGCGTGGGCGATACCCATGCGGCGCAGGGTGATGGCGAGGTGTGCGGGACGGCCATCGAAAGCCCGATGGATGTGGTTCTGACCCTGGACCTGATGAAAGATTACGCGCTGAAATCGCCACGCTTCACGACGCCCGGGCCGGTGACGCGGCACCTTGACGCCAAGGGGTACGAGGTGACGACGGGAATCGGCCCGGATCTGATGGCCGCAAGTCGCGACGCGGTGGCGGGGATGGTGGATTTTTTGTGCGCCACGCGCGGGATGGCTGCGGTAGAGGCCTATATGCTGGTGTCAACCTGTGGCGACCTTAGAATATCAGAGATTGTCGACATGCCAAACTGGTTGGTCAGCTTCTATTTCCCGCGCTGCGTGTTTGAGTAAAGCGCGGTTTGGCTTTTGGCGCGGATTGAGACCCGTCTTTGAAATTGAGGGACGTAGCGCAACCTTATGCAGGTTAGGAGCGGCAACTGGGCTTTTCGGCATGTCTTGTGCAAGTTCGGCAAAGATCTACAGATTTTCGCGCAGCAGAATTTCGACGCGGATCTTTTCCTGACTGGCCAAAACCTCGCGGCCATCGCTGGCAGCGCGCATGATGCGGATGGCGCTGCGGACCAGATGGCCGGGGTCTTGCGTGATCAAAGCGTCGATCCGTCGTGACAACAGGGCCGCCTCGGTGAAAGGCGTCCGCTCATGGGCAATGATGACAAGTTGCCGCGCTTCGCTGATTTGCGTTACGGTTTGCAGGGGAACGCGCGCTTCGGAACTTAGGACGTAAATACCTGAAATATCAGGATTACTGGCGAAGGCATTCTTGATGATGCGGTCGGTCCGCTCTGCCTCGCCATAGGTTTCAAGCGAGGGCAGCATCGTCAGCCACGGATAGTCGGCGTTGATCACCTCGTCAAATCCAAGCCGCCGCTCAAGGCTGTCGCGGGCGCGCATCGTCTCGGCGATGACGAGAACCTTGCCCGGCTTGCGGTCGGAAAACCGGCCCATCAGGCGCCCGGCGGTGGCACCGGCGGCGTGGTTGTCGATGCCGACAAAAGCGCCTTCGCCCGGCATGATCTGGCCGGAGATGAAAGAGAGCGTTTCGATTCCGCGTTCCTCCAGCCGTGCCTTGGCGTCGCGCACCTGTGGCGATTCGGGAGCCATGATCGCCACGCCGTCAACCGTTTCGCGGTTTAATGTGCCAAGGAAGTTGGCAATCTGGTGCGGATCGCTTTCGTGGATATGGGCGACGCTGGCGCGCATCGCCTCTGATGCAAAGCCAAGGTTGGCCTCGGCGATACGGGAAATCAGTTCGGACAGAAATTGATCTCCGGTGCGGGGCAGCAGGAAAAGGAAGCGATAGCTCTTTGACCGGGCGAGATTGGCGGCAGAGATGTTTCGGATAAACCCTATCTTCTCAATGGTTTGCGTTACATGCTTGACGGTATCTTCGCGAACGCCGGTCCGGTCGTTCAAAACCCGGTCAACGGTCGCCAGGCTGACGCCGGCTGCCTTGGCCAGATCCTTCGTCGTGGGTCGCATGGTGTTCTCCTTTCCCCCTTTTCCCCGAAATCCAATCGGCTGGCAACCAGATTGAGGTACGTGCCTCACAAACCCCTTGCTATGAGGTACGTACCTCATTACCAATAGTAGGGGCAAAGAGTCGCGGCGAGGAGGTCGTGGCCTTGAACCAGGGGGAAATTGCCATGAAAGCGAGACTGTTGTTGACGTCCGCAGCCATACTTGCTGCTGGAATGGGTGCCGCGCGGGCCGAGGACCTGACGCTGTGCTGGGCCGCTTGGGATCCGGCGAACGCGCTGGTGGAACTGAGCAAGGATTACGAAGCGAAATCCGGCAACAAGATGCATTTCGAGTTTGTGCCGTGGACCAGCTTTGCCGACCGCTTTTTGAACGAGTTGAACTCTGGCGGAAAGCTGTGCGACCTGCTGATCGGCGACAGCCAGTGGATCGGCGGCGCTGCGGAGAACAACCAATACATCAAGCTCAACGACTTTTTCGACAAGAATGGCATCAAGATGTCTGACTTTGTCGATGCAACTGTGGTCGGTTATTCCGAATGGCCGAAGAACACGCCGAATTATTGGGCGATGCCGGCCATGGGTGACGTGGTCGGCTGGACCTACCGGAAGGACTGGTTTGCGGAGCCGAAAAATCAGGCCGATTTCAAGGCCAAATACAACCGCGACCTCGCCCCGCCGAAAACTTTTGCCGAACTGAAGGATATTGCAGAGTTCTTTCAGGGCCGGGAAGAGAACGGCAAAAAGGTCTACGGTGCCTATATCTACACCGAACGCGGCTCTGAAGGCATCACGATGGGGGCGATGGACGTCCTTTATTCCTTTGGTTTCCAGTATGACAATCCGGCCAAACCCTATGATCTGGAAGGCTTTGTGAACTCTGACAAAGCGGTCAAGGGGCTGGAATACTACAAGGCGCTGTACGACTGCTGCTCGCCGCCCGGCATGTCCAACGCTTACATGGGCGAGGGGGTAGATGCCTACAAGTCTGGTCAGGTTGCGATGCAGATGAACTTTGCCTTCACCTGGCCGGGGTTCAACACTGATCCGAATGTGGGTGGCGACAAGACCGGCTATTTCGCCAACCCGGCCGGCCCGGATGGCGCGCAGTTTGCGCAATTGGGCGGGCAGGGGATTTCGGTTGTCGCGGCCTCTGACAAAAAGGACGCGGCGCTGACCTATATCAAGTGGTTCTCGCAACCCGATGTTCAGGCCAAGTGGTGGAAACTCGGCGGCTATTCGGCGATGAAATCCGTGGTCAACGACCCCGGTTTTGCGGCCAGCCAACCCTATGCGCAGACGTTCCTCGACAGCATGGCGATCGTCAAGGACTTCTGGGCCGAACCGTCCTACGCGACCCTGCTGCAATCGTCGCAGAAATACTTCCATGACTATGTGGTCGCCGGTCACGGCACTGCGAAAGAGGCGCTGGATGGGCTGGTGAAAGACTGGCACGCCACGTTTGAAGAAGAAGGCAAGTACTAAGTCCGTCTGGACTGCGCGAGGCTCTTGAGGGCGACCCGGGCCTCGCGCATCATACCTTAGCCCTCGCTTCAGGAATCCATCATGTCCGAACCCATGGCACGTCCGGCTGTTGCGGCCACGCCGGTTGGCATTGCGCATCGCATCCGTGGCCTGTCTGACCGCACCATTGCCTGGCTGTTTGTGGCACCGACGATCTTCTTGTTGTTGGCCGTCAACATCTTTCCGTTGATCTGGACGATCCGGCTTTCCCTGACCGACTTCCGCACCAACCGCCCCAACAACCCGGTGAAGTTTGTGGGGATCGAGAATTACCGCAAGATCCTGACCAACCCGGACACCTGGGCCAGTTTGCAAGCGACCGCGCATTTCCTGATCTGGACCATCGTCTTGCAGGTTTTGATCGGGTTTACCTTGGCCTATCTAATCAACAAGAAATTCCGCGGCAACGACCTGTGGACAACTTTGATCGTGCTGCCAATGATGTTGTCACCCGCTGTGGTTGGCAATTTCTGGACCTTTTTGTATCAGCCGCAGATCGGACTGTTCAACTACGCGGTGGCCTTCTTTACCGGTGCGGACCCCTCCAGTTTTTCGATGATCGGTGAGGTGGCACTGGCACCCTGGGCCATCGTGATCGTTGACACCTGGATGTGGACCCCCTTCGTGATGTTGATCTGCCTCGCTGGCTTGCGATCTATCCCGTCCTCGATCTACGAGGCGGCCGAGTGTGACCGGGCGTCGAAGTGGCGGCAGTTCTGGACCATCACTATCCCGATGGTCCTGCCGTTTCTGATGCTGGCCGTGTTGTTTCGCGGCATCGAGAATTTCAAGATGTTCGATCTGGTCGTGCAACTGACCGGTGGCGGACCGGGAGCTACCACGCAATTGACCTCGATCGACCTGAAGCGCGAGGCGTTTGAAAAGTGGCGCACCGGCTATGCCTCTGCCTATGCCGTCATCCTGTTTGTGACCGTGTTCGGTCTGGCATCAATCTACGTGAAGGCGCTGAACAAGGTGAAAGACAGATGAGCTTTTCCATCACTGAGCCCTCGCCCCGGCAGAAGTGGGTCGCAGGCGCGCTGGTCATCACCTACGCCGTGATCACCTTGCTGCCACTGGTCTGGATCATTGCCACCGGATTCAAATCGCCACCGGATTCAATCTCTTACCCGCCAAAACTGTTCTTTTCGCCAACGCTGGAAGGTTATGTGAACCTGTTCACCTCGCGCACCAGACTGGCCCCGGAAGACCTGGCGAAGCTTGGTGATCCGACCACCTGGTATGACCGCATCGTGCGTCAGTACGGCATGGTGATCACCGGGCCAAGTCGCTACGGAGAGCGTTTCCTGAACTCCGTCATCATCGGGTTCGGCTCAACCTTCCTGTCAGTGTTTTTGGGAACCATCGCCGCCTATGCCTTCTCGCGATTCAAGGTGCCGCTGAAAGACGACCTGCTGTTCTTCATCCTGTCCACCCGCATGATGCCGCCCATCGCAGTCGCCATCCCGATTTTCCTTATGTACCGGCAACTTGGCCTGAATGGCACGCACCTGGGGATGATCCTGCTTTACACGGCGGTGAACCTGTCACTGTCGGTTTGGCTTCTGAAAGGGTTCATCGACGAGATCCCTATCGAATATGAAGAGGCGGCGCTGATTGACGGCTACACGCGGTTTCAGGCTTTCTACAAAGTCGTGCTGCCGCAAGCGGCCACCGGCATCGCTTCAACCGCGATCTTTTGCCTGATCTTTGCGTGGAACGAATATGCTTTCGCCGTGCTGCTAACCTCGGGCACCGCACAAACCGCCCCGCCGTTCATCCCGACCATCATCGGTGACGGCGGCAAGGATTGGCCCGCAGTCGCCGCCGGGGCCACCCTGTTCCTGTTGCCAATCATGGTTTTTACCATCCTGCTGCGCAAGCATTTGCTACGTGGCATCACCTTCGGAGCGGTCCGCAAATGAGCTTCTTCAACGCCCTCATGCATCTGCGTCGCGGCCCGTGGGAGATGGTGGCAACCATCCTCATCGCCCTTGGTGTCTTCATGCTGATGCAGCCCTTCGCCCTGCTTTTGTTCACTTATTCCTTTGTGGTCACCTTGGTGGGCACTGTCATGTTCATCATCGTCAGCCATTTCCCGGAGTAGGCCAGATGCTCGAAAAGCTGTCTCCCATCCTTCCCACGCGCGACATAAACGCAGCCGCAGCCTTCTGGCAACGGATCGGTTTTGTCACGATATTTGCCGATGCAGAGTATCTGTTGATGAAACGCGACGGGGCAGAGTTGCACTTTTGGCTGAAGCCCGGCCTTGACCCCGCAACCAATGATGCCGGGGCCTATGCACGCCCGACCGAATTGGGTGCGCTGGATGCGGAATGCCGGGCGCTTGGCCTGCCGCTGACTGAAATCCCCCGTTATATTCCCGCCGCAGACAAACCGTGGGGCATGCGTGAACTTGCCATAATCGACCCGGACGGCAATCTGATCCGCGCCGGGCAGGAGTTGCCCCTTGGCTGAAATCGTCATCAAGAACCTGCGCAAGGAATTCGGCGCGTTCACGGCGGTGCAAGGCTCCAGCTTTACCATCGCGGACGGCGAATTTTTCATGCTGCTGGGGCCATCAGGCTGCGGCAAGACGACCACGCTGCGGATGATCGCAGGGCTGGAATTGCCCACCTCGGGTGAGATTTTCATCAACGGTGAGGAGGTCAGCCAGAAGCCCGCCTCACAGCGCGACATTGCCTTCGTCTTCCAGATGTTTGCCCTCTATCCCCATATGAACGTTCGCAAAAATATCTCTTACCCGCTGATCAGCCAAGGCATGCCCAAGGCGCAAGTCAAAGCCAAGGTGCAAGAGGTGGCGGCGATTTTGGGAATCGAAGGCCTGTTGGACCGCCCGGTAGGCAACCTTTCGGGAGGCGACCGTCAGCGTGTTGCCCTTGGCCGAGCGATCGTTCGTAATCCTGCGTGCTTTTTGATGGACGAACCTTTGGGCGCGCTGGACGCCGAATTCCGGGAGCATATGGCCGAAGAACTTCGCGCTCTACACGACCGGATGCACGCAACCACGGTCTATGTCACCCATGACCAATTGGAAGCAATGCAGATGGGTGACAAGATTGTTGTGATGAATCATGGCGTGGTGGAACAGTTCGGCAAGCCGCAGGATATCTATGATTGGCCTGCCACGACCTTCGTTGCCAATTTCATCGGCTCGCCGCCGATGAATTTCCTCAGGTTTGACGGTATGGTCGGCAACGGTGCAACTTCAGCGGAATTGTCAGGACAACCCATTGAAATACTACGACTGATCAACGGGGCCAGCGGCGCGCTCATCCTTGGAGTGCGGCCGGAAAACATCCGTCTCGATGACGCCGCTGGCACCAAGGGGCGCATTTTGGCGACCGAATATCTTGGCACCACGCAGATTGTTACGCTGGACACCGCGCATGGCCCAGTAAAAGCGCGCGTGGATGCCAAAATGAACGTTCGTATTGGGGATACGACGGGCCTGCGCCTTGATGCCCGTTCCATCACGATCTTCAATCCTGAAGGTCGCGCGCTTTTGTCCGTCGCCAACCAAAGGGTGCTGAGCCATGGCTGAGGTGAGATTGCAGCATGTTTCCAAAGCCTTTGGCAACCAAGCGGCGCTGCACGATGTGACCATGACGATTCCCGACGGATCATTCGTCGTGCTCTTGGGGCCAACCGGTGCGGGCAAAACAACGCTGCTGCGCATGGTTTCGGGTCTGGACAAGCCTGATACAGGAGAGGTCTGGATTGGTGGCCAGTCTATGCGTGACCTTACTCCAGCCCAACGCAATGTGGCGATGGTGTTCCAGCAATATTCGCTTTATCCGCATCTTACCGTGCGAGAGAATATGGAGTTCCCCCTCAAATCACCACTTTTGCGCACGCCAAAGGCAGAAATAGCCCGAAAAGTTGCGGAAGTGGCGGAAATTTTGCAAATCTCGCACAAGTTGGACAACAAGGCCACGGCGTTGTCAGGTGGCGAAATGCAGCGGGTTTCCATTGGGCGGGCTTTGGTGCGCAACCCGGCCGTTTACCTGATGGACGAACCGCTCAGTTCTCTGGACGCCAAGCTTCGTGCTGATCTTCGGGTTGAGCTTAAGCGCATTCAGGCTAATTCTGGCGCGACGTTGCTTTACGTGACGCATGACCAGGTCGAGGCGATGACGATGGCCACCCAAGTTGGTGTGCTAAGCGAGGGTCGACTGGTGCAATTTGGCACTCCGCGCGAGATTTACGAACAACCGGTCAGTATCGACGCCGCAAGCCGTTTGGGTCAGCCCCGCATCAATATCGTGCCCGCCGATTTGTTCGGGACAGCACCGATTGGAGCCATCCAGATGGGCCTGCGGCCCGAGCAGATCAAGCAGGGTGAGGGGCAGGACTCTCTGGTCAAGCGGGTTGAACATCTGGGTGACCAAACGCGGCTGCATCTGAGCTTCAGGTCTCACGACCTGATCACCGTTACCAGTGCCCATACGCCGCTTCGTGCGGGCGATATTGTCAAAATCGAACCGGATCGACCGTTCTATTTCAACGCGGCCGGCACCCGGATCACCTGAGGGAGGACAAGATGACGCAATTCATGAACAAACGTGAGAATATCGTCACCGAGGCGATTGACGGGGTGATCATGGCCTCTGGCGGACGTCTGTCGAGGCTGGATGGGTTCCCCCACGTCAGAGTTGTTGTGCGGTCGGATTGGGACAAATCGAAGGTTGCTTTGGTGTCGGGCGGAGGGTCTGGGCATGAGCCGGCCCATGCGGGATTTGTGGGCAAGGGCATGCTGACGGCTGCCGTCTGCGGCGATGTTTTTGCCTCTCCCTCGGTTGACGCCGTATTGGCGGGGATCCTTGCGGTGACCGGGCCGGCGGGTTGCCTTCTGATCGTAAAGAACTACACGGGCGACAGGTTGAACTTTGGTTTGGCCGCAGAAAGAGCGCGGGCGTTCGGGCGCAAGGTCAGCATGGTTATTGTGGACGACGACATCGCCTTGCCGGATTTGCCACAAGCCCGGGGCGTAGCGGGGACGCTGTTTGTCCACAAAATCGCAGGCTATCTCGCTGAAAACGGGGCAGATTTGGCCGACGTTACCAAAGCGGCGGAGCGGGTGATTGCAGGCACAAAGTCTATTGGCATGTCGCTGGACACCTGCACGGTACCTGGTTCGGTCAAGGAAAGCCGCATAGAGCCGGGCATGGCGGAACTGGGCCTCGGCATTCATGGCGAGCCCGGGGTGGAGCAGGTTCGCTTCCTTGGAGCGGAGCAGGCCATGGCTGCGATGGTTGCAAAGCTTGGCGCGTCGATGGCGGACGGCGACCATGTTGCCCTGCTGAACAACCTCGGCGGCACCTCGATTTTGGAGATGTCGGTGCTGGCCTATGAATTGGCGCGCTCGACTTTGGGAAAGAAGATCAAGCTGGTGGTTGGACCTGCAGCGATGATGACCTCACTGGATATGCGCGGGGTGTCGATTTCGGTCTATCCGTTGACGGCAGACGACGAAGAAGCACTTCGCGCAGACACGTCGCTTTCTGCCTGGCCGGGGTGCCATGCGATGACAGCACCCACTTTGCTGGCTTTGCCGGATGGCTTGGCGCCGATCCGACCGATTGCTTCGGCTCACGCACCAACCCGTGCCTTCTTGATTAGATGTTGTGAAATCACAATGGCAATGGAGCAGGACCTGAACGCGTTGGACGCCAAATTGGGCGATGGTGATACCGGATCTACGCTGGCTGGTGCGGCGCGCGCTTTGATCGGGGCGATGGATCATTTGCCCTTGGCCGACCACACCCAGCTTTACCGAGCGATTGGTCAGGAACTTAGTCAGACCATGGGAGGATCGTCGGGGGTCCTGCTGGCGATTTTCTTTGCGGCTGCGGGGGATGCGGCCTCCAGCGGGCTTTCGATGCGCGATGCCTTGCGCGCCGGGTTGGAGCGGATGCAGCAGATCGGAGGTGCGCAGCCCGGCGACCGGACGATGATTGACGCGCTTGCACCCGCGCTGGAGGTGTTGGACGAGGGCCTGCCCGCCGCAGCCGCTGCTGCCCGAAAGGGTGCGGACTACACTGCAACGCTTAAAAAGGCGAAGGCAGGCCGGGCCGCCTATGTCAACGAAGGCAATCTGGAAGGTCACGTTGATCCGGGTGCGGAAGCGGTGGCGCGGCTCTTTGAGGCTTTGAACGCCTGAGGTTTTGGCAGGGGTGAAACCAGAAGCCTTGCACCTTTGCGGCTTCGGGTCTATCGGCTGTTGCGTTCCCTAACAGCGGTTTTGCCATGAAATTCCTCGACCTCACCAAAGTTTATATCCGCTCGGGCGGCGGTGGCGGTGGCTGCGTTTCGTTTCGGCGCGACAAATACATTGAATACGGCGGCCCGGATGGCGGCGATGGCGGGCATGGCGGATCGGTTTGGGCCGAGGCGGTGGAGGGGCTGAATACGCTCATCGACTATCGCTATCAGCAGCATTTCTTTGCGAAGTCGGGCCAACCTGGCATGGGCAGTCAGAAAACCGGCAAAACGGGCGAAGATATCGTGATGAAGGTGCCGTTGGGGACCGAGATTCTGGATGAGGACGAGGAAACGGTGATTGCCGACCTGACGGTTCCGGGTCAACGCGTTTGTCTGGCCGAGGGCGGCAATGGCGGTTGGGGCAATCTGCGCTTCAAATCCTCGACCAACCGTGCACCCGCACGTGCCAATCCGGGGCAAGACGGCGTGGAACGCACAATCTGGCTGCGGCTGAAACTGATCGCTGATGCCGGGCTTTTGGGGCTTCCGAACGCCGGGAAATCAACGTTTCTGGCAGCGGTTTCCAACGCGCGGCCGAAGATTGCCGACTATCCCTTTACGACTTTGGTGCCTAACCTTGGGGTTGTGGGCATCGACGGCGCAGAGTTTGTGATGGCCGATATTCCGGGGCTTATCGAGGGCGCATCGGAAGGCCGGGGGCTGGGGATGCAATTTCTAGCCCATGTCGAACGCTGTAAGGTGCTGCTGCATCTGGTCGACGGAACCTCTTCCACCATCACCAAAGATTACCGAACCATCGTGCATGAACTTGAAGCCTATTCCGAAGTCCTGGGCGACAAGCCGCGGATTTTGGCGCTGAACAAAGTAGACGCGATGGATGCCAAACAGATCAGCGACCGTAGGCGTGCTTTGGAAAAGGCAAGTGGGGGAAAGGTTTACGTGATTTCTGGCGTGGCAGGTATGGGTCTGCAAGATGTGTTGCGCGAGATTTACGCCCGGATCAAAGCTGGCAATGCCAAGCCGGAAGAGGTGCAGCCGTGGCGGCCCTGAGCCAGTTGTTGGCACCAGACGTCAGGTCGGCCCGCCGTTTGGTCGTTAAGATTGGTTCGGCCTTGCTCGTGGATGGCCAGGGTCTGAAACATGGCTGGCTTTCGGCTTTGGCGATGGACGTCGCCGAAGCGAAGGCGCGGGGGACGGACGTTGTTCTGGTATCCTCCGGGGCGATTGCCTTGGGGCGCAAGGTGTTGGGTCTGCCCAATGGCGCGCTGACGCTGGAGCAATCTCAGGCGGCGGCAGCGGTCGGTCAAATCCGGCTGGCACGGGCATATGAGGAGGTTTTGGCGCCACACGGCATCATCACCGGTCAGGTTTTGGTCACCCTGGAAGATACCGAGGATCGGCGGCGCTATCTGAACTCTCGCGCCACGATGGAGACTTTGCTTGGTTTGGGCGTGGTGCCGATCGTCAACGAGAATGATACGGTGGCGACCGACGAGATCCGATTTGGTGACAATGACAGGCTGGCCGCGCAAATCGCCGTGACGGCCGGGGCGGATCAGTTGATCTTGCTGTCGGATGTGGATGGGTTTTATTCGGCCAACCCCAAAGAAGACCTGACCGCGCAACGCTTTGATTTGGTAGAGAAAATCACACCAGAGATAGAGGCTATGGCCGGTGAGCCGATTTCGGGCATGTCGAAAGGCGGCATGAAGACCAAACTGTTGGCGGCAAAAACCGCGGTGGCGGGTGGCTGTGCGATGGCGATTATGGAAGGCTCTGTCCTGCGGCCACTGACGGCTTTGGCCAACGGGGCGAACCGGACGTGGTTTGTGGCGCATAGTGATCCGCACGTGGCACGCAAACGCTGGATCAACGCCATGAAACCTCGGGGGGAATTGCGGCTGGATGCGGGGGCCGTGAAGGCGATGACGCTAGGGAAAAGCCTTTTGCCGGCAGGGGTTACCTCTGTAACCGGCAACTTCGGTCGGGGCGATCCTGTGGCGATTGTTTCACCCGAAGGGGTTGTGCTGGGCAAGGGTCTGGTGCGCTATACGGCGTCGGAGGCAAAGGCGATTGCCGGGCACCGGTCGGGAGAGATCGAGGCGATTTTGGGTTATCAAGGCCGCGCGGCTTTGGTGCACCGCGATGATATGGTGATTTAAGGGGCGATGATGGACGCGCAGTTTTCCGATCTGATGACCAAGATGGGCCAGAAGGCACGGGCGGCGGCGGCCGAATTGGCCTATGCCAGCCAGGAACGGAAATATGCCGCCCTAGTCAGTGCAGCGCATTTCGTGATGGAAAGTCGCGACACCATTCTGGACGCGAACGCCGAGGATATGGCCTACGGCGAGGACAAGGGGCTGAGCCCGGCGATGCTGGACCGGTTGCGGTTGGATGATCACCGGTTGCGCGGCATTGTCGATGCTTTGCGCGCCGTAGCCGAACAGCGCGACCCGGTCGGGCGCGTTCTGGCGGAGTGGGATCGCCCAAATGGCCTTCATATACAGCGGGTTGCAACGCCCTTGGGGGTTGTGGGCGTCATATACGAAAGCCGGCCCAATGTGACGGCCGATGCCGGAGCCTTGTGCCTGAAGGCAGGCAACGCGGTAATCTTGCGCGGCGGATCGGAAAGTTTTCACTCCTCCACCGCTATTCATGACTGCATGGTGCGCGGCTTGCGGGAGGCGCGGCTGCCGGAGGCTTCTATTCAGCTGATGCCCACGCGCGACCGTGAGATGGTGTCAGCTATGCTTGCGGCGGTGGAGTATATCGACGTGATCGTTCCACGCGGCGGCAAGGGGCTTGTCGGGCTTGTGCAACGCGAGGCGAGGGTGCCGGTGTTCGCCCATCTGGAGGGAATTTGCCACGTCTATGCCGACCGGGATGCTGACCTTGAAAAGGCCAGGCGCGTGGTTTTGAACGCGAAGACCCGGCGCACCGGGGTGTGCGGGGCGGCGGAATGCCTGCTGATTGACTGGAAGTTTTACACCAGACACGGGGCGGTTCTGATCGAAGATCTGCTCAAAGCCGGGGTTGAGGTGCGCACCGAGGGCGAACTTTTGAAGGTTCCGGGCACGGTGAATGCCGCACCTGACGACTTTGGGCGCGAGTTTCTGGGTATGATCATTGCAGCCAAGCTGGTTGATGGCGTCGATGAAGCGATGGCGCATATCCGCAAGTACGGCTCCTCCCACACCGAATGCATCCTGACCGAGAATGACGAGACCGCGGCCAAGTTCTTTCAGCGGTTGGACAGTGCGATATTGATGCGCAACGCCTCCACTCAGTTCGCCGATGGTGGCGAATTTGGCATGGGCGGCGAGATTGGCATTGCGACCGGAAAACTCCACGCGCGCGGCCCGGTCGGTGCCGAACAGTTGTGCAGTTTCAAGTATCTGGTGACCGGCGATGGGACGATCCGAACCTGAACCTGCCAAAAACTACGCTTGCCCGAAGTCGCCCTTTCAGAAGCTGAGCTTGATCGACGTCGTGCTGAGGTCTGCGGTCAGCCGATACTGGCGGCGGGTGATTTCTTCGGCTGCCAGAGGGAAGTGAACCACGGCGGGCGTAATTTCGGGCTCGGCAGTCGGGTCAGCCAGAACCGCCCAAAGTCCCGGTTCAATGCGCAGCTTGGTCGCGTCGCCGTTCAGTTGCCAGCGCCCGCCGTCAACCTGCACGACAATCTTGCCGCCATAGGCCATGGCACTTTCAAGGCACATCAGCAAAAGGAAGGCGATCTTGACCTCCGCCCGCGGCAGGTCAGCACCAGATTGCCATTCGATCGAAAGCCGCCCGCCGCGCGTCATGTCTGCGATAATGTTGACGATCTCTGACCGCCCCATGCGCTGCTCCCCCGCTGCCGCGCCGAATGCGACGCGGAAAAAGCGGATGCGCGCATTGGCATGGCCCACGCTTTCAGAAATCAGCGCCATTTCGGGGCCGCGCGTCTCGGCCTCCATCATCAACAGCTCCAACCCATTGCCGATGGCACCGATCGGGCTGATAAGGTCATGGCAGATACGCGAACCCAACAGGGCGGCAAGGTCTGATCTGTCTGACATGGTGATCCTTTCGCAGGGGCTTTGATGCAATCGTTTCTTGAACCGGGAATGCTGGTGCGGCACCCTTCTCAGCCCGATTGGGGACTTGGCCAGGTACAATCCCTCATCAATGGTAAATGCACGGTTAACTTTGAACATATGGGGAAGCTTATAATTGATATAAGTCAAATTGATCTGGTCGTGGATTTCAGTACGGGGCCGTCGCCATGACCTATATCACACGTCCAAGCGGCCAGTCGCGCCAAAAATTCTACGAAATGTGATGACCTGATGAGAGTTGAAGACGCGCCTCTGACGTTGCGCCTTGCCCGCGACTCCAGAGATTTACGCGCAGCACAACGGCTGCGTTACGAGGTTTTCGTCGAGGAGCTGGGCGCTTCTGGCCCGATCGTCGATCATGCGAACCGTTTGGAAGTCGATGAATTTGATCCGTTTTTTGATCATCTGTTGCTGATTGACCCGCGTCGTGATCCGGCAAGCCTGTCGGATGTGGTGGGGGTTTACCGATTGCTGCCGCCAGAAAGGTTCGCGACGGCCGGGCGCTATTACTCGGAAAGCGAGTTTGATCTTTCGGCGCTGAAGGCGACTGGCAGGCGGTTGTTGGAGCTGGGGCGGTCCTGCGTGCATCGCGACATGCGGGGCGGTGCCGCGATGTTCCTTTTGTGGAACGGACTGGCGGATTATGTGCTGGAACGCGGGATTGAGGTGCTGTTTGGCGCCGCGTCTTTTCATGGCACGAATGTCAGCAAGCTGGCGCAACCCTTGTCGCTTTTGCACCATTTTCACCCGGCACCAGAGCGGTTGCGGGTCACGCCGCAGCCGGCCCATGCGCTTGCGATGGGCTTGGTGCCTGCGGATCAGGTGCGCCGTGCCGAAGCGATGGCGGGGATTCCGGCCCTGATCAAAGCCTATCTGCGGCTGGGCGGCTTTGTGTCCAATGGAGCGTGGATTGACAAGGATTTCAATACGATAGACGTCTGTCTGGTGATGGACACCGCCCAAATGAGTATCAAACACCGTGAGTTTTATACGCGCAAAATGGGCCGGGAATGAGCGATTGGCATCAGGCAAGGCCACCAAAACCGCACATCTCGGCCATGGGTTGGCTGCGTGTCATATGGCGTGGCGGGGTTTTGGGTGCAGTGACTTATGGCGGGTTGCTTGCGTTGGTATTGGTCCGCTTGGTCGAGCGCCCGTTGTTCGGCGCCGCACGGCCTTGGTCACCGCTGATCACGCAAGGGGTCTGCCGGGCGGCCTTTGCCATCTTGCGCATGGGCTATTCCGTGCGGGGTGAACCGATGGTCGGGGCGGGCGCAATTGTGGCCAACCACTCATCCTGGTTGGATATTTTTGCGCTGAATGCGGCGGCTAAAGTTTATTTCGTGGCGAAGGCAGAGGTGGAAGGTTGGGTCGGGATCGGCTGGCTGGCACGGGCGACGGGCACGCTGTTCATTGCCCGCAAAGGGGCAGAGGCTAAGCGGCACCAAGCGATGTTTGAGGCGCGTTTGCAGGCGGGTCATCGGCTTTTGTTCTTTCCGGAAGGCACAAGCACGGACACCCTGCGCGTGCTGCCGTTCAAGTCTACGCTCTTTCAGGCCTTCTTCAGTGTGCCGACCCCGGAACCCCTGCGAATTCAGCCGGTTACAGTGATCTATCATGCGCCGGCCGAAGCCGACCCACGGCATTATGGCTGGTGGGCGGACATGGTCTTTGCCCCACATCTGCTGATGGTGCTGGCCGATGCGCGGCCCGGCCGTGTTGAGGTCATTTTCCACCACCCCGTGCCGGTGCAGGCCTTTTCTGATCGTAAATCCCTCGCGGCCTATTGCGAACAGGTGATACGCAAGAGCCACCTCACAGCGGAAATCGCCGGGTTGCCGAATGAAACATAAGCCTTTGTGAATGTTAAGGTAATTTGAAAAGACCTCTGGAATTGGCCGCCCGCCTTCCGTCAGGTGCGGGTTCAGACTGGGCCAAATTGCCGAAAGGACTGGTGAAGATCAACGTGCCTTGTCCACCATTACGCCGATCATAAAATAGGCTGAAGCAGGGCTTTCAAGGCGGCAAGCGGGTCGCTGGCTCCCCAAATTTCGGGGCCAATCGCAAAGAAATCGGTGACCGGGGCGAAGCGTTCCACCAGATCGCGGGTCAGGGCACCTTCGGCGATGACGGGCACTTCGATCATCTCTGACCACCATGCAAACAGATCATGCGGGGCCTGCGCGCCAAGGCCAAGTCCCCCGTCGCCAACCGGGCCGAACGCCACATAGTCGGCACCGGCTTCGCCCGCCGACATGCCGTCGTGGCGCGTCACGCCGCAGAACGAACCCACGATGGCGTCGGCCCCGAGGTCTTTGCGCAGGGCACGGACCGACCGTGCGCCGTCAGTCAGATGGATGCCGTCAAGGCCGTGTCGTTTCACGAACAGAACGTGGTTCTCGATCACCAAGGCCACGTCGCGCGCGTGGGAAATGACGCGGCAGGCGTCCGCCGCGCGGCCAATGTCGTCGGCGTCTTTGGTTGCAAGCGAAAGGCGCAGGCAGGCGATTTCCACTCCGTCCATCACGCGGGCAAGGGCTGCGGGGAAAGCGTCAAGATCCAGCAATGGCGGGGTGATGAGCGTGATCTGCGGGCGGTCCTGATTGGCCATTCTGCGGTTCCTTCCGGGTTTCAGCCGCTTTAGCCTAATCCGTGGCGCTTGTCAGGGGGATTGGGCTGGCGTATCAGCCGCAGGTTCCCGTCTGTGTTCGCAGCGATAGGCCCCCCCTGATGATCCCTCCGGTTTTCGTTCTGGTCCGCCCGCAGATGGGCGAGAATATCGGCGGTGCCGCCCGCGCCATGCTGAACTTCGGGCTGGAGCGGATGCGGGTGGTTGATCCGCGCGACGGCTGGCCCAACCCCAAAGCGGTGGCGATGGCCTCGGGTGCGGGACGGGTGCTGGATGGGGCAGGGCAGTTTACGGACCTGAGTGCTGCGCTGGCGGATTGTGATTTTGTGCTGGCCACCACCGCGCGGGGGCGCGAATTGACCAAGCCGGTTTATACGCCCGAAGCCGCGATGGAACTTGCGCGCGCGATGGCTGTTGCTGGCAAGAAAGTGGCGATCCTGTTCGGGCCAGAGCGTGCGGGGCTGGAGAATGACGATATCATCCGGGCCAATGCGATCGTCACCGTGCCGGTGAACCCGGAGTTTTTCAGCCTGAACCTTGCCCAATGTGTGCTTTTGCTCGCCTATGAATGGCGGCGGCAGACGGTCAACGTTCCGGCGGTCGTGATGGAAATGGCCGGGGCAGAGTTTGCCAACGCGGCAGAGATCGACAAGCTGGCCGAACATTTCGAAGAGGACCTTGGGGAGGCGGGGTTCTTCTATCCCGAGACCAAGGCCCCGATGATGAAGCGGAATTTGCGGAACATGTGGTCAAGGCTGGGGCTGACCCGGGCAGAGGTTCAGACCTTTCATGGGATGCTGCGGCAGATTGCGTACCGGATGAAGAACCCTGCGAAATAGGCGGGATTTCACGCAGGTAGTTTTCGAAGGTTTCGATCTTTTGTCCGCATAAATTGAACCATTCTGACGGAAATTCCGCACGAATTCACACGCAGTCATGTGGGTCGGATAGAAGTTTTTCGACGTGGCGAGGTGTGGCGTTCCCTTTGACCGGACGATAGCCGCGGGCGACGTAGAAGGCCTCCGCGGTTTTTGTGCTTCTGAGGTGAGTACCGGGCAGGTCGGATTTTCTCGCGATATCTCCCAGTGCCAACAGCAGTTTCGTGCTGACACCTTGGAAACGTGCCGTGCCTGACACATCAGGCAGCCGGACCTCGCCGGTTTGGTCAACCATTCCGACCCCAAGAAGGATCATGCCGTCTTGCGCAACACGCACGGCGGCGTTGGCTCGATCCAACCAGATAAACCAGTTTGCGACGGTTTTGTTGGCAAGCCAGTTGTTCAGTGCGGTGGGATCAGAATTGTGATCCACCCCACAAAGATCGGTAATCAAACGTCGCAGAAGGTTGACGATCTCTTCGCCATCGGTATGGAGCGCGGATCGGATTTCAATCTTCATGACCAGACTCTTTGTTGGCCCGTCAAGGATGGACCTTGGCATGCCTTCCTATAGTGGTGAATTGCGGTTGGGGCCTTTGGCCTGTGACTCTCTGGCTCTTGAACGGGGCCGGGGCTGGGGCTAGGTTCGCGGGCAAAGACGAGGTTGGCCATGGCACAGAAACGGAGTATTTTTGAAGAGGTTGGGGCGCAGGGGGCCAAGGTGGCTGCGGTTGGCGGAATGATTGCGGTGCCGTCACAAGGCGGGCGCTGGGCAATCAGGCTCTGGCTGATGCTGATCTTTCTGATGATCGCCGTGATGATTGCGGTGGGCGGGCTCACAAGGCTCACCGATTCAGGGCTGTCGATTACCGAGTGGAACCCGGTGATGGGGGCGTTGCCGCCGATGTCGGATGCGGTCTGGGCGCAGGAGTTTGCCAAGTATCAGGCCTCCCCCCAAGGCAAGATTGTGAACGCCACGATGACCATTGACGCGTTCAAGCAGATTTACTGGTGGGAATGGGGGCATCGCGAACTGGGGCGGGCAATCGGTCTGGTCTGGGCGATCGGGTTTGCCGCGTTTACCTTGCTGCGCAAGGTGCCAGCTGGATGGGCGCAGCGGTTCTGGCTTTTGGGTCTGCTGATCGGCATCCAAGGCGCGATTGGCTGGTGGATGGTGAATTCGGGTCTGCAAGGGACGATGACCTCGGTTGCGTCTTACGCTTTGGCGGTGCATCTGGGCGGGGCATTCGTGATCTATGGCTTTGTCGCGTGGTGGGTTTTCCTGTTGGGGCGCAGTGAGACGGATTTGCTGACCGCCCGCCGCAATGGCGAGCGCCGGTTATATGGGTTGTCCACCGGGGTCATGCACTTTCTGTTCTTGCAGGTGGTTCTGGGGGCCTTGGTCGCCGGAATTGATGCCGGACGGAATTATCCGACCTGGCCCGATATGAACGGCGCGTTTTTCCCGGAAGGTGCCTTGGTCGGGCCGTTGTTGCAGAATGCCGGGCTGGTGCAGTTCGTGCATCGCATCTCTGCCTATCTGCTGTTTGCCTTTGGGGTGGTGGCGTGGCTGCGGGGGCGGAAGTCGGCGTATCAGGCGACGCGGACAGCGTTCAATTTGATGATGGCGATGCTGATCGTGCAGGTGGCCTTGGGGATTTTCACAGCACTTTCGGCGGCGCAATTGCATATGGCGATCACCCACCAAGTGGGGGCGGTGGTATTATGGGTTCTGGTGATCCGGGCACGGCATTTGTCGGCCTATCCGATCCAAGGCTCGATCCGGGAGGGTACGGCGTGAACAACACAGCTTATGACCAGTTGATGGCGTTTCAGCGCCAGACCGAGGCGTTGGGTCTGGTGGCCGAAAGGCTGGGATGGGATCAGGAAACCATGATGCCGCGCGGTGCTGCCGAGCAGCGCGGTGAGGAAATGGCGGCGATGGAGGGCGTGATGCATGCCCGCCGTACCGATCCGCGGATTGCCGATTGGCTGGATGCGGCGGACCCGAAGGATGCCAAGGGTTTGGCGCAACTGCGGCTGATCCGGCGGAGTTTTGTGCGGGCCACCAAGGTTCCGGGCGATCTGGCGCAGAAACTGGCGCAGGTGACGTCAGTGGCGCAGGGGATTTGGGCAGAGGCGCGGGCCAATGACCGGGTGTCGGACTTTTTGCCGACTTTGGCGGAGGTCATTGACCTGCGGCGGCAAGAGGCGGCCTGTCTGGCACAAGGTGGCGATCTGTATGACGCTTTGCTGGATGACTATGAACCGGGGGCCACGGCAGAAAGCATCGGCGCGATGTTTGGCCGGATGCGGCCAAGGCTGGTGGCTCTGCGCGAGGCAGTGCTGGGCAAACCTGCGCCTGCCGGGTTGACGGGGCGGTTTGGCGAGGCGGGTCAGATGCGGCTGGCGCGGGATTTGGCGAGTGCCTTCGGTTATGACTGGACCCGGGGTCGGCTGGATCTGGCGGTGCACCCGTTCAGTTCGGGGTCGGCAAGCGACAGCCGGATCACCACAAGGGTGGTGGAGACAGAGCCGTTCAACTGCATATACTCGACAATTCATGAGGTTGGGCATTCAAGCTATGAGCTGAACATTGATCCCGACTACAAGCTGACGCCCTTGGGGCATGGCTGCTCGATGGGGGTGCATGAAAGTCAAAGCCGGATTTACGAGAACCAGATCGGGCGTGGGCGCGGGTTCACCTCTTACCTGTTTGGCGAGATGAAGGATCGGTTTGACGTCAATCTTCCGGATGCGGCGGCGTTTTACCGGGCGGTGAACCTGGTTCAGGCCGGGTATATCCGCACGGAATCCGATGAGGTGCATTATAACCTGCACATCATGATGCGGTTCGATCTGGAGCGGGCTTTGGTCAGCGGTGACCTGCTGCCCGCCGATCTGGAAGCGGCGTGGAATGACCGGTTCTTCAAGGATTTCGGGGTGAAGGTCGACAGGCCAAGCCACGGGATGTTGCAGGATGTGCATTGGTCCGTAGGGCTGTTTGGCTATTTCCCGACCTATACGTTGGGCAATGTCTATGCCGGATGTCTGTGGCAGGCGATGAATGCGGCCATTCCCGACGTGGATACCGCCTTTGCCAGAGGTGAAACGGCTGGCGCGGTCGAGTGGCTGCGCGAGAATTTGCAACGGCATGGCGGATTGCGCTCGCCGCGCGAGACGATTGCCCATGCTTGCGGGTTTGAACCGTCGGAAGGCCCGCTTTTGGATTATCTGGAAGCCAAGTTCGGGGCGCTGTACGGCTTGTAAGCCGCAATGAACCGGTGGCGGTATTTATCGCCACTCAATCGGGCTCGCGGTGGTGGGGTCTGGTTCAGCGCTGGTTTTGGGGCACGAAAAACCGTTGCAGTGCCAGACTCAGCCCCAGTTCGGCGGGCGCTTTTCGAGGAATGCCGCAATGCCCTCAGCCGTATCGGCGTTCAGCAGGTTTGCAATCATCGCAGGGGTCGCTTTGGCATAGGCCTCCGCCAGCGGGGTGAACTGGTGCGCGAAGGCTTTCTTGCCCAAGGCGAGCGCTGAGGGCAGTTTTTGCGCGAGGTTTTGGGCGACGTCGAAGGCTTCGGCTTGCAAGGTTTCTGGCGTGGCGACGCGGGTGACAAGGCCTGCGGATAGCGCTTGGCTGGCCGTCAGAAATCCACCGGTTGCCGCAAGATCAAAGGCAGCGGCGGGCGGGATCTTGCGGGCGAGGGCCACGAGCGGCGTGGTGCAAAACAGCCCGATGTTCACGCCGTTGACGCCAAAGCGGGCGCTGGCGGAGGCGACCACCATATCGCAGGTGGCTGCCAGTTGGCAGCCTGCGGCGGTGGCGATGCCCTGCACCTCAGCCACGACCGGTTGCGGCAGGGCGGCGATCTTCTGCATCAAAGTGGCACAGAGGGTAAAGAGGGTGGTGAAAGCGGCAGCGCCGCCGTCGGGGGCACCACGCGCCGCCTGAATTTCGCGCAGATCATGGCCGGCGCAAAAGGCCTTGCCCACAGCGCGGATCAAAACGACGCGGATCGCCGGATCGTTGGCAATCGCGTCCAACTGGACCCCAAGCGCCTCCAGCATTTCAGTGGACAGGGCATTCAGCTTGCTGGGCTGGTTCAGGGTCAGAACTGCCACACGGTCTTGGTCGGCGCGCAAAACGAAAGAGTCCATGCGCGCCTCCGTCGGTCAGGCCTTGTTCATCGTGAACTTGCCTTCGATCTGAGCGCCGCTTTCGATCATCAGGGTGGTGTAAAGAATGTCGGCCTGAACCTCTGCCGAAGCGCGCAGCGCAAAACCGTGAGTCGCAACAGAGCCATCAAGCTTGCCGCGCACTTCAACATTCTCGGCAGAGACAGTGCCGGATACGCGACCCTCGGCCCCGACGATCAGGCCTTTGGAAGTGATATTGCCCTCAATCTCGCCCAGCACTTCGATGGTGCCGGTGGAGGACACTTCGCCAATGATGCGAAGATCAGCGGCGAGAACGGATTTCGCGCTGTTGCCGGCGCTGCGGTTTGGTTGCGCGACAGAAGGGGAGGCATTTGGAGCGGCGGTGGAGTCGGCTGTTTTGCTGAACATCGGTCAAGTCCCTGCAGAGGTTGTGGCGATAAGGACTGATAGGCGGGGCCGGGTCAAGGGCTGCGTGGGAAAGGCCGACGTTTCGCGCCAGAACGTGTCGCGGATGAGACTGCGTTGGCCCGGGGTGGCTGGTTGAGTGGAAGTGCATCAGGTCAGGCGGAGGCGGGTTCATGGCAGGCGATCCATTCTTTCAACCAGTGTCGGGCATGGACTTGCCGCGATTCGCCGGGGTGCCGACGTTTATGCGGTTGCCATTGGTGGATTTTGACCACCCTCGGTTTTGCGAGGTGCAGATTGGTCTGGTTGGCGCCCCTTGGGATGGCGGTACGACGAACCGGCCGGGTCCGCGACATGGTCCCCGGCAGTTGCGCGATTTCTCCACAATGATCCGGGCCAAGAACGGCGCGACCTGGGTGGCGCCCTTTGAGATGGTCAATTGTGCCGATGTGGGTGATGTGGCGCCGAACCCTGCAGACTTGATGGACAGTCTGGCGCGGATGGAAGCGTTTTATGCGCGGTTGCGGGCGGCAGGCGTGTTGCCGCTGACTGGCGGCGGCGACCATCTGTGTACGCTGCCGATCTTGCGGGCTTTGGGCAAGGGGCGGCCTTTAGGGTTGGTTCAGTTCGACAGCCATACCGATCTGAACGACGTCTACTTTGGCACCGGGCGCTATACCCACGGCACACCGTTTCGTCGTGCGATGGAGGAGGGGCTGATTGACCCTAAGCGCTACGTTCTGGTTGGCATTCGCGGCACCGCTTACGGGCGCGATGATTGGGACTATGCGGCGGCCAATGGCATTCGCATCATCCCGATCGAAGAATTTCACGCGCGCGGGGCGGATCACGTGATGGCAGAGGTGCGCGAGATTGTGGACACTGGCGAAACCTACGTCACCTATGACATTGATTTCGTGGACCCGACCTTTGCTCCGGGCACCGGCACTCCTGAAGTTGGCGGCCCGAATTCGTGGCAAGCCTTGCAGGTGGCGCGTGGCTTGCGCGGCGTGAATGTGGTCGGGGCCGATCTGGTGGAGGTCTCACCTCCGTTCGATCAGGCGGGCGGGACGGCGTGGTTGGGGATCAGTCTGATGTTCGAAATGCTGTGCGTGATGGCAGAACGTTTGGCAGAGCGTTTGGCAGAGCGTTTGGCAGGGTGAGGCTGCTGTAAATGGACCAGGAAAAGGAAGCAGAATGAAGGCTGAGATGATCATCACCGGCGCGAAAGTGCTTACGATGGATGAGGCGAACCCGAGGGCTGAGGCGGTGGCTTTGGCCGGTGGCAAGATTGTGGCGGTTGGAAGCTCGGCGGAGGTTCTGGCGCTGGCTGGTCCACAGACGCGGGTAATTGACGCCAAGGGCCGTAGTTTGCTGCCCGGGTTTGTAGAAAGCCATCTGCACGTTGGCCTTGGCGGGTCGGAGTTGCAGCAATTGCAGCTTGGCGGGGTTTACGGGTTTGACGCGGTCAAGGCGGCGTTTTTGGCTTTTGGGGCGGCGCATCCTGATGCCCGTGTGCTGATGGCGCAGGGGGCGGGCTACGAGTGTCTGGTGGAACCTGCGACCCGGCAGCGTTTGGATATTATCATCGCCGACCGGCCGGTTGCCATGATGGCGCCAGATCACCATACGCTGTGGGCCAATACGGCAGCTTTGCAAGCGTGCGGGTTGCTGCACGGGGCAGCGATGCCTGCGGGGCATGAGGTGATGATGGCCGCCGACGGCACCGCCACCGGCGAGTTGCGCGAGTTCGAAGCGTTCGGTCCGGTGATCGCTTTGGCTGGCCTGAAACGGCTGAACCTTGGCATTGCCACGGGTGAGGAGCCGGGGCCAACCACCAAGGCAGAACGCGCAGAAGACAAGGCACATTTCCTGCGCGGGCTGGCACATTGCGCGCAGGCCGGCATCACCTCGATGGTGAATATGGACGGCAACCGTTACACGTTGGAGTTGCTGTCGGAACTGGAGGCCGAGGGTCTGCTGGACGCGCGTGTCGTCGTGCCCTTCCATATGAAACCGAACATGGACCTGGCGGCGCTGGAGCGGGCCTCTGCCATGCAACGGGATTTTCGCGGCGACTGGGTACGCTCCGGTTTTGTGAAGATGTTCATGGATGGCGTGGTGGATAGCCGCACGGCATTCATGCTGCGCGATTATCCCGGTCATCCGGGGCACAAAAGCGTGCCGCTGTTTGAGCTGGAGCGGTTCAAGGATATCTGTGCCGAGATCGACCGGCGCGGGCTTCAGATTGCCGTCCATGCCATTGGCGATGGCGCCGTGCGACAGACAATTGACGGCTATAAGGCGGCGCAGGTCAGAAATGGCAAGCGCGACAGCCGCCACCGGATTGAACATATCGAGCTGATTGACAAAGCCGACGTGCCGCGCATCGGGCCGTTGGGGATCACTGCCAGCCTGCAACCGCCGCACCCGCCCGGTGCGATGGATTTCCCGGTGGAGCCAACGATGAACGTGTCAATCGGCCGCGACCGCTGGGACGATGCCTATCTGTGCAAGACTCTGGTCGATCAAGGTGCGGCTCTGGCGTTTGCCAGCGATTGGCCGGTCAGCGATGTGAGTGTGATGCGCGGGATACAGGCGGCGCTGACGCGGGTGCCGTTTGATGGGGCAAAGGACGAGCGGGTCAGCCGGATGGCAGTGCTGCGCGCCTATACCGCCGGCGGAGCCTGGGCCGCCCAATTGGAGGCGCTGACCGGTACGATCCGACTTGGAATGGCAGCCGATCTGGTGCTGATCGACGGGGATGTGGAGGCAATGGCCCCTGACGTTTTCGGCCAGACCGGAATCGTCTTGACGGTCGCGGGCGGAAGAATCACCCACCAAGCCCCTGGAATCGTTTGAGTTATCCACAGAATCGGGTTTGCGGTAGCCTCTGCAGGGTGCGGCCGCGTTTTTTGACGGCGCGGCTTGCGGGCGACATGCCCGAAAAACGCCAAGTTTTGTTGGGTCTGACAAGAAATCGTCACATTGTGTGATTTTTCCTCTTGCGGGAAATAGTCGTCGGGCCTAAACAGCGGCTCACCGAAGCGGAAGTTGCGGTGACGGCGGCGGGTTGTTTGCGGAAGCGACGATCTGTAGCTGGAAAATCTGAAGACAAGGCGGGCGGGGGTCGCTGGGAAACTGGCGAGCTCGTTTTATTTGTC
>JBBRLL010000050.1:0-31096 GCA_038231395.1 Rhodobacterales bacterium
CGCAATCCCGCAGGAAGACGGGATGCATGTGCTGTCCTCCACCCAGCACCCCACCGAAATTCAACACAAAGTCGCCCATGCCTTGCACCTGCCAATGTCCGCCGTACGGGTGGAAATGCGCCGGATGGGCGGCGGCTTTGGGGGCAAAGAGTCGCAAGGCAACGCCCTCGCCGTCGCCTGCGCCCTTGTGGCGAAAGCCACCAACAAACCTTGCAAAATGCGCTACGACCGCGACGACGACATGGTCATCACCGGCAAACGTCACGACCTGAAAATCCACTACAAAGCCGCCGCTGACGCCAAGGGCCGCCTGATCGCCGTCGACTTCACCCACCTCATCCGCTGCGGGTGGAGCCAGGATTTGTCGCTTGCCGTCGCCGACCGCGCAATGCTGCACGCCGACAACTGCTACTGGATTCCCAACATCCGCATCTTATCCCATCGTCTCAAAACCAACACCCAATCGGCCACCGCTTACCGGGGTTTTGGCGGCCCGCAAGGCATCATAGGGATCGAGCGTGTCATCGACCACCTTGCCCACACGCTAGGCCTCGACCCCGTCGCGGTCATGCAAACCAACCTCTACGCCCCGATGGGCAGCCCACCACAAACCACGCCCTACGGGATGGCGGTTGAGGATTCGATCACCGACAAGATCCTGAATAACCTTATCAAAACCTCAGACTACCACGCTCGCAAAGCCGCAATCGCGACCTTCAATGCCACAAGTCCGATCCTGAAAAAGGGCATCGCGGTCACCCCGGTCAAATTCGGCATCTCTTTCACACTCACCTGGCTCAATCAGGCCGGGGCGCTGGTGCATGTCTATCAGGACGGCTCGGTGATCGTGAACCACGGCGGGACAGAGATGGGTCAGGGCCTCAATCAAAAAGTCGCTCAGGTGACCGCGCAGGTGTTTGGCCTTGACGCCTCAAACATCAAGATCACCGCTGCCGACACCGCCAAAGTGCCTAACACCTCTGCCACCGCCGCCTCCTCCGGTACTGACCTAAACGGCAAAGCCGCCGAAAACGCCGCACTGATCATCCGCGACCGGATGGCCACCTTCATCGCTGAAAAGCACCAGACCAAGCCAGACACAGTCCGCTTCACCACGGGTCATGTCCGCGACGCAGGCGAAACTTACACCTTCCAACAGGTCGCCAACTGGACCTATCAGGCCCGGATCTCCCTGTCCTCGACCGGATTTTACGCCACCCCCAAGATCATTTGGGACCGGGTCAAAGGCCAAGGCCGCCCGTTCCTGTATTTCGCCTATGGGGCAGCCGTGACGGAGGTCGTCATCGACACCCTGACCGGCGAAAACCGCATCCTGCGCACCGATATCCTCCACGACACCGGCACTTCGCTGAACCCCGCCCTCGACATTGGCCAGATCGAGGGCGCCTTTGTGCAAGGCGCAGGCTGGCTCACGACCGAGGAACTGGTCTGGGACGCCAAAGGCCGCCTGACCACCCACGCCCCAAGCACCTACAAAATCCCCGCCATCTCGGACCGCCCCGATATCTTCAACGTCGCCCTCTGGACCGACCCGAATATCGAAGACACCGTCGGCAAATCCAAAGCCGTAGGCGAGCCGCCCTTCAACCTCGGCATGTCCGCCTTTTTCGCGCTGTCGCACGCCGTCGCCAGTTGCGGCGACAAATACCCCGCCCTCAACGCGCCTGCTACCGCCGAGCGTATCCTGATGGCCGTCCAGAAAATGCAACAGGTGTAGGTCGCGGTACGCCCGCACGATCGCCCAATCAAACTTCGCTTCCTCAAACTCTACCGTCACCAACCTTTGCCCACTTCGTCTCTTGACCACCGTAAAGCCCGCCCACCGACCCTGTTTCACACTCCCTAAACGCCTTGTCCGGCCACGCGCCCCCAGCCCATCGGCCCATATGTTCGACCTGCATGCTCTTCGCACTGCCACCCAAACCCACGGCACCGTGGCGCGCATCGTCATAGCCTCGCACGACGGCTCTGCCCCGCGCGAAACCGGGACTGCGATGCTGGTGTGGGCCGACCTAACCAAATCGGGCGGCCAGTCGGGCACCATCGGCGGCGGCGCGCTTGAACATCAAGCCACCCAAGCCGCCCGCGCCCTGTTGCAGACCGGCGGCAAAACCCTCAGCCGCATCCCCCTTGGCCCCACCTTGGGTCAATGCTGCGGCGGTGCCGTCACCCTTTTAACCGAGGTTTACACGCGCGAAACCCTTCCGCCCGAAACCCCCCTCATTGCCCGCCCCTTGCCCGCCAGCCCCAATGGAACCGCGCAACCCAACACAGCCCAGAATACCGAACGCCTTGAGCGCACGGAAGGTCTGCGGATCGCCGCGGCAACACCGATGCCGCTCGCCGTACAACGCCTGATTTCGAATGCCCGCACCCAAGGCCAAACCCCACAAACCCAACTGTTGCAGGGCTGGCTGATTGAGCCGCTGTTTCGCCCGACCCGCCAGTTGTGGATCTGGGGCGCAGGCCATGTCGGCCGCGCCTTAACAGCCACCCTCAGCCCGCTGCCCGACCTTCACATCACATGGGTCGACGTGGCACCGGACCGCTTCCCCGAAAAGATCCCGCCAAACGTCACAGCGCTGCCCGCCCCCAACCCGGCGGCCGCCGTCAGCATGGCCCCGCCAACGGCAGATCACCTGATCCTGACCTTTTCCCACACGCTGGACTTTGACCTTTGCCACCACCTTCTCAGCCACGGTTTCCAGTCCTGCGGCCTGATCGGCAGCGCCACCAAATGGACCCGCTTTCGCCGCCGCCTGTCCGCGCTTGGCCACTCCCCGATCGAGATCGCAAAAATCACCTCCCCGATCGGCGACCCCACCTTGGGCAAACACCCCCAAGCGATAGCGATTGGCGTGGCAGCCCAATTCCTGAAGGCCCCACAGTCCCAAACCTACACAGTCAACGCCCGTGTATAACGTGAGGTTTTGCTGACTGAGGGTTACCGATTGCCGCGCGTTAGCCTTGCCAAATTTGGAGCCAAGCGACACTATCGCGCCAATACGGTAGTTATTTGCTGGCAATCAAATAGTTGCGCATGTCCTCGCCGCGCCGCGAAGCTGAATTCAAAAGGGACGTTACCGATGGATCTGAAACTGGCTGGCAAGAATGTGCTTGTGACTGGTGCAACACGGGGGATCGGTCGCGCAATCGTTGAGCGTCTTGCTTCAGAAGGGGCCAACGTCGCGATCTGTGCGCGCCACAGCGAGGCCGTTTCGGAAACCGTGGCGGCGTTGGCCGCGACAGGTGTGAAGTCTTGGGGCAGTGCGCTGAACGTCGGCGATACAGACGCGCTGCGGAACTGGGTCGAACGCGCCTCAGCCGAACTTGGCGGCATCGACATCGTCGTGTCCAACGCCAGTGCTATGTCGTTCGGCCTCAGCCGAGACGCTTTTCAGGCCGCCTTCGACGTGGACCTTATGCACACTGTGACGCTGGTCGAGGCTGCAATGCCGCACCTCGAACGCTCAAACGCGGGCTGCATCGTGGCGATTGCCTCTATCGCGGCAGTCGAGGACTTGCCGATCAACCCTTACTCAGGTGCATCTTACGGTGCTATGAAGGCGGCTTTACTGTCTTACATGAAGTCACTCGCACGGGAGGTCGCGCCCAAAGGGATTCGCGCAAACGTCGTGAGCCCGGGGAACACTCTTTTCGAGGGCGGGGTATGGCAGCAAATCCAGCGCGAAGAGCCGGACCTGTTTCGTGATGCGATTGCGCTCACGCCCCTGGGTCGGATGGCTCGACCTGATGAGATCGCCAATGTCGTCACCTTCTGTGTCAGCCCTGCGGCAAGCTTCCTCACCGGTGCCAACCTTGTGGTCGATGGAGGTTTCACGCGGCGTATTTAGTCATAGGCTTTGTTCAGCAGGCGTCAAAGCAGGGCCATGACCCGCGCCTGCAGATACCTGGCTGTCCGATCTGCTGCCGCCCAGCGGTCTGGCCAGGTGTCGCTGACCTCTCCGACATAGGCCTTTCGCGCCAAGTCCAGCGTTTGCGCCTCTATCTCGGGCATCTGGCGCACCGCCCAATCGGCAGCGGCGGCTTTGGAGACGAATTCCCCCCTAGCCCCGGTCCGCCACATCCGTGCGAGGGTCAGCAGCACGTTGCGCTCGTCACCGCGCAGGCCTGCCACGAGCGGGGAAATTGCGCGCCCCATGGCGCGTCTGATCCGAGGGACCGAGATCTCGGGCAGCAGGTCTGCAAGGTCGGGGCCGAACAAGGGCCGCGCCTCTTGCCGGGCTTGGGCAAGAATGAGCGTGTTGCCGGGATCACGGACTGGCAAAGGGACAACGCCTGCGTCAAAGTCCTGCCGCAACCACTCGCCAAAGACAAACTCGGCCCGCATCGAAATGTCCTGGTCTGTCAGATCCTGAGCCACAAACACCATGACTTCAAGGCAGCGCAGATCGCCCGGCGCGACAGGATGCCGCGCCGAAATACTCAGCAAGTCAGCCAACAGAACCTCGCGCGCCAAGGCGGTCATGGGCCGGTCGATGATCACCAGAATGTCAATGTCGCTTTGGGGTTTCAGGCCATCGGACACTGCCGACCCATGCAGGTAGACCGCAAGAACCGCGTCGCCGAGAACGCGCCGCACCGTTGCCAGCGCCACCCCCACTTGATCGCAGTCCTCCGGCATAATGGTCTTTCTTCCAGCCAAATCCATCGACAGAAGGTCAATAGCACAAGAACCACCGCAGCACCCGCATTCCTGCTGCAACCCAATCGACTTTGCGTCAAGATTGATCGGTGCCTGAACCCAGAGGAGCCCGAAATGTTTGACCTGATCCTGCGCAAAGCCAACCTGCCTGACGGGCGGCATGCTATTGATATTGCTGTGCAAGGCTGCAAAATTGCCGCCGTTGCCCCCCATATCGAGGCTGGGGCGGGTCAAGAAATCGACGCCACCGGCCGTCTTGTCA
Organism: Rhodobacterales bacterium; assembly: GCA_038231395.1. Lineage (GTDB taxonomy): Bacteria > Pseudomonadota > Alphaproteobacteria > Rhodobacterales > Rhodobacteraceae > Stagnihabitans. Next base: position 4,950 of record JBBRLL010000050.1, read on the forward strand.
CCCCGCCGTTCATCGACCCGCATTTTCACATGGATGCGACGCTGTCGCTTGGCCTGCCGCGGATGAACCGCTCTGGCACGCTGTTGGAGGGGATTGCCCTTTGGGGAGAGTTGCGTCCGACCCTGACGGTGGACGCTTTGGTGGGTCGGGCGCTGCGCTACATCGACCTTGCGGTGACACAAGGGATGGGGGCGATCCGGACCCATGTTGACACCTCTGACCCCCGCCTTGTCACCGTCGAGGCGATGCTGGAGGTCAAGCGACTGGTCGCCCCCTATCTTGACCTGCAACTGGTGGCTTTTCCGCAGGATGGGTTTTACCGGGCTAAGGATGGTATAGCTTCACTGGAACGTGCGCTGGATATGGGGGTGGATATTGTCGGCGGCATCCCGCATTTTGAGCGGACGATGGAGGAGGGACGCACCTCGGTCGAGGCTTTGTGCCGGATTGCCGCCGACCGGGGGCTGCCGGTGGACATGCATTGCGACGAAACCGATGACCCGATGTCGCGCCATGTTGAAACCCTCGCAGCCCAAACCGTGCGCTTCGGGTTGCAGGGGCGCGTGGCGGGCTCGCATCTGACCTCGATGCATTCGATGGACAATTACTATGTGTCAAAACTGATCCCGCTGATGGCGGAGGCAGAGATGAATGTCATTCCCAACCCCTTGATAAACATCATGCTTCAGGGACGTCATGACACTTACCCCAAGCGGCGCGGCATGACGCGGGTGCGTGAGCTGATGGCGGCGGGGCTGAACGTTTCGTTCGGGCATGATTGCGTGATGGACCCGTGGTATTCGATGGGATCGGGCGACATGCTGGAGGTCGGGCATATGGCGATCCACGTGGCGCAGATGGCGGGGTTAGAGGATAAGGCGGCAATATTTCGGGCGCTTACCGTCAATTCGGCCCGCACGATGGGGCTGTCCGGCTATGGGTTGGACCCCGGTTGCAACGCCGACCTTGTGATGCTGCAAGCCCGCGACCCGGCCGAGGCTTTGCGCCTGAAAGCGGTGAAGCTGGCGGTGATCCGTCGTGGGATAATGATCGCCCGCACGCCGGCACGGGTGGGCGAGATTTTGATTGCTGGACGCCAAGCGATGATCGACCCCTCGTTGGGGTTTGCGCCGGAGTATTGAGGCGTGCGGTTTGCCTATGGCAGCATGCCGGGCATTCGGCTGGCCCGTCTTGAAATGTGTTTCGGGGTCACGTGCCGGTCATCAACGCTGTCCGATATCTGCGGGACAGGCGTGTTGGGTGACAACGGTTGCAGACTGGCGGCGGTCAGAAACCGCCGCCATGTTCGATCTCAGATCAGGAAGTCGTCGGTATGCAGGGTGTTCGCCATCACGCCGATCAGGGTCAGCGTGTTGGCCCCGACCGTGATCACCGCATTGGCACTTGATTGCGTCAGATGGTTCACGACCAGGTCGGCAAAGTCGATCAGCCCGGCCACTGCGGTCAGATCAATCACATCGGTGATGCCGTTGTGGGCAAAATCGGTGATCTTATCGACACCGAAATTGCCGGAGAACACGAAGTGATCAGACCCCGATCCGCCGGTCAGAACGTCATTTCCGGCGCTGTCGGTCAAAGTGTCGTCTCCGGCGCCACCGATCAGCAGATCATTGCCGCTGCCGCCTGTCACAAGGTCATTACCGTCGCCGCCGTAAAGAGAGTCGTCATTGCCGCCGCCGTACAGCAGGTCATTGCCCGCCGCACCCGTCAGCTTGTCGTTGCCGCCGCCGCCATAGCTTACGTCATCGCCGTCGCCGAGAATGATCACGTTCTTGGCGTTGTTGCCGGTGACGATGTCATTGCCGGTCGAGGTGGTGACGCGCTCCACCGACACGAAGTCGAAAACTCCAGACTGTCCCGTCACGCCGAACGTGCCAGCGGCAAGGTTGATCAGCAGGCCGTCACCGGCAAAGGGCTGGAACACCACCGTATCGGTGCCACCGTCGCCGTAGATGTTGTCATACCCCTCGCCCGACACATAGGTGAACAGGTCGTTGCCGTTGCCGCCATGCAGAGCGTCGCCGCCAAAGCCGTTGCCGCCGCCGTAGATGGTATCGTTGCCGTCGCCGCCATAGATCGTGTTGGAAGCGCCGCTGCCGAAGATGACGTCGTTGCCCGCCCCCATGAAGACGTCTTCAAAGCCGGTAAAGCTTTGACCCGCCGTGCTGGTGGTGCCGGTGATCATGTTGAACACCTGATCGGTGCCGATCGCCTGCATGTCAATCAAATCAATGCCGTTGCCGCCATCCAAAACGCCCGGCCCGGTGCTCGCAACTATTGTGTCATTGCCCTCGCCGCCATAGACCCTGTCACCAAACCCACCCAAGCCTCCGTCCAGATGATCATCGCCCAACCCGCCGTAGATCGTCTCATCCCCGGCAGAGCCAGTCACGGTGTCATTGCCGTCGCCCATGAAGACGACCTCGAACCCGGTGTAAAGTTCCCCACCATAGTTGGTCAGGCCGGTGGCAAAGCTGTAGGCGTAGTCGCCGTTGAAGGCGCGGTGGTCGATGGTGTCGATGCCGGTGTCGCCATACATCGATTCGTTGCCAAGACCAGACAGGATGCTGTCATTGCCGGCGCCGCCGTAGACGACATCGCCTGCCGTAAAGGTTCCGGCGTTGATCGTGTCATCGCCGCCACCGCCGTAAATGGTGTCGGCCTGGCTATTGACCCCGGTGACGGAGTCGTTGCCGTTGCCAATGTAGGCAATCTCGAACCCGGTGAACAACTCGCCGGTGAAGTTGGTCAGCCCGGTGCCCATGTCAAACACATAAGTGCCGTTCCGCGCCCGCTGGTCGATGACGTCAATGCCAGCGCCGCCATACATCGACTCGTTGCCGATGCCCGACACCAGGCTGTCGTTGCCGTCACCGCCATAGGCCACGTCGCCTGCGGTAGAAGCCCCCGAAGAGATGGTGTCATTGCCATCGCCGCCATATATCGTGTCAGCCTGCGATGTCACGCCGGTGACGGAATCGTCCCCCGAGCCCATGAAGACAATTTCGAACCCGGTGTGGGACTCGCCGCCGTAGTTGGTCAGCCCGGTGCCCAAGTCGAGCATATAGTTGCCGTTGAAGACGGACTCGACCAGCGTGTCGATGCCAGTGCCGCCGTCCAGCGTTTCGGTGCCAAGACCCGAGATGATGTAGTCGTTGCCCGCACCGCCATAGACCTGATCGCTGCTGGTGTTGCTGGAGCTGCCAAGCGCGTTCAGATAGTCGTTGCCATCGCCACCATAAAGCGTGTCCGTACCGTTGCCGCCGTATTCAGTGTCATCACCACCGTAGCCATAAATCGCATCGTTGCCGTCATTCCCGGTCAGGATGTTGTCAACAGTGTTGCCGAAGATGACGTCATTGCCCGCACCGGTCGTGGCGTTTTCGATCACCGATCCGATCGCAATCGTCATGTTGTCAACCAGACCCCCCACGCTCGACAGCCCGGCATGAGTGTCGCCGGTGGAATAGAGGTACAGGTTGATCGTCTGATCGACCGCGTAGTTGGAGAAATTCACTGTATCAATGCCGCCACCATCGACAATGGTGAAGGCGTTGGTTGCGGCATAAGTGGCAAGATTGGCAAAAGCCGTGCTGGTCGTGGTGGTGATATTGGTGCCAAAGCCCCAGATCGTATTGCCGGTGAAAGCATTGGTCGTGCCATAGCCCTGCGCTGCATAAAGGTGGTTCAGCGCGATCCAGTCCACCGACATCGGGCTGACCAACTGCGCGTGGGAGTCATTTGAAAACTCGGTGTTTTCGACCTGATCCCAATAAGACATCATCGTCTGCGTCCAGCTGTCGTTGGCCCAGATCGCCGAATTGGCGTAAGTCGGACTGCCGGAGCCTGCGTTGTAAAGGCCCTGATGGCCCAGACCAAGCGCGTGGCCGATCTCGTGGATGAAGGTCTGGAAGGTATATCCGTTGGTGCCGCCGATGTTGGAGGATGACCCGCTCCACGCCGCCGCCACGTTGATCACAGCATAGTCCATCGCCCCACCTGAGCCGGAATACAACTGCTCGGCCTCATAGGCCGTTCCAGCCGCTGAATCCTTGAAGAAGAAGTCCACGCTGGTCGAGGTCGAGGTCGTCTCAACGAAGTTGATGCCGAGGACGGCGGAATAAAGCTTGAACGCTTCGCGGACCATGGTTTGCCGCGCGGCGGAAATTCCATCGCTGTCGGATTCAAGGCCATAAGCTGTGGCCAGCGTCCCGGTCCAGCCCGTGACGTTGTAAAAGAGCGTGCCGAAGTTGGCACCGGTGCCCGACGAGGTCATGTTGAACCAGCGGGCCGAAGCACCACGGTCGCCCCAGAAGCCGTCGGTCAGGTAATTTGCCAGCGTTTGCAGCGATCCGGCGGCCCCGGGTGCGCCAAGAACATCCGGACCGTTGCCAAGCCCGACGTCATGGGCCGTTGAGGGGGAGCCCAAGTTCTGCGGCAGTTCGAAGCTTGCGGTTATTGCCTCGACATGGCCCGCAGCGGCAATGGACTCGATGGACGGAAGCGTACTGAAATCAAATCCATTGATCGAAGCATCCAACCACGCCACACTCTGCCCGGTATGAAAACCACCGGCAGCCAGCGGTTTGTGCGTGTCGTGCAAAGTCGTCAGGGACAGATCCCCTACGGAAAAATCGTCGCCAAGCGGGTTGTTGACAGCAGAGAACTCGATAAGACGAGAAGATCCATCATGTGCCATAGCATTGAAATCCTTCAGTTTATGTGAATTTTGCTTAATTTACGGGCATCTCTATGTCTAAATCCTAGACCAGCGCCTTGATTCCCGCAACACTTTATCGTGATGTGTAATCGAAAGGTGTGAGCAGGAAATGACAGACGAAATCTCGAACGGAAGGCGGATGCCCAATGATACACATGTTGGTTTCTGTACCGCTGGCCATCGTGACCGCCTTGGCGGCGTGCACCGACGCCAACCCGCAATGGGCTCTGCCGACTTCGGCTTTGTCCAAACCCATCGCGCCGCAGGAGAGGGCAATGCCTGTCCACCGGGTTGACCAGACCTCGCCGCCCGGATCACGGGTGCGCAGCCCCGCGCTGGATCAGGCCCTGTCGGCCAACAGCAACGCAGCGTTGATCATGTTCCTTCTGAAACGTCCCGGCGATCCGTTTCTGAAGGATGCCCGCACCCACCTCAAAGCCCGGCTTATCCCGGACAACCCGGCTGCCTTGCACGCCGCTGCGGGGGCGCAGGCGGATGTGGTCGCGGCCTTTGATGCCGCGCGCCTGACAGGGACCGACGCCGCTTGGACCGGCTTCCTTGCGCGGTACAAAGCCTCACCATTGGCCGATGAAGTCGCCAATTTCCGCTGAAAACACGGGGATTGTTGCGGCGTGATCAGGTCCAGTCGTCACCATGTCCTTTGGCCAGCTTTCTCCGGAGATAAAATTGAAGAAGCATCTTTCGGCCCTTTTGCAACTGGGACGCCGCCAACACCAAGTCAAGCGTCTGCGGGCCAACCCGTGGCTTCAACATCTGGGCGCGCGAACCGAACGCCCCGAGGTCAAGCGGTTTGTGCTTGCGTTGCACGGTCGGTTGGTTGGATACGAAAGCACACAAAGGCGTTCAGGTGCGGGTCAGGGTGTGGTTCGCGGGCCGACCGAGCCGCGGACAACAATTGGGCACTCGACCTTGATCAGCTTGGCATAGGGGGTTTTCTGACTGATCGCCACGTCCATCAGCAAGCGGGCAGCCTGACGGCCCATTTCGTAGTTGGGCAAAAGCACGGTCGTCAAAGGCGGGCGTGTATAGGCGGCAATCACCTGATCATCATAGCCGATGATCGAGATATCCTCGGGCACCCGCAGGCCCAGAGTGTTGGCCATCTGGATCGCCCCAAGCGCCATCAAGTCGTTGCCGCAAAACACGGCCGTCGGAGGCGCAGTCTGCGCCATCAAGGTGGCCAGATGGGCGCGTCCGCTGTCTGGCAGCCAATCTCCGTCCAGCACCAGATCGGCGTCGAACGCGATATCGGCCGAGGCCAACGCCTGACGGTAGCCTGCCAGACGATCGGCACTCGCATCCATCCACGGCTCGCCGTTGATCAGACCAATCCGGCGGTGGCCGTGGCGGATCAGATGATTGGTGGCATTGAGGCCGCCGACAAACTCTCCCGGCACCACCGACACGTGCTGGCGGTCCGCCGTATAGCAGTTCAACAAGACGACGTTCAGACCGTCAAGCGCTGCTGGCAGAATGACCTCACGGGTGAATACGGTGGCATAGATGACGCCAAGAAGCCCGGGCACCCGGCGGATGCCGTCAAGGATTGCGGTTTCCAAGGCGGCATTCGACCGCGTGGCATAAGTTGAAAGAACGAGGCCCTGCTCCCATGCCGCATCGCGCGCACCGTCGATGCTTTGAACCGGAAATACCGTGGTCGAGATTTCGTCGGACAGATAGGCGATGGTCTGTCCGGGCGCGCCCGGTGCCCCGCTGCGCCGCATCGCGGGCAGAACATAGCCCAAGTCTTGGGCCGCAGCGATCACCCTCTGGCGCGTGAGGTCAGAGATGCGAGCGCCCGTCATCTCGTTCAGCACGAGCGAGACGCTGGATTGTGACACGCCGGATGCGCGGGCCACGTCCATCATCGTCGGCCTGCGCGGCGCTTCGGCGTCCGGCCTGTCTTCACCCTGACCTATAATTCCCCCCAAAAGCCTCGCAGCTTTCTTCGCTATGATCATACTATGATCATCAATATTATCAAACTTGACCAGTTGGCAGGATTGTGGGAGCCTTGCAAGACCCGCCACCTCAAGCGTCAAAGCAACATGCGGGGACTTAGGGAGGAATACCGGATGAAAAAACAACTCGCTCTCGGGGCGCTTGTTGCTGCTTGTGCTGCAACCGCGTCTTTCGCTGATACGTCCAGCATGAAGATTGCCTTCTCCAACAACTACGCCGGCAACTCGTGGCGGCAGGCGATGCTGAAAAGCTATGATGTGGTCAGCAAGAAAGCCGTCGCTGATAAAGTGGTTGCCGCGTCTGACGTGTTCACCACGGCTGACAAGGAAGTCCCCACACAGGCCGCGCAGATTCAGAACCTGATCCTGCAGGGCTACAACGGCATCGTGATCAACGCCGGTTCGCCGGATGCATTGAATGGTGCTGTCAAGCAGGCCTGCGATGCGGGCATCGTGGTCGTGTCGTTTGACGGGCTGGTAACCGAACCCTGCGCTTACCGGGTCGTGGTTGACTTTGAAGCGATGGGCAAAGAAGAAGTCGAACAGATGGCCAAGTTCCAGCCCAAGGGCGGCAACCTGTTAGAAATCCGTGGCCTTGCCGGAACCTCAATCGACGAATCCATCCACAAGGGCATTCTCGCCGGCGTCGCTGCCCATCCGGAGTTCAAGATCGTGAACGCGGTCACCGGCGACTGGGACCAGACCACGGCGCAAAAGGCGGTGGCCACGGTTCTGCCCTCATTGCCCGATGTCGTCGGCATCGTCGATCAGGGTGGCGACGGCTACGGTGCAGCGCAGGCCTTTGCCGCCGCTGGCAAGCCGCGCCCGACCATCATCATGGGCAACCGTCAGGACGAGCTGCAATACTGGAAAGAGCAAAAGGCCAAGGACGGCTATCAAAGCTGGTCCGCCTCTATTGCGCCGGGCGTCTCGACGCTGGCTTTCTGGGTGGCGCAGCAGGTTCTGGACGGTCGCAAGGACATTCCGCATGACATGCTGGTGCCCTATCTGGCCTTCACGCAAGACACTTTCGAGGCTGAACTGCCCAACATCGAAGCCGGCAGCGTTGCCAGCCACGAATACACGATGGAAGAATCGCTGGCCGCCATCAAAGCCAACATGAAGTGAGCAGTCTGCGGGTCTGCTTGGAAGCGGGTCCGCGCGGCATCGGTTCAATGAAAGAAGCAGATGGCAAATGGTGAGCGCACCATCGCCCGACTGAACGGCGTCGAAAAGCATTTCGGCGCCGTCCAGGCCTTGGGAGGTGTTGAATTTGCGGTCCGCGCCGGGGAATGCGTAGGGCTGGTCGGGCACAACGGCGCTGGAAAATCCACCTTGATGAATATTCTGTCCGGGATTGGCCGCCCCGATGCCGGAACCATCAGCATAAACGGCACGGATGAGGCGGGTTATACCATCCAACGGGCGCGCTCTTTGGGGGTGCGCTGCGTTTTTCAAGAATTGTCACTGTGCCCGAACCTGAGCGTGGGTGAAAACACCCGGGTCAGTCACCGCAGTCTCAGCGGCTGGGGCGGTGCCAAACGCGCGGCCAACCTGATCATGGTCAAGCTGGACGAGATTTTCCCCGGTCACGGGATTGAGCAGGGCGACATCGTGGCCGACCTGTCGATCACCAAACGCCAGATGGTCGAAGTGGCGCGCGCCTTCACGGTGACGTCCGATCCACTGGCTCTGGTGATCCTTGACGAGCCGACCTCGTCTTTGGACGCGCAGACCGCGGCGCAGCTTTTGGCCTACGTCCGGCGCGGTGTGGCTGCGGGCACCAGTTTCGTGCTAATCTCTCACCTTCTGGGCGAAATCCTGAGCACCTGCGACCGCATTGTGGTCATGCGGGACGGTATGGTTGTGGCGGATGACGCGGCAAACCGCTTTGACCGGGACCGCCTGATTGCCACGATGGGCGGCGGGCATCCGCATGCGCAGGTTGAGGTTGCGGACACCGCAGACACGGACGCGGCGCGCCCGGTGATGGTCCGCGTCGATGGCGGCATCGACTTTCTGGCGCGGCAGGGCGAAATCATCGGCTTGGCCGGCTTGGCCGGGCACGGTCAGACCAAATTGCTGATCGAGGTTTTCGAGGCTGGCATCACATCACGGGCGGATAATGCGTCAGGGGCCGGTACTTCTTCAGGGGCCAATACTTCGTCACGGGCCAGAATTTCGGTGGAAGCACCAATGGCTTTGGTGGCCGGGGACCGGCAGACCGATGGCATCTTTCCGCTGTGGTCGATTGCGCAGAACATCTCGATCCGGTCTTTGGCCCAGATACGCCGTGGCTGGTTTCTGGCACCCGACGTCGAGCGCGATCTTGCCACGTTTTGGCAACAAAAGATCGGCATCCGCACGCCGGATATGGACAACAACATCCTGTCGCTGTCTGGCGGTAACCAGCAAAAAGCGTTGTTTGCCAGGGCCTTGGGGTCGGATGCCCGGATCATCCTGATGGATGACCCGATGCGCGGCGTGGATATCGGCACCAAGCTGGACGTCTATGACCTGATCCGCACCGAGGCGCGGGCTGGCCGTACTTTCCTGTGGTACACGACCGAAACCGAAGAGTTGAGCAACTGCGACCGGGTCTATGTGTTCCGCAACGGGCAGATCGTGTCGGAACTGGCGCGCGGCGAATTGACCGAAGAGAAGGTCATCCACTCGTCTTTTGAAGGGACGGGGTCCGAAGCGTCCGATCTTGAAGGTGTCGGCGTTCATGGGGCTGGCGTTCGGGGACCGGACTTAAAAGCTCCGGACTTTGAAGGGGCAAAGAATTGACCGCGTTGCTTACGCCCCGCGTGGCTGCAAGACGCCCCTTGAACACGGCGCGTCTGGTGCGAACCCTTTTGCCGGCCATGTCTTTTGCCCTGATCCTGCTGGCAATCGGCTATCTGAACCCGCGCGCTATCAGCTACTTTGGCTTCAGCCTGATGCTCAATCTTGCTGTTCCGATTGTCCTGGCCACCATCGCGCAGATGTTTGTCATCACGATCAACGAGTTGGACCTGTCGATTGGCACCTTCGTGGGCTTTGTCGGCTGCGTTACGGCGACATGGCTGCATGACACTCCGCTGATCGGAATTCTCGTCCTGTTGGCCGGTATCGGGGTCTATGCGGGCCTCGGCGCGCTGATCCACCTGCGCAACTTGCCCTCGATTGTCGTCACGCTGGGGATGAGCTTTGTCTGGCAGGGCCTGTCGATCCTGATGTTGCCGAAACCGGGCGGCAAGGCACCGGACTGGCTTTTGGGGGTGATGGGGTTCAAGCCGCCCTTCGTGCCGTTTCCCGTTCTGGCCGCCGTGGTTATCGGGCTGGTGGTGCATTTTGGCCTGATGCGCAGCGCCTATGGCACAGTCTTGCGTGGTGCCGGAGGCAATCCGCAGGCGATCGGGCGGGCCGGGTGGTCGCTTTTGCGCACCAAGGTCGTGATGTTTGCGATGACCGGGCTGTTTGGGGTGTTTTCCGGCATGGCGCTGATCGGCATCACCACCTCGGCCGACGCCAATATCGGCAATGGCTACACGCTTTTGTCGATTGCCGGTGTGATCCTTGGCGGGGGAGAGTTCGTGGGCGGCCGCGTCTCGCCCATCGGGGCGGTGATCGGGGCTTTGACGTTGGCGCTGGCGGCGGGCTCTTTGCTGACCTTCATGCACATTCCGCCCGATTGGCAGGTGGCGGCGAATGGCGTCATCCTGATCGTCGTGCTGGCAGCGCGGGCGCTGATCAGCCGCAAGGGAGGATAAGGATGACACGGTTCGCAAAGCTGTCCGACAAGCCGTGGATCTGGTCCTTTATCGGTGCGGTGATCGTCTGGCTGGCCGCCATCATCTATACCGGTGGCACGGGGGCTGGCGGGATGATCACGGCGGCGCTGTCGCTGGCGGTGTTCACCGTAATCGTAGGGCTGGGCCAGATGTTTGTCGTAACGCTTGGTCCGGGCAACGTGGACCTGTCAATCCCGGCGAATATCGGGCTGGCCAGTGCGGTGGCGATGAAAACCATGGGCGGCGACGACAGGATGATTGCGGTCGGGATTTTGGCGGCCCTGGGCAGCGGGCTGGCCATCGGACTGTGCAATTATGCCCTGATCCGCGTGTTGCGCATCCCGCCGATCATCGCCACCTTGTCCTCCAGCTTCATCGTCCTGTCGACCGACATCGCCTATGGGCGCGGATTGCAGATCAAACCACCACCGGGCTTTGCCGATTTCGCCAATATCCAAGTGGCGGGGATACCGATCCTTGCGGTTTTGGGCGTTGTGCTGGCTTTGGTCGCCTGGGCGGCCTTGCAGCGCCTGGCTTATGGCCGCTCGGTTCTGGCCATCGGGCAGAACATGCGGGCGGCCAAACTGGCGGGCATCAAGGTGGAGCGGGTCCGGCTATTGACCTACACCATGTCCGGCGGGTTGGCGGGGCTGAACGGCGCGCTTCTGGCGGCCTACTTCCGTGGGGCGAGCGTGGATATCGGCAACGAATATCTGTTGAGCTCCATCGCTGTCGTCGTGATCGGCGGCACTTCGGTGGCCGGGGGCCGCGCCAATGTGCCGGGCATCTGGGGCGCCTCGCTGTTTCTGGTTCTCTTGCTCACCATGCTCAACACCTTTGGCGTCAGCGCCGGGTTGCGGCTTTTGTTGACCGGCATCATCATTGTCGGCGTGATCACTGCGGCCGGAGGGCACAAGCCCGCCCGGTAACCCAAACGAAGCGAGGGTCCTATGCCGTTCGTCAACATCCGTCTGGTGCGTGAGGTGATTGCCGACGATCCCGAGGCCAGGAAGGCAGAGATCGCCCGGCGCATTGCCGCAGCCATCACCGACGTCACCGGACTGTCGCCTGACGACGTCTGGGTGGTGTTCGAAGAGGTTGCTGCGAAGGACTGGTATGTCGGCCCGACCAGCGTTCAGGCGCGCCGGAACGCCACATGACCAGCGCGGCCCCTGAACCGCAACCTCCGGGCAGTCACTTTTGGGCCCGCGATGTCCACAAGCGGTTCTCTTGAAAAGCCCCCGACCCGCATCGCAGTTCTGACCACAATCCCTTGGAATAAGGAGAAGCCAGATGTCCGTTGACCCCTCCCCCTACCTCATCCTCGACCGTCGCTTTCGCTATATGGTGCAGCCAAGCGCGAAGTTGGAGCGGGTTGCGACCGGGTTTCGCTGGGCCGAGGGGCCGGTATGGTTCGCCGATCATCAGGTGCTGCTGTTCTCGGACATTCCGAACCAGCGCATCATGCGGCTGACGATGGCGGGCGAACTGAGCGTGTTTCGCGAAGGCTCCAACTTTGCCAATGGCCACACGCGGGATCGTCAGGGCAGGCTCGTCAGTTGCCAGCATGGAACAAGGTCGGTCACCCGCACCGAAGTGGAAGGTACGATCACCACTTTGGCCGACAACTATCAGGGCAAGCGCCTGAATTCGCCCAATGATGTGGTGGTGCGCTCGGATGGTTCGATCTGGTTCACCGACCCAAGCTACGGGATTCTTGGCAATTACGAGGGTTTCAAATCGCCGCAAGACCAGGCCAAACAGAATGTGTTCCGCCTTGACCCCGGCTCAGGCGCGCTGACCTCGGTGGTGAGTGACTTCGTGCAGCCCAATGGATTGGCCTTTTCGCCGGACGAAAGCCTGCTTTATGTCGCGGAGTCCGGGTCAAGCCATGACGCCGATGTGCCTTCGGTGATCCGCGTGTTCCGCGTTGGCGCTGACCTTGACCTCAGCGGAGGGGAGGTGTTGGCCACCATCGACACCGGGCTACCCGATGGCTTCCGGGTCGATACGGATGGCAATATCTGGACCTCGGCTGGCGACGGCGTGCATTGCTTTGCCCCCGACGGCACCCTGATCGGCAAGATTTTCGTGCCAGAGGTGGTGGCAAACCTTACCTTCGGCGGACCACGGCGCAACCGTCTGTTCATCACCGCCACAACCTCGGTCTATGGGATCTATGTCGATGCCCAAGGCGCTGTTTAAAGCCGCAAGTTGTTGCGCGGGTGAGGGCAGCGATTGCTCACGGCGGCAGGGCAGCGCTGGCCGGGGCCCGCGTTGCTTTCCATCGGTCCAAAACCAGCGGGCTGGCGCTGGTTCATGTTTGGGCTGGTTGGGTGGCTGGCAGCGCTCTCAACTTTGGCGGCACCTGCCGTTTGCGGTTTGATGGCGACGGCGTTCACCGTGCCGCTGGTGGTGGTATGATCCAGCAAGGCTGGGCCATGCCAGACCAATCCATGTAGTCGCGAATGCCTGCATGACAGATCCGCCCACCAAGCGAATGAGGATCTGTCGCGCGGAATCGTCGCCAATGGCGCGGCGGTGCCCGTTGGTCGGCACATTCACCACGCGGTCTGTGGGCCTAAGTCGCAGAATTGCCACGGCCCGGACGCCTCCTCAAATTTCAGACAGGGCTTCCACGAAACCGCGCAGCGCGATGGACGATGCCATGAGGATGTTCCCTTTCCGAAGCCCGTCGCCGGCGAAGAAATCGTTGCACCAGCCCCCCGCCTCTTCCACGATCACGATGCCCGCCGCGACGTCCCAGGCACTCAGGCTCATTTCGACAAAGCCGTCGAGTTGTCCGGCAGCCACTTGCGCCAGTGACGTCGCAGCCGAACCGTTTCGACGATACTCCGCGCCCGTAGCCAGGACGGCTTTGATCTGGCTGAGGTGCTGGTCAACGGACAGCGCGGCGGAACAGTCGATCCCGATCGTGACCTGACCCATCGGGCGGTCGGGCATGCGCAGCGGCATGCCGTCGCGCGTTGCACCTTGCCCGCGCAGGGCGCAGGTCAGCGCATTGAACACCGGCTGGTAAATGACGCCAAGCATCGGATGGCCAGCGACCACCAGGCCTATAGAAACGCACCAGTCCCTTCGCCCAGCCGCAAAGTTGGAGGTGCCGTCAATCGGGTCCACCACCCACAGGTTTGCGTGAACGTCGGGTTCGGCGTCGCTCGCCGTTTCCTCGCCAAAAAAACCATCCTCGGGAAAGGCCGCTGCCAACCTAGCGCGGATCAACGCTTCCACCGCCCGGTCCGCCGCCGTGACAAAATCCTGCGGGCCTTTCATCTCGATGCCAAGGGTGGCGGGTTCAGCGCGCATCCGCAGTGCCAGCAAACCCGCCTCGCGCGCAATGCCCTGCGCGACCAGAAGGCGGGCGGTCAAGTCTTGCAACGAAAGGGCCTCTGGCATCCTTCAGCGCGCCCCGACCGCTTTGAGTGCTGCCACCGCCATGTCGACGTCATCGGCCTCGAACACGTCGATCCCCATGTCGAAGAGTTTCCGCCCCTGTTCAATCGACAGCACGGTCGTCAGCACGGCGATCCCAGCCGCATGCATGGCAACAACGGCATAGGCATCGGCAAATTCCGGTTCCAGCGAGACAAGGCGCGATCCTGCAGCCTGTGCGGCGTGGACCACATCGGACAGGCGGCAGTTCATGATGATCTCCACCATCCAGTCCGGACGGCGGCGCGCGACCTCTCCCACGCTCGGGTGATCAAAGCCCGCAGGAATGACGAAGTGCGCGGCGTCGTGGCGGTCTATCGTCGCGATCACGGCATCAATGAAGGCCGGGTCGCGGTCGGGGCAGTTCTTCATTTCCAAGCGGATGCCAAGACGACCGGCACTCCACGCCAGAACCTCGTCGAGGGTCGGCACGCGGGTGCCCGCAAAAGCCGGATTGAACCACGATCCGGCATCCAGCATCTGAACCTCCGCCAGCGTCATGTCGCCCACCGGGCCGTGGCCGGTCGTGGTGCGGTCCACCGTGTCGTCATGCATCAGCACGAGAACGCCGTTTTTGGTCAACATGACGTCGATTTCTGCAATATCCGCACCGGCGGCGCGTGCAGCCTCCAACGCGGGCAGCGTGTTTTCCGGCGCGCGGGTAGAGAACCCGCGATGGGCGGAGATGGAAGGGCCTTTGCCGGGTGAAGGGAGACGAGAGAACATGGGGGGCATCCTTCTTGAGGGTGGTCAGATAGGGGTCACGCTTTGCCGAACCCAGCGGCGAGGTGTTCGGTTTTCAGGACACGCTCGGCGACGAACAGCAGGATCAGCGCGGGTGCCAAAAGTGCCAACGAGACGACGGCGGCATAGGTCTGGATCGAGGAGCGGCCACCGAGATAGGCCCACAGCAGGATCGGCAAGGTCTGGATCTTGGGCATGCCGACGACAAATGTCAGAATGAACTCCTCCAGGCTGCCAAGAAAGGCCAGCAAGGCCCCGGCAAACAGACCGGGTGCGATCATCGGGATGATAACCAGCCGCAAAGTGCGCCACGGCCCGGCGCCGAGGTTGCGGCTGGCGTCGATCAGATCTTGGGGCACACCGGACAAGGTGGCGGTAACGATGCGGATCATGAAGGGCATCACGACGATGGTCTGCGCCAGAACCACGCCCGTCAGGGTTTGCGACAGGCCAAGCCGGATGAAGATCGACCCAAGCCCGGTCGCCGGCACCACACTTGGCATCATCAGCGGCGTCAGCACCAGAAGTTCGATCAGGCGGCGGTGGCGCAGGTTCCGCCGCGCGATGGCAAAGCTGGCCGGAAGGCCAAGGACCACGCTCAGGACCGTGACAAGGCTGGCCACGGTAAAGCTTAAGCGGAACGCCTCTGCCATTTCGGGCACCGCCATCAGCGCCCGCCAGTTGGCCAGTGACAGGCGTGGCGGAACCACCGCCGGCGGGAACCAGCCAGTGTCCGGATCCACCAAAGACCACAGCGCCGCCACGATGATCGGCAAGCCGAAGATCAGCACAGCCACAGCGATCACCAGAACCGCGATCAGGGCGCGCAGGCGCGGACTGCGGATGAACCAGAAGGTCGTCATCGGTTTCTTAGCCCCGCAGCCTCGGCCAGCCGGTGATAGACGGCAAGCACCGCGGCGGTGGTCGCAATCATCGCCACGCCGACAACCGAAGCCGTGCCCCAGTTGCCACGCCGCAGAAACTCGTTCGTCATCATGACCGAGATGGCACGCGGATAAGCCGGACCGATCAGCGACGGGATGGCGAGGCTTCCAAAGCAGCCGATAAAGACCAACATGCCCGCCGCACCAATCCCCGGCGCACAAAGCGGCAGCATGATTTTCAGGAACACCCGACCGGGCCCCGCGCCAAGGGTACGTGCCGCCTCGATCACATCGCGCGGGATGGCCGCAGCCACCGCCGGGACGATCAGCAGCGTCAGCGGCACGGAGTTACACAGCAAAACCAAGACAATGCCAATGCCCGACCGTGCATCCAACAACGAGGGCCAGATGACCCCCAGCGGTTTCAGGAGGCGCGCCGCCATACCGCCCGGCCCGATGATGGTCAGCACCATGAAGGCTGCAACCAGACTTGGCACCACCAGCAGCACCTTGCACAGCACGTTGACAAGGCGTCGGCCCGGAAAGTCCACCTGCAAAAGTGCGGTCAGGATCGTGGCGAAGGTGATGGAGATCAAGGTGGCTGCGGCGGCGATCCGCAAGCTGAAAACGAAGGCGCTGGTGAACAGGACATCCTGCCAGACGGCCACATAGTATTGCACCGTAAAGCCGACCTTTGCCCCAATCCCCGCCAACCCAAAACTGACCAGAATCAGTTGGACCGATGGAACCGCGAGGGCCACGAACAAGAACCCGCAGGCTGGCGCCAGCAGGGCCACATTGACGATAAAGTCCCTGAGGGCACGGCCTCGACGGGCGTGGCTTTTAGGGGCGCGGCTTTGACGGGCGCGGCTTTGACGGGGGCGGTGTGGGTCCGTCAAACCATTTGTCACGGCTGCCCCTTTGGATTTGCATTCACGGCTGCCATTTTGGGCAGAAGGACGCGCACTTTCCCGCCGACCGCGAATTGGGGCACTCCGGGGACGTGCAGGCGCAAGGGGGAAAGCTCCCTCGTTTGCACCAGATAATCGGTCAGCGCACCCATGTAGGCGACGTGAGTTACGATCCCCATAAGGCCCGCTTCGGTGTTGAAAGGCGATAGCGCCATATCCTCCGGGCGCAAGCACACCAGAACGGCTTCACCCATCGCCAGCACGTCGGACGTGTCAGCCAACACTTGACCCGCTGGAGTTTCCACCACGGCCACAGCGCCATCAAACCCGACCACTCTGCCCTCGATCAGATTGGCCACGCCAAGGAAATCAGCCGTGGCCCGGTTGCGCGGCCTGCGGTAAATCTCCTGCGGGGCGCCCACTTCAACGATCCGCCCGCCAGCCATGAACGCCACGCGGTCCGACAGCGACATCGCTTCCGACTGGTCATGAGTGACATAGATCGTCGTCACGCCCAGGGATTTCTGCAAAGCGCGCAATTCCAGCCGCAGCCTGTCGCGCAGCTTGGCATCAAGGTTTGACAGGGGTTCGTCCAGCAACAGGGCCTTGGGCTCTGTGACCAAGGCCCGCGCCAAAGCCACGCGCTGCTGCTGACCGCCGGAAAGCTGGCGCGGGTAGCGCTTGCCGAAACCGTCCAGTTCCACAAGTGCTATGGCACGCGCCACTTTGTCGATGATGGTCGCGCGCGGCAGGTGGCGCGCCTCCAGTCCGAAGGCCACGTTCTGCTCCACCGTCAGATGCGGAAACAGCGCGTAGCTTTGGAACACCATCGCCGTTTCGCGCCGATGCACCGGCAGGTCATGGATCGCACGACCCGCAAGAAAGATTTCACCGCCGTCGTTCTGCTCAAGGCCCGCAATCATCCGCAAAGTCGTCGACTTGCCGCAGCCCGAGGCCCCCAACAAGGTCAGAAACTCGCCGCGTTCGATCGAAAGGCTGACGTCTTCGACGGCGCGAACGCCGTCGAAGGATTTGGTGACCGAGCGCAACTCCAGCCAGGGGCCGTCAGTCATTGCGCGATGACAGCCTTGACAAACAGGTCCGCCGCCGCATCGCTGATCAGGCCATTGATCCGCGGCCGGGTGTTGGCCACATACATCGCATCGGGCACCAGACAGGCACCAAGCTCAGCCGGGATTTTCCCCGCAAAGGACAGATCCTGACGCGCCGTGCGGCTGCCGGTCTTTTCCATCTTGGCAACCTGAACCGCGTCGCTCATCAGGAAATTGGCGAAGAGCGCAGCCGCTTCGAAGGACGGTGTCTTGGCAGAGATGAACACGCCATCCCCGTCACCAACCTCGCCGGTATTCAAAAGCGACGAGCGGACGGTTTTCTGGACAAGGCCCTTGCTGGCCAGCGTGTAAAGATCATCTTCCCAGACCGTCGCCATCGGTGCGACATCGTTGGCAATGGCCTGCAACGACGCTTCGTTGCCGTTGGTGAAGGTCAGGGCCGCAAGGTCGACCGCCGCTATCACGTTGAAGGCTGCTCCGCCAAACGCTGTCGCCGCAATCGCCGGAGAGCCGGCGAGCATGGCAACCAAAATCACAGACGCATTCGCTTTTTTCACCATAGCTGTTCCTGCTGTTGACGGGGTTTGCGCATCCACGAATTGGTCCGGCGCAGGTGGAAAGGTCGCCCAGCTTCACGTCATGGCGTTGAAGTTCGGATGACGGTTTGGCACCACGAGCCTTCGCGACGTGTCACAACACAGAGCAACGGAAAGCGTGAGCGCGGCGCGCAACCTCGCGGCGCACAGGTCGGGCTGGCCGAGTTTACAATTCCGTAATGCTTGGTTTTGTTGGTTTCTCCGCAATCGCAAATCGGATAACGCTGTGGCCGCCCCGTCATCCCGGCGGCCCATCCCGAAGCAGCCCGCCATGACCCAGACCGCCGTCTACCTTGACAAAGCCCCGCAGAAGCGCAGCAGCCTTTCCAAGGTGCCAGAGGTCACCCTTCTGTTCTGGATCGTCAAAATCCTGACCACCGGCATGGGGGAAACGACGTCGGACTATTTCGTCAAGCATATGGATCCGCCAATCGCCGTCGCTTTGGGTTTTGCGGGCTTTGCCGCCGCGTTGGTCGCCCAGTTTGCCGTGGCCCGTTATCAGCCGTGGATATACTGGCTTGCCGTCGTCATGGTGAGCGTCTTTGGCACGATGGCCGCGGATGTGCTGCATGTGGGGCTTGGGATTGCCTATGCCATTTCGACGACGTTCTTTGCGGTTTCGCTGGCCGCGATCTTTGCCATCTGGTTCATGGTGGAGGGCACGCTGTCGATCCACAGTATCATCACCCGGCGGCGTGAGGCGTTTTACTGGGCGACGGTGTTGACCACTTTTGCGCTCGGCACCGCCGCCGGCGATTTGACGGCGATGAACATGGGGTTGGGATATCTTGCCTCCGGGATTATATTCACCGCCGTGATCGCGCTGCCGGCGCTGGCCTGGTGGAAATTCGGGCTACCGGAGATTCCTGCTTTCTGGTTCGCCTATATCGTCACCCGCCCGGTTGGCGCGTCGTTTGCCGACTGGATGGGCGTTAATCAGGCGCGCGGCGGGCTTGACTGGGGCACTGGGCCGGTGAGCCTTGTTCTGGCAATCCTCATTTTCGGCTGCGTCGGATATCTTGCCGCGACCCATGCCAAAGGTGCGCAAGAGGCTTGATGCCTTTGGGATCAATCACTTTTTGGGTCGCAGACCCTCCGTTCAAGGGAAGAAACGCACCCCCGGTTTGGGCAGAAGCTTGGCCGAATTCTGATCCGAAAGCTGCACCTTGCGGAGGTTCGACCGCTACAGATTGATTGGCGTAAGGTCAGGGGCAGAGGCGGTTTTACTTTCTGGAAACCCCCCGGTTCGGTCAAACCGCAGTCGTTTGTGGCTGTCGACACTTGCAGTCTTGAGGTGCCGGAATGGGTTTTCGGCGCCGGGCCAAGGCTGCTCAAGCAACGCACCATTCCCGCCGACCTATCGAGACACGGCGATAAGCGGCTTTCCCCGCATGGATTTATTGTAAGGTTCCCACAATCCGTCGGACAAGCTGGCAGGCGAAGAAAGCTGTGTTGCAGCCAAGGAGCCTCCGATGTCCACGACCACCATTCTGCTGAAATCCCTCGCGGTTGGGGCAGCACTTGCCGTGCTTTCGACCGCATCTGTGCCTTTTGTTGCGCCCGCCCACGCCGAGACGGCTGTGAAACCAGAGAAGAACCCGCCCGGCGATATTCCCGACACGCAGGTTTTCGTCACCTTCACTTCGGATGGCGGATATAGTCTGAAGGTTCCCGAAGGCTGGGCGCGCACGGACACCGGCACCGGTGCGCAGTTCGTTGACAAACTTGACGCCGTGTCGGTGACCCTGACCCCTCTGGACAGCGTGCCGAGCGTCGACTGGGTCAAGGCGCACTACCTGCCGCAGATGCAGCAGGCCGGGCGGGCGGTCAAGGTGATTGCCGTGCAGGTGGTTGACCTTTCATCCGGGCCAGCGATCCAGATCGCCTACAGTGCCAACTCTGATCCAAACCCGGTCACCGCCAAACAGGTGCGGCTGGAAGGCATCCGCTATCTGATCTGGCACAAGGGCGCGCTGGTGGCACTGGACGTGACCGCTCCTTTGGGCGCTGACAACGTGGATCAATGGAAGCTGATGTCCAACTCGTTTGGCTGGAAATAACATGATGGTTCTGCAGGCGCGCGATCTGTATCGGTTTTTCCACATTGGCGAGGCCGAAACAGCGGCCTTGCGCGGGGTCAATCTGTCGTTGGATGAAGGTGAGACGGTCGCCATCATGGGGCCATCGGGCAGCGGCAAGTCGACCTTGCTGAACTGCCTGACCGGATTGGACGAACCGGATGCCGGGCTGGTGACGGTTCTGGGCCATCGCCTGTCACGACGCAGGGAAACCGATCGGGCGCGGCTGCGCGGTGCCCATTTCGGCATCCTGATGCAGTCTGGCAATCTTTTTCAGCACCTGTCGGTTGCGGTAAATATCCGGTTTCAGATGCTGCTGGCCGGGCAAAAGGACGAGGGTCGGGTTGGCACGCTTCTGGAAAGTGTCGGCATGTCGCACCGCGCCCACGCCGGTCCACGCGAACTGTCCGGCGGCGAGACGGCACGGGCCGGGCTTGCTGTAGCCTTGGCCTGCAACCCGCAGATCCTGATCGCCGATGAGCCGACCGCCGAGGTTGATGCCGTCACCGAAGCGCGTCTTCTTGTGCAATTTGACGCGCGCAGGCAGGCGGGCCTGTCCACTCTGATCGCCACCCACAGCGAGGCGCTGGCGCGTCGTGCCGACCGCATCGTCCGCCTTGTGGACGGAAAGGTGCAGGATGAGTGAACCTTTGGTCCGGGTGATCAGCGTTTCAAAACATTTCCCGATGCCGGATCACACAGTGGTGCCGGTCTTGTCGGACGTCAGCTGCACGGTTGAGGCGGGCCAGCACATCGCCCTGATCGGCCCGTCTGGCAGTGGAAAGTCGACCCTTCTGCACATCATGGCAGGATTGGTCGCACTCACGTCCGGCAGCGTTGATTGGCCAGCTTTGGGGCCGCGTGACACGTTGATGCCAAGCTGGCTGCAGGTGGTGTTTCAGATGGAAAGCCTGTTTCCAGCGCTGGATGTGCTGGAAAACATCGCCCTGCCGATGATCCTTGCGGGTCAGGATGCTGCACCCCGGGCGATGGCGATGCTGGAGCGTTTGGGGCTGACCGATCTTGCCCACAAACTGCCGGAGGAGTTGTCGGGCGGTCAGGCGCAGCGGGTTGCCATGGCACGCGCATTGGCCATTGGGCCGGCTTTGATCCTCGCCGATGAACCGACCGGCCAACTTGACCGGGCCACAGCACAGCGGTTTCTGGATCAGGTGATGGCGGTGGCCGCCGAAAGCAACACCGCACTCGTTATAGCAACCCACGATCCGCAGATTGCCGAACGGATGCAAACCGTCTGGACCATCGACCACGGCACGCTTATCCGCACCAGCGACAGAATGGCAGTTTGACATGATTTCCCTTTGGATCTTCGGCCTGTTGCGCCACCGTTTCACCCGACTGGCAGGAACAGCCCTTGGCATCGCCGTGACGGTGGCTTTGCTGGCGACGCTTGGCTTCTTCCTCGTCGGCAGTTCCGCCACGATGACCGCTCGCGCCATTTCCGGTGTGCCGATTGACTGGCAGGTCGAGGTGGTGCCCGGCGCGGACCCTGCCGTCATTCGGGACGCCATCAGCAAGGCGGCGACTGTGGCAGCCCTCGATACCGCGTTTTATGCCCGGACCGAGGGGTTTCAGGCGACCACAGGCGGCACCGTGCAGACCACCGGGCCCGGCAAGGTGATTGCCTTTGGTGCGGCATATCCAAGCGATTTCCCGATGGAGATGCGGCTTTTGTCGGGCAGCCTGAACGGCGTGCTGATCGCCCAGCAGACCGCCGCCAACCTGCATGTCGGTCCGGGCGATGCGGTGTTGATCAACCGGCCGGGTCTTTCGCCAGAACAGGTCACCGTGACTGGCGTCATTGATCTGCCGGACGCGGATTCGTTGTTTCAGTCGGTAGGATTGCCCGCCCAGGCTGCCCCGCAGGCGCCGCCCGACAACGTGCTGGTGCTGCCGCTGGCCGACTGGCACCGCCTATTTGATCCGCAACAGGTGATCCGCCCGGACAGCACGCGTCAGCAGTTCCACGTCAGCCTGGATCATGCAGCCCTTGCCGCGCAGCCATCCGATGCCTTTACCCAAGTCACCGGTGCCGCCCGCAATCTGGAGGCGCGGGTCGCCGGGCAAGCGCTGGTGGCCGACAACCTTGGCACCCGGCTTGACGCGGTTCGCGCCGATGCGATCTACGCCAGCGTGCTGTTTTTGTTTCTCGGCCTGCCCGGTGCCGCGCTTGGTGCGGCCCTGACGCTTGCAGTGGCCTCCAGCGGAGCCGACCGACGCCGCGCCGAACAGGCGCTGTTGCGGATCAGGGGGGCTACGATGCAGCAGATCCTGATCCTGTCTGCGGTTGAGGCGCTGTTGGTCGGCGTCACGGGCTGTGTCATCGGCCTTGCCGGGGCTGCTGGTTTTGCCGGCCTGCTCGCGGGGTCGCTGAAGCCGGTGATTGTGACCAGCCTGCTGTCAGCAACCGTCGGCCTTGTGCTTGCTGCCATCGCGGTGGTGGTTCCGGCATGGACCTCGCTGCGCCGCAAAAACGTGTCGTCGCTGCGCAAAGGCGTCGGGCGGGCACTGAAACCCATCTGGCAACGCGTCTGGCTGGACGTGGCCCTTCTTGCAGCCGCAGCACTTTTGTTCTGGCAAACCGCCAGCACCGGTTATCAGCTCGTGCTTGCACCAGAAGGGGTTCCGGCAACCTCCACCGACTACAAAGCCTTCCTCGCCCCTGCCTTGTTCTGGATCGGGGCGACCTTGCTGATCATCCGCATCGTCTCCACCATCTTACAGGCGAACGGGCGGCTGCTGCGCGGCCTCATCCAACCTCTCGCACAGCGGCTGGCACCCGTGATCGGCGCATCCCTGTCACGCCAAAGTCTGCGTATCACGCTCGGCATCGCTACGACCGCGCTGGCGGTGGCTTTTGGCACCTCTACCGCCGTGTTCAACACGACTTATCAGGCGCAGGCGCAGGTTGACGCGCAGTTGACCAACGGGGCCGATGTCGCGGCCTTTGGGACCCAAGCCAACCCCGCAGGTCCCTGGCTGACCAAGCTGGCAGCCCTGCCCGGAGTGGCATTGGCGGAACCCATGATGCACCGTTTCGCCTATGTCGGCGCGGATTTGCAGGACATCTATGGCATTGATCCTGCCCTCATCGGGCAGGTGGCCACCCTGTCGGACGCTTTCTTCCCGGGTGGTACGGCAGCGCAGGTCCTTGGGCTGCTGACCAAAACGCTCGACGGCGTTCTGGTTTCCGAAGAGACGGTGCAGGACTTCCAGTTGACCCTTGGCGATATGATAAACCTGCGTCTGATGGACACACGCGATCATCAATACCATGCGGTGCCGTTCCATTTCATCGGCGTGGCAAAGGAGTTTCCGACCGCCCCGAAAGACAGCTTTCTGGTCGCCAACAGTGCCTATCTGGCCAAAATGACCGGGTCGCCTTCGGCTGAAATTATCCTGATGCGCACGTCTACGGAACCGTCTGAAGTGGCCGCCACGGTGCGCACCGCTCTTGGAACGACCGGCCTGACGGTCAGCGACATCGGCGGCGTCACCCATATCATCGGGTCAAGCCTGACGGCGGTCAACATGACCCGCCTGACCCGGATCGAACTTGCCTTCGCGGTTCTTATGGCGGCTGCCTCCGCCGGCCTGATGCTGGCGCTTGGCTTCAATGACCGCAAACGCGGGTTTGCCATCCTTAGCGCCATCGGGGCCAAGCCCGCACAACTGGGGGCGTTTCTTTGGGCAGAGGGTGCGCTTGTGATCATCGGGGGCAGCGTGCTTGGCTTGGCCCTGGGGGGCATCATTGCCTGGATGATGGTCAAGCTTTTGACCGGCGTGTTTGATCCGCCACCAGAGGGTCTGTCGGTGCCCTGGGCCTATATCGGCGTGTTGCTGGCTTTGGTCGCAGCATCTGCCGTGGCCGCCGTGCTGTTCGCGGGAAAGGGCCTGCGCCAAGGTGCCATCGGCATCCTGCGTGACGTGTGAAAGGCGGCTTCACCGTATCTTGAGGCGACCGTGATCGGATTTGGCCCTAACACTTCCCGTCAACCAACGGGGGACACCATGGAAAACAGACGCGCATTCATCGCCGCAGCGCTGGCGGCCGGTCTGGCACCCCGGTCATTGCAGGCCAAAACGAGTGCGGAGTTTGACTGGCTGTGGCAGGTGGCGTCAGGCAGTACGTCCGAGGCGACGCAGGCGCTTGGAGCGATCAAGGCCGGCCATCGGCGCGACCTGACGGCCGGGCTGATCCTTGCCTTGCGGTTCGTTCCGGAACGCGGGCCGGAAATCAATGGCGTCCTGAGCACCCTGAGCGGCGAAAAGGCGGCGAACGATTGGTTTGGCTGGATGCTTTGGCAGGAAAAGCATCCTGAATTCGTGCCGCACCCCAGCTTCATCGACTTCATGCGCGCGCTTTATCTTCAGATCGATCCGGAGTTCGACGTGTTCTTGCGCCCGGACTATCTTGCGCCCGGCAAGGCGAAAATCCGGGCCGAGGAAATCGTCTGGGGCGGGGTCGTCAAGGATGGCATTCCGGCACTGGACAATCCGCCGCTGATTGCTGCCAAGGCCGCGCGCTATCTGCGTGACGACGATCTGGTGTTTGGCGTCGCGATCAACGGCGATGTGCGCGCCTATCCGCTCCGGATCATGGGCTGGCACGAGATGTTCAACGAGGTGATCGGCGGCGTGGCGGTGGCGCTGGCCTATTGCACGCTGTGCGGATCGGGCATCCTGTACGAAACCAGCGTGAAAGGTCGCGCCAAACCGCTGATCTTCGGGTCGTCGGGCTTTCTCTACCGGTCCAACAAGCTGATGTTCGACCGCGAAACCTCCAGCCTGTGGAACCAGTTTACCGGCAGGCCGGTGTCGGGACGGCTCGTGGACGGCGGCATCAAACTGGTGGAGCGTCCGGTGGTCATCGCAAGGTGGGACGATTGGGCAACCGCAAACCCTGGCACCAGAGTGCTGGCACTGGAAACCGGTTACCGGCGCAACTACGGCTCTGGCGTGGTGTATCAGGATTATTTCGCCTCACGCGATCTGATGTTTCCAGCGCAGGTCGATCAGCGCCGCGCCCGGCAAAAGGATTTTGTGTTCGGCATCCGGCAGTTCGGCGGGGCCAAGGCCTGGCCGCTGGCCGCTTTCGCCAAAACGCCCGTCATCAACGATGCCGTGGCAGGGTTTCCGGTGGTGCTGCTGGGGCAGGCCGACAGCCGGACAGTGCGGGCCTATGAACGCGGCGATCAGAAATTTACCGGGCGGACCGGCAAACTGACCAGCGCTGACGGGGTGGAATGGCAGGTCGGCGAGGACGCCTTGCTGGCCCCCGATGGGCGCAGCCTGCCGCGTGTCGCGGGCAGCGTGTCCTATTGGTTCGCGTGGGACGGCTATCTGGGCGACGGGGCCGAGCTGTACCGGCAGGGCGGATGATCGGTTCGAAGGGCCGAAATGGCCACCGGTTGGAAAACGGCGCACCGCCGAAGTCTTTGAATCAAAGGCCGGAATGCTTGGTTTGACTAAGTCGAAGTGATCTTCGGCTGCGGGTGCGTTTTGCGCTTCCAAGGTCGTTAGACGATCTGAAAGATAACCCAAACCCCGCACCAGCGTCGCACGGTTCGGCACCCGTTGAGATCTGATGTGGCAACGGCGCGGATGCGGCGCCGTGACGGCATCGTGACATCTTCATGAAGTATTAGGGTCTGTTGACGTTCATCTTGTTCCAATCACGGTTGCGGCGAGAGAGATGAAGGCGGTGAAGCTTTCGTCGGTTTTGCAATAGCGGGTTGCGACGCCTTTGAATTCCTTGAGTTTTCCGAAAAAGTTCTCGATCAGATGCCGCCATTTGTAGGTGTGGCGATCAAACTCGGCGGGAAAGCGGCGGTTGGATTTGGGCGGGATGACGGCCTCTATCCTGGCCTCGGTCAGCGCCTTACGCA
>JBBRLL010000051.1:0-29315 GCA_038231395.1 Rhodobacterales bacterium
CAGGGGGAATTGCGGGCGCAGATCCTCGGGCAAGGGCGGGCGATTTGCCTTATACTCCGGGTAGATATCGTTGCGGAACGTCTTGGCGCCGGCATCAAAGATCACAGCGATGTGGGTCGGTGCGTTCTGGTTGCGGGTGGTGGTCAACTCGCCCCACAGCAGGTTGCAAAAGCCTGCGACCGCACCAACAGGCAACCCATCCGACTTGCGCGTCAGGGGCGGCAAGGCGTGATAGGCGCGGAAAATAAAGGCCGATCCGTCGATGAGGTGAAGGTGGTGCCCCTTGCCGAATGTCATGTGAAACCCGCCTGACCTGTTGTGCTGCCCAATATTAATGCCATGATCCGGGCAGCAGGGCCACCCTGCAACGATGATGGGCGGCACCGGCCGGGGAACATCGGATGAAAACCGGGCTTTACCTTCTGTCAGGCTTTATCTTGGGCGCAGCCGCCGCATTGGTGCTGTCGCTTGCGGTTGTGAACCTGAACGCCGTTCCCAGCCAATCCGGCGGCCGCGAAATGGAGATTATATTTGTCTGGATGCCGATTGGCGCCGTACTTGGATTGATCGCTGGCCTGATCCTGCGCTTGCGGCGTTAGTGGTCCGAATGGGCGTGGTCGCGGTCGATCTCGAACCGTTTGTCGCAATAGCCGCATTCGACAAAGCCGGTATCTTCGGGAATCGTCAGCCAGACGCGGGGATGGCCAAGGCCGCCAACACCGCCATCGCAAGCGATTTTCCAGGTGGTGACGATTTGGGTTTCGGGCGCTTTGGCGGGCATGGGCTGGTCCCTGAATTATGTTCGGCGGGAAGATAGCCGGGAAGTCGGCTTGGGGGAAGGGGGTGCCAAACCCGCTTTTTCGCGTATTTTTTCTGTATTTAATTTGGCGTACATTCGCCATTTTTCTGCATGGCGGGATGACGTTGCACCCCGTCCCTGCGCACGGCTTAGGATGTGGCGCCAATCATCCGGTCCCGCGCCTTTAACGCGTTCAGCCAGCCAAGCCCGTGCACCGTGGCGCGGGCGGGACGGTATTCGGCGGCGACCCAGCCTTGGTAGTTTTGCGCATCAAGGTCGCGAAACAACGAGGTCAGGTCGAAGCCGCCGCCGCCGGGTTCGGCCCGCGACGGGAAGCCTGCGATTTGCACGTGGTTGACCAAAGCCCGGTGCTTGTCCCATACGGCCTGCGCGTCGCCGTGGATGCGGGCGGCGTGCCAGACGTCAAACTGCAAACCGATCCGAGGGTTATCAAGGTCGGTCAGGATACGGGCGGCTTGGTCAAAGTCGTTGAGGAAGTAGCCGGGCCAGTCTTCGGCATTCAGAGGCTCAACAGAAAAGGACAGGTCGGGTGCTGTTTCAGCGGCCCAAGCCAAATTCTCGGTGAAGAGTTGCGTGGCTTGCGGGCCTTTGGCGACGCCCGCCATGATGTGGACCTTTTCAGCCCCGAGCCTTGTGGCAAGGTCGGCTGCGCGCTGAAAATGGTCGCGAAAAGTGGCCTCCATTCCGGGCACGGCGGCGTGGCCCCGGTCACCAGACGCCCAATCACCCGGCGGGGTGTTGATCAAAGCCAGCGGCATTCCGGCCAAAGCGGCTTGCCAGTCTTTGACCGGATGATCGTAGGGGAACAAAATCTCCACACCTTCAAACCCGGCCTGCGCGGCCAAGCCGGGGCGATCAAGGCTGGGAACCTCGGTAAACAACATCGTCAGGTTGGCAGCGTAACGGGGCATATGCTCTCAGGTCAGGTCGGCGGAAGGGATAACTTTGAAGAACTGGCCTGTGGACCAGAGGCCAAACCAGCTATGACCGTCCTGCACCTCATGGCAACCCAATTCGATCATCCGGTAGAAGCTCTTACGGTCAATCAGGGCATAAAGACCGGCCCTGACGTGAACGTAAGGCGCCGGTTCACCGTTTTTCATCCGGATTTCGATCGGGTTTGCGGCCGAGGCGTCAACTTCATCCTCGGTTTTGGTGAGGAAATGCAGGATTTGATCACGGCCCGTCCCGCTGGCTGTGACGTCAACAGCAAGCAGGGGCGCGTCGTCGACCGTGATGCCGACTTTTTCGGCAGGTGTAACAAGGAAGTAGGCATCACCCTCTTTTTTCAGGATCGAGGAGAACAGTTTGACCATGGGCGCGCGACCGATGGGCGTGCCCAGATAGAACCACGTGCCGTCGCGGGCGATCCGCATATCAATGTCACCACAAAAGTCCGGGTTCCACAGGTGGACGGGGGGCGGACCCTTTTTCGTAGCCTTGGTCACAGCAGATAGCAGCCTATCCGCATCAGGTTTCACGATCATTTGTGGGTTTGCGCCTTTTGCCGTTTGTGCCTGCGGTCAGGATTGGCTTTAGTGGGCCACAGAACCTGCCACACTATCTGCCACAGAACCTGTCCGGAGCAAAGTCATGTCCCAAGCCGAAGATCTTGTTACCTCCATCGAAGCTTTGGCCGAAAGGCTGGGGGTGGCACGGACCGCGATTGGCGGGCGGTTCATCGGACAGGAGAAGGTGGTGGAGCTGACAATGGCGGCTTTGCTGTCCGGGGGGCATGCGCTGTTGGTGGGGTTGCCGGGCTTGGGCAAAACGCTGTTGGTGGAGACTTTGGGGATTGTCATGGGGCTGCGGACCAACCGCATCCAGTTCACGCCGGACCTGATGCCTGCCGATATTCTGGGGTCTGAGGTGCTGGAAACCTCGGCTGATGGCAGCCGGGCGTTCCGCTTCATCGAAGGGCCGATATTCTGTGAGCTTTTGATGGCGGATGAAATCAACCGGGCGTCGCCGCGTACTCAATCGGCTTTGTTGCAGGCCATGCAAGAACGGGAAGTGACGATTGCGGGCAAGCATCGACCACTTGGGCCGCCATTTCACGTGCTTGCGACGCAAAACCCGATTGAGCAGGAGGGGACCTATCCTTTGCCCGAAGCCCAGCTCGACCGGTTTCTGGTGCAGGTGGATGTGGCTTATCCCAGCCGTGCAGCGGAGCGGGATATTCTGATGGCGACGACAGGGGCAAATGTGTCGCAGGTCTCTCCGGTGTTCTCGGGTGCCGAATTGATCGCGGCGCAGGAGTTGATCCGGCGGATGCCGGTCGGCGACAAAGTGGTGGAGGCGATATTGGACCTGGTGCGCGCCTGCCGTCCCGGAGAGCCGGAGGGTGTGGCGTTGCGCGATGCGCTGGCTTGGGGGCCGGGGCCAAGGGCGGCACAAGCGCTGATGCTGACGGTACGGGCGCGGGCGCTGTTGAACGGACGGCTGGCACCGAACATCGAGGATGTGCAGGCAATGGCGCAACCGGTCCTGGAGCATCGGATGGCCTTGAACTTTGCGGCACGGGCGCGCGGTGAGAAGCTGGAGACGGTGATTTCCCGCGTCGCGGACAAGGTTCTGGCCGCGTGACAATCTCTGCCGATCTGCGCGCCCGGGCTGAGGCTTTGGGGCAGACGCTGCCTCCTTTGTTGGCCGAGGCGGAGCATTTGGCGGCGACCGTGGCTTTGGGGGAACATGGCCGCAGGCGTGTGGGTATGGGCGATGATTTCTGGCAGTACCGGGCAGCCCGGCCCGGTGATCCGTTGCGCAGCATTGACTGGCGCAGGTCGGCGCGGTCGGATCAGGCCTTTGTCCAGGAACGCGAATGGCAGGCGGCGCAATCGGTGGTGTTTTGGGTGGATCCAGCCAAGTCGATGGCGTTTTCGGGCGGCAAGCGGGCCAGCAAAGCGGACCGGGCGCGCGTGCTGGCCTTGGCTTTGGCGGTTTTGCTGCTGCGCGCTGGTGAGTTGGTCGGGCTTTCGGGCCAAGAATCGCCTCGGGCCGGACGCGGGCAGATGCTGCGGTTGATTGAGGCGATGGCACTGGATCTGGCGCGCAGCGATGCGGATTACGGCGCACCCTCTGGCGGATTTGTGAACCACGGGCGGGCGGTGTTCGTCTCGGATTTCCTTGGCGATATGGCTGCGGTTGAGGCGTCGCTGGCGCAGGCGGCGGGGCGTGGGGTCAAGGGCATTTTGCTGCAAGTGCTGGACCCGGCAGAGGAGGAGTTCCCCTTTGACGGGCGCACCATCTTTGTCTCAATGGGCGGATCGGTCAGCCATGAAACCCAAAGGGCAGGCGATTTGCGCAGCCGCTACCTCGCGCGGTTGGCCGAACGCAAAGCCCGGCTGGCAGAATTGGCGCGGGCGGCGGGATGGCATTATCTGGCACATCATACCGGTGAGCCTGCGCAGGCAGCGCTCCTTTGGGCCTACCGCGCGTTGGAAGGCGGGCGGTGATGGTGGGATTTATCTCTCCGTTGTTGCTGTTGGCACTGCTGGCGGTGCCGCTGTTGTGGTTTTTGCTGCGGGCGATCCCCCCGGCGCCCATCAAACGCAGGTTTCCCGGCGTGGCGCTGCTGTTGGGGCTGATGGACGAGGACCGCGAGGCTGACAAGACGCCGTGGTGGTTGCTGGCGTTGCGCATGTTGGCAATCGGCGCGGCGGTGGTTGCCTTCGCCGGGCCGATCCTGAACCCCAAGGCCGTGGTGGCGGGCAAAGATCCGCTGTTGATCGTGGTCGATGGCGGTTGGGCGGATGCTTACGACTGGCCCCGGCGGATCGCAAAGGCCGCCAGCCTCTTGGACGGGGCCGAACGTGCCGGGCGTCCGGTCGCGCTGATCCAGCTTGCGGATTTGGCGCAACCAGTGGCGTTCAAGGCGGCGGCGGATGTGCGGGGCAAATTGGCGACTTTGGTGCCGCGGGGCTGGCTGCCGGACAAGTTGTGGGAATTTTCGATCAAATCGCCGTTGCAGCCTTTTGAGACCGCCTGGATCAGCGACGGCTTGGCACATAGTGGGCAAGATGCCTTGGTCGAAGCTTTGGCAAAACGCGGAGCGGTAACAATCTATGCCTCCGAAAAGCCGGTTTATGCGTTGGGGGCGGCCACTCCGGCGGAAGGCAAGCTGGACGTGACGGCCGCTCGCCAGCCTGCCGGACCTGCCACAGCGTTGGTCTTGGTGGCGCGGGGGCCGGATCCTTCTGGCACGGATCGGGAGTTGGCGCGCGCGCCCTTGACCTTTGCCGATGGGGCGTTGACCGCAAAAGCAACTCTGGACCTGCCGCCGGAATTGCGCAACCGAGTCACTCGCTTTGCCATAGCGGGGCAGCGCAGTGCGGGGGCAGTGTCCTTGGCGGGCGATGCGCTGAAGCGGCGCAAGGTGGCGTTGGTGACCGATGCGGCCGAGGGTGAGGGGCTGCAACTGCTGTCCCCCGTGCACTATCTGCGGCAGGCTTTGTCGCCGACCGCCGATCTGATTGAAGGCGGAGTGCTGGACGTCGTGCCCGCCAAGCCGGATGTGATCGTTCTGGCGGATGTGGCTCAGATACCGGGCGCTGAAAGCGACGCGCTGATGGATTGGGTCAATAAGGGCGGGCTTTTGCTGCGGTTTGCCGGGCCTCACCTTGCGGCGGCGGATATGGCAAAGCTGGCCGATGACCCGTTGATGCCCGTCGCCTTGCGGCAGGGTGGGCTGACGAGCGGCGGGGCGATGAGTTGGGGCGCGCCCAAGGCTCTGGCGACCTTTGCCGAGGACTCACCTTTTCATGGCTTGGCAATACCGGGCGATCTGCGGGTGAAGACTCAGGTTCTGGCGCAGCCGGGGCCGGATTTGGCCGGACGGGTTCTGGCCGCGCTGGATGATGGCACGCCGCTGGTGACGCGCAAGGTGATCGGGCTGGGGCAGGTTGTGCTGTTTCATGTGACCGCCAATGCCGAATGGTCGGACCTGCCCTTGACCGGGCTGTACGTCGCGATGCTGGACCGGCTGGCTGTTTCGGCCTCTGCGCAAGCGGCCACGGTGGAGGGTTTGGCGGGGCTGGTCTGGGTGCCGCTTCGGGTGATGGACGGCTGGGGCGAGCTGGGCGATCCGGGGAGTTTGGCAGGGGTGCATGGGGCTGTGTTGGCCAATGCCCTGAAGACTGGTCCCGGAGTTGACGCACCGCCGGGGCTGTATCGCCACGACGCGCGGATGGTAGCGGTGAACGCGGTGACGCCGGGCATGGCCCTTGTGGCAGCGGTCTGGCCTGCGGGTGTGGCCCTGTCGGATTTGACCCTACCGGTCGAGATGGCGCTGAAGGGGCCGGTTCTGGCCTTTGCCTTGCTGCTGCTTCTGGTGGATATTCTGGCAACTTTGGCTTTGTCCGGTCGGTTGCGGTTCGGTTTGAAATCAGGCGGCGCGGGCGTGGCTTTAGTCGTTTTGGCGCTGCTCGGGCAACCTCACCCCTCCTATGCAAATGTGGCGGATGACCGGGCGATTGCGGCGACTGACGGCGTGGTGCTGGCTTATGTGATCACGGGCGATACGGCGGTCGACGCCATCTCTGCCTCAGGCTTGCAGGGTTTGTCGGACCAGCTGGCGAACCGGACCGCGGTGGAGCCTTTGACGCCGATGGGGGTTGACGTCGAAAAGGATGAGCTGGCGTTCTATCCGTTCCTGTATTGGCCGGTGACGGCGGATGCGGCAGTGCCCTCTTCGGGTGCTTATGCCAGGCTGAACAAGTACCTGCGGACCGGCGGGCTGATCCTGTTTGACACGCGCGATGCCGATATGGCGCAAGCGGGCGATACGCCGGAGGCGGCGGCATTGCAGCGCATCGCCTCTGGTCTGGATATTCCGCAGATTGAGCCTATCCCAGAGGATCACGTCCTGACCCGCAGTTTCTACCTGTTACAAGCGTTTCCGGGGCGGTTTTCTGACGGCGGGTTGTGGGTGGAAGCCTCGCCTCCTGATGCGGTCAAGGCGGATGGGATGCCGTTTCGCAACCTGAATGACGGAGTAACGCCGGTGGTGATTGGCGGGAATGATTGGGCAAGTGCCTGGGCCGTCGACGATGGGGGCGCGCCGATGTATCCGGTGGGGCGCGGGTCGGCAGGCGACACGCAGCGCGAGTATGCGTTCCGCTTTGGCATCAACCTGATCATGCATGCGTTGACCGGGAATTATAAATCGGATCAGGTCCATGTGCCTGCCCTGCTGGAAAGGCTTGGCAAATGAGCCAGACTTTGGTTTTTCAGCCTCTGGTGTCGGATTGGGTGCTGATTGGCTTGGCCTTGGCGTCGGCAAGTTTGCTGGCGCTGGCCGTATGGCGTGGCTTGGCAGGCTGGGCCATCCGCGCGCTGGCCTTGGGGCTGGTTCTGGTGGCGCTGATCAACCCCAGTTTGCAGCAGGAAGATCGCAAAGCCTTGGCTGATATTGTGGTGCTGGTGGTCGATGACAGCGCGTCGCAGGGCCTGTCGGACCGCAGTTTCCAGACAGCGCAGTCGGTGGAAGCGATCAAGGCCAAGGTGGCGGCCATCCCGAATACCGAGTTGCGCGTGGTCCATGTGGCCGATGGCAAAGACAACGCGGGCACTTTGGCAATGGCTGCTTTGGCAGGCGCCGTGGCGCAGGAACCGCAGGCGCGGATTGCCGGAGCGATTTTGGTGACCGATGGGCAGGTGCATGACATGGGGGCAGTGCCCGTGCTTCCGGCCCCATTGCAGGTCTTGCTGACCGGGCACAAGGGCGACTGGGACCGGCGGCTGGTGATCACCAATGCACCAGCTTTTGCAATCATGGGCGAAAAGACCAGCCTGAAATTCCGGGTGGAAGATCAGGGCGAGGCTCCTGCCACGTCGGGGACTTCGGTGGATGTGACAGTGGCGCTGGACGCTGATCCGCCATCGACCTTCAGCGTCCCGGTGGGGCAGGATCTGGACCTGCCGATCCAGTTGCCGCATGCCGGGATCAACGTGTTGCAACTGTCGATTGCCGGACAGGCGGGCGAATTGACCGACCGCAACAACGCCGCCGTGGTGCAGATCAACGGGGTGCGCGACAGGCTGCGGGTGCTGTTGGTCTCGGGTGAGCCCAATCCGGGCGAACGGGTGTGGCGGAACCTGCTGAAATCTGACCCTTCGGTCGATCTGGTCCACTTTACCATCCTGCGGCCACCGGAAAAGCAGGATGGCATTCCAGTCTCGGAACTTTCTCTGATCGCGTTTCCGACCAAGGAATTGTTCATCGACAAGATCAAGGACTTCGACCTGATCATCTTTGACCGCTACGCGATGCGGGGCATCCTGCCAATGTCCTACCTGCAAAACG
The DNA here is from genome assembly GCA_038231395.1 of Rhodobacterales bacterium. Lineage (GTDB taxonomy): Bacteria > Pseudomonadota > Alphaproteobacteria > Rhodobacterales > Rhodobacteraceae > Stagnihabitans. The sequence continues at coordinate 8,124 of JBBRLL010000051.1, forward strand.
TGGTGGATTATGTGCAGAACGGCGGCACCGTGCTGGTGGCTGCCGGGCCGGAGTTTGGCCAGGTTGACAGCCTGTGGCGCTCTCCCCTCTCGCAGATTTTGCCAGTGGAGCCGACGAGCCAGATCATCGAACAGGGGTTCAAACCGAAGTTGACAGACGTGGGGCGCAGGCATCCGGTGACCGAAGGTCTGGAAGCGCTGGCACCGGCGGACGGCTGGGGGCGTTGGTTCCGGTTGATCGAGGTGACGCAAAGGTCGGGGCAAGTTCTGATGTCCGGGCCAGATGACAAGCCGCTTTTGGTGCTCGACCGGGTTGGCAAGGGGCGGGTCGCGGTGCTGGCCTCTGATCAAAGCTGGCTTTGGGGGCGCGGGTTCGAAGGCGGCGGGCCACAGTTGGAACTGTTGCGGCGGCTGGCGCATTGGATGCTGAAACAACCCGAGCTGGAGGAAGAGGCGTTAAGCGCCTCGGCTATTGGGCAGGCCATGACAATCACCCGGCGGACGATACTTGATACAACGCCACCGCCTGTGACGGTGACCCTTCCGGATGGAACGACAGCGACGGTGGAGTTGAAACAAAGCGCGCCCGGACAGTTTGACGCGAGTTATGCAGCACCTTTGTTGGGGCTTTACCGGCTGCAAGAGGGCGATCTGGCCAAGGTGGTGGCGGTTGGACCCTCGGCTCCTAAGGAGTTTGAGGAAACGATTGCCACGCCCGACAAGCTGCAACCCGCAGTCACGCCGACCAAAGGTGGCATCTTGCGGCTGGAAAACGGCATTCCCGACATCCGCTTGGTGAACGATGGCCGACCGGCTGCCGGGCGCGGCTGGATCGGCATCACGCCGCGCGGCGCTTATGTGACCGGAGACATTACCGTGCAGGCGTTGTTGCCCGCGTGGCTGTACCTGATGCTGGCGGCCATGGCCTCGGTTCTGGCATGGTTGATCGAGGGGCGCAGAGGCGCCAAAGGCTAGGGTGCTGCGTCAATTTCAGGGAGGTTTCGCACGTCCCTGACCGCGCCGTTTCTTTGGTCTGGTCTTCTCCAAACGGTTCACAGCCTCGGTCGGAAATTTGCGTTATATGGAAGGGGCAGTTTACTCCAGCTTCTCTAAAATGATCGCGCGGGATTGGCTGGCGAACTCGCGGCGGGTCAGGACGGCGGCTGTGACGATGACAGCGAAGATCAGCGCCCTGGGGCCGATCAGCCAGGCAAGACCGGCCAGCGCGAAGTAGATGGAATTCAGCCCTCGGTTGAAGCTGCGGGCGGCGGTGATGATGATTTCGGCGGTCTGATTGGCGCGCGGCCTTGCCATCGGGTGGGTGTAGTCGTTGGGAATCGCGGCCATCATGATGGCGGCATAGCCAAAAAGCCGGTGGCTCCACACGAATTTCAACACCGCGTTGGCCATCAGACCGACGACGACGATCAGCTTGATCCGGATTTGCGTGGTCTCTGCCCCAATCGTCAGGTCACGCGCAAGGCCTTGCAGGGTGGCCGCGTTGCCGATCATGGCCACACCGCCACCGATGGCGATCATGGCACCGGATACGAAAAAGGCAGTGCCTTGACGCAGGCTGTCAATCAGCGAGATGTCGAAGATGCGGGGCTCTCTCGTCAGAAACTCCACCATCCAGCGGCGGCGGTAGTCCTTCATCAGATGCGACACCGAGGGCCGCCATTTCGGCGGATATTCGGCGGAAAAGCCGGTGGCAAGCCATGCTATGACCAGAAGCAGCATGGCTGCACTGTCAAGGGCGGTAAAAGTTGCATCCAGAGTGGCGAGCAGGTTCATGCAACCACCTTAGCGGGGCGTTGCGCGCCTTGCCAGTGGCGGCCTGCGCCCGTAACCTTTGGCGAAAGGGAGAGCGTCATGGACATGCCACTGCCAGACCAGACCGTGCTTGCGGGTCGCAACCGGATTGTCGCCCGGTTGCGCGGCATTCTGGGCGACGGTGTGATTTCGGACGTGGCTGAAACCCGGGCCTATGAATGCGATGCGTTGACGGCCTACCGCTGCGCGCCGCTTGCCGTTGTCTTGCCACGCAGTACGGCGGAGGTTTCGGCGGTCCTGCGGCTGTGCTCAGAGCTTGGCGTCAAGGTCGTGCCGCGTGGGTCCGGCACCTCTTTGGCAGGCGGCGCGCTTCCGACGGCGGATTGCGTGGTGCTGGGAGTGGCCCGGATGAGCGGGGTGCTGGAGACCGACTACGAGAACCGTTTCATCCGGGTGCAGACCGGGCGGACCAATCTGGCGGTGACGGGTGCAGTGGAGGCGGATGGCTGGTTTTATGCGCCCGACCCGTCAAGCCAGCTCGCCTGTGCGATAGCAGGCAACATCGCGATGAATTCGGGCGGGGCGCATTGTCTGAAATACGGGGTGACGACGAACAACCTTCTGGGCGTGACTTTGGTGTTGATGAGCGGCGACGTGGTGGAGATTGGCGGGCCTTGGTCAGATGCCGGCGGTCTGGATTTGCTGGGGGTGATCTGCGGGTCAGAGGGGCAGTTGGGGGTGGTGACGGAGGCAACCTTGCGGATTTTGCCGAAACCGGAGGGGGCAAGGCCGGTGCTGATGGGGTTTGGCTCGAACGAAGTGGCGGGGGCCTGTGTCGCCGACATCATCCGCGCCGGACTGCTGCCGGTGGCGATTGAATTCATGGACCGGCCCTGCATTCGCGCCTGTGAGGACTTTGCCCATGCGGGCTATCCCGATTGCGAGGCGCTATTGATCGTGGAAGTCGAAGGCTCCGCCCCCGAGATTGACGCGCAACTGGCACGGATCAAGGAGATTGCCTTGCGGCATGACCCGGTGGCTTACCGCGAAAGCGGCTCGGAGGAGGAAAGCCGCAAGATCTGGCTTGGCCGGAAAAGTGCGTTTGGCGCGATGGGGCAGATTTCGGACTACATGTGTCTGGATGGCACGATTCCGGTGTCGGAACTGCCGTATGTGCTGCGACGGATTGGCGAGATGTCGGCTGCGGTCGGGCTTTCGGTGGCCAATGTGTTTCATGCCGGCGATGGCAATATGCACCCGCTGATCCTGTACGACGCCAATGCGCCGGGTGAGTTGGAGACTTGTGAACAGTTGGGCGCGGATATCCTGAAACTGTGCGTCGAGGTTGGCGGTTGCCTGACGGGTGAGCACGGGGTTGGCGTGGAAAAGCGCGATCTGATGCGTGTGCAGTTTTCGGGCGATGACCTGGAGGCTCAGTTACGGGTCAAGGACGTGTTTGATCCGCGCTGGCTGTTGAACCCGGCCAAGGTGTTTCCGTTGGATATTACCGCCAGCCGGCGGGCCGGTTGACAGCGCCAGAGGGGCATTTGTGAACAGATGAACGACGAGATGCGCCCGACCGATGAGAGCGAGTTGCGTGAGATGGTCCGTGCGTCCAGCGGGCCCTTGAGCCTGCGCGGTGGCGGGACGAGAGGCGTGGCCTTTGGGACGGGGGCGGTGTTGCAGACCAGCGGCCTTTCGGGGATCAGGCTCTATGAGCCGGGGGCGCTGACATTGGTGGCAGGGGCGGGCACCCCTGTCGCCGAAGTGGCTGCGGTGTTGGCGGGCGAGCGGCAGCGGCTGGCCTTTGAGGTGCCGGACATGCGCGGGGTTTTGCGGCGGCCCGTTCTGCAAGGGACCGGGGTATCGACTTTGGGCGGGGTCGTGTCGGTGAATGCCTGTGGGCCAAGGCGGGTGCAGGTCGGGGCGTGCCGCGATCATCTTCTGGGTGTGCGCTTTGTCGATGGCATGGGCACGGTCATCAAATCGGGCGGGCGGGTGATGAAGAATGTCACCGGGCTTGATCTGGTGAAACTGATGGCGGGAAGTCATGGGACGTTGGGCGTGATCTCGGAAGTCGCGTTCAAGGTGCAGGCTATTCCGGAAGCGGAAGTGACCTTGGCGGCTGAGGTCGGGGTGGTGGAAGGGTTGGCGCTGCTGCGCAAGGCTTTGGGCTCGCCGTTTGACGTATCAGGGGCGGCCTATGCCGGGTTCAGGGCTTTGGTGCGGGTGGAAGGGATGGAGGCTTCGGTGCGCTACAGGGCCCGGGCTTTGAAGGCGTTGCTGGGCGGGGATTGGACCGAGATTGACGGCGCGACCCTATGGAACAGCGTGCGCGACGGCGGCGGCGTTGGTCAGGGCGCCTTGTGGCGGGTGTCGTGCCAGCCTACGGCTGCGGCGGCGGTTGTGGCGGCTTTGGCGGGGGTGGACCATGAGGCGGTGTTTGACTGGGGCGGAGGGTTGATCTGGATTGCGGTGCGCGGGCTGACGGATGGCGGTGCTGGTCTGATCCGGCGGGTTTTGGTGGGGCTTGGTCATGCGACCTTGGTGCGGCGGGCTGGCGATCAGACTTCGGGCGTGCCAGTGTTTCAACCGGAAGCGCCGGGGGTGGCGGCATTGTCGCTGGCGATAAAAGCGAAGTTTGACCCCAGAGACATCTTGAACCGTGGGATTTCGACTGCTGGGCTTTCGACTGCGGGGCTTTCGACTGCGGGGGATTTAGGCTGATGCAGACCTTCTTCACCGATGCGCAACTGTCCGATCCGACCCTGGCTGAGGCCAACACGATCCTGCGGTCTTGTGTCCACTGCGGGCTTTGCACAGCAACATGCCCGTCTTATCAGGTGCTTGGCGATGAATTGGACAGTCCGCGCGGCAGGATTTATCTGATCAAGGACATGTTGGAAACCGGGCGGGCGGCGGATGCCAAGACCGCCTTGCATATCGACCGCTGCCTGTCGTGTCTGGCCTGTACGACGACCTGCCCCTCGGGTGTGGACTATGCCCACCTGATCGACATGGGGCGGGCGCATGTGGAAAAGACCTACCGACGCCCGTTCATGGACCGGCTTCTGCGGGCGGTTCTGGTGGCCGTGATGCCTTATCCCACTCGGTTCCGGCTGGCTTTGTTTGGCGCAAGGTTGGCGCGGCCTTGGGCAGGGTGGGTGCCGGATACCCGGATCAAGGCGATGTTGGCGCTTGCCCCCAAGGCTTTGCCGCCGGTCAGCCGGAATGATGACGCGCAGGTCTTCCCGGCCATTGGGGTCCGCAAGATGCGCGTGGCCCTGATGACGGGTTGCGTGCAAAAGGCGCTGGATACCGAGATCAACGACGCCACCATCCGGCTTTTGACCAGGCTGGGCGCAGAGGTTGTGGTGCCCAAGAATATGGGCTGTTGCGGTGGCTTGCCTTTGCACATGGGACGCGAGGCTGCCGCTTTGCCCTTCGCCCGCGCGATGGTGCGGGCCGTGATGGCAGAGCATCGGCGCGGTATGCTGGATGCATTGGTCATCAACACCTCGGGTTGCGGAACAACCATCAAGGACTATGGGCATTTGCTGACCGGTGAGGATGCGGCACAGGTGGCAGGCCTGGCCAAGGATGTAACCGAGGTGATTGCGACTTTGGGGCTGCCAGAGGTTGCCGGGAAGGGCCTCGCCGTGGCCTATCACTCGGCCTGTTCGCTGCAACACGGGCAAAAGATCAAGACCCTGCCACGAGATTTGCTGAAAGCGGCAGGGTTTCGGGTGTCAGAGCCTGCGGACAGCCATTTGTGCTGCGGCTCTGCTGGCACCTACAACATCCTTCAGCCAGAGATTTCGGGTGAGTTGCGCAGGCGCAAGGTGGCGACGCTGATGGCCCGCAAACCGGATGTGATTGCGGCGGGAAATCTGGGCTGCATGATCCAGATCGGACAAGAGGCGGGGGTGCCGGTGGTACATACCGTCAGTTTGCTGGATTGGGCGACGGGGGGGCCAGTTCCACTTGCGCTGCGCGTGCCGCTCGCTCTCCGCCAAAAGGCCGCAATGCTGCCCTTGTAGGCCGATATGTCGGGCGAAACCGGAGGTCCCATGCGCCTGTTTCTGCTTCTGACACTGATTGCGTTTCCCGCCTTCGCAGATGACCCTTTGGTCAAGCTGAAAACCCTGAACGACAGCCGCGGCTGGGAGGCTGTGGGCAAGCTGATGCTGGGCGACAGGGGCTTTTGCACGGGCGCGCTGATCGCGCCAAATCTGGTGCTGACGGCGGCGCATTGCCTGTTTGACAAGGACAGTGGCGCACGGATGGACCCTGCACAGATCAAATTCCTCGCAGGGTGGCGCAATGGCGGGGCCGTGGCTTATCGGGGCGTCAAGCAGGCGGTGGCGCATCCGGACTATGTCTACGGCGGCGATAATCAACTGGACCGGGTGGCCGATGACGTGGCGCTGATCGAACTGGATCAGCCGATCCTGCTGCCCTCGGTTCACCCCTTTGCGATTGGTGCCGCACCAGAGGCCGGTGACGAGATTGGCGTGGTGTCCTATGCGGAAGGACGGGCCGACAACCCCTCTTTGCAGCACCATTGCAGCGTGATGGACAAGCAGGACAATATCCTGGTGATGAGCTGCGACGTCGATTTCGGATCATCTGGCGCGCCGGTGTTCGCCGTGAAGGATGGCGTGGCGCAGGTGGTATCGGTGATTTCCGCCAAGGCGGAGGTCGAGGGGAAACGGGTTTCGCTTGGGTCAGCGCTGCAGATCCCCTTGGCCAAACTGATGGAACAATTGCAGACCGCTGAGGCCACGCACGGCGACGTGGCGAAGGTGCACATCCTGTCGGGCGGTTTGGCAGGCGGCGCGAAGTTCGTAAAGCCCGGCGCGCCCTGACGCAGTCATAGCGGGGTTTCTATTACAACGCCGTCAGGTTCCATCAAGACCCATCACCGTGCCCGGATCGTCAACCCGGCCAAGCCATTGCGCAAGCAGTCACCGCCGTGCAAGCGGGCCAATCAAAACGCACGCAACGCGGATCGGTTTCACCGGACCCCTGTCACTCTATTGTGACGGCCAATAATAGCCCAATCTTCTGATATACTTGGCTAAATCACGCCGACACTGGGCCATCCCCCAAGGTATCAAGCGGACGTGTCCTGATCTGCACTAGTGCCGGGCCAGGTGCAGTACTTAAATTGGCATGCACCCGACGGACATCGCCGCCGGATGGAAAAACCACAACTGGAGGCAACACATGAAATTCACAGCGCCCTTATTGGCAGTATTCCTTGGAGCACCGATCGCCGCCATGGCAGGCGGCCCGGCAACCCCCACCATTGAGCCTGTGGTCGCAGCGCCCGTCGCCCTGCCCGTCATAGTGCCGCATGGCGACTGGACCGGAGGGTATATCGGCCTTTCACTTGGCTCCGGCAATTCTTACGGCAGCACCCCGGGCAATGGCAACACTCTGGGTGTCGGCGGCGCACATATTGGCTACCGCTATGAAACCGGCCGTTTTGTCGTGGGCGGTGAGCTGAGCTACAACAAGGACGATATCGGCAGAAAGAGCAAGGCTACCGGCACGACGGTCAACAACACCTCCGCGCTGGATTTGATCGTGGGCGGTGACCTGGGTCGCACACTCGTGTACGGAACACTTGGGGTTTCGCGGGCCCAAGCCACCGTGGCGGGCGTTTCCGCTTCGGACACCGGATATGGTCTGGGGATCGGGCTTGACTACGCCGTGAACGAGAAATTCACCGTCGGCGGCCAGATCAAGACCAACCGTTATCACAATTTCAACGGCAGCAGCAGCGATCTGAAGGACACGATGGTTCTGCTGAAGGTCGGCCTGAAGTTCTGATCGCGCAGAAAGACTGATTGGCCTGAAAGACTGATTGGCCTGAAAGACTGATTGGCCTGAAATATTGGCAGGACCCGGTTCGCCGGGTCTTGTTTCAAATGCGGATAGGACGGTTTCTGGCAGGCGGCCAGCATCTTGAAATGCCAGAGACGGTTTCCCAGATATGGGATGTGCCGGGTGCCAGACGGGCCCGGCCTTCACCGCCCGTCCGATCAGAGGGCCCCTATGTATCGCTCCAAGGAGGATGCCATGCAAACTTTTGATTTTGCTCCGCTTTACCGTGCCACCGTTGGCTATGACCGCATCGCCGACCTGATGGGTCGTGCGCTGACCGCAGAGGTCACCAAGCCGACCTATCCGCCCTACAACATCGAAAAGACCGCCGAGGATGCCTATCGCATTTCGGTCGCCGTGGCCGGGTTCTCGCCTGACGAACTGACGGTTGAGGTCAAGGACGGCGCGCTGTTCGTCTCAGCCACACGCTCTGACGACACGAAAAAGGCCTTCCTGCACCGCGGTATCGCCACCCGCGCGTTTGAGCGCCGCTTTGCACTGGCTGATCATGTGCGCGTCACCGGGGCGGCCCATGAAAACGGCATGCTACACATTGACCTTGTGCGCGAAACCCCTGAGGCGCTGAAGCCCCGCCGGATTGAGATCACCACTGGCAACGTGAAAGCGCTGGAAGCGACGGCCGCCTGATAAGCCGTCACTTCAGTCGACATGATGAAAGGCCCGGGCGACGACCCGGGCCTTTTTGATTGTGCTGTGGAAAAGGTAGGATGGGCAATCTGCCCATGCCTCCCGCTACTGCGACAGGCTTTGCGCCAGACGCATCAGGGTCACCGCTTCGGCCCGGTAGCCGTAGGGATCTGCACCTTTTGAGGCCGTCGCCAGCGCTATGGCCTGATCATAGCCCCAATCGCCCAGATAGGTCGAATGTTCCAGCAACTGGCCAAACCCTGCGATGGAGGCCGCGAAATTCGCTTCCGGGGTCGGCGTTGAGTCCGGCGTGATCGGCGTCTCGATCAGGTGAGATGTGCTTTCGCCGGGGTTTTTGTAGCGCAGGCGCAGGAAGCCAAGTTCGCCGGTTCCGGTTTCACCCACGCCAGTCGGCTCTGGGTTCTTGCCGTAGCGCAACGCGTCGTTCAGGATCGCGGCAGAACCGGGAGGGGTGACCTCATACAAAGCCGTCACCTGCAAGCCCGCGCCAATCTCCCCGGCATCGACCTTGTCATTGTTGAAATCCTCGCGCCGCAAAGCCCGGGTTTCATAGCCGATCAGGCGGTATTCGGCGACCTGTGCGGGGTTCCACTCGACCTGAATTTTCACGTCATCGGCGATCGGAAACAGGGCCCCTGACAACTGGTCACCCAAAACCTTCTGCGCCTCGGACAGAGTGTCGATGTAGCTGGCGGTGCCGTTGCCGTTTTGCGCCAGCGATTGCATCGTCGCATCGTCCAGATTGCCCCGGCCAAAACCCAGAACCGACAGATAGGTGCCAGAGGTGCGCTCTTTGGAGATAAAGGTTTTCAGGTCGTCGGGGTTGTCGATCCCCACGTTGAAATCGCCATCCGTCGCCAGCAAAATCCGTGAGATCCGGCCTTTTTCGGCCATCCGCCCCGCCACCTGATAGGCCAGCGTCAGCCCTTCCGCCCCGGCAGTGGACCCTCCTGCGGCCAGATTGTCCAGCGCGGTCAGTATCTTGGTGCGGTTCGAGGCTGCGGTTGGCGCCAGAACCTCACCCGCTGATCCGGCATAGGCGACGATGGCCACCTTGTCATCGGCCCGCAGTTTCGGCAGCATCAGCGCAAGGCTTTGCTTCAACAGGGGCAGCTTGTTCGCCTCCTCCATGCTGCCCGACGTGTCGATCAGGAACACCAGATTCAGGGGCGGACGCTCGGTGACACTGCGGCCTTGGAGGGCGATGGTGACCAGCTTTGTGGCCGGGTTCCACGGGGTTTGCATGACGGAAACCGATGGCTGGAACGGCGCGTCCGTTTTGGGTTGCGGCAGGTCGTAGGGGAAGTAATTCACCATCTCTTCGATCCGCACCGCTTCGGCCGGCGGCAGTTGACCTGCGTTCAACGAAGACCGGATGACGGAATAGGCGGCGGTATCCACATCTGCCGCAAAGGTGGAAACCGGCTCTTGGGCCGTGACATGCACAGGATTGACCGGGGCGTTTGAGAAGGCCTCGGTATTGGGTTCAGGGGCAAGTGCGAACTGATCGGCGGCGATGCTCGGCAAGGGCGCCGCGCCGTCCATAGCCATCCCTAACTCGCCCTTGAGTTTCGCAGCACCCGCATCGGCAGAGTTGGTTTCCGCAACAATGCCCATGCGTCGGGCACCCGGCGCAGTTGTGATCGGCGAACCGCCGCTTGCCGCCATCTTGTCAACTTGCGTCTGGGCCGGTGCGGCAAGGGTTGCGGTAGCCTGGGCCGACTTGGTGTCAGCAATCGCGGCTTGGTCGTTCGCGGCTTGCATCGCTGCGGCTTGATCGTTCTTGCTGGCATCCGTCTCGGCGCGACCAATCGCGGCTTGTTTGGACAGGGGTGCAGGGATTTCGGCGGAAGCGACGGGCTTCGGCGGACTGGCGGGAGCCATGGGCTTTTCATCCAACGGCTGCGGCTGCGCAAGCTGCAGGTTCGGAGTCACGTTGGGCGCGACGCTATTGGCCACCGTAGGGGCCACGGGCACCGGTGAGTCGGCGGGCTTTTGCAGGGTTTGAGCCCGCGTCTCCACCTTCGGCTCGGGCAGGGAAAGCGGATGTTGCAGCACCGGCAGCACCAGCACCACACCCAAAAGCAAAGCGGCTGCCGAGGTGGTGGCGGTCAGGATCGGGCGGGTCGAGATAGATTTCAGCATCATGCGTACCTTTGTCAGGAACCCCGCCTGCACTGGGCGGTCCTGATCAAGACGCGTCTGGTCGGCCAATCCTTGGCGGTCGGCATGCACTTTGTCAAAATTTTCCATGGCAAGGCGCAAAGCGCTGGCCTTGGCCGTGGCATCGGGGACTGGCGCAGCTTTCAGCGCGGCCTTCAACGCCTCAAATTCCACATCAAATTCATCGGTCATCTTGCATCCTCCGCCGCCATCGCGCGCAGGCGTTTTTTCACTTCTGACATGCGCCACGCCACCGTGCCCTCAGACACCCCAAGCACCTCGCCCGCTTGGGCCTGCGTCATCTCTTCGCCCAGAACCAGTGCGACCGTATCCCGCAACTCTGGTGTCAGGCGCTGCATGGCGACGGTCAGCCAATCCAGCGCCTCGGCTTGGGTGGCGATTTCGTCCTGCCGTGCCAGTTCCCAATCGCCCCAACCCACAGCGGCGCGAGAGCGGGTGGCTTGACGGCGGCGACGGTCGTGGGCGGCGTTGACCACAACGCGGTAAAGCCATGTGGTAAAGCGAGCGTCACCGCGAAAGGCTGCAATTTTGGCGGGAAGGGCGGCGCAGATATCTTGCGTCAGGTCCTGCGCCTCGGTCCGCTGTCCGGTCAGACGGTAAGCCAGTCCATGAACCCGGTCATAGTGCCGCGCGATCAGCGCCGCAAAAGCCGCACGATCACCGGAAGCGGCGGCACGGGCCAGATTCTGATCGTCGGTTTCCATACGCATCACGATAGGTTGGACGCGGGGGATCGGGCAATCCTTGGCGGCCCGAAATAAAAAAACGGAGGCGGGGGGACACCCGCCTCCTGATCATGCTGAAAAGGGCTTTTGGGGAACTCTGCTCGATAGTCTTCTGTCCCCGGAAAATTCAGCCCAGCAAAGAGTCGTACAACTCTGCCGATCCGGCTTGCGTGCCCAACAGGCCGCTGCGGTTGGTGTTTTGCGCAAGGGCGAAGATCGCGTTGTAGACGCCGGGCCCAAACGTGCCATCCAGCGCGCCGTGGTAGTAGCCGTAGTTGGTCAGGGTCGCCTGAATGCGGCGCCGCTCGTTCATCGAGTAGCCGTTGAAGCTGTAGGCGGCGGCACTGTTGTAGATGGACTGTTGCGGTGCAGGCACATAGACGACCGGGGGATTATAGACCGGTTGGTAGATCGGTTGCTGATAGTGCCGGGGTTCCTGATAATGCTGCTGCGGCTGAGGCTGCGGCAAAAGCGGGCGGCGGTAGCCGTTGGTGGCAAGATAGCCCAACAGAAGCGTGGCCCCAACGCCACGGGCAAAAATCTGGTCATCGCGGCTCCACGCCAAAGCAGGTGCGGCAGAAGTGGCCAGCAATGCAACGGCGACAGTTCCGGCGATCAGTTTGGTTTTGAGGGTCGACAGTACAGGCAGCATGTCATGTCCTTTCGGGTGGCTGTTTGGCGCTGCCATCTGGCTTTGCCTTGAACCGAACATGGGCCTTTGCGGCGGGCTAGGCAAAAACAACGACTTGCTATGCGATAACAAACGCACCCTGCCCGCCTAAGTCATTTATTTCAAACGAAAATCGAAATGCTTGCGCACATCCTCCTCGATTCGCCATGTGCCCTTGAACGTTGGCTCCACCACAAACGAGTCGCCGGCTTTGACCACCACAGGCTCTCCGCCATCGGGGGTTATGGTGATTTTACCCGCGATCAGCACCACATATTCGTAAGCGGTATAGGTGGCATGATAGCTGCCCTTGGTGCATTCCCAAATGCCGGCGGCCATGTCGCCCGCGGCGGAGGTGTGCAGCACCCAGGTCTTCATGGCAGGCGTGCCCTCGGTGACGATCCAGCCGTCCAGATCGTCGGTGGAGGGGTCAAAGCCGTGAGTGGGCGGTAGTTTGATGACGGTTTGCATTGGCACGCTCCCTGTGTTGCAGGGCAATCTTGCAGGACAGAGACGGCCCTGTCGGCGCGGTTGGCGACAGGCAAGGCGCTGACCGCGACCTCAGTCTTTGGAGCAAAGGATCCGGGCGTGTTTGAGTTCGTCGCCCACCTCGGACACGGTCCCATAGGCGCGCAGAGCTTTCTTGCCACCCTTCTGCTTGCGGCAATCCAACAGAATGGCTTTGGTGACCTGAGTTTTGAAAAACGTGTCGTAGGTTTCGACCGGATAGTGAAAACCGCAGGACAGCAGGCTGATGGCTACGTCGACGGCGCCCACTTCCTCCAGCTTGGTGTGGCGTGGGTTGATCGTGATGATGGCACGGTCCGGCACGCCATTGGCCAGCAGAAAAGCGCGGGCGTTGGCAAGGTCAGCATAGCCTGCGCCGGTGTCTTTGAAGCCGAAGTGAACACCGTTGGATTCTTCAATATCCACCAGCACCAGGTCGCAGCCAAAGCGGCGATAGATCGCCAGATCAATAAACGCCTGCCCGCAGCCGATGTCGGCCAGAGTTTTGGGGGCAAACCGGGCAAGAGCAGGTTCTATCTTCGCGAAAATCTCCGCGATTTCAGCGGCTACGGCGTCAAGGATGGTCTGGCGGTGGTCGACGGCCACGGCTTGCATCAACCGCTCCCAAGCCTCACCAGATTTGGCGCGTGACGGGATCAGCCCTCCCAACCGGTTCGACCGTTGCAAACAAAGGTTGAACACCTGCGACGGGCCGATCATCGAGGTATCCAAGGACATGGTCATGAACGCGCCCGCTCTCAAAATTGCCGAATACCGCCGTTGAAATGATAAGGGCTTTCCTGCACAGCGACAATCCGGCTTGGTCGCTTGCTGACCTGAAGCTGTGCGAAATCTGGCCTTGGCGCCCTCTGTGGCCGCCCAACGGTGCGCCGATGCAATAGGGTCCGTGCAGGAAACCGGACTAGCGGGATGCAGGGCATCAGGCTATCTGATGACGGCAACGATCTTCATCCGTCCCAAATAGAACTGGAACCTGACATGACCACCGTAACTGAAGCGATCAAAGCCCGCGTCTCGGCCAACAATTTCGACACCACCCATGTGATGAGCCATGAAGAAATCTCGGCGCTGGTGGCATTGGCAGGCGAGGCTCCGACCTCGTTCAACCAGCAAAACTGGCGCGCCATTGCCGTTACCTCGGCAGAGGGCAAGGCCAAGCTTATGGGTCTGGCATGGGGTCAGGCCAAGGTTGGTACGGCGGCGGTAAGCTTCATCATGGTCGGCAAATCCAGCGGCTACAAAGACCTGCCGAAGATGTTCGCCTCGACCGTGGCTGCTGGCTATATGCCGCAAGAAACGCTGGATGGCATGGTTGGCATGGCAGAAGGCCTGTACAGCCCGAACCCGGCGCTGCAACGTGACGAAGCGGTGCGTGCGGCATCGTTGGCCGGCATGACGCTGATGCTGGCAGCCGAGGAAAAGGGTCTGGCGACCGGACCGATGATCGGGTTTGACGCGGCGGGCGTGGCTGCGGCGTTTGGTCTGACCGCGGATGAGGTTCCGGCGATGATCATCACCTGTGGCAAAGCGGCACCCGGCAACTGGCCGCGCAAGGCTCGCCGCCCGGTGGCTGAAGTCGTATCGTTCGCATAAGACTTTTGGTGTGGCCATAAAGGCGGCAGAGCGATCTGCCGCCTTTATGGTTTGTCAGCGGTTCAAACGCTGAGACAGATATATTTCAGTTCCATGTAGTCTTCGATCCCGTGATGCGACCCCTCGCGTCCCAGTCCGGACTGTTTGATGCCACCGAACGGCGCAACCTCGGTTGAGATCAGGCCGGTGTTCACACCGACCATACCGTATTCCAGCTGTTCCTGAACCCGGGTGATGCGGCCAATGTCGCGCGAGTAGAAATAGCTGGCCAGCCCAAAGATGGTGTCATTGGCGCGGCGGATGATTTCCTCCTCGGTGTCGAACTTGAACAGCGGGGCAAGGGGGCCAAAAGTTTCCTCGGTCGCGACTTTGGCACTCGGCAATACGCCGGTCACCACGGTCGGCTCAAAGAACGTGCCACCCAAGGCATGCCGCTTGCCACCGGTCAGAATTTTGCCGCCATGCGCCAGTACGTCTGCAATGTGTTCTTCCACCTTCGCCACCGCATCAAGATTGATCAGCGGCCCGGTGGTGGTGCCTGCATTCAGCCCGTCACCAATCGTCAGCTTGTTGACCGCCGCCGTCAGCTTTTCGGCAAAGGCGTCATAAACCCCGGCCTGCACGTAAATCCGGTTGGCGCAAACGCAGGTCTGGCCGTTGTTGCGGAACTTGGAGATCATCGCCCCTTCAACGGCTTTATCAAGGTCAGCGTCATCAAACACGATGAAAGGCGCGTTGCCGCCCAGTTCCATCGAGCATTTCAGAACCTGCTCTGCCGCCTGCCGCAGGAGGATGCGGCCCACTTCGGTTGACCCGGTGAAGGTCAGTTTGCGGATCGCCGGATTCTCGCAAAACTCTTTCCCGATTTCAGACGAGCGTTTGGAGGTGATGACAGAGAACAGCCCCGCCGGAATGCCAGCGCGTTCGGCCAGCACCGCCAAGGCTATTGCCGACAGGGGCGTTTCCGCAGCGGGGCGGGCAACAAAACCGCAACCAGCGGCCAAAGCAGGGGCGACTTTGCGGGCGATCATCGCGTTGGGGAAGTTCCATGGCGTGATGGACGCGGCCACACCGATCGGTTGTTTGATCACCGTGATGCGTTTGTCGCGTTGATGACCGGGGATCGTCTCGCCGTAAATCCGCTTGGCCTCTTCGCCGAACCATTCGATGTAACTGGCACCGTAAGCGATCTCACCCTTGGCTTCAGCCAAAGGCTTGCCCTGCTCAGCGGTCATGATGGTGCCAAGGTCGTCAACGTTGGCCATGCACAGGTCAAACCATTTGCGCATCACGGCGGCGCGTTCCTTGCCTGTGCGGGCGGCCCATTCGTGGCGCACCTTGTCGGCCATGGCAATGGCGCGGGCGGCATCTTCGCGCGTCAGGTTCGGCAAAAGAGCAATCACATCGCCGCGCGCCGGATTGGTGACGGCAAAGGTCGCGCCATCGGCTGCTACGACCCATTCACCCGCGATATAGGCCTTGTTGGGCAGCAAGGTCGGGTCTTTCAGAAGGGCGCTGAGGTCGGTGACGGTGTCGAGCATAGGTGGCCTCCAAATCTCGGTCATGTCTGGTTAGGCTTGCAATGGCGCAGGGATGTGGAAAAGTCCAGTTCTGTGGTGGGATGTGAACCTGACGTTTGATCAAATCTGGAACGGAGGAGGGCGAATGCAAGACGTGGACCGCGCCTATCAGAACGGCGCCTACATTCCGGGGGCCGAGGCTTTTCCGCCGAAATGGGAAGCGGATGCGCAGAGGTTTCGGGCAAGCGCGCGCGCGGAACTGGGTCTGGCCTATGGGCCGGGGGCGCGGCAAGGCTTTGACCTGTTCCGGCCAGCAGGTGCGGCTCAAGGGCTGCTGGTCTTTGTGCATGGCGGCTATTGGCGGAGTTTTAGCCGGGAAATGTGGTCCCATCTGGCGGCGGGCGCCGTGGCTCGCGGTTGGGCGGTTGCCATGCCATCCTACACCCTCGCCCCAGAGGCGCGGATATCGGCGATGACAGCCGAAGTGGCGCAGGCGATCCGGATGGCTTCAGCGATGGTGCCGGGGCCTGTCGTGGTGACAGGGCATTCGGCAGGCGGGCATCTGTCGGCACGGATGGGATGTGCCGATGTGGGACTGGAAATGGTGCGGCGGGTGGTTCCCATTTCACCCTTGTCAGAGCTGGAGCCGTTGCGCCAGACCGCGATGAACGGCGATTTGCGGCTGGATGAACCGGAGGTGGCCCGCGAAAGCCCGGCGCGACTGGCAGTGCGGGCCGGTTGTACGGCTCATGTCTGGGTCGGCGGGCAAGAGCGGCCTGCGTTTTTGTGGCAGGCGCGGACTTTGTCGGAGGCTTGGGGCTGTCCGTGGACCGTTTCGCCGGGCAAGCACCATTTCGATGTGATTGATGACCTGGTGGACGCGGATTCTGCTTTGATAGAGGCGTGTCTGGGCGGATTGTGACACCGTTGCCTTGCGCCGGGTGAATGAAAAGCAGCAACCAAAACGTCAGGCGAGCGTCTCACGCAGCCAGCCTGCGTTGAACTCAACCCGGTCACAACTGGCGAAACGGGCGAGGCGATCCAGTTCCGCCTCAAGGCGCTGTTTGCGGCCTTGCCCCATAGCCACGCCTGCTTCGGGCCAGAAGGCGCGGATTTGCAGGGTGGAACGGTCCCGGTAGGCCTTGGCGTCGATGCGGCCGATCAGGCGGGCACCTTCCAGCACCGGAAAGACGTAGTAGCCGTATTTGCGTTGCGGTTCGGGGACGAAAACCTCGATCCGATAGTGAAAACCGAACAAGTGCTGCGCGCGGTCGCGGTCGCGCAATGCGGGGTCAAAGGGCGAAAGGATGCGCAGGCGGTTGGGCGGTTCTGGCGCGTTCGCAGCCTGTTGCAGCACATCTGGGCGGGCCAGGCTGCGCTTGCGGCTACCATCCGCGCCCACGATTTCAACGGGCACCACCTCGCCGCGAGCAAGGGCGGCACTGGCCCACAGCTTCGCCTCGTCCGGGGTAATCGCCCACCAGAAGGCCCGCAATTCGCTGGGGTCGGCAAAACCAAGCCGGTCAAGTGCTGCATTGCAGGACCAGTCGATCATTGACGGCCGATCCCCCAAGCGGGCACGGTGGGCGTGCGGGATGACGCGGTCAGCAAGGTCATAGACCTTGCGAAACCCCTCACGCCGGGAAATCGCCAGTTGCCCGGTGCGCCATAGCCATTCGAGCGCGGTTTTGGAGGGGTGCCAATCCCACCAACCGCCTTTGCCGCGCGGCTCTCCCTCGCCGACATCTGCGGTGGTCAGGGGGCCGTCAGCTTCGATCCGGCGCAGGATGGTGTCAAACTGCGCTTCGTACCCTTCCCGAAACCATTTGCGCCAGTTGCCGTGCAGCCGCGTGGCGTCGCTTTCAAAGCGGTGGTGCCAGTGGCCGTGCAGGGCAATGGGCAGGATTGCCGCGTCATGGGTCCAATGCTCCCACAACAGGCGATCCTTTTCGATCAAACGGTGCAGGCTTTCAGGCTTGTAGCTTTGGCGGCGCGACCACAAGATCATGTGGTGGGCGCGTTCGACCACATTGATGCTGTCGACCTGCACAAAACCGATGCGGTCAATCAAGGCGGCCAAAGCGGTGCCTGTTGCAGGGCCAGACGGGGCTTCCGCCAAAGCGTGGCGGTCAAGGAAAAGGCGGCGGGCTGCGGGGTTCGGAAGCAGGATCATTGCGCCGACCCTAACAGCCACCTGTGACTTGGGGAAGTTGCAGAAATGCTGGCGCGACTCAGGGCTTTCGGGGCAACCTGCGGCTGCGGGCTTGCCGCCGATCAGCCCGACACAAAACAGGGAGGTTCATTTGTCCATGATTTCCATTCACCCCGCCGTTGATAATGGTGTTGCACCCGGGAAGGCTGGCTTTGCCGGTGCCACGCTGAAATGCCATTGTGCGCAAGATGCCGTTGAGGTCGAGATCAGCAGCGATTGCGTTCATAACCACGTTTGCGGCTGCACCAAATGCTGGAAGCCGGCTGGCGCGACCTTCAGTCAGGTGGCCGTGACGACCTCTGACAAGGTCAAGGTCACCAAGAACGCCGACAAGCTGAAAGTGCTGGATGCCAACGCGCTGATCCAGCGCATGGCCTGCACCGAGTGCGGCGTCCATATGCACGGGCCGGTCCTGCGTTCGAACCATCCGTTTACCGGGTTGACCTTTTTCCATACCGAGTTGGGGGGCGATGGTTGGTCACCGCCCAATTTCGCGGCCTTTGTATCCTCTGTCATCGAAAGCGGCACCGATCCGGCCAAGATGGACGCCATCCGCGCCCGTTTGAACGAGCTTGGCCTGCCGCCCTATGACGCGCTGTCGCCCGGGCTGATGGATTATATTGCCACCTTTACCGCCAAGGCGAGCGGGGCGCTGAAGTAAACGCGCCCAAGGCGGGGGTTTTGACAGCCCTCGCCCCTTTCGACGATGCAGGTCAGGTCGCGCCGTAGACCCGGTGAACTTCGCGGAAACTGACCAGCCTTTGGGTCTTTTCATCCCACAGCTTCAGCTTGATGCAGGCGAGGCTTTCGCGGATCGTCAGCTTTTGCGCTTGTGCCAAAGCGGCGTGGTCCCGCAACACCTCTGTCAGGCGGTAAAACGGGATGCGGCTGTACAGGTGATGCACATGGTGGATGCCGATATTGCCGCTGAACCATTGCAATGGTGCGGGCAGTTGGTAATGCGACGACCCCTCTAACGCGGCGTCGTGCAACTGCCATTCGGGTTCGTTCGACCAGTGCGTTTCTTCGAACTGATGCTGGATGTAGAACAGCCAGACCCCAATGGTCGCCGCGATGACCGAGGTGGGGATATAGATCAGCAGCAACGGCATCAGCCCGCCCAGCCACACCATCAGGCTTAGAAGAATGGCGATGAAGGCGTTGGTGCCCATCGCGGATACCCAATAACGCCAGCCAGACCGCATGAGGCCAAGCGGCAGTCGATTTTGCAGGATGAACATGTAGCTTGGACCCAGCACGAACAGCACAATCGGGTGACGATACAGCCGGTACAACAGCCGACCCCACCAGCTGCGCGAGCGATATTCTTCCACCGTCAGGGTCAGCACGTCACCGATCCCGCGCCGTCCCAGATTGCCGTGCTGCGCGTGGTGGATTGCATGGGTGCGCTTCCAAACGTCATAGGGCGTCAGGGTCAACACGCCCAAAGCCCGGCCAACCCAATCCGAAACCGTGCGGTTGTGGAAATAAGACGCATGGCCGCAGTCATGTTGGATGATGAAGATCCGCACCAGAAAGCAGCCGTTCAGAACGGCAAGTGCCAGGGACAGCCAGGGCGACACCTCCAGCGCGACCCAGGCCAACACCCACAACAGAACAAACGGCACCAGCGTCACCAGAAGTTCGTACACGCTGCGCCGCGTGGACGGGTCGCGGTATCGCGCCAGTTTCAACACCCATTGGCGCGCACTTTCTTGCCGCGTTTGCGCGACGTTCGTGTCAGAGGTCATTCAGGGCCCTATTTGAAAGGCACAGAGGAAGCGCAGGACGCAAGGTACGGCTTTCTCTCTGAGGGACCGGGACGTTGCCCGGATATGGATAACAGTGTGGACTCTTCGCTTTCGCATGGAAAGCCCATTCCAAGGCCTAGCTGGCACAGGCTGTGGATTTGCGCCGCTTTTTTATCACAGATCTTAGAGGTTGCCACGCGGCACCACGGTCGAACGCAAGGTCAGTGGCAGTAGGATCAGACCCAGCAACCCATTATTCCGCCGCCTTAAGCACCGATTTCCGCACCTTTTCCGTCGCTGATTTCAACTGTCCGCAAGCGGCCATGATATCTTCGCCGCGCGGTTTGCGGATGGGTGAGGCATAGCCTGCGTTGTGGATGATGTCGGCAAAGGCGTGAATCCGGTTGCCGGAGGAGCGTTTGTACGGCGCACCCGGCCATTCGTTGAACGGGATCAGGTTGACCTTGGCCGGGATGCCTTGCAGCAATTCCACCAACCGGAACGCATCCTCTTTGGTGTCATTCACGCCGTCCAGCATCACATATTCAAAGGTGATCCGTTCGGAGTTTGACAAGCCCGGATAAGCGCGCAACGCGTCCAGCAGGGTGGCGATGTTCCACTTCTTGTTGATCGGCACCAGTTTGTCGCGCACCTCATCGGTGGTGGCGTGGAACGACACCGCCAGCAGACAGCCGATCTCGGTGGCCGTCCGCGCAATTTCCGGCACCACGCCAGAGGTAGACAGCGTAATTCTGCGACGGCCCAGACCAATTCCCTCATCATCCATCACGATCTTCATCGCGTCGCGGACGTTTTCGAAATTGTACAAAGGCTCTCCCATGCCCATCAGCACGACGTTGGAGATCAGCCGCTGCTCCGGCTTGGGTTCGCCTTTGACCGGCCACTCGCCAAGGTCATCGCGGGCCAGCATGACTTGCCCGACAATCTCGCCAGCGGTCAGGTTGCGCACCAGTTTTTGGGTGCCGGTGTGGCAGAAACTGCACGTCAAAGTGCAACCCACCTGCGAGGAAATGCACAGCGTGCCCCGGTCGGTTTCGGGGATGTAGACCACCTCAACCTCGTGCCCGCCCGCGATGCGCACCAGATATTTGCGGGTGCCGTCTTCGGACATCTGCCTTGTGACGACCTCTGGCAAGTCGATGCTGAAGTGTTCAGCCAGCATGACACGGAAGTCCTTGGCCAGATTGCTCATCGCCATAAAGTCACGCAAGCCCCAGTAATAGACCCACTGCCAAAGCTGCCCCATGCGCATCTTCGCCTGCTTTTCGGGCGTACCCGACGCAATCAGCGCCTGACGCAGCTGGTCACGGCTAAGGCCGATGATGTTGGTCTTGCCCACAGCAAGCCCAGGCTCTGCCGGTTTGCGCGGAATGGTCAGCACGTCTTGCGTGATGGGGGCTTGGGCTGCTGTCATGGGTCATGCTCCTGAAGCGGTGCATATACGCCGCCTGACCCAAAAAGAAAACCTCTGGGCGACGGCACCTGAAAAGTCATGCAGCTTTGGGCGTTTCAAGCTACGCTCAGGACTCATAGCCAGAACATGACGATTGCGGCGAGGGCGCAGGCAGACAGGAAGATGTCAGCGCGCCTGTCAAAGCGCATGGCCACCCTGCGCCAATCCTTCAGACGCCCGAACATGTTCTCGATCTTGTGAC
>JBBRLL010000052.1:0-27903 GCA_038231395.1 Rhodobacterales bacterium
AAATCCTTCTGGTGCGCGAAACGCGACAACCGTATCCTTCGTCATGTGGCATATCCTTTTCTCTGCGAGAACTGCGGCGCGTCAACAACGCCTTGATATGCCACCCAATCCCCTCGTCACCAACTTTCAGCGATAGCTCCCTCCGCGTCACGCCTAGCGATTTTGCCGATGCGTGGCAGCAGTTGAACACCGGGCCGGACACCGTTGATCTGATTGCCATCGGCAGCCCCCATGCATCGCTGACCGAATGCCAGAGGCTGGCAAAGATGCTTGCGGGGCGTCCGGTCCGTATTGCCACAATCGTTACCGCCGGTCGCAATGTCATAGCCTTGGCGCAAGCCGACGGAACGCTGGCCAAACTTGCGGCATCAGGCGTGCAGGTTATCCCTGACCTGTGCTGGTGCTCTATCACAGTGCCGAACTTTCCCGCCGCGACGCAATCAATCCTGACCAATTCCGCCAAATATGCCCACTATGGCCCCGGCTTGTCAGGTCGTGCATTGCGGTTTGGCAGCCTTGCCGATTGTGCCGCCGCAGCGACAAGCGGGCATATTTCTGCGGCCATGCCGGGTTGGCTAATGGAGGCAAAGGGGTGACAAACTGCCGTCTTACCGGGCGTGTATGAAGGGCATCGGCAATGGCCAGTGGTAAAATTCTGGCCGGTAGCAAAGCACACGCGCTGTAAAATCGCTGTCCGTGTTCAAGCGAAAAAAGCGCGGTGCGCAATCGTTGCCGCCAATGCGAACTTTAACGAAATTCGGCGGCCTCAGAGCCTGCGTCTTGAGTCTATGCGAAAACCGGCGCCGCTTTTCCCGAGGGGAAATCCGAGGGTCCCATCGAGCCAGCGCCCCTAGCTTCCCCATCTTAGCGACAATTGATTCCGGCGGATTAGTGAAAGTGGTCCTCGTGTGCAGTTCTCTTTCATCCTCATCAAGCGCAAAGGTCTCGAGACGCGCCCGCCGTGCGTTCAACGCCAAAACAAAAGGGCCCAAGCGTTTCCGCTCAAGCCCTTGAAATTCATGGTGGACCCAGAGCGATTCGAACGCCCGACCCTCAGATTCGTAGTCTGATGCTCTATCCAGCTGAGCTATGGATCCACTGTGGGCCGGGATTTAGACGCACGGGCGTGGCATTGCAAGGGTGAAAGCGCACCTGACCGTGCAGACGCATGCGGCAACTTGTTTTCGGGCAAAGGCGGACGACGCCTAGGCCGCCTGATCGCCGCGACCGATGGCCTTTGGCAGGGTGATGACGAACTCGGTGCCTTGACTGTCGCTGTTCAGAAGATCCAGCCTGCCGCCGTGGCCTCTGACCAGTTCGGACGCAATGGCAAGGCCAAGGCCGGTACCGCCCGCGCGGGCACCGCCCTGAAAGGCGGAGAACAGGTGCTCTTTGGCCTTCGGTGGCAGGCCCGGCCCGGAATCGCCAACGCGAAGCCACCAATCGGCGTCGGTCTCACCGCAAGCCAGTTCAATCGTGCCGTCGTGCCCGACAGCCTCAATCGCCTGACGGGCGTTGCGCACCAGGTTGGACAGCACACGGTGAAGCTGTTCAGAATCGGCGCGGATGGTCAGGCCGGGGGGCACGTCGATCAAGCAGGAGACCGGGCCGGTGGCGCCAAGACCCTCGCCCTCCACCATCTCTTCAAGCCAAGGCCGCAGGGCAAAGCGGGTCAGGCGCGGCGGGGCCTCTTCGGCCTTGCCAAATGCGAGCGTTGATTCGCACAGGTTGACCGCCCTGCGGATGGAATTGACCAGCTTGGGGGCGGCACGCGCGACCGCGGGGTCAGCACTGCCCTCGATCCGGTCAGCGAACAGCTGCGCCGTGGTCAGGATGTTGCGCAGATCATGTGCGATTTTGGCGACCGCCCCACCAAGCTGGGCGAGCCGCTCTTTTTGCCGCAAAGCGCCGGTGAGCTGGGTTTGCATGCTTTGCAGCGCCTCTTCGGCGACCCGCAGTTCAACCACCCCGGCTGTGGGCTCGATCACACGGCGGGCATCCTCGGGCGCCTCGGCATAGGCTTGCATGTGGCGCACCACGCGTCGGATCGGCAAGACCATCAGCCGCCGCACCGCCGCGAACAGCAACACTGCCGTCACCGCCGAAATCAGGGCAGAGATGCCGAGGATCCGGTAGCCATAATCCAACATCACACTGCGCAAAGGGCCGGACAGAAGGGTAATTTCAATCAATATTCCGCCATCCTGCACCGGATAGCCAATCACCCGGATCACATCTCCATCGTTTTCAAACAGCGCGGCTGTGGCGTCGCGGATCAGCTCCCACGGGCCAGCTTCGCGCAGATCATAA
The DNA here is from genome assembly GCA_038231395.1 of Rhodobacterales bacterium. Classification (GTDB taxonomy): domain Bacteria; phylum Pseudomonadota; class Alphaproteobacteria; order Rhodobacterales; family Rhodobacteraceae; genus Stagnihabitans. Next base: position 2,311 of record JBBRLL010000052.1, read on the forward strand.
GTGGCGACAATCGGCGACGGGATCGGCGAAGACAGCACAAGCTGGCGACTTTGATCGCGCCGCAGAACAATGTTGTAAACCTCGGCGTTCTTCAGAAGTTCGGCCTGCAGTTCCGGCGAGACCATATCCGGGGCGGCCAGTTGAGCAAGCGAGGCAATCTGCGCCTCTTTCAGCCGCATCAGCAAGAAATCGGCGCGAAAGCGGGCGACAGAGGGGACAAAGATCATCACCTCGGCCAACATCACAAAGGCAACAGTCAGAAGCAGGAACCTTCCCGACAGTGTATTGAAGAAACCGCCGATGCCGAACACCCGATCCAGACTCCCTACGCCGAAAACCGCATTGTTTTCTCAATTCATCATAGCGCTATCAAAATGGCGCATGGAAAAAAAGCCATCTGCTGCGGCCTGAGCGGTATTGTGGAAAAAACTCTTTGGATGGCGGGTCAACTTTTGCGACGGTTGAACAGTTTGATGACCAAGGGAGCGGTTGACAGCAAAGCCAGCCCCAGCAACGGCAGCGCGAAACCCGGTGTGAACAGGATGTGCATATTCGGCGTCTCACCGCGCGCAAACACCTCTGCCAGACCAGCGCCGAGTTGGGTGTAGATGAGGTCGGCCGGAATAATGCCGATGAAGGTCGTGACCGCAAAGGTCCAGAGCCGCACTCCGACCAGCGCCGATGCCAGATTGGCTACGAAAAACGGCATGACGGGGATCAGACGCATCGTCAGCAGGACTGTCACCTGATGCTCTTTCAGCGCCTGTTGCAGACGGGCGACGGCCCCGCCACGTGACTCGATCCGGGCGGCAAGTTCGTGGCCGAACCCGGTGCGCGCGGCGGAAAATACAATGACCGCACCAATGGTTGCAGACAAAACATTATAGATGACACCGGGAAACATGCCGAACAAAAAGCCGCCAGAAAGGGTGAGAATCAATGCTCCAGGGATCGAGATCACGATGACGAATATGTAGATCGCCATGAACCCCAGGCTCGTCGCCAGGTAATGATGGTCGCGAATGGCGATCAGCGCCTCGCGATTTTGGCTCAACCGGTCAAAGCTCAGCCAATGGCGAAAAAACACCAGTGCGAACACCGCCGCCAATGCAATCAGCACTATCGGAGCGCGGCGGATCATGCGGGCTGCTAAGGTCTCGGTTGCGTTCGTGGTCATCGTCATCCCTGGGGCCAATTTTACTTGAGTGTTAACATAGTACCATTCTCACATCCTGCACGGCTGTTTGATCCGGATGTGGCAATGGATCGGCAAAAAGGTGACGGCTGGCCTTGCCGTGCTGTCTGTTACCCCAATCTGGCAGATATCGCATGACAGAAATGTTGCAGTCGGTGGCTGGCCTGCGTTGACTTGGTGCCCAACCCTGCTTAAAGGACGGACCTCATGTTGAAGTGCTTCGAATCCTTGCGGGTTTGGGGCGAAGTCTGATGGAGATCGCGATGAAGCGTACGTTCCAACCCTCGAACCTGGTTCGCGCCCGCCGCCACGGCTTTCGCGCCCGGATGGCTACCAAGGGTGGCCGTCTGGTGCTGAATGCCCGCCGCGCCAAGGGCCGCAAGAAGTTGTCCGCCTAAGGTCTGCCTGTTCTGACGGATCGGCTGATGGAGGCGCAAATGACACCGCCCAAGCCCTCGGATATCTGGCACGCTTTGCCCGAGACCGAGTTGCCTGCGGCGGTTTTGTCATGTGTGCCCGCAGCTGTCACCCTTGAAGGGATCCGCTTGCGCGCTGATTTCCTGCGCGCCGCCCAAGGTCGCAAGGCCGGCACCGGCGGCTTTCTGTTGCAAGCCCGGGCGCGGGATGACGGCACCACAACCACCCGCGTCGGCTTTACAGCCTCCAAGAAGATCGGCAACGCCGTGTTGCGCAACCGTGCAAAGCGCCGGATGCGATCACTGGCACGCGCGGTTCTGGCACCCGAGGCGCGCGCCGGTTGGGACTACGTTCTGGTCGCCAAGCCCAATGCGACGGTCAGCCGCGAGTATACCCTCTTGCAGGATGACATGCGCAGCGCCATATTTGCGGTCCACAAGGATCGAAAATGACGCCCGGCGCTTACATCCTTTCACTTCCGGTCCGCGCCTATCGTCTGGTGCTAAGCCCCTATGTTGGCCATGGCTGCCGATACCAACCCACCTGCTCAGTCTACGCCTTGGAGGCGTTGGACAGGCACGGAGCGGTCAAGGGTGGCTGGCTTGCCATGCACCGGATTTGCCGTTGCCACCCATGGGGCGGTCACGGTTATGACCCGGTGCCCGGTGCCGATTCGGATCGCGACGCTAAAGCTTCTCGAAACTGATGCTGACGTCTCCCAGGGTGATGCCGTATTTCATCATATAGGCCCGATTGAAGGCGCGCGTGTCCGACAAGAGCCAAATCCAGTCATCAAAACTGACCCGCGTCGTGGAGGTTTTGCCACCGGCTGAGGGCACCGGCAGGTCGATTGTGTACTTCCAGTTGAACCGATCGCCCTGCACCTCGCCTTTGGCCACGCCGATCACGCCCGGCGCAGTGCCCTCCCAGGTCTTTTCTCCGGTCTTGTGCAGCGTCCAGACGCGCTGCTCTGTCGCGCCATCCTCGTAGACAAAGTCTTCCACGAGCGTGAGGATTGTGCCGTCCCACTTTCCATCGATCTTCACCTCAAACTGCCGCCGCACCGTTCCAAGTCGGTCCTGAAACTGGCCGTGAGCCACGAATTTTCCGTCAAAGAACTTCTCAAGCTCGAACTGTCGGTTTGACAGGCTGGCATCCTTGAAAGACGGATGACCCGCACACGACGCCAGCACGGCAAGGCTAACGGACAGCGCTGCGGTCACACCGAGGCCGACATTCAAACGATTGGGGCGCATGGAATTCTCCGATCTTCACAAGGACACGTCGTTCCGATCGAACGGCTATAAGATATACGGGCTGGCCCTCGGAATGGATGAAACTTCTTTGCGTGCTGCAGACCCTGTCCGGCCGTGTCCTGCCGGCGTTTCCAGTCCGCCAAACTTTTGACGAACCGTAAACCAATTGCGGCAAATTCTCTGCAACTTCGGGATGAGGATTAAGGAACAGTTTGCAATCGACCCCTAGGGTGACGAGACGCGGGCTGCCCCCCGCGTCCGATTGGGAGCCTGCCGATGACCTTCCGCCAGAGAAGTCTTGCGCTTTTGCCCACTTTGAAAGGGTTGAAATGGCTTGCCGGTCATTTGCGCAAGCCGGAGTTGATGGTTTTTGTCCCGGCCGTGACGCTGGCTGCCTTTTGGCTTGGCGGCGAAAGGATGCTGATCATGACGGCTCTTGGCGCGCCGTTGGTCTTTACCCTGGCTGGGGCGTTTCGGTTCACCAATGACGGACAGGTCGCCTTGCCGGACACGCTAAGTGGGCTGGCCGTTCGCCCACAAATTATTGGAATGATGGATAAAATACTGCATGACACGTCGATAACCGGACTGACGACCGCCTGCGCTGTGATCCAGTTCGACGAAATGAACGATTTGGTCGACCGCCATGGACGCGCCGCCCAGACGGAGATTCTGACGCGTTGCGCCGAACGTCTGTGCTCTGCCTTGCGGGCCGGCGACACCGTGGCCCGGTTGGAGGGCGGCGGATTTGCCGTGGCCCTTGGGCCGGTGCGGCGACTGGATTTGGAAGTGGTCATCCAGTTGTGCGCGCGCCTGCAAGCCGCGCTGACCGCACCCATCAGCCTGAATGGCGCACGGCTGCATGTCACTGCTTCCATTGGTTTTTGCCTTGGCGAACGGTCGCCTGACGAAACCGGGGCCGCACTGCTGGATGCCGCTCAGGTTGCCGCCGACGATGCCACCCGCAACGGACCGGGTGCGATTCGCGCTTACGCACCTGACATGACCAGAACCCGCGCCGACCGCGACGCGCTGCGCGAAGAACTTGAAGCCGCGCTGGATGAAGGTCAGATCCGCGCGCATTTCCAGCCGCAAATCTCAACGGATACCGGCGCCATCTCCGGATTTGAGGCTTTGGCCCGCTGGCACCATCCGACCCGCGGCCTGATTGCGCCGGTCGATTTCCTGCCCTCTATCGAGGATTGCGGCCTGTCCACCAGACTGAGTGAGGTGATGGTTTACAATGCGCTGACGGCCCTGACCCGATGGGACAAGGCCGGCTATAAGGTGCCAATGGTTGCGGTCAACTTCTCCAAAGCAGAACTTCGCAGCCCCGGCCTCGCCTCCAAACTGAAATGGGAACTCGACCGGTTCAACCTGACGTCTGAACGGCTGACGGTGGAAATCTTGGAAACGGTGGTCGCTGAAACGGACAATGACGTCATCGTGGCCAACATCGGCGCGATATCGCAGATGGGCTGTGGCGTTGATCTGGATGATTTTGGCACCGGCCACGCCTCCATCACTTCGATAAGACGGTTCTCGGTGCGCCGCATCAAGATTGACCGCAGCTTTGTCACCCGCGTCGACGAGGACCGTGAACAACAAAAGATCGTTTCGGCAGTGCTGTCGATGGCCGAACGGTTGGGGATGGAGACTTTGGCCGAAGGGGTGGAAACGCCCGGCGAACATACCATGATGGCCCAGCTTGGCTGCGGCCATGTCCAGGGTTTCGGCATCGCCAGACCAATGCCGATGGAAGATACGATGGATTGGATCAACCGCCACCTTGCCCGCCAGTCGGGAATGCCACGCATCGGCAACCGCGCGCGTTGATCCGACCCGACAAACCCGCTTTTTGCGCAGGTTCCGAAGGTTCCATTGGCGGACTCCGGGCGCCTTCTGGCGAAAGCGCTTGACCTTTCGCCCCCCCTGTCGTTGAAGGTCGCCTGAATATGCTTAGAAACGGCGGCAGTCCCAATGGACGATCAAAACAAGAACCTCATCCTCGCAACGGTGCTTTCGGCCTTGGTCATCGTGATCTGGTTTGTCGCGGGGCCCTTGCTGTTTCCCAGTTGGTTCCCGATTGATACGCCCCCGAACCTGACGGCCCTGCAACAAAACCCTTCAACGACACCTGCCCTTCCGGTGCCGACGCCAAACGCGACCGCTCTTGCAACCGAGCCTGCGCCCGAAGCGCCGCGCCTCACGGTTGATACGCCGAAACTGAGTGGCTCAATCTCGCTTCTGGGCGGGCGTATCGACGATTTGTCACTGAAAACCTACCATGAAACCGTGGACCCGACTTCCGCCACCGTCCGGCTTTTGTCGCCGGTCGGCAAAGACAAACCGTACTACGCCGTGTTCGGCTTTTCTCCCGGCAACGGTCTGAACCCGGAAGACGTGCCGAATGCGAAAACCGAATGGAAGCTGACCAAAGGGGGTACGCTTTCGGTCGATCAGCCGGTAACCCTGACCTGGGACAATGCCAAAGGCCTGACTTTCAACCGCACCATCGCCGTCGACAAGGACTTCATGTTCACGGTGACCGACGACGTGGTCAACAACGGCGCTGCCGAAGCGCGGCTGGCACCCTATGGCATAATAGCCCGCAAGGGCCTGCCGAAGCTGGAAAACGTGTACGTCGTTCACGAAGGTCCGGTTCGCCGCGCCGATGGTGATCTGGAGGAATCGGCCTACTCTGCGGTTCCGAAACTGCCTGACTTTGAAGGTGCAAAGGGTCAAGCCATTGACGCCAAAGGGGATGGCTGGATCGGCTTTACCGACCACTACTGGATGACGACACTGATCCCCGCACAGGGCAAGCCCTTCACCGAGGTGATAAAATACACGCCCGAGGCCGACATCTATCAGGCGGAGGTGCGCGAACCCCTTCTGACGATTGCAGTCGGCGCATCGGCGCAATCGTCCATCCGTTTTTTCGCCGGCGCCAAGGAATGGGAGACGATTTCGGCCTATGAAAATCAGCCCGGTTGGGTGTCACGCCTGTTTGGCGCCAAAATTGACTCCGAAAAGGCGGCTATTCCGGGCTTCATTGACTCGATCGACTGGGGATGGTTTTTCTTCCTGACCAAGCCAATCTTCTTCATTTTGCACGCGCTGCACGGTTTCCTTGGCAATATGGGTCTTGCAATCATCTGTCTGACGTTCCTGCTGAAGCTGCTGGTCTTGCCGCTGGCGTACAAAAGCTACGTATCGATGGCCCGGATGAAAGAATTGCAGCCCGAGCTGGAGATTCTCAAAGCCAAGGCGGGCGAAGACAAGACCAAATTGCAGCGCGATATGATGGCGCTGTATAAAGAGAAAAAGGTCAATCCGGCGGCGGGTTGCCTGCCGATTTTCTTCCAAATTCCGATCTTCTTCTCTCTCTACAAGGTGATCTACGTCACGATCGAGCTTAGGCAATCGTCCTTCGTCGGCTGGATCAATGACCTGTCGATGCCCGACACCTCCACGCTTTTCAACTTTTTCGGTCTGCTGCCTTGGGCAACGCCGGATGCCACCAGCATTTTGCACACGGTCTTCATCGGCTTGCTGCCGATCTTGCTGGGTGTGTCGATGTGGTTGCAACAAAAGCTGAACCCGGCTCCGACCGACGCGGCACAGGCGCAAGTGATGGCGTGGATGCCGTGGATTTTCATGTTCATGCTGGGGCGGTTTGCATCGGGTCTCGTGGTTTATTGGATCACCAACAACACGATTACCTTTACACAACAGTACCTTATCATGTGGAGCCACGGAAAGAGACCGGATATCTTCGGCAACATTCTGGCGCGTAAACCCGTGGCAGCCAACAGTCCGAAGGTGCCCAAGAAATGACCGGGCGGCTGGCGCATATTTTCCGCCACCCGATCAAGGCTCACGGACGCGAAGCCCTCGCGTCCGTTGTGCTTTCGGCTGGCGAATGCCTGCCTTGGGATCGGCGGTGGGCTGTGGCGCATGAAGCGGCGCAGATTTCTGAGGGTTGGAACAATTGCAACAGCTTCCTGCGTGGGGTGAAGACGCCGCAACTGATGGCAATGGAAGCGCGCTTTGACGAAGCGCTGGCTGAAATTAGCCTTTTTCATCCGAAACTTGGGTCCCTGACGGTTAGGCCTGATGTGAACGAGGACGCCGCGCGATTGATCGACTGGTTGCGCCCGTTGATCCTTGCGGAGCGCGCGCAACCCGCAAAGGTCGTGCGGTTCGACGGCGGCATGACCGACAGCGATTACCCAACGGTGTCGATCCTGTCGTTGTCATCCTTGGTTGACCTGTCGCAAAAGATGGGGATGGACCTGTCAATCCACCGCTTTCGGGCGAATTTCTGGATTGATGGCACAGCGCCCTGGACAGAATTTGACTGGATTGGCAAGCGCCTGGCCATCGGCCACAGCGTTCTTGAAGTCACTGAACCGATCGGGCGCTGCCGAGCCACTTGTGTCAATCCGGCGACGGGCGAGGTTGAGGGCGAAACCCTTTCGGCCCTGTCGCAAGCCTTCGGCCATACCAATTTCGGTATCTTTGCCCGGGTTGTCCAGGGCGGCACAGTTGCTGTGGGCGACATGTGGAGCTTGGTATGAGCCTGACGTTTCCTCTGTCGGACGAGCCGGAACCGGAGGCCCGCGAGAAGGGTCGCCTGCTGTTTGCCGGTCCCGTCGATTTCCTCAAAGGCGTCGTGGCGATGGTGCACATGCCACCCGCTGATCGGCTGGAGGTTTGTTTTGCAGGACGCTCCAACGTCGGGAAATCCAGCCTTATCAACGCTTTGACCGGTCGCAAAAATCTTGCCCGCGCCTCTAACACACCGGGGCGGACGCAGGAGATCAACTTTTTCACCCTTGGGGAAGACCGCTATCTGGTCGACCTTCCCGGCTATGGCTATGCCGAAGCGCCGGTGGCCGTCGTGGCCAAATGGCAGGCCTTGCTGCGGCAATATCTGGCCGGACGGCAAACTTTACGCAGGGCTTTCGTGCTGATTGACACACGGCATGGGGTGAAGGATGTCGATGAGGAGATTTTGACGCTGCTTGACCGCTCCGCCGTGACGTTTCAGGTCGTTATGACCAAGGCCGACAAGGTCAACGTGGCAACCCGGGAGGCGAATATCGCACAGGTTCAGGGCGCGCTGAAAAAGCACCCGGCGGCATTTCCCGAGATCATCGTGACCTCCTCTGAGAAGGGCGAAGGGATCGAAACGCTGCGCGCTATCATTGCGACGCTGGAATAGCTAAACAAGCGAAATCGCGGTGAAAATCAGGCCGGTTCGCAGCTTTTGCAGCCTTTAAACGTGTTGTGCGCCGTTGACCTGCAACTCTGCGCCGGACATGTAACTCGATTGGTCCGAGCATAGGAACCAGATCGCGTCGGCGACCTCGCGCGGTTGACCAAGGCGCTGCATCGGCAGCTTTTCGACTATTTTGTCGGTGCCGGGCGAAAGAATGGCCGTTTCAATCTCACCGGGGGCAATGGCATTCACGCGAACGCCGAGCGGGCCGAAGTCATGCGCCATCTCGCGCGTCAAGGCGGCGAGTGCCGCTTTGGAGGTAGAATAGGCAGCGCCTGCAAAGGGATGCACCCGGGAACCCGCAATCGACGTGACATTGACCACACAACCCTTGGCCGCACAAAGCTCATTCATCAGCCCCCGCGCCAGCACGATAGAGGCGAAGAAATTGACATGGAAGACCTGCCCCCAGGTGCGCAGATCGGTGGTCAGGGTCGACAAACGTGCGCCCTCCGGCCCCTTCGGGCTAATCCCGGCATTGTTGACCAAGGCGTCTAACCTGCCGTTAAGCTTCTGCTTGATAGTCTCCATCGCAGCGATGGTTTTATCGGGGGAGGCGAGGTCGATCTGGATATGGTTGTCTTCGCCACCCGGCCAAGGGCAACGCGGATCAAAGGGTTGGCGCGAACAGGTCAGCACCCTCCACCCCTCAGCGGAAAAGCGCTTGACGGTCGCATGGCCAATGCCGCGCGACGCGCCGGTGAGGACGATGGTTTTTTGTTCGCTCATGGGGGGAGTGTAACCGAGAGGCAGGCAGAGGCAAGGCTTGGCAGTAGGGTGCAAAGGCCGTAAACGGTGGCTGCAAACCCCGGAGTAACCATGAAAGCCCAAACCGTGAGCCGCGAGAACGCATTAACCACAGCCAAAATGCTGTCAGAGACCCTGCCCCACCTTTTGCGCTTTAGTGGTGCGGTGGTGGTGGTGAAATTTGGCGGCAATGCAATGGGCGATGATGCCGCCATGGCGGAGTTTGCCCGCGACGTGGTGCTGATGAAGCAAGTGGGGGTCAATCCGGTCGTCGTGCATGGCGGCGGCCCGATGATCAACGAGATGCTGGCCAAGCTGGGGATCAAGTCTGAATTTGTGCGCGGCAAACGGGTGACCGACAAGGCCACGGTTCAGGTGGTGGAGATGATCCTGTCCGGCCTCGTCAACAAACGTATCGTGCAGGCGATCATGGACGCGGGCGGACGCGCAGTCGGGATTTCCGGCAAGGATGATGACCTGATGGTCTGTGTGGCCGATGACCCGGAGTTGGGTTACGTGGGCCGCCCGGTGGAGATGAACGTGCAGGTGCTGCGCGATCTTTACAAGGCAGGCATTATTCCCGTCGTGGCTCCTGTCGCGACGGGGATGGCGGACAACGAGACCTTCAACGTCAACGGTGATACGGCAGCCGGTGCGATTGCCGGGGCGTTGCAGGCGGATCGGTTGCTGCTTTTGACCGATGTGCCGGGGGTGAAGAATGCGGCTGGCGACGTGATGACCAACATCACGCCGGATGAGATCAGGGCGATGATTGCCGATGGCTCGATCTCTGGCGGGATGATTCCAAAGACGGAGACGGCGCTTTTGGCACTGGAACAGGGTGTACGGGCGGTGACGATTCTGGACGGGCGTCTTCCCAATGCCTCCATTCTGGAGCTGTTCACTGACCATGGCGCGGGCAGCCAGATCCGCTCCACCGAGCCGCGGGTGAAACCGCGCGTGAAGCGGTGATAGGCCGGGTCCAAGAGGCGCTGGACCCGCATCAGCTGGAGATTTTGGGCGGATTTGCGGTGACGGAAGGGGAGGATGGCTTTCCCAAGGGCACACGCACCCTTCTGCTTTTGGGCCCGAAAGAGCCGGGGTTCTGGCCGCATGTGACCGCGCAGCCGGAATGGAACGGGCCGGACCCGGTGGACCGCTGGTCGCGCCGGGTGATTGGCGGGGTGGCTTGTGACTTCGGGGCCAAGGCGCTGTTTCCCTTTGGCGGGCCGCCGTATCAACCGTTTTACACTTGGGCACTGCGGACGAGGCGGGTTTGGGACAGTCCGGTGAAACTGTTGGTCCATACCTCGCAAGGGTTGATTGTGAGCTTTCGCGGCGCGCTGGCCTTGCGTGATGCGGTGGAAGTGCCGATGCCCGCCGTCAAACCCTGTGAGACCTGTGCCAAGCCGTGCCTGACCGCCTGCCCGGTCAAGGCAATGACCGGGGCGGGATACGACGTGCAAGGATGCCATGACCATCTGGACCGGCCTGAGGGCACCCCCTGTTTGACAGAAGGCTGTCTCGTGCGGCGCACTTGCCCCGCAGGGTCCGGCTATGCAAGGATGACACAGCAATCCGCCTATCATATGAGGCTGTTCCATCAATGAAGCGTCTGATCCTGACCCGCCATGCGAAATCCAGCTGGGACGACCCGGCGATGCCCGACCACGGTCGCCCGCTGAACGAACGCGGCAAGGCGGCTGCGGCTGAGTTGGGGACATGGCTCGCCTCGCGCGGGTACGTGCCGGGAGAGGTCCTGTGCTCGGACGCGCTGCGCACCAACATGACGTGGATTGGCCTCGCCCCTGCCCTGCCCGGCTCGCAGGTGTTGCAGTTGAAGCCAGCCCTGTATCATGCCGGACCGGACGTGATGCTGGCCGTGCTGCGCCATGCGACAGCGGATTGTGTGATGATGATCGGGCACAACCCCGGCATCGCGGAGTTTGCCGCAAGACTGGTCGCACGTGCGCCGCTGGACGAAGATTTCAACCGGTATCCAACGGGCGCGACACTGGTCTGCGATTTCCTTGCTGACAGTTGGGCCGATGTCAGCTTTGGGCAGGGCGTTACGGTGGACTTTGTGGTCCCGAAAGATTCCGCAGCCTGAAACCAGCAGCCGACTACAGGCGGTACGTCACCAGCAGCCAGCGCAGCACAACTGCGCCAAGGGCGATCCAGATCAGGATGAATATCACAGCGGCGGTGCGGCTGACGGGGCGATCCATCGCTGTGGCTTTGGCGCGGAATTCGGCCATCAGGGGCGGGTCGATCAATCTTATGACCAAAAGAATGCCCAAGGGCACGATGATCAGGTCGTCAAGATAACCCAACACCGGGATGAAATCGGGGATCAGATCAATCGGCGAAAAGGCATAGGCTGCGACGGCAAAAGCCAAAGCCTTCGCATGCCACGGGGTTCTGGGGTCACGCGCGGCAATCCACAGGGCAAGGGCATCGCGTTTGACGCCCTTCGCCCAAGTTATCAGATCGCCGACCAGTTTCGGGCGGGTCAATGACCGAGGATCTGGCTCAGGAACAGTTTGGTCCGCTCCGACTTCGGGTTGTTGAAGAACTCTTTTGGTTCATTTTGTTCAACGATCTGGCCCTGATCCATAAAGATCACCCGGTTGGCCACCGCTTGCGCAAAGCCCATTTCGTGGGTGACGCACAGCATGGTCATCCCTTCTTTGGCCAGATCGATCATGGTGTCCAGCACCTCTTTGATCATCTCTGGGTCAAGAGCAGAGGTCGGTTCGTCAAACAGCATGATCCGGGGTTTCATGCACAGCGAGCGTGCAATCGCCACGCGCTGTTGTTGGCCGCCGGACAACTGGCCGGGGTATTTATGCGCCTGCTCCGGGATTTTGACCTTGCCGAGGAAGTACATGGCGGTTTCCTCCGCCTCTTTTTTCGGTGTTTTGCGGACCCAGATTGGGGCGAGGGTCAGGTTCTCCAAAATCGTCAGATGCGGGAACAGGTTGAAATGCTGGAACACCATGCCGACTTCTGATCGCACCTTGTCGATGTTTTTCAAATCGCTGGTCAGCTCGGTGCCGTCCACGATGATCTGGCCTTGCTGATGTTCTTCCAGCCGGTTGATGCAACGGATCAGGGTTGATTTGCCGCTGCCAGAGGGGCCGCAGATCACGATCCGCTCGCCCTTTTGGACAGTCATGTTGATGTCGCGCAGCACGTGGAAGGTGCCGTACCATTTGTTCATGCCGGTGATCTGCACGGCCATTTCGTCAGAGACTGCCATTTCGGACGTGTTAAGCATTGCTTGGATTGCCATGAAAGGCTCCTATCGGTGGTCAGTCTTGAGCTTGCGCTCAAGATACAGGGAATACAGCGACATGCCAAAGCAGGTGACGAAGAAGATGGCGCCGACGAACAGGTAAGGCTCCCAGTAGATGCCCTTCCAGTTGATGTCGGCGCGCACGATGGTGGTGACGCCGCGCAGCGGTTCGGCAAGGCCCACAAAAGTGACCAGCGTGGTGTCCTTGAACAGGCCGATGAAGGTGGAGACGATGCCCGGAATCGAGACTTTCAGCGCCTGTGGCATGATGATCAGCCGCTGCGACTGCCAGTAGTCCAGCCCCAGACCGTCAGCCGCTTCGAACTGGCCCTTTGGCAGGGAGGCGAGGCCGCCACGTATCACCTCGGCATTATAGGCGGCGGAGAACAGGGTGACGAGGATGACCACGCGCAGGATCAGGTCAAACTGCACCTGCGGCGGCAGGAAATATTGCAAGAGCAAAGAGGCTACGAACAGCATGGTGATCAGGGGGACGCCGCGCACGAACTCGATGAAACCGACTGACAGGGATTTGATCAGCAGCATGTCGGATTGGCGACCCAGGGCCAGCAGGATACCGATGGGCAAGGAGATTGAGATCGACGAAACCCCGATCAGAAAGGCGAGGAGAAAGCCGCCGAACTTGTCGGACTCGACGGGTTGGACGGCCAAAGGGATGATCGACTGTAACGCTCCGCTGACGTAGCCCTGCAAAGCCACCCACCAGATGCAGGCTATGACAAAGCCGGTCGCTGTGGCCACAACGACACCAAAGCGCGGGCTGAGAAGGCGGTAGACTGCGGCCAGTATGACAAACCCCAGCATGGCCATCAGCGGACCCCAGACAGAGCCGCCCCAAAGCAGCCAAACCGTCGCGAAGGGATAAACGGCGGTCACCGGCAGCAGGCGGGCCGGCGCGATGGTGGCCAAGAGGAAGCAGCCCGCCATGATCGCGCCGCACAATACGAACAGCCAGACCGGGCCCTGCGCCAAGGCCAGCATGATCACGGTCAGCACCGCCACCACGCCCACCAGTTTGGCGGCGCTGGCCGGGTTGTCAGAGAACAGGATCGGGGTCATCGCCACGAACAGCAGGCCAAAGTTCAGGATAGGTCGCCAGTAAATCTCGGGCGGATAGAAGCCGTAGATGAACTGATACCACCGGGCACGGATCACGGCCCAGCAGGCACCGCCCGCATCAGGGCCGAAGTTGGCGGCGATGATGGTGCGGCACTCACTCAATGAATTGGCTTTCCAGACGCCGTGCAGCAGCCATGGCAGGCTGAGGGTGGCCAGATAGTACAGGGTTGCGGCGGCCAGCAGGGTGAGGGCGGAGTTGAGCCCGCCGGAGAACAAATTCTCGCGCAGCCATTTCACCGCACCCCGTTCGGTGATGGGAGGGGACAGCGGCGCCAACATCTGGGTACGGACAAATTGCATCCTAACGCTCCTTCAGTTTGACGGAGGCATTGTAGGCGTTCGCTACGGCAGAAATGATCAGGCTGATGATCAGATAGATCAACATCATCAGAAGCATACACTCCAGCTCTCTCCCGGTCTGGTTCAGGGTGATGCCGCCAAGCGTGCCGCGCAGGTCAAGGTAGCTGACAGCGATGCCAAGCGAGGTGTCCTTGGTCAGCGACAGCCATTGTGAGATCATCGGGGGAATGATGACGCGCAAAGCTTGCGGCAAGACCACCAGGTTCATGGTGCGGCCCGGGCGCAGGCCAAGCGCATAGGACGCCTCTGACTGGCCACGGGACACCGCTTGAATACCAGAGCGGACGATCTCTGCCGTAACCGAGGCATAGTACAGGGTCAGCGCCAACGTGAGTGCGGTGAAGGCATGGGCGACGTTAAGCCCGCCTTTGAAGTTGAAGCCGGTCAGCACCGGATAGTCGAGGTGAAAGCCCATCACCATCAACAGGCCGGCGGTCGGCACGAACAGAACCGCCAGACTTTGCCACCATGTTGTCGGGCGAAGACCTGTGGCCTCTTGCACCACCTTGGCGCGGCGCAGGATCAGGCGGTTGACCAGAACCGATCCGATGATCAGCACGATCACCGCAAGCGCCGATGCGCTGATGGGAAGCCAGTCGGGCGAGGGCAACGGGCGGTCCAGCAAGGGTGCTGGTATGTTGGTGCCCCGGTTGGTGATGGCGATGGAGTTCCACAGGTTCATCTGGGCCGCCGCCGCGCCATCGACGATTTTGAAATCTTTCGGTTGCGGGCGGGTTTCGGACAACACCACGTAGACGAGGATAATCCACAAAAGCAGCGGAATGTTGCGGAACAACTCCACATAAACCATCACGAGGCGCGCGACGATCCAGTTCTTGGACAGGCGCAGCACGCCCAGAACAACGCCCAGAATGGTCGATAAGATGCAGCCGATCACCGCGACGACCAGCGTATTCAACAAGCCGACGACTGCGGCGCGGGCATGGGTCATGTCGTTGTTATAAGGGATCAGCGTCTGGCCAATGTCATAGCCTGCACGGCGGAACAGAAAGCTGAAGTCGATGTCCTTGCCCTTGAGCGCAAGGTTCGACCGCACGTTGTCCACCAGCCAACCGGCAAAGATCAGGGTCAACAACAGCACGATCACCTGAATGGTGATGGTGCGATACCGCGTGTCATAGATGAGCATTCCAAGCCGGAACACGGGCTTCGGCATGTCGCTTGCAATTGCCATATTTTCCCCCTGTGCGCCGCTGATCCGGTTTTCCGGTTATGCGCCCTGCGGATGCAGGGTCGTGTGGGCGTCATGATTGAAGAAGGGCGCGACCCGACGGCCGCGCCCCTTGATACCTACCGGAACGGAGGGGAATATTGCAGGCCGCCTTGGGTCCACAAGGCGTTCAGACCGCGCGCCAGCTTGATCGGAGTAGAGGCCCCGATGTTGGCCTCAAAGATCTCGCCATAGTTGCCGTTGGCGGCGATGGCGCGCTTGGCCCATTCGTTATCAAGGCCGAGCATCTTGCCCATGTCGCCCTCAATCCCCAGAATGCGGCGCACTTCGGGATCGGTGGAAGACTTGGCGACCTCTTCGATATTGGCTTTGGTGATGCCCTTCTCTTCGGCCTCAACCAGCGCGTAATAGGTCCAGCGCACGATATCGCCCCAGTTGTTGTCGCCATGACGCACGACCGGTCCAAGCGGCTCTTTCGAGATGATTTCCGGCAGGATCATATAGTCATCCGGGCTGGGAAGTGTGGCACGGGTGGACGCAAGCCCCGACGCGTCGGTGGTATAGGCGTCGCAGGCACCCGCCAGAAACTGACGCTCCGCCTCGGAATCGTCAGCCACGTTGACAGGTGTATACTTGATGTTGTTGGCCTTGAAGAAGTCAGCCAGGTTCAGCTCTGTCGTCGTACCGGTCTGAATGCAGATCGTGGCGCCATCCAGCTCTTTGGCAGAGGAAACCTTCAAGGACTTCTTCACCATGAAACCCTGACCGTCATAGTAGTTCACAGCGACGAAATCGAACTTCAGGTCGGTATCGCGCGAGAAGGTCCAGGTGGAGTTGCGGACCAGCAGGTCCACTTCGCCGGACGCCAGCGCCGTGAACCGGGTTTCACCGGTGGTCGGCACGAATTTAACCTTGCTTTGGTCGCCAAGAACAGCAGCGGCCACGGCCTTGCACAACGAGGCATCAAAGCCCTGATAGTTGCCGTTGGCATCCGGAGCCCCAAAGCCAACCAGCCCGATGTTCGAGCCGCAGTTGAGCATGCCGCGCGCCTTCACGTCATCCAGCGTGCCCGCCGCCGCGACGCCCGCGATCAACGCAGTGGCGACGAAAGCGCCGGTAAACACGGTTTTCATCATCTATGGTTCTCCCTGAATACCCCGCTTTGGGGGCGTGTTTATAGTTGCCTGCCTTTTCGGCAGAGCCGACAACTTTCGGTGCCAGTGCCGTGCATCATCTGCCATTGCCTCTAAAAAGGTCAAGCTTTTATCTCCAAAGCGCTTGGGAAGGCATATTGTGGTTGCGTGTGCAGTTTTCGGGGGCTGGATCTGCGGTTTTCGCCCGGTCTTGCAGCAGATGCGCTAAACGCAAAGGGCAAAGAACCGTGCCGCCTCATCAAAGGCGCGGGCTTTGCGGCGCGCGACCTCGGCGGCATCGTCATCTTCGCCCCAAAGTGCGATCTGCCAGCGCTCATCGATTCGGGAGATGGCGATGGCATCCTCGGCACTCAGACGGTCTTTAGCCACCGCAAGCGCCAGGATCAGCGAGCCGGAAATCGCCACCAGATCGTGCAGGGCGGCAAGCCGAAACGGGCCGAGGTCGCGCAGATGGTGGCGCAGGCGGGCGGTGGCGGCGGGGTCTTGCGCGATGTGCATGACGCCTTCGGTGGCCTGCAACGGCGCTTGCAAAGTTTCCGCTGACCATTTCAGCAGCGGATCCCACGCCGCAGCCTGCCGGGCGATCAGCGCCTCGGGATGCGTGGCGCGGTAGCACAGAAGGTCGGTCTCGCCGTAAGACGCAAGCTCGCCCAGAACCGCATCATAATGCGGCGCAACCTTGTCGAGGGCGGAATTCGCCATCCGAGTGGCAGGCATGATTTCGGGATTGACCAGACCCTGCTGAGCGTCCCATTCGGCGGCGATCAATTCGGCCAAGGCTTGCGTCGGCAGGATCAGCGTCCGTTTGGCCGGGGTTTTCACCAGTCGGCCATCAAGGTGAACCGCAAAGCCACCGTCCTGCGCAGCGACGGTGGCGGTTGTCCAGAAGCGCTTGGGTCTCCAGTTCGTCATCAGCGATTGGTGAACGGGTCGGCGGGCACGTCCTTTTCGTTCCAGTCAAGCATTTTCCAGGTCCGCGCCATGTGATCGGGCAAGGGCGCGGTAAAGCTCATCATCTCACCGGTGACCGGATGTTCAACCTCAAGGGAACGCGCGTGCAGGTGCAGTTTGCGGCTGACATCGCCGCCAATCGACGCCCCCCAGCCATCGCCCATGTTCTCGGCAGCCGAGCCGCCATATTTGCCATCGCCCGCAATCGGATGACCGATTTCCGCCATGTGGGCACGCAACTGGTGGGTGCGGCCGGTGACAGGCTCCAGCGCCATCCACGACATCCGGGCGCCAAGGAACCACAGGGTGAAAAAGTCGGTCTGCGCGCGCTTGGCATCCGGGTGTTCGGTCATTTTGGCAGGGTGGATGCACAGCATCTTTTCACCCTCACCCCGACCGCCGGGGGCTTTCATCAACCCGTATTTGATAGAGCCCTGTTTGGGGTTAGGCACACCGGCGACCAAGGCCCAATAGATTTTGCGGGTGTTATGATGGCGCAAGGCTTCCGACAGGCGGCGGGCCACGCGGTCGGTGCGCGCCAGCATCAAGAGGCCAGAGGTGTCCTTGTCCAGCCGGTGCACCAGCTTGGGCTTGTCCTTGTAGCCGAACTTCAACGCCTCGGCCAAACCATCGACGTGCCGGTCGCCCATGCCGGAACCACCTTGCGAGGCGAGGCCCGCGGGCTTGTTCAGGACAATCATGTGATCGTCTTTCCACAGGACCGCGTTCTGGATCATCTTCGTGTCAGCCGCACTGATCTTGCCGTCGGGCTCATATTCCGGCGCTGCGGCATCCGGCAACGGCGGCACCCGGATGGTCTGGCCGGGCAGCACGTGGTCAGAAGCTTTGACCCGGCCCGATTCCACCCGCAACTGCCCGGTCCGGCACATCTTTTCGACGGCCCCTTGAGTGATCTGCGGGAATTTGCGTTTCAGCCAGCGGTCAAGGCGCTGTTCGCCCTCGTCCTCGGACACGGTGATCAATTGAACGGCGCTCATGCGAGGACCCTTTCGGTGAGGGCCGCGCCAAGGGCTACGGCGAGAAGTGACAATGTGACCGATCCGGCGACATAAAGGGCAGCGATGGGCGCTTGGCCGGATTGCCAAAGCTTCCAGGTGTCGAGGGAAAACGCCGAAAACGTGGTAAAGCCGCCCAGAACGCCCGTCATCAAAAGCGGCGAAAGGTGCGCGCGGTTTGCCAGAAGGACAAAGAGCACGCCCATGACAAAGCTGCCTGTGAGATTGACGATGAACGTGGCCAAGGGAGCATCGACCGCTAATACGGTCAGGTAGCGCAGGACAGAGCCTAGCGCGCCGCCAATGGCGACTTGGGTCAGGGTCAGGAACATGCGGCTTCCTTGCGACCAGCGCAGGGAATTGTCAACCTTTGAAAGGTTTTTTGACGCTACGGTTCGTTTCGCTTGGCGCGCAGTTTGGCAAAGTAGTCGATGCGTTTGTGAAGATCGCGCTCAAATCCGCGTTCGGGCGGGGTGTAGTAAACCGGGCGCTTCATGCCATCGGGGAAATAGTTCTGACCGGAAAAGCTGTCTTCGGCGTCGTGGTCATAGGCATAGGCGGATCCGTAGCCGAGGTCTTTCATCAACTTGGTCGGCGCATTGCGGATGTGCAGCGGTGGCGGCAAAGAGCCGGTGGTCTTGGCGGCAGCGCGGGCTTGGTTGTAGGCCATGCAGGCGGCATTGGATTTGGGGGCGAGGGCAAGGTAGATGACGGCCTGCGCCAGTGCCAGTTCGCCTTCAGGCGAGCCGAGACGTTCGTAAGTCTGCCATCCGTTCAGGCAGATGGCTTGGGCCTGCGGGTCAGCAAGGCCGATGTCCTCAATAGCCATGCGGGTGATGCGTCGGGCCAGGAAACGCGGGTCCTCGCCACCCTCCAGCATCCGCGTGAACCAATAGAGTGCGGCATCCGGGTCGCTGCCGCGGACCGATTTGTGCAAGGCCGAGATAAGATTGTAGTGCTCCTCCCCCGATTTGTCATATTTCGCGGCGCGGCGCATCAGGCGGGTGGAAAGCTGGTCGGTGGTCAGGGGCTTCGCCACGGTCCAGGCGAAGATTTGCTCGATCAGGTTCAGCAGGCTGCGGCCATCGCCATCGGCCATTTCGATCAGCGCTTCGCGGGCCGGGCCATCAAGTGGCAAGGGACGGTTCAGGTCTTTCTCGGCCCGTTGGGCAAGACGCTCAAGATCCGCAAGCGTCAGGCGTTCCAGCACGATCACCTGCGCGCGCGACAAGAGGGCGGCATTGAGTTCAAAGCTGGGGTTTTCGGTGGTGGCCCCGACGAGGAGGATTGTGCCATCCTCCATATAGGGCAGGAAACCGTCCTGCTGGGCTTTGTTGAAGCGGTGGATTTCATCGACGAACAGAAGTGTGCCCTGTCCGTTTTGACGCCGGATTTTGGCGGTTTCAAAGACTTTGCGCAGGTCGGGGATGCCGGTGAAAATAGCTGAAATCTGAACGAAATGCAGGTCGGTTTGTTCTGCCAAAAGGCGGGCGATCGTGGTTTTGCCAACCCCCGGCGGTCCCCAGAGGATAAGGGAAGACAGGGAGTGTGCTGCCAGCATGGAACCGAGCGGGCCTTCGGGCGACAGCACATGGCCTTGGCCGATCACCTCCGCCAGACTACGCGGGCGAAGTCGGTCCGCCAAGGGGCGTGGCGCGTCAGGGGCGGTGGATTGGGTGTCGAACAGGTCTGGCATGGGGGAAGGTTACGCCGGGGCGGGGCCAAAGCAAAGGACCCGCGACCTTGCGGTGCGGGTCCATGATGTGCCGGTTGTGGCAGGATCAGCTTTCGTAGTTGTCCTCAGCCGCGACACGCGCCTTGTCGGCGGCGCCTTTGGCGGCAGGATCACGGTCAACAAACTCGATGATCGCCATCGGAGCCATATCGCCGTAGCGGAACCCGGCCTTCAGAACGCGGACGTAACCGCCCTGACGTTCCTTGTAGCGCGGCCCGAGGATTTCGAACAGGCGTGCGACATACTGGTCTTGCTTGAGCTGCGACGCGGCCTGACGGCGGGCGTGCAGATCGCCGCGCTTGGCCAGCGTGATCAGCTTTTCCATGATCGGGCGCAGTTCTTTGGCCTTGGGCAGGGTGGTCTTGATCTGCTCGTGTTCGATAAGCGAGCCGCACATGTTGGCGAACATCGCTTTGCGGTGTTCGTGGGTGCGGTTGAGGCGGCGATAGCCGGAACCATGGTTCATTTTTCAGTCTCCTAGGTGCGTGTTTTGCTTTTTCTGGCGGGGGCTACGACTGCCCCCACTCTCCTTGGGGCTTGCGCCCATATTTTCCCCGGCAGCCCGGGCATTTTTGGTAGGATGGGCAATACTGCCCATCTTTATCAGAATTGGTCTTCGAAGCGTTTGGCCAAGTCTTCGATGTTTTCCGGCGGCCAGTCTTCGACTTCCATGCCCAGATGCAGCCCCATGCCCGACAGCACTTCCTTGATTTCGTTCAAGGATTTGCGGCCAAAGTTCGGGGTGCGCAGCATTTCGGCTTCGGTTTTCTGGATCAGATCGCCGATGTAGACGATATTGTCGTTCTTGAGGCAGTTGGCCGAACGGACCGACAATTCCAGCTCGTCGACTTTCTTCAAGAGCAGCGGGTTGAATTCAAGACCCGCATCCTCGACGCCCGCTTTGGACGATTCCGGCTCTTCGAAGTTGACGAAGACAGAAAGTTGATCCTGCAGAATGCGCGCAGCGTAAGCAACAGCGTCATCCGGCGTCAACGAGCCGTCGGTTTCAACTTTCAGCGTCAGCTTGTCATAGTCCAACACCTGACCTTCGCGGGTCGGCTGCACTTCGTAACTGACCTTTTTGACCGGCGAGTAGATCGCATCAATCGGAATCAGACCGATCGGCGCATCTTCCGGGCGGTTCTTGTCAGCGGCGACATAGCCTTTGCCGGTGTTGACGGTCAGTTCCATGAACACATCGGCACCGTCATCAAGGTGGCAGATGACGTGGTCGCGGTTCAGAATCTCGATCCCGGAAGACTCCGAAATATCGCCAGCGGTCACAACTCCCGGGCCTTTGGCGGAAATTGACAGGCGTTTCGGCCCTTCAACATCCATCTTCAGCCGCACGCCTTTGAGGTTCAGCACGATGTCGGTGACGTCTTCACGCACGCCCGCCACCGAGGAAAATTCATGCAGCACGTTATCGATCTGCACGGAGGTGATCGCAGCCCCTTGCAGCGAGCCCAACAGCACGCGGCGCAGCGCGTTGCCCAGCGTCAGCCCGAAGCCACGCTCCAGCGGTTCAGCGACCAGCGTCGCATAGCGCTGCGCATCAGGTCCGGCCTTGACAGCCAGTTGTTGCGGTTTAATCAATTCCAGCCAGTTCTTGTGGATCATTCTTTCGCCTCCATACTTGCCCGCTGCCTATGGTCCGAATGACAGCAGACGCCCGAGGATCTTCATTCAAGTTCAAACAACGAAATCGGACCGCGCCAAAAGGGCACGGCCCGACAGAATAGAAACGGGGTCAGACGCGACGGCGTTTCGGCGGACGGCAACCGTTGTGGGCCAAAGGCGTCACATCGCGGATCGAGGTGATGTTGAACCCAACGGCCGCCAGCGCGCGGAGCGCTGATTCACGGCCCGAACCCGGACCCTGCACTTCGACTTCCAACGTCTTCACGCCGTGTTCCTGAGCTTTCTTGCCAGCGTCTTCCGCAGCCATCTGGGCGGCGTAAGGCGTCGATTTGCGCGATCCCTTGAATCCCATCGTGCCGGCCGACGACCAGGCAATCGCGTTGCCCTGCACGTCCGAGATCAGGATTTTAGTGTTGTTGAAAGACGAGTTCACATGCGCCACACCAGCGGCGATGTTCTTACGCTCTTTCTTCTTGGTACGGGCCGCAGCCTTGGTTGTTTCACGAGCCATATCTGCGTTCCCTTATTTCTTCTTGCCGGCAATCGGCTTGGCCGGGCCCTTGCGGGTGCGCGCATTGGTATGCGTGCGCTGGCCACGAACCGGCAGACCTTTGCGGTGACGCAGGCCACGATAGCAGCCAAGGTCCATGAGGCGCTTGATGTTCATCGTCACTTCGCGGCGCAGGTCGCCCTCAACCGTAAAATTGGCGTCGATGTATTCACGGATCGCCAGAACTTCGCTGTCGTTGAGCTGGTTGACGCGGCGGGCGCGGTCAATCTTCAATGCTTCGCAAATGGTCTCAGCGTTATGAGCGCCGATGCCGGTGATATATTGAAGCGCAATCGGAACGCGCTTTGCAGTGGGGATGTTGACGCCAGCAATACGTGCCAAACGTTATTTCCTTTTATGTTGCGGTTCCGTCTTGCCAGAACCTTTTTTCACAACCCGGGATGACCCACCCAAAGGCATGTCCCCGAAACGATAACCCGCCGCATGTTTCCGCATCGGGACGCCGTGCTTTATGGGCTTTTCATGACAGCGTCAAGGGTGACCACAAGCAATTCACGCCTTGTCAAGAACTTTCGAAATCGCTGCCGCAACAGCGCCCATTTCTGCCATCCCGTCGACAGGCACCAACGCGCCTTTGGCGTAATAATAGCCGATCAATGGCGAAGTTTTCTTGTAATACTCCCGCAGGCGATCCACGAACACGTCTGGAGTGTCGTCCTTTCGAACCTCCATCCCGGCGGCCTTGGTGTCTTCGGCGCGCTTGACGATACGTTGCACAAGGGCAGCGTCATCAACCACCAGCTCGATCACGGCATGCAGACTTTCGCCATGTTTCGCCAGAAGTGCGCCCAAGGCGTCGGCCTGCTTCAGCGTCCGGGGGAACCCGTCGAAAATGAAACCGCCCGGCGCCCCAGCGGCAAGCATTTCTTCGACGAGGCCGATCACGATCTCATCCGTGACCAGATCGCCCCGGTCCATGACAGCTGCCACCTTCTTGCCCATCTCGGTGCCAGAGGTACGCGCCGCGCGCAGCATATCACCGGTGGAAAGCTGCATCATCTGCCGCTCCTCGACCAGCCGCTTGGCTTGCGTACCTTTGCCTGCTCCGGGTGGCCCCAGAAGAATGATATTTGCCATATGCGCCGTCTCCCCCCAGTTTTCGCCTTAGCGCCGTGCAGGAGCCTTGGGCGCAGCCGACCGTTTGCGACCACGCAGTTGTGACCGTTCGATCAAGCCCTCATATTGATGTGCCAGCATATGTGACTGGATTTGGTTGATCGTGTCCATAGTGACCGACACGACAATCAACACCGAGGTGCCACCAAAGTAGAACGGAATGTTGAACTGTGAGCGCAGGATTTCCGGAAGGAAACACACGGCCGCCAGATAGGCCGAACCGATGACCAAAATCCGGGCGACCACATAGTCAAGATAGTCTTGCGTCTTCTTGCCGGGGCGGATGCCGGGGATGAAGCCGTTCTGATTCTTGAGGTTTTCGGCAACTTCGTCGGTTTTGAAGGCGACGTTGGCGGTGTAGAAGTAGGTGAAGAACACGATCATGCCGCCCTGAAACAGCAGATACAGCGGTTGTCCTGGCCCCATGAAAGCCAGAAGCGTTGACATGATCGGGCTGGTTTGCGCCCCAGAGAAGGTCGCCAAAGTCGACGGCAGCAGCAAAAGCGACGAAGCGAAGATCGCCGGAATGACGCCTGCCGGGTTCACTTTGATCGGCAGATGCGATGATCCGCCGTCATAGATTTTCATGCCGACCTGACGGCGGGGATATTGGATGTGGATTTTCCGCAGCGCCCGCTCCATGAAAACCACAAAGCCGATGACCGCGACCACCAGAATGATCGCCCCGAGGATCACCCAGACCGGAATGATTCCCGAACGTCCCTGACTGAGGAAACGCGCCAGAGCCGCCGGAATTTCTGCCACGATGCCGGTGAAGATGATCAGGGACACACCGTTGCCGATGCCGCGCGCGGTAATCTGCTCGCCCAGCCACATCAGGAACATGGTGCCGCCGACCAGTGTGATCACACAAGAGATTTTGAAGAACAGGTCCGGATTATGGGCCAGCCCGCCCGCCACGATAGACGCCGCAATCGCCCAGCCCTGAAACGCCGCCAGACCAACCGTGGCATAGCGCGTGTACTGGTTCATCTTCTTGCGGCCCTGATCGCCCTCTTTCTTCAACTGCTCCAGCGCCGGGATCATCGAGGCGAGCAACTGAATGATGATGGAGGACGAAATGTATGGCATCACGCCAAGCGCAAAAATCCCCATCCGCTTGATGGCGCCGCCGGTGAACAGGCTAAGCATGCCTCCAAGGCCCTGCCCCTGCCCGTCCATGAAGTTGCGCAGCGCGGTCCCGTCAATGCCCGGAACCGGGATGTAGGTGCCGATGCGATAGACGATGAGGACGAGAACCGTGAACAGGATGCGCTGGCGCAGGTCACTTGCCTTGCCCAAAGCGCCCCAGCTCAGGTTTGCGGCCATTTGCTCTGCTGCGGATGCCATGGTCGGACCTTCTCCGTTGGATTTTGTGACCGCGCCGCCGGGCCGGGTGTTCCGGTCGGCGGCGCGGGAAACTGCAGCAGATGTAAGCGGTCTGAGCGCCGCTCACAAGGCTATATGCGGTCACTTACTTGAGTGGTACTTTCCGGACCGACTTGCCAAACACCGGCAACGGAGCGGCTACGGTCAGGGTGCCGCCAGCCGCGGCAACGGCTTCGATGGCAGAGGCCGAGGCGCCAGTGACTTCCAGCATCACTTTGGTGGTGATGGTGCCTTTGGCCAGCACACGAATGCCATCATGCTTGGACTTGGTCAGACCGGCCGCCACCATGATATCTTCCGTGATGGGCGAAGATGCGTCCAGCTTGCCGGCCGCCACAAACTTCTCGATCAGGCCGAGATTTACGACGGCGAATTCTTTCTGGTTTGGCTTGGTGAAGCCGCGCTTCGGCAAGCGGCGGTACAGCGGCATCTGGCCGCCTTCATAGCCGCCCAAAGCCACGCCAGACCGCGAGCCCTGACCCTTGATACCACGGCCAGCCGTCTTGCCCATGCCTGAGCCCGGACCACGGGCCACACGCTTGCGCTTTTTGGTAGCACCCGGATTGTCGTGCAGTTCATTCAGTTTCATGTCGCATTCTCCTATGCCGGAGGTGCCCCTGCTGCGACGGCGGAGACAAACACGGCGATTGTTGATTCTGTGGCGATAGGCGGGCCACCGGGGGCGTATAGACAACATCTATGAAGCAATCAAGGGAGCATAGTTCCATTGACCTTTTGAGCAGCTTGTGTCCCTATTTTCCTTCCTGAACCACTCGCCACTCAACGCTTTTTGCCTTTGATAGGAGTAAAGACGTGACTAATCACGGCGCGTGATCCTCAATGAATTTTTCCGTCTTAGTTAAGTTTTCCGAAAAAATTCTCATGTCTGTTGCAAGAAGTACCCAGGCAAACGCAACGGCCGCCAGAATAAACCCAATAATGGCGATCCAAACCGAAACATAGAACCAGAATTTCTCTTTCTTCTTGCTAGGGTCTGTTGACGTTCATTTCAATCGTATGATGGTGGCCGCGAGGGATATGAAGGCGGTGAAGCTTTCGTCGGTTTTGCAGCAACGCATGGCGATCCCTCTGTATTCCTTGAGCTTTTGGAAGAGGTTTTCGATCAGG
>JBBRLL010000053.1:0-26096 GCA_038231395.1 Rhodobacterales bacterium
AACCCGGAACGCTGGTCAGGCAATACGCGCAACTGGCAACCCGCCGGGCCTGTCTGGCTCAACCCGGAAAACGAAGTCAGCGCCTCTGAAATCAGAGACGCTGCATGAAATCGGCGGACAACTTGTTTGACAAACACCGCATAATCAAGAAACGTATTTCAAACGCTGGCCATTTCGGTTGCCGAAGATATAAAGCAAAGGGGCCGTCGTTTCCTTTCAAAGTCAGGTGAAGAAGCGTGTAATCTTGGCGATTTCACGCGTGAAGGAGAATTTCTGACACAGAACTGCAAATAAAATCGAAATTTGCGAAAGACTTCGATGCCTTTTCAAGCGTTTCTAATTGAGTCATTACCGTCTGGCGACGCAATTATTTTCTTAGAAAGGTCCCAAGTCAAGACGTCCGCATATACTTCTGGGGTCAGTTGATGGCCAAAATTGCAATCAATCAGCTCTTGCCGCTGGAGCTGATACATCGGCTGTCGATCCTTTTTAAGAACAGGCGCTCGCAATTTACCAAGTAGTGCAAGGGGATGCATAATCTGAAAATATGCGCCAAAGCGGCCGGCATCGATCAAGGCTTCCAATCGTTCACGCCACCCGGGCGATTCAGGTCCGTCCGTGATCAAGCTAGATAAAACAGCAGCGCTCCGGGTCTCCACGATAGTTTGGTATCGTATCAGGCGGCCCAACTGCGCGTCATCGAGTGCTTTCATCGCCTCTTTCAAGGAATAATTATCGTACAGCGCATCAACCGAATAGCCGCGTAACTTGAACCAATTGGTAAGTTTCATTTCACATTGACGTATAACGGCATGCTTGTTGTCAGCAACAAATAGATTTTTCCAATAGTTCTCAAAGTCCGATGCGGCCGTAATTTTGGGGGAAAATCTGTAAAAATAAGATTGTATATGCGAGCGATGCGTTTGGCCCGCACGCCTGTTCAAATAAACACCATAGAGGTCCGCTTGGCTTTGCACCGCTCGGTCTATAAAATCGCAGTCCGGCCAGATCGGAAACCAAATGCTGTCGTTTTTGATGATGAGATTGCGCGGGTGGATACCACGTTCGAACATCGTCAACACGCCTTCACGATAGCCCCCAAAATCATAACCATAATTGGGGCGTTGAATAACAAGATGGGATTTTGACTTAAGAAGGTCTAGGTCGGCATCAGATATCGGGGCATTTGAAACGACGATAGTCGAAAATCCCTTAGTGCAGAAGTGTTCCAATTCCGCAAGAAACGAGCGTAAGACGCCAGTTGGTTGGTAGATCAAGAGGATCGCAATATCTAATTTAAAAGGCTGCAATCCTTCGTCGGTGCGAACCACCTCTTTTCGGTTGCGGTCATATGAGTCGCGACGCCATTTTCCGAAGACATGCCAATGCCACTGCGCTATTTGCATCTGAAATCGGAGCAGTTCGCGTTTCAATTTCCAAACGGCGATCATTTTGTCAGCCTCTAGTGCTTTCGTTCGTTTTCCGCGCACATCTCTTCTATTTCACTGCGGATTTGCGCACCAATTTCCCCCTGAAGTTTTGCTGATATCGCCAAGGTTGCAAGCGTACTTTGCGCATCGAGCATCACCGGAGACTTCTTCAAAAATTGGTAACCCATTTCGTTGATCAGAATATCTGCCAACGCATAACCGGCTCCCGATTGTACCGCTGTGGTCATCAGAACCCCAATTGCATCCTTTCGCCAAGCTTCGGTGCCATCAGCACCGGCCTCCACGGAATCACGATATGACTGCATTCTGCCATCCATTGTGATAAGGTTCTTCAAAGCTTCCGCCAGCCGGTCATTTCCAATATTTTGTATTATTTCGGGGATCTTTGGCAATGGAGCCGTACATCCGTGCGTGAAATTATTGGATAAGACCATCCGGGTCATCCTTATCTCTCCAAATAGAATCGTATGGAGCTTGTTGTTCGCGGTTATCAACTGAATCCAGAAATCACGGAAAGGTTTTGAGTTGAAAAGTGTTGGGCTGAAGAGAACAGCAAAGGAGGAATAGTGAAAGTATCGTCGGTTCGTATCTAACGACCACTTCCAATCGCAAAAGTCAGTCGGCTGGTTCTTGACAGCGCCCTCATGGTATACCGCAGCCGCGAAATCGAGATTAAGTTCTTCGGCCTGCTTGA
Source organism: Rhodobacterales bacterium (assembly GCA_038231395.1). Lineage (GTDB taxonomy): Bacteria > Pseudomonadota > Alphaproteobacteria > Rhodobacterales > Rhodobacteraceae > Stagnihabitans. The sequence continues at coordinate 2,146 of JBBRLL010000053.1, forward strand.
GCCAGGATTGCCCTTGAGAAACCGGAAACCATGTGGAGTCGTTCAGCAAAGCCAGGCGCTGTAACTCTGGCAATTTTGGCTTCAGATAAAGCATGGCGTCGCGGTATCCCCCAAAATCGTAACCGTGATTAGGCCGTAGAATGAGCCGCCAAGATACTGACAGGACTAATTTTTGGTCGGATTCGGTCAGCGGTAGATTCGATACTACCAAAGGTGCATAGCCCGCCTCAGCAATGTTCCTGATGCTTTGCAGGTGAGACGGCTTTACGCCATCCTTAGAAAACATCAGATATACGGCCACCTTTCGCGAAGCCGGCAGATCACCAATCAAAACGCTTCTGGAACGCGACTGTTTAAAGTCGTAAATACGGGCACCCAAAAAGAAAATATCAAAACGTCTGCCCAGATATTTAAGGTGCAGTAGTATCCTTTTCAGTTCGCGCGCGATTTTCCATCCAGCTGGAAGATTTACCATTCAATATCAGATCCTTGATGTTCGCGCGCACTTTGAGACGTTTCAAACGCCTTATTGCCATCAAATCGATCGGATGCAAGAATCCAGACGCAAGTCGGCAGAATGCCGCCCCGGACCACGACTGATCCGGGGCGTTGCGCGTCAGCCCTCGGCGGATTCTTCCTTCTTTTCGGTAATTTCCAGCCCGGTTTCCTGATCGACCATTTTCATGCCGAGGCGAACTTTTCCGCGCTCGTCGAAACCCAAAAGCTTGACCTTAACTTCTTGACCTTCCTTCAGAATCTCGTTCGGATGGTTAAGCCGCTTGGAGGCAATCTGCGAAACGTGGACAAGTCCGTCACGCTTACCGAAGAAGTTCACGAATGCCCCGAAATCGACAAGTTTGACGACCTTGCCCGTGTAGACATGGCCTTCTTCCGGTTCTGCCACAATCGACCAGATCATGTCGTAGGCCTTCTTGATCGCCGCGGCATCGTTGGACGCGATCTTGATCATGCCGTCGTCGTTTATGTCGACCTTGGCGCCGGAAACTTCAACGATTTCACGGATGACCTTGCCGCCAGACCCGATCACTTCGCGGATTTTGTCGGTCGGAATGGTCATCGTCTCAATCTTGGGCGCATAGGCCGAGAACGCCTGCGGGCCGGAGATGGACTTGGCCATCTCACCCAGAATGTGCATGCGGCCGTCTTTGGCTTGCGCCAAAGCCTGCTCCATGATCGCGGGCGTGATGCCGGCAATCTTGATGTCCATTTGCAGCGAGGTGATTCCATTCGCGGTGCCAGCCACCTTGAAGTCCATGTCGCCCAGGTGATCCTCGTCGCCCAAGATGTCGGTCAGCACGGCAAAGCGCCCATCATCTTCAAGGATCAGACCCATCGCCACACCCGCGACAGGGGCCTTCAGCGGTACCCCCGCGTCCAGCATCGACAACGATCCGCCGCAGACCGACGCCATCGAGGAGGAGCCGTTCGACTCGGTGATTTCGGACACGACACGGATCGTGTAGGGGAAATCGGTGGCTGCCGGCAGAACCGCTTGCAGCGCGCGCCACGCCAGTTTGCCATGGCCGATTTCACGACGGCCCGGAGAGCCAACGCGGCCCACTTCGCCAACTGAATAGGGCGGGAAGTTGTAGTGCAGCAGGAAGTTGGACCGCGTGTTGCCGTTAAGCGCGTCGATGATCTGCTCATCCTCGCCGGTGCCGAGCGTCGTCACCACCAGACCCTGAGTTTCACCACGAGTGAACAGGGCAGAGCCATGCGTACGCGGCAAAAGGCCGGTTTCGCAGACGATCGGGCGGACGGTTTTGTTGTCACGCCCGTCAATCCGCGCGCCGCCGTTGATGATGTCGCCGCGCAGGATCGAAGATTCCAGTTTTTTGATTGCAGAACCAAGGTTGCTGTCGGCCAATTCTTCGGGCGAAAGCGCGGCCTTGATTGCGGCGGAAGCGGCGTCGATGGCGTTGGTGCGTTCTTGCTTGTCACGCAAGCCGAACGCGGCGCGCATCTGGGCCTCGCCAGAGGATTTGACTTTGCTGTAAAGCGCAGAAAAGTCCGGGGCTGCAAAGTTGAAAGGCTCTTTCGCGGCGATTTCCGCAAAGTCGATGATCAGGTCGATGACGGGCTGCATCTGGGCGTGACCGAACTTGACTGCGCCAAGCATCTCGTCTTCTGAAAGCTCGTAAGCCTCTGATTCTACCATCATAACGGCATCTTTGGTGCCGGCCACAACCAGATCAAGGCGCTGCTCGGGGTTGAAGCGCAGGCGCGTCATGTCGTCCATCGCCGGGTTCAGGACGTAAGCGCCATGGGCAAAGCCAACACGGGCGGCGGCAATCGGGCCCATGAAGGGCACACCGGAAATGGTTAGCGCAGCAGACGTGGCGATGATGGCCACCATGTCGGGGTCGTTCACCAGGTCGCAGGACAGCACGGTCGCCATGACCAGCACTTCATGGTTGAAACCATCGACGAACAGCGGGCGGCAGGGGCGGTCGATCAAGCGGGAAACCAGCGTCTCCTTCTCGGACGGACGCGCCTCACGCTTGAAGAAACCGCCGGGGATTTTGCCGGCCGCGTAGTATTTTTCCTGATAGTGCACTGTCAGCGGGAAAAAATCCTGACCGGGTTTCGCCCTTTTGGCGAAAGTGACGTTGGCCATGACCGACGTTTCGCCCAAAGTGGCAATGACGGAGCCGTCGGCCTGACGGGCAACTTTTCCGGTTTCCAGAGTGAGCGTTTCCTTGCCCCACTGGATGGATTTCGTGGTGATATTAAACATTTTTTCATCCTATCTGTGCCGAGGGCCCCTGCCGTCGGCCTTGCGTAGGGGCCGTATGCCCCCGGCTCATTCTTCTCGTTCGGATCACCCGCCGCGCAGAGCCCTGGCGCGGTTGGGCCGCCCCGGATCAGCCGGGGCCAGAAATGCAGCGCGCCCGAGGGGTGCTCGGGCGCGGGTTCAGGTTAGCGGCGCAGACCGAGGCGGGTAATCAGCGCGGTGTAGCGCGTGGCATCCTTGGACTTCAGGTAATCCAGCAGCTTGCGGCGTTGCGCCACCTGCATCAAGAGACCGCGACGCGAATGGTTGTCTTTCTTGTGCGCTTTGAAGTGTTCTGTCAGGGTCGCGATCCGCGAGGACAAGATGGCAACCTGAACTTCGGGCGACCCCGTGTCATGCTCTTTGGTCGCGAATTCCTTGATAAGACGGGTTTTTTCTTCAACAGTGATCGACATCGGGATCTCCTGATATATAAGTGTGACGGCACAAGCCGGGATGTCGTCCAGCAAGGCCCTTGGCACCGTCACATGGGACGGATGCGGGCGTATAAGTGGAAAACGGCAAAAAGGGAAGCGGAATTGTCGTGGGCGGGCCCATTGGCGTTGTTTCGGCCCAGACTACTAAGGCTTGCGGTCAGAGGCCCAGCACATCCATCATGTCGTAGCGACCGGGCTTTTGGTCCAGCCCCCATTGGGCGGCTTTCAGCGCACCGCGTGCAAAGATGGCGCGGTCTGTGGCGATGTGGCGCAGGATGATACGCTCTCCTTCCGCGGCAAAAATCACGTCGTGTTCGCCAACAATATCACCGCCGCGAATGGCGGAGAACCCAATGGAGCCTTTGATCCGCACGCCGGTTATACCGTCTCGGGCCGGTGTCTTTGCACCGTCGAAATCCACCCCACGACCCTTTGCCGCGGCCTGACCCAGCATCAGGGCGGTGCCAGAGGGCGCGTCAACCTTCATGCGGTGGTGCGCCTCGACAATTTCAATATCCCAATCCATATCAAGGGCTTGGGCGACTTTTTGGGTCAGCCGCGTCAGTAGATTGACGCCCAGACTCATATTTCCGGCCTGGATAATGGCGGCGTGGTGGGCGGCCAGATTGAGCTTGCGGTGATGCTCTGCCTCAAGCCCGGTGGTGCCTATGACATGGGCCAGACGGGCTTGGGCGGCGAGGGCTGCAAATTCGACCGAGGCCGAGGGGGTGGTGAAATCAACCAAGGCGCGGGCGCGGGCGAAAGCTGGCAAGGGGTCGCCGCTGACCACAACCCCCAGCGTGCCAATCCCCAAACACTCCCCCATGTCGCGGCCAAGCCAATGATTTCCGGGACGCTCGATACAGCCGGTCAGATTCCAGCGGCCTGAGGCCACGATCAGTTTGACCAGCGTCTGACCCATCCGACCGGATGCGCCGGTGACCACGATGCCAGGTTTGTCGGTCATTGCAGCCTCCGTGAGGGGATGGGTTGCGCCGTATCTGGCGCGTATCTGACCCGTCATCAACCCGTATTTTTTCTGTATGTTTTTCGACACACAAGCAGAGCTTTGGCTTAACCGCGTGTTCTGCCTCTGGCGAGGGATCACCGGGGCCGGGGCGGGGCAGTTGCGCGCCTGACGTTTTGCGCCTAAATGCACCTTATGGTCAAACAAACATCCAGTGGGCCCGGCCAGCGACAGCTGCGCGTGGGCGAAATGATCCGGCGCAGGCTGTCAGAGATTTTGTCGCGGGGCGAAATTCATGATCCGGCGTTTGATGCCATGTCGATCACCATCGGTGAGGTCTCGGTCTCGTCCGACCTGAAGATTGCCACGGTTTATGTCATGCCCTTGCTGGGCAGCGGCAATGTCGATCTGGCGATTGAGGCTTTGTCACGCCACAAGGGGATTTTGCGCAAAAAGGTCTCGGAGGAGGTGATTCTGCGCCATGCCCCCGACCTGCGGTTCCGCCGGGACGAGACGTTTGACCGGTTGGATGAAACGCGCCGGATGTTTGCCGACCCTACTGTGCAGCGTGATATTCTGGCGCAGGATGGCCATGCCGAAGATGGCGTGGACGATCCGACCAGCGACGCCTGATTCGATGCGGTGGTTGCTGCTTCTTATATGGGTCATGGCAAGCCCGGTTGGGGCGGCCTGTTTGGGCACCGTATTTGAAACGGTCCCGATTACCTATTGCACAGTGGCGGCCGGGGCTGACCTGCGGCTGTTTCTGAATGATGAGACGGGGCAGCCCTATGGCGGGTTTGATGCGGTGAATAGCGCTTTGGCCACCAAGGGGCAGCATTTGGCCTTTGCGATGAATGCCGGGATGTTTGAACCCGATTTGTCGCCGGTTGGCCTGTATATTGAAAATGGGGTGCAAGCGCACCGGATTATAACCCGCGACGGCCCGGGTAATTTCGGATTGTTGCCGAATGGCGTGTTTTGCATCGGTGCTGCTTATTCCGTTGTTGAAAGTCGGGCCTTTGCGGCCAAACCGCCGACCTGCAAATATGCCAGCCAGTCGGGCCCGATGTTGGTGATTGCGGGCGCGTTGCATCCGGCGTTTCAGGCCGATTCCACCTCTTTCAAAATCCGCAATGGGGTTGGGGTCAGTGCGGATGGCAAAGTGGCGTGGTTTGCAATTGCCGATGCGCCGTTGAGTTTTGACCGTTTTGCGCGGTTTTTCCGCGATGTGCTGGGGGCGAAAAATGCGCTTTACTTTGACGGCTCTATTTCGCGGCTATATGCGAGCGATTTGGGGCGGGACGGCGCGGGCTTTCAGGTGGGGCCGATGATTGGCCTTGTGGTAGGCAACTGAATGGGGCGGGTCAGGAAAGGGCAGAAGGTGTCGGGCTGGCTGGTGGTGGACAAACCCGCAGGCATCGGCTCAACCGATGTGGTCAACAAGGTGAAGTGGCTGTTGAAGGCGCAGAAGGCCGGGCATGCGGGGACGCTGGACCCGGCGGCGACCGGGGTGCTGGCAGTGGCCTTTGGCGAGGCGACAAAGACGGTGCCGGTGCTGACCGATGCGCTGAAATGCTACCGCTTTCAGGTGCGGTTCGGGGCGGAAACGTCCACCGATGATGCAGAGGGTGCGGTTGTGGTTACGTCCGAGGTGCGCCCGATGACCACGGCGATCGAGGCCGCTCTGTCGGCCTTTCGCGGTGAGATCATGCAGGTGCCGCCGCAGGTGAGTGCGGTCAAGGTTGATGGCGCGCGGGCCTATGATCTGGCGCGTGAGGGGGCGGCGTTTGACCTGGCGGCGCGGGCGTTGTGGGTGGAAAGCCTGGAACTGATCGCGCGGCCCGATCCCGATCATGTGGTGCTGGAGATGGTCTGCGGCAAGGGCGGTTACGTGCGCGCGATTGCCCGCGATCTGGGGCGGGCTTTGGGATCAGCGGCGCATGTTGCGTGGTTGCGGCGCACCTGGTCGGGGCCGTTTGATGTGGGCGACGGGCTGACTTGGGACGAGGTTTTGAAGCTGGGCGAGGCGGGCTTTTTGGCGGACCGTCTGTTGCCGGTTGAGGCGGCTTTGGCGGATATGGACCGAGTTGAGGCTACGGCAGAGGGCGCGCGCAAGATCATGCTGGGCAACCCGGGCGCGGTTTTCAACGCGGCTGACGGTGAGGTCTGGGCCAGCCATGACGGGCGGGCTTTGGGATTGGGCGAAGTGCGGCTGGGGATGTTTCACCCCTCCCGCGTGTTTGTGCAGGATTGAGCGGGCGTCCTGATCAGACTGGCGCGGCGGGGGTGCCGATGACTGGCCGCTTTCGATGGATTTGGCCGCGATGATCACGCGGGCGCATCGGAAGGGTGATGCTGACAGTTGGGCGGACTACTCCGACGACGAGGCCTATCGCTATCGGCTGGTGCGGGTTTGGGAGCCTGCGGGCAAGCGGGTGGTGTTTGTGATGCTGAACCCCTCTACCGCGACCGAGACGCAGAACGACCCGACGGTGGAACGGTGTGAGCGGCGGGCGCGGGCTTTGGGCTTTGGCAGCTTTGCGGTGGGCAACATATTTGCCTTTCGCGCCACGGATCCAAAGGTGATGCGCGCCGTGGCCGATCCCGTGGGGCCGGGAAATGATGCGGCGATTTTGGCCTTGGCCGGGGATGCCGACCGGGTGATCTGCGCCTGGGGCACACATGGGCTGCATCTGGGGCGCGGCGCGGCGGTGGAGGTTTTGCTACGGTCCATGGGCTTGCCGCTGTACCATCTGGGCCTGACCAAGGGCGGCGGGCCGAAGCATCCGTTGTACATTGGCTATGAGACGCCGCCAGAGCTTTGGCTTTGAAGGGCTGGCGGGTTGACAGCGCCGGAGGTGACCACTCCCTTGCAGACCGCCCGATGTGTTGAAGCAGTGGCGGTGCGCTCAGAAGTCTACGGCGAGGCCTTTGCGTTCCCAGTCACCATAGCGGATCGGTTCGGGGCCTTTGGGGCCGCCGAGTTCGGGGGCAAGCGGCGGGGCGGCGGTTTGGCGGCGGGCTTCGGCTTCAGCGAGCGCGCGTTGTGCCGCTGGTGGCAGGTCTTGGGGGAGGGGTTCTGGGGTTGCGTCTGACATGGCCGCTCCTTGGCTTTGTGGTCTGCAATGTATAAGGCGCGGTGATCAGGTGGCAAGGGCAGGCGGGCGATGGCTGAAGGATTGACGGCGCGGCGGGCGGTTTTGGCTTTGTTGAGCGGGGTGCTGGACAAGGGGCTGTCGCTGGCTGAACAGGGCGATACGCCGTTGGCCGGGTTGTCACCGGGTGACAAGGCGCGGGCGCAACGCTTGGCCTCGGCGGTGCTGCGGCAGGCTGAACCGATTGACCGGATCTTGGGTGGGTTTCTGCACAAAGAGCCGCCGCTGGCCGCGCTGAACATTTTACGGCTCGCGGTGGTGGAACTGGCGGAGGGGAGTGCGCCGCATGGGGTGGTGAACTCTGCCGTTGCACTGGCGCAGCGCGACCGCGAGACGCAGGGTCTGGCGGGGATGATCAACGCGGTGTTGCGCAAGGTGGTGCCGCCGGTGGTGATAGAGGGGCCGCCGCAACGGCTGCCGGGGTGGCTGCGAGCGGCTTTGGTGGCCCGCTATGGCAAGGCTGCGGTGGGCAAAATGGAGGCGGTTCAGGCCGGTGCGCCGCCGATTGACCTGACCTTGCGGGTCGGTGCTGCGGCGATGGAGGGGGCAGAGGTTTTGCCGACCGGCAGTGTGCGGTTGCCAGCGGGCGCGCAGGTTTCAGCCTTGGCGGGCTATGCCGGGGGGGCGTTCTGGGTGCAGGATGCGGCGGCGGCTTTGGCGGTCAAACTGCTGGGTGATGTGCGGGGGCTGGACGTGCTGGACCTGTGCGCGGCACCGGGCGGCAAGACGATGCAGCTGGCCGATGGCGGGGCGCAGGTTACGGCGCTGGATATCTCTGGCCCAAGGTTGGCGCGGCTGCGGGAGAATTTGGCGCGGACCGGGCTGGCGGCGAAAATAGTGACGGCCGATGCGTTGCAATGGGAGCCACCGGCGTTGTTTGACGCGGTGCTGCTGGATGCGCCATGCTCTGCCACCGGGACCATCCGGCGGCATCCGGATTTGCCGTTTCTGCGGCAGGCGACTGATCTTGCCGGGCTGGTGGCGTTGCAGGTGCAGCTTCTGGACCGGGCTTTGGGGTTTTTGAAACCCGGCGGGCGGCTGGTCTATTGCACGTGCAGTCTGTTGCAGGACGAGGGCGAGGCTCAGATTGCTGCGGCTTTGGCGCGGCATGCGGGCTTGGTGATGCTGAAGCCCGAATTGCCGGGGATAGAGGCTGGCTGGATGGGCGAACGCGGCTTGCGGCTTCGGCCGGATTACTGGGCGGAGCGTGGTGGGATGGACGGGTTCTACATGGCCTGTTTGCAGGTTCCGATCTGATTATTTCGGCGCAAAGATCGGGTAATAGGCCCAGTCAGGCAGAAATTGCGACAGGCGGAACAGCCAAGAGAACACCATGGGGAAGCTGCGTTTGAAGGCGCTGCTTTCCATCAGGGTCATCATCTGGGCGGCGGCTTCTTCTGGCTCCATCAGGAAGGGCATCTTGAAGCTGTTGAGCGCGGTGAGGCGGGTCTTGATGAAACCGGGATTGGCCAGTTGCACGCGGATGCCGGTGCCGCGCAAATCGGCGTGAAGACACTCGGCAAGGGCCATGACGCCGGCTTTGCTGGCCTGATAGCCCATGGCACCCGGCAGGCCACGAAACCCGCTGAGCGAGCCGGTCAGCACGATATGGCCTTGGCCGCAGGCGATCATGCCGGGCAGAATGGCACCCAGAACCCGGGCGCAGCCGGTGAAGTTGACATCGCACATCTGGGTGAATTGTGCGGGGTCTAGGGTTTGGGCAGACATCGGCCAGTAGACTCCGGCAAGCCAGACCATGCCATCTACAGCGCCGATCCGGGATGCGGCGGCGGTGACGGCGGCGCTGTCGGATACGTCCAAGGCAAGGGCTGTCGCGTTGGGGAGGGTTTTGCACACCTCGGCCAACTTGGCTTCGTTGCGGGCGGACAGGATCAGGTGTGCGCCTTTGGCGTGCATCTGCCGGGCCAAGGCAAGGCCAAGACCCTCGGACGCGCCCACCAGCCAGTAGCGTTTTCCGGTGAAGGTCATGGCGTGACCGGGCGCATGGTTGCGATCAGTTCGGCGACCTTGATGCCGAATTTTCGGAATTGGCTGCGGTTCATGATGGTGCCGTTGGGCATGAGGTACATCCAGTCGATCACGTCAAGCACATGGCCACCGGCGTCAGCGGGCAGGCGGATGCGGTAGCGCATCTGGCAGGCGGGGCCTTGCGTCTGGCCGATCCCGGGGCCGTCAAGGTCCTCCGCCTCGGCCCTGATCGTGCCGTCATTGGCGAGTATCAACTGCCACGCGCGATTTTGGGTGGTGCCGGTGTCATAGGTGAAAGCCTCTGTCAGGGTGGCGCGGTTGCCGTCCCAGGTGCCGTGCATGTCGGCGGTAAAGCGGGAGGAAACGCGACCGAAGGGGTCGTAGATGATGCCCTCACACAGGATCGGGCCGGATAGATGGGTGCGGGGGTCGAAGGTTGGGCCTTTGCCTGTGTAATGTGACAGGCGTTGGCTGCGAAAGCCTGTGATGCGCGGCAGGATCAGGGCGGCGATGAGGGCAAGTGCTGCGAGTGCGGCAAGGGCAGAAAGCATCACGACACCTCGGATTCGGGCGGCTGCGGGCGGGGACGGAAAGCGGCCCCTTTGACCCAAAGCTTCAGCGCCTGCCAATGGATCAGGGTCAGAACCCGACGGGAGCCGAACGGGCGGCGCAGCAGGGCTGTCAGAATGCTGGCGTTGGTCAAGGGGCGCAGCGGGCCGGTCAGGGTGGCGGTCAGGCCATCCTCACCCGCTTGATAGTCAATCACGATGTTCAGCCGGTCGGCGCGCAGGTCGATGCGGAAGGTGTAGCCGCCAGCAGTGGACTGGAAGGGCGAGACGTGGAGGATTTTCTGCGCCGTCAGCCGGTCGCTGGCGGTGATGGGGGCAAGGTCCGGGCGGTGGCACAGATAGGAATGGCGGTCGCCGTAGGTGTTGGTCACCTCGGCAATCAGGACGCGAAGACCGGATGCATCCTCGCACAGCCAGAAGGCTACTGGGTTGAACACATGGCCAAGAATGCGGGGTTGCGCCAGAAGCCGGATTTGGCTGGGGGCGGGCAGGTTGTGTTGGGCCAGAACCTCACGGACCCAAGTGGGGCCTTTGCCGTGATGCGGCGGGCCACCGTGGTCAGTGTCGTGGATCGCGGCCACGTTGGTGCGGTTGCGAGAGAACACGGCGGGAAGGGCGGCAACCTCGGCGTTCAGCAGGATATAGTCCACGCCGTAGCGGAAGGTGTTGGCGATGCCACCCTTGCGGGCGTGCGTGGTGTGACCTGCAAGGTGAAGGGCTGTCATCCGGCGGACCCATAAGCGGTGCGTTCAGGCTGTTGAACGGCCCGGAGCACAGGTTCCGCGAAAATCCCCCCTGAGAAATTATTGCTGGCAGGTATGAGCGCGCTCATGCGGCTTGCCGCAGCAGCAGGCGGGCGCGCAGGCCAGTGACCACGTCGGCGGCGGAGGCGAAGCCGTCTTCGTGAAAGCCGTTCCGCATCCATGCCCCACAGAACCAGGTGCCGGATTGGCCGTTGTCGGCGCGCAGGGCTATCTGGGCGTCGCGGGCTGCCTGATCATAAACCGGGTGCCGGAAGGTGCGGGTGGTGTGGATCAAATCCTCGCGGATGGCGCGGTTGGGGTTGAGGGTGACGAACAGCGGGTCATCCTTGGGGATCGGTTGCAGGGAGTTCATCCAGTAGGTCAGGTCAATCCGCTCCGGCCGCGGACCTGCCGGTTCGGCGTAGTTCCAGCTGGACCATGCGCGGCGGGATTTGGGCATCTGGCTGGGGTCGGCGTGCAGGATCGCCTCGTTGGGTTGATAGCGGATGGCGGACAGGGCGGCGGTTTCGGACGGCGAGGCATCGGACAAAAGGCGCAGGGTGTCGTCAGAATGGGTGGCAAAGACCACTTCGTCAAACAGGTCCCACTCTGCCCCCACGGCGCGCAACATGACACCTTGCGGCACCCGTTGCACAGCAGCGACCGGCGCTGAAAGCCGGATGTCAACGCCGTGACGGGTCAGGTCAGCCTCCAGCCGCCGCACATACTCGATGGAACCGCCCTGAACGGTATACCACTGGTGATGTTTCAAGACGCCCATCAACCCGTGGTTCTTGAAGAAGGTGATCAAGGCGGCAGCGGGGAAGCTCATGATGCCGGAGGTGGGGGTGGACCAGATGGCCCCGGTGAACGGGGCGATGTAATTGTCACGAAACGCGTCCGACATGTGCATCTTGGCCAGCAAGGCCCCCAATGTCATGCCCGGGGTCAGGGCTGCATCGGCGTCGCGGTGAAAACGCAAAATGTCCAGCATCATCCGGGCATAGGATGGGTTGAGCAGGTTCCTGCGCTGCGCCAGAAGCGAGTTCAGGTTGCGCAGGCCGTATTCCAGCTTGCCGCCCTGGATGGAGCAGCCAAAGCTCATGTCGCTTTCCACGACAGGCACCTGCAACTGTTCAAACAGGGCGGTCAGGCGCGGGTAATTGGTGCGGTTGAACACGATGAAGCCCATGTCCACCGGCTGATCGCCACGCTTTCCGGCAAGTACGGTGTGGGCGTGACCGCCAAGCCGGGCTGCCGCTTCAAACAGAACCACCGCGTGATCGGGGGCAAGAAGATGGGCTGCCGCCATGCCGGAAATGCCGCCACCAATGACAGCGATGCGGCGGGTCGGGGGGGCAGAAGTCTCAAACGGCATGACGGCTCCGGTTCAGGGTTGAGTGGTTTACGCGGCCCAACCCCGATTGGATCATTGAAAAGAGCTATCACTGGCCGGTGATCCATTTGGGTTGGCGCTGCGTAGAACCTCCATGATGCAATATACGCCCCAGACATTTGCCGATGGACGTCGGCCCATACCGGCTTATGCTGCGGGGTTGGGCGGGCATTCGAAAGGGAACTACCGGGTGAAAGATGGCGAGACCGACTGGTCGGCCCTGATGATCGCAGTGCGCGATGCTGGCGACCGTGCGGCGTTTGCACAACTGTTCCGGCACTATGCGCCGCGGGTGAAGTCTTATCTGATGAAATCGGGCGCTACGGCGGCGCAGGCGGAAGAATGCGCGCAGGATGTGATGACAACCTTGTGGCAAAAGGCCCGGATGTTTGACGGTGAGCGGGCCTCGGTCTCTACCTGGATCTTCACGATTGCGCGGAACCGGATGATTGACATGGTGCGGCGCGACCGTAGGCCTGAACCGGAGGCGATGCCGTGGGACAAAGACGCCGAACCGGATCAGGCCGAGATTTATGCGGCAGCCGAGGAGAGCCGGGTGTTGAGTGCCGCCCTTGCCGACCTGCCGGAAAAGCAACGCACGTTGATTCAACGCGCATTTTACGGTGACTTGTCACACTCTGAAATTGCTGCGGAAACCGGGTTGCCATTGGGCACCATCAAGTCGCGGATACGGCTGGCGCTGGACCGCCTGCGCGACCGCATGAAGGAAAGCTGAACCGATGAAGACGACTATGATGCAAATCCGGCACCACCTGACCGACGCGTTGCTGATGCGCTATGCCGCTGGCAATTTGCCCGAGGCCTTTGGGCTGGTGGTGGCAACGCATGTCTCTTTGTGTGACGGCTGCCGGGCACGGCTGGAAGCGTTCGAGACGGTTGGCGGCGCTATGATGGAGGCCGAACCGGAAGCGGAGTTGAGCGATGCGGCTTTGGCGCGGGTGATGGCGCGGCTGGATGTGCCGGTTGTGGTGGCACCTGCGGCGGTGGCCCCCTCCCGCATGCGCAAAGGTGTCCTGCCGGCCCCGGTGGCGGCCTATGTCGGCGGCGATCTGGATCAGGTGAAATGGAAATCGCTGGGGTTGGGGGTGCGGCAGGCGATCCTGCCAACTTCCAAATCCGCGAGCGTGCGGTTGTTGTTCATTCCGGCCGGGCAGGCCGTGCCGGATCATGGCCACCGTGGGACCGAGTTGACGCTGGTGCTGAAGGGCGCGTTTCGTGATGCGACCGACCGGTTTGGTCCCGGCGATCTGGAGATTGCGGGCGAGGAGTTGGAGCATACCCCGATTGCGGAGGCCGGTGAGGATTGCATCTGTCTGGCGGCAACCGACGCTCCACTGCGGTTTGTCGGATGGGTGCCGCGTCTGTTGCAGCCGTTGTTCCGGATTTGACCGGGCGGGTTTGAGGGCGTTGCGCGGGTTTTGCATGGAAATCCCGGGCTTGAAAAGCGGGGTTTCACGCCAGCGTGGGATAACTATGAACAAATAAGCGACGGGGCCTGAAACCGGGCGTCAAAGAACAAGGATACCGCTGTGTTTGGCCTTGAATTCAGGTTCGACATGGATGGTGACGACGCAGCCTTCAACCAAGGCTTTCAGGCCAGCCTCAACCCGGTCACACATGTCGTGGGCTTCGGAGACGGTCAGTGCGCCCGGGACGACGAGGTGAAATTCAATAAACGTAGCGGCGCCAGCGGTTCGGGTGCGCAGGTCGTGCGCCTCGACAGCTCCTGTGGCTTCGGTGGCGATGACATGACGGACATCGGCGAGCACGGTATCGGACAGAGATTCGTCCAGAAGGCCAGAGAGTGATTGCTGGGTGACGCGCCAGCCGGAATAAAGGATGTTCAGGGCGACAAGGGCGGCGAGGGCGGGGTCAAGCCAGTACCAGCCGGTTTCTATCGCCAGGAGCACGCCTAAAGTCACAACCACCGAAGAGACCACATCCAGAAACAGGTGCTTGCCATCTGCCACCAAAGCCGGAGAGCGGTAGCGCTGGCCATTGTGGATCAGCATCCAGGCCCAGACCGCATTCAGGATTGAGGCTACGGCGTTGACCAGAAGGCCGCGCAACGGGGCCTCCAGCGTGTGCGGCGTCGAAAATCCGTCCCACGCGGTTTTCAGGATCACCAGCGCGGCCACGATGATCATCACGCCTTCAAGAATGGCGCTGAACAGTTCGGCCTTGTGGTGACCATAGGGGTGGTTGGCGTCGGCGGGCAAAGCCGCCACCCGGATCGCCAGCAGGGCGGCAATTGCGGTCACCACGTTGACGGTGTTTTCCAGAGCGTCAGACAGCAAGGCGACCGAGCCGGTCATCCGCCACGCCACCAGTTTCAGCCCCAGAACCACAAGGCCCAGAAAAATGCTGCCAATCCCGAGTTTGACGACTTTGCTCATGGCAGGCCCCGGTTCTATGAAAAGCGACGGTATCGAGCGGCGCGAGGTTGTCGGATGACGGGAGTGGCCCCGTACCAAAGGGCTGCCACCGGTTCAAGCCTTTTGGCAAGGGCGCTGGCCTTGAAGCCCCTACTTTCCGCTTGAAAGGTGCCAAAAACAGGCGCATAGGACGCCACGCCTGCGACCCCTTCGGACGCGGGTCAACCCTATTTGGAGAGACCATGGCCAAGGAAGAACTTCTCGAATTCCCCGGTGTCGTGAAAGAGCTTTTGCCGAACGCGACATTCAAGGTTGAACTCGACAATGGCCATGAGTTGATTGCGGTGATGGCAGGCAAGATGCGCAAGAACCGCATCCGTGTTCTGGCGGGCGACAAGGTGCAGGTCGAAATGACCCCCTACGACCTGTCGAAAGGTCGCATCAACTACCGGTTCAAGTGAGCGCGGACCGAAAAGTGGGCACCGGTTTTCGGAAGCTTTCGCGCGGTCACCAGCTTTGAAGCTTATACTGGGTTCGGCGAGCCCGCGCCGGAAAGAGCTTTTGGCGCAGATTGGCGTGGTGCCTGACGCGGTCCTGCCCCCTGACATCAACGAAGACCCGCGCCCGCGTGAGTTGCCCTTGCCCTATTGCAAACGGCTGGCGCGGGAAAAGGTTTTGGCGGTAGACGCCGGGCCGGATGATCTGGTGCTGTGCGCGGATACCACGGTGGCTTTGGGCCGTCGCATCCTAGGCAAGCCGGTTGATGCGGGTCAGGCGGCGGCGTTTCTGACAGCACTGGGCGGGCGGCGGCATCAGGTGATCACCGCCGTGGCTTTGCGCTTGGGCGATCGGATCTGGACGCGGGAAAGTGTCTCTGCCGTCAAGATGAAGCGGCTTTCGGATCTGGAGCTGAGCGTCTATCTCGCCAGCGGAGAATGGCAGGGCAAAGCCGGGGCTTATGGCATTCAAGGCTTCGCGGGCGCGTTCATCCCATGGATTTCGGGCAGTTTTACCGGCATTGTCGGGCTGCCATTGGCGGAAACCTCTGGCTTGCTGCAAGCAGCGGGCTATCGGGTGTGGAGGGTGACATGATTGGCCGCGTGATCGTGCTGGACGAGATGGACGGGCGCAAAGCTGCCGCTTTGGTGGTGGACGGCGTGCTGGAAGAGTTGCTGATCGATCCGGCCGATGACACGCCCCTGACCGGTGCCATCTACCGCGCCGTGGCTGACCGGCCGATGAAGGGCATGGGCGGCATGTTCGTCAAACTGCCGGGTGGCGAGCAAGGGTTTCTGCGCCAGACCGATGGTTTGGCCCCGGGGCAACGGCTGTTGGTGCAGGTCACCGGGCCTGCCGAGCCGGGCAAGGCGCTGCCGGTCACCTCTCGTCTGCTGTTCAAGGGCAAGCTGGCCATCGTGACGCCGGGCGCGCCGGGGGTGAATATCTCGCGCCGGATCAAGGATGAAGCGGTTCGCGACGATTTGCAGGCCGTGGCTGATGCCGCGATGGAGGGGGCCGACGCGCAGCTTGGCCTGATCGTGCGGTCGGCGGCCGAAATGGCGGAACCGGACGAGGTTGCTGAAGAAATTGCCGCATTGCGCGGGGTTTGCGCCGCGATGCTTGCCGACCTTGACGGCGGGCCGGAGTTGCTTTTGGAGGGGGCCAGCGCGCAGGATACCGCCTGGCGCGACTGGTCTGATCCTGCCCCGGACGAGGTGGTCGAGGGCGGCTTTTCCGACCTTGGCGTGCTGGAGATGATCGACGCGTTGCGCGGCCCAAGGGTTGATCTTGGCGCCGGCCACATGATCATGGAGCCGACCCGCGCTTTGGTGGCGGTGGATGTGAACACCGGGCCGGATACCTCGCCCGCTGCAAGCCTGAAGGTCAATATCGCCGCCGCCCGTGACCTGCCGCGTCAGTTGCGGCTGCGTGGTCTGGGCGGTCAGGTCGTGGTTGACTTCGCCCCGATGCCGAAGAAAGACCGCGCCATTCTGGATCAGGTCCTAAAGGCCGCGTTCCGCGAGGCAGGCGAGGCCAACCTTGCAGGATGGACCACGCTTGGCCTGTACGAGCTGACCCGCAAACGCGACCGTCAGCCCTTGGCGAGCCTGCTATGAACTGCCCGATCTGCGGTAAAGCCGCCACTGAGGGATACCGCCCGTTCTGCTCACGCCGCTGTTCGGATGTGGACTTGGGGCGCTGGCTGACCGGAGCCTATGTGTTGCCCGGGCCAGAGATGGAGGACGATCTGCCCGAAAGCTTCGACGGGCAAACTTCTGACGGAGAAAGCCCTGACGGCGAAGTTCCCGACGCTTCACGACCCAAGCGCCCGCAATAGGCCAACCGCAAAAGCGCTTCTCATCAGCCCTGCGGCAATCGCCCCGCCCGGATCAATTTTCTTGCAAACCCCTCTGGACAGCCCAGCCCCCCTGACGTAATACCCCGCGACACTCAGGACAGCAAACCGGCTTTCCTTTGCAGGGCCCAGATAGCTCAGTTGGTAGAGCAGCGGATTGAAAATCCGCGTGTCGCTGGTTCGATTCCGGCTCTGGGCACCATTGAAATCAATAGGTTAGCCGATTTTTGAACTACCTCAGGATTGGCGGTTTCACCTGCGGTTTCACGTTTCTTGTTCCGGTCTTGTTCTGTTCCTTCCTTGGAATGGCAAGGTTTCCGGTCGACCGCTTTGGGTGCAGAGATCAAGATTTCCCCCAAATCTTCAATCGCGGCAGACGAAATTGAAATCTCTACTCGCAAGGATTCGATTTTTTTTGTTCGGTCCTGGCATTCCGCCAATCAGAAGAAAAGATCACTTGCTGCATTGAAGCTGCTGAAAGCAGTTCCGGAAAGTAAAACGCTGTCGCCCGTGGTGATCACGGTGACTAGTGTGCTTGCTCCTCCACTTGCCGAAGTCAGGCTGAGGTTTGAGAGGAACAGGTGCAACGCAGAGAAATCCAGAACGTCGCCCGGCGCCGAGCCTGCGACAAAATCGGTGATGCGGTCGTGACCGAAACCGGCGAGGAACACGAAACGGTCGCTGCCGTTGCCGCCGGTCAATATGTCGTTGCCTGTTCCGCCGTCGATACGGTCGTTCCCTTCTCCCCCATCGATGACGTCACGGCCTGAGCCTCCATACAGGCGGCCATTGCCGCCGTAGTCGCTTATCGTGTCATTACCGCTTCCACCGAAGAGAAGGTCATTGCCGCTGCTGCCGTATAATGTGTCGTTGCCACTGCCTCCGTGGAAGCTGACCCAAGACGCAGGATATCCGTTGAAGCTGTCGTTTCCTGCCCCACCGGTGATGTCAAACTCATAGACGTATTGCATCGAGACAGCATGGGTTCCGTCCGCGAGTTGGGTGATCGCGCTGCTGCCAGCCGGAAAGCTAACGCTTTGGCTGAACCCTGAATAGTCGATAATGGCGCGATTGGTGCCCCCGCCTGCGCGCCAATACTCTCCTTCCGCAGAGATGTTGGTGAACGTCGCCGTGTCATTTCCGGAACCAGTATAGAAATCCATCCTTTCAGTGCCCGAAACCTGCCCGCCATCGCTCAACGTGAATGAACCTCCTGTGAGGCCATCGATCCGGATAGTTTCGTTGGCAGTTGAAGCCGAGCGGTCCAGGTAGAGGTAGCCGCCGCAACCGCCGCAGGAGTAACCAAATGGACCCCGAAACCCGTCTCCTGCCCCTGATCGGGCGGGCGGCTTCCGTGCGGCCGGAAAGCGTGAAGCCGCAAGCCCGCACCATCGAAATCGTCTGGACCACAGGTGCCACCGTCCAGCGGCAACGCTGGGAGGGCTGGGATGATGTGGTCGAATACGACGAAGAACTCGTTGTGTCACCGAATGCGGTTCGGATGCAGCGCATGAATGACGGCGCGCCGTTTCTGGACTCGCATAACGGCTGGTCGCTCGGATCGGTGCTGGGCTCGGTTGTGCCGGGATCGGCGCGGATCGAAGGCGGCCAGGGTGTCGCGACGATCCAGCTGACCGCGGCTGCCCACGTGGCCGATCTGGTCCAGCGTATCCTCGAAAAGTCGGTCCGCTTCGTCTCGGTCGGCTACCGGGTTTACCGCTACGAAATCACCGAGGCCGACGGCCAGCGCGAGCTGTGGCGGGCCGTAGATTGGGAACCGATGGAGGTTTCCGACGTCGCCATGCCCGCCGATCCCGGCGCTTTGATCCGCGCCGCCAATTCCGCCCCCGATCCCCGAACCCCCTGCGTCCTGCATCGCCAAAGCGAAACTCAAGCCGCCCGCGCGGCAAACCCGAAAGGAACGACCATGCCCCCCGAAGATCAGACCACAGCGACCGAAACCGCCGTCACCGCCGCCGCACCGGCCATCGCGGCCATCGCCACCGCCGCCGCGCCGTCCGCGCTTGCGGGTATCACTGTGCAAGTGGAGGCGGCCCGCAGCGACGAGCGCCGTCGCACCGCCGAGATCCTGACCCTGTCGCAACGCCACGCCCTCCCGGCCGATTTCTCGGCTGATCTGATCGCCCGCGGCGTCACCGTCGATGCGGCCCGCTCGGCGATCCTCGACCGGTTGGCGGCCCAGAACCCCGCCACGCGCGGCGCGGAAACCGTGCCCGCGCAGGTCGGCGGCCTGTCGTCGACCGACATCAGCTTTCGCGAAGCCGTCACCGGCGCGCTGATGCACCGCCACGAGCCCGCCCGGCATCAGCCTGACGCCAATGCCCGCGAATTCCGAGGCATGACTCTGATGGAAATGGCGCGTTTCGGGCTTGAGCGGCGCGGCATCAACACCCGCGGCATGTCGAAGATGGAACTGGCCGGGCTGGCACTAACCTTGCGGGCGGATACCGGCTTCCATTCGACATCGGACTTTCCGTCGATCCTAGCCAACGTCGCCAACAAGACCCTGCGGCAGGGCTACGAATCCACCCCGCGCACCTTCACCGCCTGGGCACGGCAGGTTTCGATCCCCGATTTCAAGCAAGTCCAACGCACCCAGTTGGGCGGCGCGCCCGATCTGATTAAGGTGCCGGAATCCGGCGAATTCACCTACGGCACGATCGGCGAGGGCAAGGAAGTCTATTCGCTGGCCACTTATGGCCGGATCATCGGCATCACGCGCCAGACCATCATCAACGACGACCTGAACGCCTTTGCCCGCATCCCGGCCGCTTTCGGGGCCTCTGCCGCCGATCTGGAATCTGATCTGGTCTATTCGATCCTGACCGGAAACCCGGTGATGAATGATGCGGTGGCGCTGTTCAACCTTGCCACCCACGGCAATGTCGGCACCGCAGGCATCATTTCGGAAACCTCGCTGACTGAGGCATACGAGCTTTATGCCAAGCAAAAGGGCCTGGAAGGTCGCCTGATCTCGATCCAGCCGAGGTTCCTGATCGTGCCGCCAGGCACCCGGGCGGTCGAGGCGCGCAAGAACATCACCCAGACCACCCCGGCGCAGGTGTCCGGCGTGAACGCCTTCGCCAACCGGCTTGAAATCATCGAGGAGGCGCGCTTGCTGCCCGCCTCGGGTGCCAAACCGTGGTTTCTGTCCGCCGATCCGACCCGGATCGACACGCTGGAGTTCGGGTTCCTCGAAGGCAACAACGGCGTCTACACCGAAACCCGCAACGGCTTTGAGGTCGACGGCATCGAAATCAAGGCCCGTCACGACTTCGCCTACAAGGCGATCGACTGGCGCGGCTTGTTCCAGAACGTCGGCGTCTGATCCCCCCACACTCTATATACAGGAAGGCCCTCAAATGAAGAACTTTATCGGAACGGGCGATATCGTCGTCCTGACCGCCCCTGCCACCACCGTCTCGGGCCAAGGCGTCCTCTTCGGCACCCTGTTCGCCGTGGCGCAGGCGGATATCGCCAACGGCGCGGATGGCGCGTTCCTAACCGAAGGCATCGTCGATCTGCCGAAACTCGGCTCGCAGGCCTGGGCGCTGGGCGACGCGGTCTATTGGAACGGCACCGCCTGCACCAACATCGCGGGCGCGCTGAAGCGCATCGGCGCAGCCGTGAAGATCACCGGCGCCGGTGCAGGAGAAACCCTCGGCCGGGTTCGGCTGAACGGGGCCTCGGTGACTTGAGGCCGCCATGACCGCTTTCGCAACCATGGTTAACGCGACGTTCCGCGACCGCAATCTCGCAACCGATGCGATCTTTCGACCTGGCGGTATCGGCGACGGGGTGAATGTGCGGGTGACCCACCAATCACCCGACCGCGCTGCCCCGTTCGGCGAGGGGCGGTTTGTCACCGACACGCATCTGATCGACGTGCGGGTGTCGGAAGTGGCGGTGTTGGACCCGGGCGACACGTTCCAGATCGGCGCTGAGATTTACGCCGTACAGGGCGAACGTTTGCGCGACGCCGATCGGCTGGTCTGGTCGGCAGAAGTGAGGTTGCTGTGAAGCTGACCTTTACCATCGAAGGCGACATCCGCGCGATCTACGGGTCGTCGATCAAGGAAGGGAAGGCGGCGGTGACGCGTGCCGTCGGCATCGCCGGGGCGCAGTTGCAGGCGAATTGGCGCAATCAGGTGGCCAGCGCCGGGTTGGGCCAAAAGCTGACCCGGACGGTCCGCAAGAGCGTCTATCCGTCACAGACCACCTCGCTGCATGCGGCGGCGCTGGTCTGGTCCAAGGCCCCGGTGATCATCGACGCCTTTGAACGCGGGGTGCTGATCCGGTCGTCGTCCGGCTTTTATCTGGCGATTCCGCTGCCCGCTGCCGGGGCCAAGGGTGTCGGGGCCAAGCGGATTACGCCCGGTGGCTGGGAGCAACGCACCGGGCGACGGTTGGTATTCGTCTATCGCAAGGGCCGCGATCCGCTCTTGGTCGATTAGGGTGTCATCCCCGGCGGTCGCGCCCCGGCCTTTGGCGCGCGCAAAAAGCGCGGCCGCAAGAACCTGTCGATCCCGATCTTCGTGTTGGTGCCACAGGTGAAGCTGCCGAAGAAGCTGGCGCTCCTGGCCGCGGCCGTTGCGGCGCAAGGCGCACTGGCGGGGCTGATCCTGAGCCAGTGGCAGGATGATGGGGGCGGTAAATGAGCAAACGCGAAGATGTTCTGGCGGCGCTTGTTCGCGCAGCTTGCCGGGGTCGGCGGGGCGACGGTTCTGCGCAACATCGCGCTGCCGACCCGGATTCCTGCGGCGGGGCTGGTGATCCTACGTGACGGCACCCCCGGCGAGCCGGAGGTCAGCCTGTCGCCCCTGACCTATCACTATGACCACGAGGCGGTGGTCGAGGTGATCGTCCAAGGCGAGGCGACGCAGGATACGCAGTTTGACGCGATCTGCGTGGCGATCGGTGTGCGGCTGGCCGCGAACCGGACCCTCGGCGGGCTCTGCGATTGGATGGAAGGGGCGGCACCCGACCCGACGGAGATCATCACCGAAGGCGGCGAGCCGATGAAAGGCGCCGCCGTCACCATCACTCTGACCTACTCCACCACAAACCCAATCTGAGAGAGGACACTTCATGGCACGCGCACAAGGCGCCAGAGCCCAATTGGCACTGGCGTTCGAATCCACTTATGGCACCCCGCCGGTGTCCGGCTTCACCAAGATGCCGTTCATTTCGACCACGCTCGGCGGTGAGCAGCCGCTTCTGGACAACGAGGTGCTGGGTTTCGGGCGCGACCCGATCACGCCCGCCCGCGATGCATTTGACGCCGATGGCGACGTGGTGATCCCGCTGGGTGTGGAAAACCTCGGCTTCTGGCTGAAAGCCTGTTTCGGGGCACCGACCACCGCTCCGGCTGTCGCCGCGGCGGGCGCCTGGACGTTTTCGGCGCAGCCTGCGGTGAGTAGCACGATCACCGTCGCGGGCACGGTCTTCACCTTTGTGGCGAGCGGCGCCACGGGCAACCAGTGCAACATCGGGGCGAGCCTGGCTGCAACTATGACCGCCCTGGCTATCGTTCTGAACGCATCCGTTATCACTGCCGTCGCGGCGGCCACCTATACGGCAACGGCGATCGCCATCACTGTCGTCTTTGACGTCCTGGGTCTGACCGGCAACGCCTTCACGCTGGCCGCCTCGACTGCTCCGGCCTCGAACGGTGTGGTGTCGGGGGCGACCCTGACCGGCGGTGCCAACACCCACACTTTCGTCTCCGGCAACTGGACCCTGCCCAGCCTGTCCCTAGAAACCCAGATGCCGGAGGTTCCGCGCTTTGCGATGTATCCGGGGTTCGTCGTCGATCAGCTCTCCTGGGAGCTCAAGCGAAAAGGCTATTTGCAAGGCACGGTCAAGCTGATCGGGCAGAGCGAGAACATTGCGGCCGTAACCGCGGCCGGGACGCTGGCCACCCTGAATTACACCCGGTTCGGGCAGTTCAACGGGGCGATCCTGAAAGATGGCGTGCAGATGGCCAACTTCACGCAGGCCCGCGTGACCTACATGAACAATCTGGAAAAGATCGACAGCATCCGCGGCGACGGCAAGATCGAGTCCGCCGATCCGTCGATTGCTGCCTGCAAAGGCCAGCTGGTGGCGCGCTTTGCCGACCTGACCTTGTTCAGTCAGGCTATCGCCGGGACGCCTTGCGTTCTCTTGTTCAGCCATGTGATCAGCGCGAGCGCCCGCTTCGATTTTACCGCTCATGCCGTCTATCTGCCGCGCCCCCGCGCCGAGATTCAGGGGCCGAGCGGCGTTGATGCCACGTTTGACTGGCAGGCGGCGCTGGCCACCTCGCCAGCGCGGATGGCAACGGCGGTCCTGACCAATTCCGTGGCGGGGTATTGAGCAATGATCAGATTGAACCCAACGGCGCAGGACCGGGTGATCGACCTTGGCGGTGGCGTCGAATTGACCTGTGCGCGCCTGACCTCGGCCGTCTTTGCCGCCGCTCGCAACGACCCGGCAGTCGCAGCAGCGGTGGCGGCAGGTGCCGGACCGGAAGAAGCCACGCTTGCCACGGTCAAAGCTATCGCCCGCCGGGTCATTAAAGACTGGGATGGCATTGGCGATGCCGAGGGCAACCCGATAAGCCCCGACCCCGACCGGATCGACCAATTGCTGGATATCTGGCCACTTTACGATGCCTTCAACGCGAAATTCTGTGGTCCCGCGCTGATCCTGGTCACTGAGGGAAACGGGTCTGCGCCCTTGCCGAATGGCATTTCAGCGGGGGCGCTGGATATTGCGGCCAGTGCGACGGACCCTGCCCAGACTGCCCCTACGAGCTGAACCGCCTGCAAACGGTCGAAGGCGAGGCCGTCTGGGATCTGCTGAAGCGGATGACCGGCCAACTTCGCGTCACCGGCGCGGGGTTGGTCTTCGGCCTTGACCTCGGCGCTGCGCTGCAAATGGCGGATGCGCTGGGCGTGAACAAGTTCGCCCTGGTCGAAATGTTCGCGGGCACCGAGGCGGCAGCGGATCACCTTCTATCCCTTCGTGATGATGGATGTGGCGGCGGGCAACGCTCTCCCGAACCCCTATTCCAACGGCGCGGCAGCGGTCGGCCAGCCGGTTTATCCCTGGCGCGGCCGGATCACCTGTTCGCCAGCGGCG
>JBBRLL010000054.1:0-25056 GCA_038231395.1 Rhodobacterales bacterium
ACCCTCAGGCCTGGCTGGCAGACGTTCTGGCAAGAATGCCCAGCATCGTCGTCTCACGCCTCCCGGAACTCCTGCCATGGAATTGGAAAGCCGCCCAAACCGCGAAAGCCGCCTGACCGCGTCCCTGACCGGATGCTTACGTCTATCATCGGATCCGTCTATCATCGGATCCGTCTATCATCGGATCCGTCACGGACTTACGGTGCCGGGCAGCCGTGCAATTCCACGGCAATTGAGGCTCCGCCCAGCGCGGGGCCTTTTCGTTTGCGGCAGGGTGCCTCGCACAGCGTGAAGCTCGGCAGCTATCCGTGAAAGCAGGGAAATCCGCGCCCGGCTTGGCTGGTCCGATTGCTACCTCGTCTGAGCCATTTCAGCCCTAAATCCGCCTAGGGCGAGAATCTGCTAAATCACAGACCGGACTGTCATTTCCGCGCGGCTATGTTGGCGCGTTTTCTGGCCGATCCATACCATATCCGTTCTTGGTCGCTCTACACCCGCCATCCCATTTTCCACGAGCGCCTAAAATGCAAATCACAGGCCAATCTTTCATTTCTGCGGGGCTGGCCCATCAGCGCTAACCCTCACCTTAGGCGGCCTATAGTCATGGATTTCTCCCAATCACTGAGCAGTCGACCATTTCCGTTAGGGCTGCCAGTCTGCTAACCCGATGACGATCAGGTCGTTTCTGGGTCGACCATTTGCCATACGTCACCCTAAATCACTGACGTTTTCGTCATATTCGCCCACTCTATCCGACCGGCGAAACCACCCATCCAAGGGATTAGTTGCTCTGAGCGCACCCTGTTCCCGCGTTAGAGGCTCAGCGTCGGGCCATCGCATAAGCTGCCGTTAACCCCGCATTAACCACCCCGCCATACCCTGCAGGTATGCGCTTCTGGACCTACATCATCGACCCGCCACCAGCATCCCGCCCCGGACCGCGTGAACCCCACCCCCTGTCCGGTTTGCTCTCATTGCGAATGCAGGATGGTAGTAGGTCGGGCGTTTGAAACCTCCCTATGATTTACCCCCCCCAATACAGGGGCGAGGGCCTAAACTTGCTCAGGTGCTTTCGTCCTTCGCCAGTGAGCCCTTTCCTGGCCACCCCATGGGTGTCGGCATTAACGACACCCCTTTCATTCCAGCGGCTGCCTGCCCAGCGCGTTGCGCCCTTCAACTGGTGGGCGGCTTTCACGGGATGACGCGATACAGACGGCGCCAGTTTTCCCTTCATCGCCGCACAGGAAACACCGGCACGTTCCGGCATTTTCCGACCGCTGCCAGAAGGTAATGGGGGAAGAAAAGGGGGAATAAAAACACAGCCTCTAAGATTTTCTGAATGATTTCAGTGGCTTACTAAGTCTAAATGGCGGATCGATAGGGATTCGAACCCTAGAGACGGTTCCCCGCCTACACACTTTCCAGGCGTGCGCCTTCGACCACTCGGCCACCGATCCGTTGGGGGCGGTCTTACACGCGGCGGGGCGGTGGATGCAAGGGGGGCGGGGGGGAAAGTTCAAGGCAATATGGCAGAGTGTGATCTGGCTTGTGTTGTCGGAATGGGCTGACATTCAGACCTCTGACCGGTCAAGTCGGCATGCCGAGGAAACCTTCACCAAGCGCCGTCGGACGATGCTTTATGCCGGGTCGGCTGTCGCGTCCCGTTGGCCTGCCAGGTTGGCAATATGCAGGTCGCCCCCGCCGCCACTGTTTCGCGCAGTCCGGCGGCCAAAGCAATCTGACGCTTGCCAACCTCAATCGCCGGCTTTCAGCACAGCTCCAACGTGACGCGGCGGTTTTGGCGGCCTTTCTTCTCGATCTTGCCGATCGCCACCCGGCCAATCTCTGCCAGCCGCGCCACATGCGTGCCACCGCAGGGCTGCAGGTCGATCTGGGTGGAGCCTTCACCGATGCGGATCAGCCGCACCCTGCCCTGCCCGATCGGCGGCGCCACCTTCATCGTTTTGACCAGACCGGGACTGGCCAACAAGTCTTCGTCAGAAATCCAGCTTTGGCTGACAAGCAAATCGCGGTCGATCAGTCGGTTCAAGGCTTGGCCCCAAGCCTCCACATCGGTCGGCGCATCGGGCATGTCGAAATCCAAGCGGCCCCGGTCAACCCCGATCTGGCCACCGGTCACTGGCAACGGGATCACGACCGACAACAGATGCAGGGCCGTGTGCACGCGCATGTGGCGGTAGCGTCGGTCCCAGTCGATCTCTTGGCGCACCACCGTGCCCACCGGCGGCATGGCCCGCGCCTCGGCAGGCACCAGGGCGACGCCGCCACCCTCAACCTTGACGGCGGTGGCAATCACCAACCGCCCGCCTTGCCATTCGATCACGCCGCTGTCGCCGGGTTGCCCGCCGCCGGTCGGATAAAACACCGACGCAGAGACTACAATCCCGCCTTCGGGCGTGTGGGCCGTCACCACCGCCTCGGCTTCGGTCAGGTAGCTGTCGTCACGAAACAAGAGGTCGGTCATCAGGCGTGATCCTTTGGCGGGGACGATTTCGCAGAGGTCGCGGCGGCTGTGGTCGCTGTCGAAGGGGATGCCTGCGCCTGCTCAACTGCCGCGTCGGCCCGCGCAGCCGATCCATCGGGCGCATTCGGCAACCTTTGCGGGGCGGTCAGGACGCGCACTGTGGCGGGCAAGGGGGCACCCAGGATCGCCTCGACCGCCGCGATATTGGCCGCTTCCACGGCCACGGCTTCGGCCTCCACCGCGGCATCAAGCGCCGCTCTGGCCAGATAATCGCGGTGCGCTGCGGTGAAGGGGATATGTTCGGCGGCAAAGCGGGCGGCAATCTGGTGGTTGATCTCGGTCCGAACCTCGAACTGGAAATTCACATCGCGCAGGATGACCCGGATTTCAAACTGCATCACCTCAGCCACAAAGCCCGTGAACACCACCATCGGCGGCGGCGACAGCAGGACCAGCGGCTGCGCCTCGGCAATCTCGCGCAGAATGGCGGACACACGGCGGCTGTTCTCGGTATAGGGCACGCCCACCACCACGATCAGCCGCCCGGTCAGCGAAAACCGCGTCCAGTTGGTGACGCGGCCCGAGATGAGGTCAGAGTTGGGCACGATCACGTCGGACCTGTCGAAGGTCTGGATACGGGTGGAGCGGACCGAGATCGCCTTGACGATGCCCTGCACAGTGCCAACCTCGATCCAGTCGCCCTCCGACACTGGTCGTTCAATCAACAGGATGATGCCGGACACAAAGTTGGACACGATGTTCTGCAGACCAAAACCGATGCCGACCGACAGGGCACCCGCCACGATCGCCAGCCCCGACAGGTCAATCCCGGTGGAGTTGATGGCAACCAGCGCCGAGACGAGAATTCCCGCATAACCAAGCCCGGAAACCACGGCATTCTGCCCGCCGTGATCCAAACCCGTGCGCGGCAGGATCGAGGTTTTCATCGCCCCCTGCATCACCCGCGTCAGCGTCAGGCCAATCGCAAACACCACCGCGAAGAACAGGAAATCGGTGGGCGAGATGCGGGTGGCGCCCAGCTGGAACCCTTCTTGAAACCGGGTCCACACCTCGGTCAGGTCAGAGACCCTTGCACCCCAGATCAGCGCCACAATGGGCAGGGTCGCCAAGGCCAGCGCAAAGTTGATCAGAACCGGGGCGAGGGCGTCCTGCTCTGCCGGGCCCTCGGTGCGCATCACAAGGCCGTACAGATCGCCGACCAGCCGCTGCATCAGGTACAACAGCCCGGCAAGGCCCAGCGTCATCGCCGCCGGAAAGATCAGCGCACTCGCCGCCGAAATGTAGCCAATCGCCGCCAGCACCGGGGCCACCGTGCCCAGCAGGATCACCCCACGCGACAAGGGCTTCATGATCCGGGCCAGATAGTTGGCCTTGCCATCCTCTGCGTCGGGCAGCGTTGCGTGCCCCATCAGCAAGCCAAAGCGTGCCAGAAGCAGGCCGCCGATCAGGATGACCGGAAAGGTCAGAACCGCCGTACCGGCATCGCCGACGTCAATCTCTGCCAGTGCGGACCGCCGCAATACGGCCAGCGCCAGCAGCGCTCCGAACGAGGTGGTCAGGAACCGACCCTCGGCCCGCCGGTCGGGCGGCAGGTCCAGCAGTCCGACCACCCCCTCCACCACCGGAAACACCCGGTTGCCCAGCCAGACGGCGGCAAACAGCGACATGCCAATTTCGCCGAACGCCCCCACAATGGTCAGACCCACCGTGCCAAACATCCCGGACCGTTGCAGCGCCTGCGCCAAACTGACAAAACCCGCCACCGGCACCAGGATGATGCCAAGCGAGGCTACAAAGCCCCAGACCCGCCGCGCCCGCGCATTCGACGGGCCTTGCAGCAGCAGGACCAGCCGGTCCATCCACATCCGTCCGCGCCCCAGCAAAGCGGCGGCCAGAACCAGCAAGGGCAGGATCAGCGGCAGGTTATCCACCAGCTTTTTGCGCGCAAAAGGCTCGGCGGCCCGCACGGCGGTTTCGGACCAAAGTGCCATCGCGGTCTTGCTCAGTGCCGTCGCCGCATCGCCCCAGTTGGCCGGGTTCAGAGGCGAGGGCCACAGCTTCAGCAACTCGTCCGCCTGCCGTTCCCGCAACACCCGGTCAATCTCGCCGATCAGGCCGTTGGCCCGCCGGTACGCCTCGTCTGCGGCAAGACCCGGGGCCTGCAGGCGTGCCATCTGGGTTGCCAGTTCCTCGCGCCGTTTGGCGATTTCGGGCTGTTCAACGGTGCCGTCGGCGGGCAAAGCACCAAGGGCTGCGATCTGGGTTTTCAGCGTGGCGATCCGGGCAGAGTTCGCGGTCTGCGCCCCCAGCAACTGCTCGCGCCAGCGGGTCAGCTCCAACCGCAGGCTTTCAAGTGCCACATTGGTCATGCTGGTGTTGGTGATGGCACTTTCGACCCGTGTGGCCATCCGCCCCCATGCGGCATAGTCCAGCGCCCCGCTGCTGACCCCGCCAGAGGCTGGCGGCTTTGGCAGGGCAGCCGCGCCCGCAGTCGCTGTAGCAGGCGCAGCCCCCGCCGCCGTCCCGCCCTTCGGTGCAAACCCTCCCGAAACCGGCGCATCAACCGTTTCCGTACCAGTTTCCAAAGGCGCGCGCTTCACCTCCGGGATCAACGCGCCCGAACTGTCGGCGTGAACTTTGACCATCGGTTGTCCGGGTGCGGCCCCCCCCGAGACAACGGCGTTATCCTGACCAGAGGTAGACTGCGCAAAAACCCCCGCTGTTCCAAACAGCATCACGGCAAGGGAAAGCCAGATCAACGTCTGGCTGAAAAGACCGCCGTGACGACACACCATAGGGCGAGCCGGTCCGTTTCCCGAACTGCGGGCCTGACGACACCCCAACCGGCGCGCCAGACCGCGCGCCAGTCCATGTCCCGAACTTCGGGCCAGATGGTGCTTCATCCGGCCCAAACCGCTCATGCGTCCTCGTAAACCGTGGGGATATGAACCGGCGCGCGGTCCAGCCATTTCGGCACCGGCAAGCCTTTTTCCTTCAGGAATGCCGGGTTGAACAACTTGCTTTGGTAGCGGTTGCCATAATCGCACAGGATGGTGACGATGGTCTTGCCCGGCCCCATCTCTCGCCCCATCCGGATCGCCCCGGCGATGTTGATGCCGCTGGAGCCGCCAAGGCAAATCCCTTCATCCTCCAGCATCTCAAACACCAAAGGCAAAGCCTCGGCGTCCGGGATGCGATAGCTGAAATCAGGCGTAAAGCCTTCCAGATTGGCGGTGATCCGGCCTTGCCCGATGCCTTCGGTGATCGAGGATCCCGGGCTTTCGAACTTGCCGGTGGTGTAGTAGGCAAACAGACCTGCACCCTCGGGGTCGGCCAACCCAACCTTGACACCCTTGGGCTGCAAGGCCATGCCAACCCCGGCCAAAGTCCCGCCAGAGCCTACGGCGCAGATAAAGCCATCGACCTTTCCGCCCGTCTGCTCCCAGATCTCCGGCCCGGTGGTTTCGATATGCGCCTGACGGTTGGCCACATTGTCAAACTGATTGGCCCAGATCGCCCCGTTGGGTTCGGTCCGCGCCAGGGCCTCTGCCAGACGGCCCGAATAGCGCACGTAGTTGTTGGGGTTCTTGTAGGGCACGGCGGGCACCTGCACCAACTCCGCCCCGGCCAGACGGATCATGTCCTTCTTTTCCTGTGACTGGGTTTCCGGAATGACAATCACCGTGCGAAACCCCATCGAGGCCCCCACCAACGCCAGCCCGATGCCGGTGTTGCCTGCGGTGCCCTCCACAATCGTGCCGCCCTGCTTCAAAAGCCCCTTGGCCACCGCATCCTTGATAATGTAAAGCGCCGCCCGATCCTTGACCGACTGCCCGGGATTCAGAAATTCGCACTTGCCAAGGATCGTACAGCCCGTCAGCTCTGACACGCGTTTCAGCTTCAGCAGCGGCGTGTTGCCGATCGTGTCAGCCAAGTCCTTGTGGATGCGCATGGTCTTCCCCTCAATCCCGGTAGCCCTTGTGTAAGCAAGCCCGCGGCCAAACTCAAGCAAGCCCGGCTGAATGGCGCGGCACCCGAAGGAAAAGAAGCGCGGCTGCACGGGCGGAACTTGCAGGACGATGTCCCAACGCCGCCCGCCTCCGCCAATGGCGACAGCCGCCTTGGCCTGTACACCGCCTGCGCTGCCGCCAGCAATTGCGGCTCCCTGTGCAAGCTATTCTCCGGAAACCCCGCGAAAAGCCCGGATTACCTGCTTCCCATCCCCACCAAACCCCGCTATAGCCCCCCGGTCGCGCCATGCACCCTTGGAGGATGGCGGACTATAACAGGAGAATACCTATGGCACGCCAGATCAATGATCTGAACGTCGAGGTCAGGACGGGGACAGGCAAGGGGGCCGCCCGTCAATCTCGTCGTGATGGTAACGTACCGGGAGTCGTTTATGGGGACGGGCAAGACCCTGTATCCATTCAGGTCGGCTTCAACTACCTCGTCAAGCACCTGAAAGCAGGGCGTTTTCTGCAAACCCTGTTCAATCTGAAAGTGCCCGGCCAGCCTGACGTTCACGTCATCTGCCGTGGCGTTCAGCGCGACGTGGTGCGCGACGTGCCGACCCATGTGGACTTCATGCGCCTGCATGACGAATCCCGTGTGGTGCTGCACATCCACGTGACCTTCGAAAACCACGAAGCCTCACCGGGTCTGAAAAAGGGTGGCACGCTGACGGTTGTGCGCCCCGAAGTTGAACTGGAAGTGCTGGCGGGCGATATCCCCGATCACATCACGGTTGACCTGACCGGCAAGAACATCGGCGACGTGATCCACATGTCGGATGTGGTTTTGCCCGAAGGCGCCAAGCCCACCATCACCCGCAATTTCGTGATCGCCAACATCGCGGCTCCGGCGGGTCTGGTGTCGGCTGAGGCTGAGGCTGAGGCCTGATTTTTCGGGTTCGCGCGGAAAGCGGGCGGCATCCTCATGCCGCCCGCTTTCCTTTGCAAACTTGCAACCCGCCCGATAATTCCCCATCCTGCCGCAACTCACCATCCTGCCGCAACTCACCATCCTGCCGCAACTCCCCATCCTGCCCCAATTTCCCTTCCTGACCCAAACCCCCGCCCGTCAGCTTAGGTGGTGCCATGAAACTCTTCGTCGGACTGGGCAATCCCGGTGCGGATTATGCCGGGAACCGCCACAACGTAGGCTTCATGGCTGTGGACCGCATCGCCGCAGACCACGGGTTTTCACCATGGAAAAAGGCGTTCCACGGCCTGACATCCTCAGGCAACCTTGGCGGCATCAAGGTCATTCTGCTCAAACCCGAAACTTACATGAACAACTCCGGCCAAGCTGTTCAATCTGCTGTCACGTTCCAGAAAATGCCCTTGGCCGATGTCGTGGTGTTCCATGACGAGCTTGACCTTGCGCCCGGCAAAATCCGCACCAAAATGGGCGGAGGCCACGCCGGCCACAATGGCCTGCGCTCCATCCACGACCATCTTGGCGACGGCTATGCCCGGGTCCGGCTTGGCATCGGCCACCCCGGTCACAAGGACCGCGTGGCAGTCTACGTCCTGCACGATTTCGCCAAAACCGACCGCGACTGGCTTGACCCACTGCTGCAAGGCATCTCTGACGGGGCGGAGGCTTTGGCGCGTGGCGAGGAGGCCAAATTCCTCAACACCGTAGCCCTGCGTCTGCATCCAGCGACACTCAACCCCAAGCCCGGCATTCAACGCGACAAACCAGAGGTCCGGGCCGCAAAAATCCAGCCTGAAACTTTGCTGGAAGAACCGCCCGCAACCCCTTTATCGGCCTTGCAAAAACTGGCGCAGAAGTTCCGCACCTGACTGAAGAAATTGGTAGGATGGGCCGTCGGCCCATGCTGCAGCCCATGCTGCGGCCCATGCTGAACCCATCTGGCGGACCACAAACGCCTATCCCCTGTCTTTCGACCCGAACATCCCCACCAGCGCCCGGCTGACCGTTGCCGAAACGCCCGGCCTTTCGCGCGCCACAAACGGCATGGGGCGGCAAATCTCCATCGCGGCCAGGCCGACCCGCGCGGTCAGGGCCCCGTTCACCACACCTTCACCAAACCGTCGCGACAGCTTTGTCAAAATCCCGCCCCCGGCAAAAGAGCCCACCAGATCGTCGGTCAAAGCCACCGCCCCGGTTGCCACCAAAGACACGAACACCCGCCGCAGCAGCCGCCATGATCCCAGGGAACCCGCCCGCCCGCCGTAAACCTCCGCCACCCGCCGGATCATCCGCAGGTTTGCCACCAATGCCGTGGCAAGGTCCGCCAAAGCCAGCGGAATCAAGGCGGTAACCGTGGCAACCTGCCGCGCCGCAGCCTCCACCTCGGCCCGCGCCAGATCATCCAGTGGCAAAATCAGCTCCACTTCAGCCAGCCGCAGCAGGGCATCGGCATCAAATACCTCGGCCTGCCGCTCCGCCAGCCGGGCCCGCGCCCAAGCCATCGCCGGGCGCCCGGCATAAAGGCCTTCCAGCCGCACCAGCACCGCCCGCGCCGCTTTCAGATCCCCCAGCTCTGCCGCGTGGATCGCCTGCAGCCGGATACTGTCCAACCGGGCCAGCCGCAGAAAGGCAGAGATTTCGCCGATCACCAGAACCAACACAATCCCCGCCGCCAGCACCAGCAAAACGCTGGCCAGCCCGCCCAGCCATGGGTTCGCCGCAAACAATCCCACGACGAAATTCCACGCGGCCACAGTCAGCACCAGCGAAAACAGGCTGCCGAACACCCAGGCCGCAAAGCGCGCAAACCCCGAGGCTCGCCGCGCCGCAAGCCTGCGCACCCCCTCCATGGCCCGCCCCTCCAACACCTCCTCAAAGGCTTCGGGTGCGACATCGCCTTCCACCTCGATCAGCGCCGGGCCTTTCAACCTGTCATCCAGTTGCGCCATAACGCCTCCATTCCAGCCTGATGTCAGGCAAACCCTCGGCATTGTCACCCAAGGTCCGGTCCACCATGATAAAGCCAAGCCGCGCATAAAACGCGCGGGCGTCAAGGTTTGCAGCAAACGTCCACAACCGCAAAACCGGCTCAGTCGCCATCGCATCTGCCAGCAAGGTCCGGCCATGGCCACGCCGCCGGGCATCAGGTGCCAGATAGAGCGCGTCCACCTCTGCCCCTTGCCGGGACAGAAATCCGAGTGCTGGCCTGCCGACCACCCGTAGCGTCGCCAGCCGGTGCAGTGCGGCGACGAAGCCCAAATCCTCCTCTGGGGTGTGGAGGTTCGGCAGCCACGGCGTGTCGCGGCACCAATCACCGATAATATTCGCCAGAACGGGCAAATCGTCAGTCTCGGCATCCCGGATCATAGGCGGTCCCCGATCAGAAACTCCGCCGCCCGGTCCAGCCGGATGTGCGGCGGCCCTTCGCCGGGTTTGCGCGCCATCCTGGCCGGCTCAAATCCCATCAGGGCGAAATCGGCGTTCAGCCAAACCTCTGCCCCCTCGCGCGCCGGCGCCAGTATCCGCGTCGGGTCCAAGGGTAACTCGCCTGCATACATCGCCACCACCCGCCCATCGGCCAAACGCCCGCGCACGGCGTCCAGCACCTCACCGTCGCGCGAAATCCCTGCCTCCACCGTGCTGCGCAGACTGGCCATCGACAGTGCCGCAGTTTCCGCACCGGCAAAATCCGCCCGCGCCTTGGCATCGCGCAACAGCGCTTCGGTGATGGCGGTCAGGGCCGGATGCTGGTGATGATGCAGATGGTCGGCCTTGGTGGCGGCAAACAGTATCCGCTCCACCCGGTGGCCCCCCAGCAGAAAGTCAAGCCAGCCATTGCGACCGGGCCGGAAGGCCGCCAGAACCTCGGCCATCGTGCGGCGCAAATCCTCCACCGCGCGCGGGCCCTGATGGATAGCACTCAGCACATCGACCAGCACCACCTGCCGGTCAATCTTGGCGAAGTGGTCGCGGAAAAACGGCCGGACCACGCGCGCCTTGTAGGCGTCATAGCGCCGCGCCATCTCGGCCCACAAACAGCCGCGCGGGGTGCTGGCAGGCTTGGGCAAGGGCGCAAAGGTCAACACCGGGCTGCCGGCAAGCTCTCCGGGCAGCAGGAACCGCCCCGGCGTGCAATCCGACCAGCCCACGTCCCGTGCGGCCACCAGATAGGCAGTGAAGCTGGCGGCCAAAGCCATCGCCTTGGGTTCATCCAGCGCCAAAGCGCCATCCTCGGCCCGCACCAAAGCCATGAAATCGCGGGCTTGCTCGCGCCTGGCAATCCGGCCCAGCACGCCCTCTGCCCAATCTTCGTAGGTTTTGTCCAGCAACGACAGGTCCAAAAGCCATTCACCGGGATAATCCACGATATCGACATGCAACACCCGCGGGCCTGCCAGTCCGCCGAAAAAGCCCGCCGCCCTGACCCGGAAAGACAAGCGCAACTCTGACACCGCCCGCGTCGATTGCGGCCAGCGCGGATTGTCGCCGGTCATCGCCGCCAGATGATCCTCATAGGCAAAGCGCGGCAGGGTCATGTCGGGCTGCGGTTGCAGGTAAACCGCCTCGATCCGGTCGCGGGCGGACAGTTGCGGCATCCGGCCCCGCTCCAGCAGGTTGGCCACGAGGTTGGTGATGAACACGGTCTTGCCTGCCCTGCTTAACCCCGTCACCCCAAGGCGGATCACCGGGTCAGGCAGCGCAAAGCCGCCAACCCCGCGCAAAAACCCCTCTGCCAGATCACCAAGTCCCAAATTCCACCCCGTCATTGCCCTCCCCTACATAGGCAGCCAAGTCCGCCCGATCCAGCCCCGTTGCGCAAGAGTGCCCAACCCGCTAGACCCGCCTTGCACCCTAAACTGTTCCTGAATATCCCATGGGAGTCCGGGGGTATGAAACCCCCGGCTTGGCCAGACACAAATGCCCCGCTTTGCCTTAAAGATCGAATACAATGGCACCCCGTTCAACGGCTGGCAGCGGCAATCGCCGGATCAACCCTCGGTGCAAAAAACGGTCGAGGAGGCTTTGGCCCGGCTGGAACCCGGCCCCCATACCCTCGCCGCCGCAGGCCGCACCGACACCGGGGTGCATGGGCTTGGCCAGGTTGCCCATATCGACCTTGCCAAAGACTGGGACCCGTTCCGCCTGTCAGAGGCGCTGAACCATCACCTGCGCCCCGCCCCGGTGGCCATCCTCGCCTGTGCGCTGGTCGATGACAGGTTCCACGCCCGGTTTTCCG
The DNA here is from genome assembly GCA_038231395.1 of Rhodobacterales bacterium. Classification (GTDB taxonomy): domain Bacteria; phylum Pseudomonadota; class Alphaproteobacteria; order Rhodobacterales; family Rhodobacteraceae; genus Stagnihabitans. The sequence goes on from JBBRLL010000054.1 coordinate 11,685, forward strand.
CCATTGAGCGCAGCTACCTGTACCGCATCTTGTCCCGCCGCGCCCCGCCGGTGTTAAAGCGTGGCACGGTCTGGCATGTGCAGGCCCCGCTGAACCTTGCGGCCATGCAGACGGGTGCCAGCCACCTTCTGGGCCATCACGATTTCACCACGTTCCGCTCCACCCTCTGCCAATCCAAAAGCCCGGAAAAGACGCTGGATGAGGTGACGATCACTGCCACCACCCTGCCGCATGGCACCGAATACCACTTCCACCTGCGCGCCCGCAGCTTTCTGCACAATCAGGTCCGCTCTATTGTAGGCTCCCTTGTCCGCGTCGGCGTTGGGGCATGGCACCCCGAGCGGATCGCCGAGGCCCTTGCCGCCCGTGACCGCGCCGCCTGTGGCACAGTGGCTCCACCGCAGGGCCTGTGCTTGATGCAGGTCAAGTACCCGGTGGATCCTTTCGGCTAGAGTTGCCCGATCGCTGCCGGACCGAAGGGCTGTCCTGAAACATCCGATTGACAGCAGACCGGCGCAGGGATTGCCTGAGCCAACGAACCGGACCCGGGGAGGCAAGAGCAACAGCATGACCGATCTCAGCGCTCAACCGCCCCACGCGCGGCGTGTCAGTGAGTTTCTGCCCAAGATCGTCACGGTCTTGCGCGAGGGCTATCACCTGTCGGACCTGCGCGCCGATGCTGTGGCAGGGTTGACGGTGGCTATTGTGGCGCTGCCCTTGTCGATGGCCATCGCCATAGCCTCTGGCGTCGGGCCGGAACGCGGGCTGTTCACCGCCATCGTCGGCGGCTTTCTGGTGTCGCTGCTTGGCGGGTCGCGCTATCAGGTCGGCGGACCGGCAGGAGCGTTCATCGTGCTGGTCGGGACCTGTGTTACGGCCATCGGTGTGCCGGGACTGTTGCTGGCGACCCTGCTGTCCGGCCTGTTCCTGACGGCGGCGGGTCTGATGCGACTGGGGTCTTACGTCAAATACATTCCCTACCCGGTGACGCTTGGCTTTACCGCTGGTATCGCCGTCATCATCTTTGCCAGCCAGATCAAAGACCTGTTGGGCCTGCACCTGACAGGGGCTGAACCCGCAGCCATCCTGTCCAAGCTGCAAGCCTTGTGGGCGGCGCGCACCACGTTCGGCCTGCCCTCCGCATTGACCGCATTGGCCACGGTGGCGCTGATCGTCGGGCTGAAACGCCTGGCTCCGCAGTTGCCCAACCTGTTGATTGCGGTGACCCTTGCCGCACTGGCGGTCTTTCTGTTCCACCTGCCGGTTGAGACGATCTTTGACCGATTTGGCGCCTTGCCAAGGTCGCCTCCCGCGCCGACACTGCCCGCGATGACCATGGCCGCGCTGCTGGCCGCCCTACCCTATGCCGCAAGCTTCACGTTGCTGGGCGCGATCGAGTCGCTGCTGTCCGCCGTGGTGGCAGATGGGATGAGCGGCGCGCGCCACCGCTCCAACGCCGAACTAGTGGCGCAGGGGCTGGCCAATGTGGGTGCGGCGCTGTTTGGCGGGATTTGCGTGACCGGCACCATCGCGCGCACCGCGACCAACGTTCGTGCAGGCTCCCATGGGCCAGTGTCGGGCATGCTGCATTCGATCTTTTTGCTGGCTTTCATGCTGGTAGCGGCACCCCTCGCAGGCCATATCCCCTTGGCCGCACTGGCGGGCTTGTTGGCGGTGGTATCTTGGAACATGGCGGAAAAGGCCGAGATCTGGGCCGTAGCCCGCGCCAGCCGGGCCGATGCTTTGGTGGTCATTGTGACCTTTCTTCTGGTTGTCTTTCGTGACCTGACCGAAGGGATTGTCACCGGCTTTGCGCTGGCCGGTCTGATCTTTCTGCAACGCATGTCGCGCGCTGCGACGATTGACATCGGGCCGGAGCCTGTGTCGCGCGCCGACCGCGTTGTGGTGCGTCTGTCAGGCCCGTATTTCTTTGGGGCTGCGGCACAGACGGGCCATGTGCTGGACCAGATGGCTGACCAGCCGCGCCACTTCGTATTGGACTTGTCAGGGTTGGATTACCTCGACAGTTCCGGCGCGCGTGCGTTGGAACTGCTGTCACACCGGATCAAACGCAAAGGTGGACAGATGGTGCTGTTGGCCGTGCGCCCCGATCAGCGCCAGATTCTGGGACAAGCCGGGCTGAAACCACCCCTCGCCCGCTTTGTAAGCACCCTTGAGGAGCTGGATATGCCCTGAACACCGCGCAGGCCAAAGTGTCGCGAAGGACGGTCGCCGGAAAGCCCATTGGTGCAACCATCTGTGCCAAATTCCGCAATTCTGAAGCCCTGCCATAGCTTTACCCGGCGCGTACCCCTGCGGTATCCCAAGATTTGCCAGACAGTATGCCGTCGTATACTCAGAACGAAATTCGTACTTTGCAAAGCCTGAAGCTGCGATAGACTTGCACCAACACAGCGATAGACTAAGACCGGACCGCCTGGAAAATACGGGCGCCGTCACATGCCAAGGGAGGGATACCATGACAGATCGTGCACCTGTGATTTACACGGCCACAGAGGATTTCACCAACCACGCCCATGTGACGCCCGAGGGCTATGCGTTGCGCTATGCAGCCTCGATGACCGATCCGGAGACGTTCTGGGGTGTAGAAGGCCGGCGGATTGACTGGATCAAACCCTATACCCGCGTCAAGAACACCTCGTTCAAACTCGGCGCGGTGTCGATAAAGTGGTACGAGGACGGCACCACCAACGTCTCGGCCAACTGCATCGACCGCCATATGGGAACCCGCGCCAACCAGACCGCGATCATCTGGGAGCCGGATGACCCGAAAACCCCCACCCGCCACATCACCTATGCCGAGCTTCTGGAGCAGACCTGCCGCCTTGCCAATGTGCTGAAAGCCCACGGCGTGGTGAAGGGCGACCGCGTGGTTCTTTACATGCCGATGATCCCCGAGGCCGCTTTTGCGATGCTGGCCTGCACACGGATCGGGGCGATCCATTCCATCGTGTTCGGCGGCTTCTCTCCCGATGCTTTGGCGAACCGCATCTACGATTCCGAGGCGCGCATCGTCATCACCTCTGATTTCGGGCCGCGTGCCGGCAAAAGGATCGCCCTGAAAGGCAACACCGATCAGGCTTTGCTGCATTGCAAGGACAATGTGGAATGTCTGGTCGTCAAGCACACCGGCGACGAGACGCATTGGACCAACGGCCGCGACTTTGACCTCAAGGCCGAAATGGCGCAGGCCTCGCCCTATTGCCCCTATGCCGAGATGGGGGCGGAAGACCCGCTGTTCATCCTTTACACCTCTGGTTCGACCGGCAAACCCAAAGGCGTCGTGCACACCACCGGCGGCTATCTGGTCTATGCGGCGATGACGCATGAGATGACCTTTGACTACCATACCGGCGATGTCTTCTGGTGTACCGCCGATGTGGGTTGGGTCACCGGTCACAGCTATATCGTCTATGGCCCGTTGGCGAACGGTGCCACCACGCTGATGTTTGAAGGTGTCCCGACCTTCCCCGATGCCGGGCGTTTCTGGGAGGTGATTGCCAAGCACAAAGTCACCCAGTTCTACACCGCGCCAACAGCCATTCGCAGCCTGATGGCCCTCGGCACTGAATGGGTCGAAAAGCACGACCTGTCGTCCTTGCGGCTGCTGGGCACGGTCGGAGAGCCGATCAACCCCGAAGCGTGGAACTGGTACTTCCGCAACATCGGCAAAGGCAACTGCCCGGTGGTTGACACCTTCTGGCAGACCGAAACCGGCGGCCACATCATCACCCCCCTGCCCGGAGCCATTCCGCAAAAGCCAGGGTCCGCCACCGTGCCGTTCTTTGGCGTCAAGCCCGCCGTTCTCGACCCCGCAAATGGCCATGTGTTGGAGGCGCAGGCCACCGAAGGTGTGTTGTGCATCGCAGACAGTTGGCCGGGGCAGATGCGCACCCTTTGGGGCGACCACAAGCGGTTTGAGGAAGCCTATTTCGCGCAATACCCCGGCTATTACTTCACCGGCGACGGCTGCCGCCGCGACGGCGACGGCTATTACTGGATCACCGGCCGGGTCGATGACGTGCTGAACGTCTCGGGTCACCGCTTGGGCACGGCAGAGGTGGAAAGCGCCCTCGTGGCCCATCCCAAGGTCGCAGAGGCTGCCGTGGTCGGTTACCCGCATGACATCAAAGGTCAGGGCATCTATGCCTATGTCACTCTGATGAAAGGCATCGAGCCCTCAGACGAGCTGCGCCGCGAGCTTGTCAAATGGGTCCGCACCGAGATTGGCCCGATTGCCACGCCGGATCTGATCCAATGGGCGCCGGGCCTGCCGAAAACCCGCTCTGGCAAGATCATGCGCCGCATCCTGCGCAAGATCGCCGAGAACGACTTTGCCGCTTTGGGCGATATCTCAACGCTGGCCGATCCGGCCGTGGTTCAGGAGTTGATCGAAAATCGCATGAACCGGGGCTGAAACTTTGGCGCCGGAAGGCCTGTTCTGGCGACCATCCCGCCCCTGTCCAAGGTTTGTCTTGCAACGGTCGCGCCCAACAAGGCTGGGCCGACCAAGGCCAAACTTACACGTCGCTGGTTTGGCCTTGCCCGCAACGTGTGATGCTGGTCAGGGTAGGCAAAAGGGCCGGGAAACCGTGGCCCTTTTGCAGTCCCAACCCCGTGGGCTTTGCGTCCTGACACCATGGTTGCTTGGGGGGCAAACCCCTAGCGTTGTCCGTAATACAGGCCCACCACATGCTCTGCCTCGGCAAAGAACAGCCAGCGGGCCGCCAAAGCGCCGATCAGATGCATCAGGGCGATGACGCCAAAGAGAACCGGGCTGGATGGCAAAAGGAGCAGTAGAAAGGGCAGTGCCGCCCCGGCACCAAAAGCGATCAGACGCAGCTTTTGGCTGTGTTTGCGGGCGACAAGGTGGATCATCTCACGCATCAGATAATTGGGCGAGGTATGGGGTTGTTCAAACACCGTGACCGCACCGATGCGCCCAAGCCCGGTGGCGGTGCCGATGGTCTGTGCTGCTTTGGCGAAAGCCGTGTCCCCGATCCTGAAGGCAGCCCAAAGGGAGGCGGCCACCGCCACGCAGCCGATCAAGGCTATCCTGGAGTTGCCCGACAATATCGCCCCGCCGGTCGCCATGAAGCTGAGGAACAGCGCCGTCGTGGTCGGGCTGTGCCACCTCGGGATGGTTTTCAGTTGGGCATAAATCATCGAGGTGGTGAAAACCGTGATCACTGCCAGCCCCGCGCCCACCGCGCCGATGCCGCGCCACAGGCCCAGGTGCAGCCAATCTGACAAAGCCAGGGGTGCCAGGATCAGCAAGGTGGCGATCGCAGCCCATGCCTCACGGGTCAACCAGGAGGTTTGCCACTGCGAAAAGGCCTTCATCGCGTTTTTCGGGTTGCCAAGGTGGAGTGTGGAGGCCGATAGCCCGCCCACCGCAAGGGAATAGCCAAGGCCCCAATGCAGGAAAGCAAGTCCACCGGACGGGGCGGGCATTCCAAGGGCCAGAAACACCAGCAGCCCAAAGCCCATGCCAGACAGGACGGTGAAGGCGATGACGGAGGGCGCGGGGTGCATCAGCGCTTCCCGGCGTTTGGGTTAGACAAGGGCCGCGCAGGCGCTGGTTCTGGCGCACTATGAACGAGGGAAAGGGTCATCCGATCTTCCCCAGAAGCTTGTCAAGCCAGCCCGCAAAGCCCGTGGCCTGAATGTCCAGCAAGGGCGCCAGAAGGCTGGCCTCCTGCGGGCGGTCTTTCTTTCTTGGCGGCAGGTATTTGTTCGTTGGCTTGGTGCGCAAGTCTGGCATCAGGTCGTAACCCCCCCGTTCGGCCACCAGTTTGGAGACGTTGGAGGTGGGATCGGCAAAGTCGCCGAAATGCCGCGCAGAGGTGGGGCAGGTCCTCACGCAGGCAGGCTCGCGGTCTTCTTCGGGCAGGTTTTCGTTGTAGATGCGGTCGACGCACAGGGTGCATTTCTTCATGACACCTTGGGCGGCGTCCATTTCGCGGGCACCATAAGGGCAGGCCCACGCGCATAGGCCACAGCCGATGCAGGCATCTTCGTTGACCAGCACGATCCCGTCTTCAGTGCGTTTATAGCTGGCGCCGGTCGGGCAGACGGTCACGCAGGGCGCATCCTCACAATGCAGGCAAGACCGGGGAAAATTGATGATTTGTGCAGCGTTATCCATGGGTTGAACCTGATAGCTGTGAACCCGGTTGAGGAACGCACCGGAAGGCTCTGATCCATAAGGATTTTGATCCGAAAGTCCGCCGACCTGACCCGCGCTTTGGTCATTCCAACCTTTGCAGGCGGTGACACAGGCCTGACAGCCGACGCAGGTGTCAAGGTCAATCACCAGACCCAGTTTTTTTTCGGTATGGGTGGGAAGCTGGGTCATCCGCAGGACTTTCGGGCTGGAGACACGAATTTTCTGCGAAAATTCTGGCGGAAACGAATTTTCTGCGAAAATTCAAGATCTTTCGCAGAAAGATCGTCGGCAGGTTTTTCGCAGAAAAACCGTCTGGCTTGGAGCGTCGCTGCGGCACTCATACCCTGTCCTTTCCTTGCAAGACAACCCGGGCTATCGGCGGGAAACTTGGCTCGGCATTGGGTTTTGGCCCGACATTCTCGATCCGAACCCGCAGATCGAACCACGCGGCCTGGCCTGTGACGGGATCAGAGTTGGAATAGCGCAGGCCGTCGCCCTTTTCCGGCAAAAGCTCGCTGATCAGGTGGTTCAAGAGGAAACCTTCGTTAGCTTCAAGGGCGCCGTCATCCAGTGCCCAGGCGCCTTTGCGCTTGCCGATGGCGTTCCACGTCCAGACGGTGTTTTCGTTGAGCGCAGCCATATGCGCCACAGGGGCAGTGATGGCACCGTTGGGAGAGATCACGCGGGCATAATCGCCATCCTTGAAGCCATGTTCGGCCCAAAGTCTGGTCGGAATATACAGGAAATTCATGCCCCTGATCTGGCGCAGCCACGCGTTCTGGCTGCCCCACGAATGGTACATGTCCATCGGGCGTTGGGTCAAGGCGTGGATGGGATAGCCCCAGCCCGCAGCCTCCAGATCGCCAAAAGGCGGATACCAGACCGGCAGTGGGTCCATTACTTGTTTCAGGCGGGCGCGCAAATGGTCGGGGGGTTGGATGCTACCATGCCCCTCAGCCGCCAGCTGGAATTTGCGCATCGGTTCGGACCAGATGTTGAACAAGTACGGCTGTGGCGATTCGTAGAACGAGGTTTTCACCGCCCAATTCTGATAGGCCATGTTCCACGGTTTGTAGAACAGGGCGTCTTCGGGGACATGCGCCTGATAGAACCCGCCATTGGCAATATAGGCGGCGATCTGGTCGGGGTTGGCATCACCCCGGCCTTCTTTGTCGCCCTCTGCCCCGCGAAACCCGATCAGGGGGCCAACTCCGGGCCTGCGAATGTGGTTCTGGATGTAGTCGGCGTAGTCCTTGAACTTTGGGCTTCCATCCGGCGCCACCATCGGGGTCAACCCCAGACGGTGGCCAAGATCCAAAAGCACCGACTGAAAGCCGCGCACATTACGGTCCGGTTCGATCACCGGCCAGCGGATGCTGTCGCCGGCGGCTTCAGGCTCGCTGATCGGGCGGTCCAACAAGCTGATGCAATCGTGCCGCTCCAGATAGGTGGTGTCCGGCAGGATCAGGTCGGCGTAGGCCACCATTTCGCTGGCATAGGCGTCGGAATAGATGATGCGGGGGATGATGTATTCGCCATCCGGACCTTTGTCGGTCAGCATCTCCATCACCTTGGTGGTGTTCATCGAAGAATTCCACGCCATGTTGGCCATATAGAGGAAAAGCGTGTCGATGCGGTACGGGTCGCCTGCATGGGCATTGGGGATCAGCATGTGCATCAGGCCATGGGCGGAGAACGGGTTCTCCCATGTAAACGCCTTGTCGATGCGGGCCGGGCTGCCATCCTCCTTCAGCGCCAACTGCTCGGGTCCGCGAACATAACCAAGATGCGGACCCGAAAGCGGTTTGCCGGGGGCTGCGACGAAATGGGGGGTCGGGTGCGCCTCAACCGGTTTGGGATAGGGCGGTTTGAAGCGAAAGCCGCCGGGGGTTTCGACGCTGCCAAGCACGATCTGCAGCAGGTGCAAGGCGCGGGCGGTCTGGAAGCCGTTGGAATGGGCGGAAATTCCGCGCATGGCGTGAAAAGAGACCGGGCGACCGACCATGGTTTCGTGGTGGTCGCCGCGAAAGTCGGTCCACGGGGTTTGCAGTTCGATCGCTTGATTGAAGGCGACGTCGGCCAGTTCGGCGGCAAGCGCGTGGATGCGGACGGCGGGAATTCCGGTGCGAAGGACCACGTTTTCGGGCGCATACTCCGGCGACAGGTAGCGCTCGGCCATATGCTGAAAGACGGTCCGGTGGCCTTGAAAGTTAGCCCCAAGATCGGGCTGCACGCCTTTGCCATCCCAGGGCGCGGGGTTGCCTGTGCGGCGGTCAATCACAAAAGGCTGGCTTTCAGCGTTCTTCAGGATCAGGCCCTTTTCCGGCCCTTCGGTGGAATTGACCAGCAAGGGCGCATTTGTCCAGCGCGCAAGGTAGTCCAGATCAACCTTGCCAGCGGCCAGAAGGCAATGGATCAGGCTGAGGACCAAAAGCCCATCGGTGCCCGGCGTGATGCCGTACCAATCGTCAGCGATGGCATTGTAGCCGGTGCGGATCGGGTTGACGCCGATCACCCGCGCGCCACGGCCTTTCAGCTTGCCCAGACCAATCTTGATCGGGTTGCTGTCGTGATCTTCGGCCACGCCGAACATGACGAACAGCTTGGTCCGCTCCCAATCGGGGCTGCCAAATTCCCAGAACGCCCCACCAATGGTGTAAATGCCGCCCGCCGCCATGTTGACCGAACAAAACCCGCCGTGGGCTGCATAATTGGGGGTGCCGAACGCCTGCGCCCACCAGCCGGTGAAAGATTGGCTTTGGTCGCGGCCGGTGAAAAACGCCAGTTTTTCGGGTGCGGTCTCACGCAAGGGCTTCATCCAGGATACGGCGAGCGACAGCGCCTCGTCCCACGAGATCTCCTCAAACGCGCCGGAACCCCTTGGGCCGACACGCTTTAACGGCGCGCGCAGCCGCGACGGGGCGGTGATCTGCATGATGCCAGAGGCGCCTTTGGCACACAGAACGCCTTTGTTGACGGGGTGGTCGCGGTTGCCCTCTATATAGGTCACCCGGTCTTTTCCATCGGGGCCGGATTTCAGATGAACATTGATGCCGCACCGACAGGCACACATGTAGCACGTGGTCTTGCGGATCAGGTCCGAAACAGCCGGCTGCGTGTTGACGATGGGCGCGTTCATGCCGTTCCTCTTGTTCTGCTATCGGAACAATATCTTGAGATTTTAGGGCTTTACCAGATGATTTTCCCGAAGTTCGTTCAATTTCCGGAATTTCTTTGAAGTGGCATCGTGCCAAAGGCCCTCGCGATAATTTCTCTTGGCCTTGCAGAGTAACCGATGCCCAATAACCGGCGGCCTCGTGCTATCGTTAAAGCTTGCAACTGATTCGACTAAAATTATCAATCCCGGTATCGGACAGGAGATTTTCATGGCAACGCCAATCAAATGGGGGCCGGAATTTCTGGTCAACACCACCACGAACAGCGACCAGAGCATGCCCTCGATTGCCGCTTTGACCAATGGCCGCTTTGTCGTGACCTATTGGGATGCCAGCGGCAACGCGCCGGATTTTTCCGGAGTAAACACCCGCGCGCAGATCTTCAACGCCGATGGCAGCTTTTTCGGCGCCGAGTTTCTGGTGAACACGCCCCGCAATCTTGGTCAGTTCGACGCGCAGGTGACCGCCCTTTCGAATGGCCGCTTTGCCGTAACCTATGTGGATTTAAGCGTCGGCGCGACCGGTCTCGATCCGGCGGACGTGCGCGTGCAGGTGTTCAAAGTCGATGGGACCAAATCTGGGCCGGAGTTCATTGCTCCCTTCGCCTCTGGCACCTCACAGTCTGATCCGGTGATCGCCGGACTGAGCCAGGGCCGCTATGTCGTGGCCTGGTTGGACTACACGCAGTCGACAACCCAGATAAATTCGATCCGCGCCCAGACCTTCAACGCCGATGGCACCAAGTTCGGGGCAGAGCATCAGATCAACACGGACCCGGGCGGATTCGTGTCGGCAGCACGTGTGACCGGCCTGACCGACGGCGATTTTGTGGTGTCGTGGAACAGCCAGTCGGCGAGCCCCACCGGGGTGCCGATCTACTCGGTCAACGCGCAGCTTTATCATGCCAACGGTGTGGCGGTCGGGTCGGAGTATGTCGGCAACACTGTCGCAGCCTTTGGTGCTGGCCAGGTTGGGCCTGATGTCACTGACCTTGCGGGTGGCGGTTATGTGATCAGTTGGACCGACATCGTCAACAATGACAACAACATCTCGTGTCAGGTGTTTGATGCCAGCGGCACGCCCATGGGCACGAAGATTTTCGTCAACGCCACCACCATCAACGCGCAAACCGAGTCCAGCATCGCCGGGCTGGCGGGCGGTGGTTTTGTCATCGCGTGGACAGATCAGGGGTTGTGGGACGGTGTCAGCTTCAAACCCGACATCAGGGCGCAGGCCTATTTTGCGAATGGCACGGCCAATGGGGCAGAGTTTGTGGTCAACACCATCACCACCAGCCTCCAACGAGAGCCTTCGGTGACCGGCCTTGCGGATGGACGATTTGTGGTCAGCTGGAGCGACCTCAGCGGTGCCGGTGCCGATACCACCTTTGCCGTGCGAGCCCAGATTTTTGACGCACGCGCCCATGCGATCAATCTGACCGGCACCGCAGGATCTGACAGCTATGTCGGCACCAAGTTCAATGACACGCTGGCAGGCTTGAACGGTGACGATGTGCTGAAAGGCGGGATGGGTGCTGACAAGATCACTGGCGGCCTTGGGCATGATGTGCTGACCGGCGGCGGCGGTGCGGACGTGTTCATTTACACCAGCGCCGCGGAGGCGGGCACCGGCAATGCGCGCGACAGGATTACCGATTTCACGGCGGGCGTCGACCATATCAACGTTCACGCCTTCATGGCGGGCGGCCACTTCATAGGCTCTGGTGCCTTTGTGGCAGGCGACGGCCCGCAACTGCGCTTTACCGCCGGCAATGGCTTGGTGCAGGGCGATGTGACTGGCGATGGGGTGGCGGATTTCTCGATCCGGCTGGACGGCGGCCCGCTGATCACGGCCACCGATTTCATATTCTAGAACCTATCGAAGGCGGATAGACCGATCAGACAGGCTCTGGCCTCAAGGTTTTCGCCAGTCTTTCGACAATACCGAAGCCCAGTTATGTCGGGCAGAATTTAAGCGCGCGCCTGCGTGACCATCAATGCGAAAGCCTCTGCCGCAATCTGACGCTCTTCCTCGGCTGGGATTACATGGACCGGCACCGGCCCGGCAAAGGCCAGCCCGGCCACGATCTTGCTGCGCAGGTTCGCGTCATTCTCACCAATGCCACCGGTGAAGACCACCGCATCCAGACCGCCCATCGCCGCAATCATCGAGCCTGCGTGGCGGATCACCCAATAGCAGAAATGATCAATGGCAAAGCGCGCTTGGGGCATGGCGGCGGCGTACAGCGCGCGCATGTCCGACGCGCCGCCCAAACCCATCAGGCCAGAGCCGTTGTTGAGAATGCGGCTGGCACCGGCAATCCCATGTACCTCGGCCAACCGCAGCACAGCATTGCCGTCAATGTCGCCGGTCCGGGTGCCCATGGTGATACCGGACAAGGGCGAATAGCCCATCGTTGTGGCGACCGACTGGCCGTTCAGAATGGCGCACAGCGACGCCCCATTGCCCAAATGCAGGGCCAGCAGTCGCTTCGGCACGCCGCCTACGCTGATTTCAGTCACTCTTTTCACCAGCCCGGCATAGCTGAGCCCGTGAAAGCCATAGCGGCGCAGGCCAAGCGCTTCTGCGTCTGGCGGCAGGGCGTAGCGCCGCGCAACGTCGGGATTGGTGGCATGAAAGGCCGTGTCAAAACTGGCATATTGCGGCAACGCCGGGGCGAGAGTTTGCAACGCACGGATGGCGGACAGGTTGGCGGGGTTGTGCAGGGGGGCGAGGGGGATGCAAGCCTCGATCTTGGCCGCTACCTCATCGGTGATCAGGACTGCGGCGGTCAGGTTTGCGCCGCCGTGCACAATACGGTGGGCTGCGGCGGATAGGCGTGCGGGGTCAATGGCCATCTGCGCCAGACCATCGGTCAACGCCGCCACATGGCTGGCCGGTCCGCCAGCACCGATGCGTTCGGCGCGGGCTTGGGCAAGTTCGGTCAGCGCCCGGTCAAAGACCGCAAGTTTCAGCGACGATGACCCGGCGTTGACCACCAGCAGCATCTACAGCACCGATTTCAGCAGACCAACCGCAGCCAGAAGCGCCAGCAGGCCAATGGCGAAGCGGCGGAAATCCTGTGGGTCGGTATTCAGGAAATGGCGGCTGCCCAGCCAGTTACCCAGCAAGACCAGCGGCAAGGTCATCAACGACGCCCACAGCGTGTCCCATGTCACCATCCCGTTCAGCCAGTAAAGCGGGGCGGAATAGATGTCGAGAATCGGGAAATAGGCCACCAAAGTTGCGCGGAACACGGCGGCTGGCATCGACTGCGCGGCAAAGAAGGCTGCAACCGGCAAACCTCCCATCCCCGGCGCGTTGGCAAGGCCAGAGACGACGCCAGCGGCCATGTTCCCCACGGTGCCGACCCTCGATTTCAGCTTCCAGCCGATCAGGAGCACGATGCACATGACCAGCACATAGCCCGAAATCACCGCCCGTGCCGCGTTGACCGGGATGGAGGTCAACGCCCACAGGCCCAAAGGCAAGCCAATCGCCGCCCCAAGGCTCAGGAAGATCACCCGCCGCCAATCCACATCGGGGCCAACATTTTGCCAGGCCTGTGCGGTCATCACCACCTCGCACAGCATCACCACGGCGACGAAATGCAAAGGGTTGGTGACAAGGCCACTGGAGGCAATCACCATCGCTGAAAAGCCAAAGCCAGAGTAGCCGCGCACGAAGGCAGCGATCAGGCAGGCCACACCGATCCAGATCGCTGCCCCGGTGCCAAGGTCAAACGGCAGGGTCACGTGCGTGCACTTCTTGGCAAACCGTCGATCCCGATCCGGACCAGCGGAGTGTGGCCAAGGTCAAAGCACAGGTTCACGGACGCTCTCCACGCGCCAGACGGCCCTCGATATCATCCAGCACCGCGTCGATATCGGCCACGGAATCAATCACATAATGCGCCCCGGTGCGGCGCAGATCGGCGTAGGCCGCAGCGCGCATGGTGGCAAACTCTGCCGGTGTCAGGGCGGCGGTTTCAGCCGGGTTCAGACCG
>JBBRLL010000055.1:0-24416 GCA_038231395.1 Rhodobacterales bacterium
ACAACCGCCTGGGGCCCCACGCCGCCCATGGCGGACAACCGCCTGGGGCCCCACGCCGCCCATGGCGGACAACCGCCTGCCATGGTCTACGTCAACGCAACCCAAACCGATCAGCAGGTGCAGGCAGTAGCATAACATACCCGAAAATCCGTCCAAGCTTTGGGGAAGTAGCTCACTCACAAGATGCTCGCAAGCGTTACGCAAAGCATATTCGATATAAATATCCCTCGTTAGGGACCAAAAGAAACGGTGTTCTTCGATGTCTGAAAACCCTTGCATCCTGTGCTGTGCGATTACGGGATCGCTGCCCACCAAAGCCAGCAACCCTGCTGTTCCTATCTCGATTTCCGAGCAGATCGAAAGCAGTCATGCAGCCGTCGAGGCTGGTGCCAGCATAATCCACGCCCATGTGCGCAATGATGACGAAACCCCATCGTCCGATCCGGATAAATTTGCCCTCCTGCAAGAGGGGCTGAAGAGGCATTGCCCCAGCGTTGTGATCCAGTTTTCCACCGGCGGACGCTCGGGCGCCGGTAAAGAGCGGGGAGGCATGTTGAGCCTGCGCCCTGACATGGCATCCCTGACCGTGGGGTCCAATAACTTCCCCACGCGGGTTTACGAAAACTCCCCCGATCTGATTGCCTGGCTGGCAGCAGAAATGACGCGCTATGACGTCATGCCGGAAGTCGAGGCTTTTGACCTGAGCCATATTCTGCAAGCCATCCATATGCAAAAGGCAGGGCTATTTCCGGGAAAGCTGTATGTGCAATTCGTCTTTGGCGTCAAAAACGCGATGCCAGCTGACAAGGCGGTCTTCGATTTCTATGTCAAAACCATGCGGGATCGTGCGCCGGATGCGCCGTGGTGCGCGGCAGGCGTTGGTCCAAGCCAGATCGTGGTCAACGAATGGTCCATTGCGGCGAGTGGGCACACGCGCGCCGGGCTTGAGGATAATGTGCGGCTGGATCGCAGCACGCTTGCCCCGTCAAATGCCGCCCTGATCGCACGCGCGGCCGCCTTGTGCGAAAAATACGAACGCCCCGTTGCGACGATCGCCCAAACCCGTTCGATCTTGGGCCTGCGGGCCGCGGCAGCATGAGCGGACTTTCGACGCATTCTTGGGTCTCTGGCTTGTTTGCGGACCCCGAAATTGCGGATGGTCTGTCGCCATAGCCGGAACCTATCGGGTCGGTCAGTCACATTGGACTGCCACCGCAAGATGTTATGGACACGGCGTGTTCACTGGCGCTACGGCCCCTCCATGCACTGTATCACGAACGGCTGGTCGATTTGGCGTCCGCACTTGATCCATGCAATCTTGAAAACGCAGGGCGTTTTTTGATGGGGTATATTCGGTTGCAAGCCACGCTGCCGGTTGGTCCCGCCGCACTTATTGCGACATGGGCGTGACCGCTGGGGGCGCCTTTTGGGTGCCCCCGCACTTCATCAAATCGTCGATTTGATTATCTGCGCGGCGCATGGGATTGCCGTCGCCCCTTAACTATTCAGCTGCTGGCGCGCCACGCTTGACCACATTGGCAGCGGCCAAGGCCCCGGCCACGCGTGTGGCATAGGCCGCCTGATATGCCGCCCCGTCCAGCTCGATCTTGGATGGCATCCGCGAGCCATCGGAATTGGCGATGGTCGACGCGCCGTAGGGCGACCCGCCTTTGACCTCTTCTGACCCGTTCTGCGCGCCGAAACTGTAGGGCAGGCCGGTGATCACCATGCCGTGGTGCAACAAGACGGTGTGAAAGCTGAGGATCGTCGCTTCATTCCCACCATGCTGCGAGGCTGTCGAAACCATGACCGTGCCGACTTTGCCCTCAAGCGCACCCGTGAACCACAGACCCCCGGTCTGATCGAGAAAGTTTTTCATCTGTGCCGCCATCATGCCAAAGCGGGTGGGGCTGGCAAAGATGATCCCGTCATAATTGGCCAGTTCCGCCGGGTCCGCGATATCCGCCGCCTGATCGGTTTTGAAATACGACGCTTTGGCAACCTCGGGCGAGACCAGTTCGGCCACGCGCTTGACGGACACCTCGGCCCCCTCGGCGCGCGCACCTTTCGCTGCGGCTATGGCCATCTGTTCGGTGTGGCCATAGCTGGAATAGTAAAGAACAAGCATCTTGGTCATGGGGTTTCCTATCGGAATGGGGCCGTTCGAGCGGCGTTTTGGCGGGTGTTGGGTGAAGCGTCGGGCCAGTCTGACCCGGCCGCCAATGCCGCACGAATGGCGGCACTGTCGGCATCAAGACGCGGGGCGGGGCGCACATTGGTCTGGCGCACACCGTCCAGCGTGATAGGGGGGCGCACCGTGTGGCTGGCGGCATCGTCGCCATCGCGCACAAGCGGCACGATCAGCTCCAGCGCCTTGGCTTGCGGGTCTTCGGCGGCTTCGGCAATCGAGTTGACACATGAAAACGGCACATCACGGCCATCCATCGCGGCCACCCATTCGGCACGCGGCTTGGTGCGGGTTATCGCCTCCAGCGCCTCATGCAGGGCATCGAAGTTGTCGACGCGGGCCAGACGGGTGGCAAAGCGCGGGTCTGTCCGAAGGTGGGGGGCGTTGAACGCCTCAGTCAATTCATCCCAGAATTTGTCGAGGCTGGACAGGTGGATCACCACCATCCGCTCATCGGCGGTGCGCAGGATATGCGCTTGGGCCAGACGGGGGCGGTCATTCGGGCCTGGCGCTTTGCCAAGCGCAAACAGCGCGGTGAAGGGCTCGATGGCGAAATGGGCCATCGCTTCCATCATGGAAACCTCGACATGGCGGCCGCAGCCTGTGCGACCGCGCTCTACCAGCGCGCCAAGCGTGCCATAGGCCGCGTAGATGCCGGTGATCGCGTCGGCCAACGCGGGCCCAAGAAAGCGCGGCTGATCGGGGTCTGTCACCACCGAAAGGAACCCCGAAAGGGCTTGGGCCACCGAGTCGTAGGTGGGCCGTCCGGCATAGGGGCCGCTGGCGCCAAAGCCTGAAATCGCGGTGTAGACCAGACGCGGATTAAGCCCCATCAACCGCACCGCCCCCGCACCCATGCGTTCAGCGGCACCGGGGCGGAAGTTCTGGATATACACATCGGCCGACCCGATCAGCCGATCAAACACCGCCCGGTCGCCGTTGTCCTTCATGTTCAGCGTCAGCGAGCGTTTGTTGCGGTTATAGGCCTGAAAATGCGGGGAATAGAGGCCGGTCTGATAGGCGCGGTAGGGGTCGCCCGTGCCGGGGCTTTCCACCTTGATGACGTCCGCGCCCAGATCGGCCAGCATCAGCCCGGCGCATGGCCCGGTGATGAAAGTGCCCTGCTCGACAACGCGAATACCGGAAAGTGGGCCCTTCATTCTGCGGCCCTCACCGACAGTGGGCCGTGGCTGGGGGCGGCACCGCTGTAGCCGATGGCCGATGCGCCGGCCTCGGACAAGGCAAAACCAATGGGCGTGTTGGTTTCCTCCAGCAGATGCGCAATCAGGCTGGCGGTGCGCGCCAGCAAGGGCACGCCCTTCATCGCCAGCATCGGATAGCCCGCGTCCAGCATCAGCGCCGGGATCGCGCCCGAGACGTTGAGCGTCAACTGCCGCCCGGTGATCTCGGGGATCAGGCGTTCCACCAAAGCCGCCGTGTCCCAATGCGCGCCGTGTTGGCCCGTCTCATGCGCCACCTCGCGCAGGCGGGTGGTGCGGGGGTCTTCGGCCTTGTGCAGCGGGTGGCCATAGCCGGGGATTGCGCGCTTGTCTGCCCGCAAGCGCAAGATGGCGGCGCGGGCGCGGTCCTCGGGCGAACCTTCGCCGGTTTGCGCCTCGGTCAAAAACCGTGCAGCCGCCTCGGCGGCCCCCAAAATCACCGAGCCGCAGCCCAGAAGACCCGCCGCGACAGCGCCCTGCAACGCCTCAGGGGCGGCGGCATAGGTCATGCGCGCGGCCTGAACCGAGGGCACCAGCCCGTGCTCGGCAATCGCCACAAGACAAGCATCCAGCGCGCGGGTCTGCGCAGGCGTCGGCAGATCTCCCACCGCCAGCAGCCAGGCATGTTCGGTAAAGCTGACCTTGCCGATCAGATCGGCGCATAGATCGCGCCCGCGCACCACGATCTGATCATGGGTCGAGGTGCATATGCCGCTTTGGCGCGCGGAATCGGGGCCGATTTTCATGTAATGTCTCCGGGTCTGGAAAGGGTGGCCGGGGAATGCCCCCGGCCATGGCTGTCTGTGTCAGGCCGCGCGCGAGGGGGCTTTGGCCGCTGCCGTGCCACCCGATTTCAGGCTGCCGTCGGGGTTGCGCGGGTTGTGGATCTGCGCAAGCTCTGTCTCCAGCCGTTTGCGCAGCGGCTCTACCCGCGGGGCCAGCGCCAGACGCTCACCCAACTCTTCATGCTTTTGGTCGAATGTCAGGCCGGGACGGTCGTTGCACAGCTCGATGATACCGCCGGGCGTCAGGGTGTAGGCGCTGTCAAAGACGTAGTGATCATAGACGGGCGTGGTCGGGATCGGCCCGGAGTTGGCCCAATCGCGCCAGCCCTGAAGCTGATCATCGGTGTCGATGGCTAGGTGATGCCAGACGCCGACCGCGAATTCTTGAAACGGACGATTCGGGATCGGGGCGACATACCAGCGCGCCGAGCGGTTCTCACCGTTCAATTCCCAACGACCATAGGTGTCGTTGCGCACGCCGCCCATATGTGCCGCATAGGGGGCCAATTCGTCCAGAGTCGTGCAAGAACGGATGCCCTCAATCCCGGTCAGACGGAATTCGGCGGGGATTTCCGAGGCTGGGAAGGCCTGCGGCGCATCTTTGGCATCTGACACGATCAACTCGACGTTGTGCCCTTCAAAATCCTGAAACAGCAAACGGCGCGGCTGGGTCGGGTTCAGGCGGATCAACTCGCTGAAGATCTCGTTCTGGGTCAGGCGGTCCTGCCAGTAATCCAGCGCCTCATTCGAGGCGACGCGCAGCATGGTAGCAAAGTGGTTGCCTTTGCCCGGCAGCGCCTTTGGCACATCGTTGAATTCAAGGAAGGTCACAACCGAGCCGCGCAGGCCTTCGGCATCCGAGAAATAGGTGTGATAGCGGAAGGTCGTCTCAAAATTCAGGGTTTTCTTGATGAATTTCAGCCCCATGATCCGCGACCAGAAATCCACGTTGCGCGCCACGTCGCCGGTGATGCCGGTGATGTGGTGATTGCCGTTGATTGCCTTGCTGGGCTTTGCGAGCGGTTTGTCCTTGGCCATGTTTTCTCCTCCCTGGAGTGTTTTTCGCTTGATATTCGCCTAGCGAAATGATCTTCGTGTTGCGAAAACAACAGATAGGAATGGATGCATGTCAAGCGTCAGCGACGGCTTTGCCGAGACGGATAAGGAATTCGTGACTGCCATTGCTCGCGCCATGACGGTGATGGAGGCGTTTGACACCGCCCACCCCGAGATGAATTTGTCAGAGATATCAGTGCTTACCGGCGTCACGCCCGCGACGGTGCGTCGCTGTCTGCACACCCTGTCTGTGGTGGGATATATTCGCCAGACCGGGCGCAAATTCCGCCTTGGGCCAAGAGTTCTCACGCTGGCGCAGGGCTACCGCGCGACGAATCGCATCGAGGACATCGTGGCGCGCGAATTGCAAAGGCTGGTCGATACCTTCGACGACCCATCTTCGGTGGCGGTTCTGGACGGGGCGCAAGTGGTCTATGTGGCGACGATCGCGCGGCCATCGGCCCTGCGCCCCTCGGCCCGCATCGGCACGCGCTATCCGGCGCATGCCACTGCACTGGGCAAGGTTTTGCTGGCCCATGCAGCACCGGATGTCCGCGCGGATTATCTGGCACGGGGCACGTTGGAGGCTCCGACTGACCGCACGATAAATGACCCTGCAATCCTTGGTCCGGCGCTGACGCGGATTGCGCAGCAGGGCTATGCCGTGTCGATTGACGAGCTGGATTACGGCGTGGCGTCGATTGCCGTGCCGATCATGGATGCCACCGGGCGGGCGGTGGCGGCGATCAATTCCTCGGGCTATTCGGGACGGCAAACGGAAAGCAGCCTGATCGCAGACCGCCTTGCCCATTTGCGCGATTGCGCCCGCACGATCGCGGCCAGAATGGCATCCGAGCAGGTGTCATTTGCCTAACGCCGCCAGACAACCGCGTTTTCATGGCGCAAGATCAGTTGCACCATCTGGGTGAACGCCGCTTCGACATAGTCTGCAAAGCTGGCCGCTGCCGGGTTTTGCCCCAACCCTGTGCGCTGCAAAATGCCAAGATTGCGCTGGGGTTGTGGAATATCCACCGGCAGAACTGCAATCCGGTTCGCCTTGCGCTCGGCGAAATAGACCGAAAACGGCAAGATCGCCAACGCATCGGTTTCAGCCATGTAATTCATTACGCTCAGAAGCGAGCCGCCGGAATAGCGGATATCCAGGTCCTGGGCGCCGAGTGATGAGCGAATGGCGAACAGATCGGCCAGCAAAGGCGAGCCGGGCAGCGGGGCGATCCACGGATAGAGCCCCAACTCGCCCGCATGCAGCCGTTTGGTGCGCATAAGCGGGTGGCCGGGGCGGCAACACACCACGTTGCGCGCGCCCAGAATGGGTAGAAACGTCAGCCCCTCGGGCCCACCGCCCGTGCCCAGTGGCACGATCCCCAGATCAAGCTGGTCGGCCAGCAGCCCCGCGCTGACCTCTGCCAGATTGCCATAGCTTTGCTCGATCATCACATTGGGGTGCTGGTTCTGGAAATCTGCGATGATGCGGCTGATCATGGCATCCATGAAGTACGGCACCCCGCAGACGCGCACAAGGCCACGGGTGCCGCGCAGAAGGCTTTGCACGGCCTCAGACGCGCGGCGGCTTTCCGTCAGGATGCGGCGGCCATGCGCGGCCAGTTGCAGCGCCAAAGGGGTTGCCTGCAGCGGCCTTCGGCCTCGGATGAACAAGGGCTGGCCCAGCCGTGCCTCAAACTGCGCCAGCGCGCGCGACAGGGCGGGCTGCGACAGGCCGAGGGCGGCCGCACCCTTGCTGACGCTGCCGTTGTCGACCACGGCCGCCAGTTGCATCAGGTGGGCCTCATTCAGCTTCATACCAAATTGGTATACTGATTTTCGAAAAAGTCATCAAATAATCCGGGAATCGTGCTTAGGGTCAGGGCTCAGGACATCAACCGGGGGAGGGGTGGGATGGATCAGCAACTTGACAAGATCCATACCTCGTTCGCCGCAGATGCCATTCAGGCGCGACTTGCCGCCGCGCCGTCCGGTCGTCTCACCCAAGCCGTTGGCCGCATTGTGGCCCATGCGATCGCCGTGATCGCAGAGCTGGAACCCAAAGCGGATGAACTGGACGCGTTTTTGCATTTTCTGACCGATGTGGGCTATGCCACCGATGCGCGCCGGCAAGAGTGGGTCTTGCTGGCCGATGTGTTCGGTCTGTCGGATATGGTGATGTAGGCCACCGCCACCGCCCGCTTCGGTGCAACGCCTGCCGCAATGCCCGGCCCCTTTTATCGCCCCGACGCACCGATGGTGCTGGATGGTGCGAGCCTGTGCCGTGGGGGTGGTGGCGTGCCGCTTGCAGTGCGGGGCCGGATTGAGGCGGCGGACGGGCAGCCTGTGGCGGGGGCCTTGATCGAGGTCTGGCATGCCAACTCGAACGGTCTTTACGAGAACCAGGACCCTGACAATCAGCCCGAACACAATCTGCGTGGCCGCCTGCGCGCGGATGCGCAGGGCCGGTTCGCTTTTCAGACCGTGCGTCCGGGCGGCTATGCCTTGCCGGGTGACGGGCCGGTGGGTCAGCTTGCCCACCGTCTTGGCCTGACGCTTGACCGACCCGCCCATATCCATTTCGCTGTGACCGCACCGAAGCACCGTCGCCTCGTCACAGCCATTTTCGACGCGACCGACCCCGCCATCGGCCGCGATGCCCTTTTTGCCGTGCGCCCCGGTCTTTTGGGTGATTTCCAACCCGAGGGCGCTGGTTTCATGCTGACCGTGCGTCTGGTTCTTGACCGCGACGACATCCCCCATACCACTTAGAAAGGATAGCCTCATGGCCCTTGTTTCCGGCTTTCACCACCTGACGATGAGCACCTACGGGGTGCAGGAAGACTATGATTTCTATACCAAAGCGCTGGGCCTCTACTCGGTCAAGCGCACGGTTCTGTTTGATGGCACCATCCCGGTCTATCACCTCTACTATGGGTCGCGCACGGGTGAAGCATCGACCATCATCACCACATTCCCCTTCAAAAAGCCCGGCATCATGGGGCGGCGGGGCACCAATCAGACGCGCTCTATCCTGCAGGCGATCCCGGTGGGGGCAGCGTCGTTCTGGCTTGACCGTCTGAACGGCATGGGAATTGTGGCGACGATGGGCAGCCGCTTTGGCCTGACCCGCGTGATGTTCACCCATCCCTGCGGCATCCCGCACGAATTGGTGGAAAACCCCGGCGACACCCGCACCCCCATTGCGAATGACGCTCAAGGCGTTAGCGCGGCCCACGGTATCAAGGGTATCTTTGGCGCGACCGTCGCAGTCATGGATGCCTTCGCGATGGAGGAGTTCCTTGAGGGCGGCATGCAGTTCCGCCGCGAGGCATCTGATGACAACGGCAGCCTTTGGATCGTGCCGGAAAACAACGGCCTGCATTCGGTGATCGAGTTGGCGGTGGACCGGGTCAGCCCGCAAGGCACATGGACGCTGGCGGGCGGCACCGTGCATCATCTGGCCTTCAACACCGGCGATGAGGACAACCAGATTGCGCTGAAAGCGCGGCTTGAGGGCATGGGATATACCGATGTATCCGAACAAAAAGACCGGATGTATTTCAAGTCAATGTATATGCGCAGCCCCGGTGGTGCGATGTTCGAACTGGCCTGGACGGTGCCCGGAGGCTGGGCCAGAGATGAGCCCGCCGATGCCATCGGCAAAAGCCTGGTGATCCCGCCATGGTTCGACACCCGCCGCGCCGAGCTAGAGGCTGGGCTAGAGCCTGCGGCGTTCTGATGCCGGGGATCACTGACATCCTGAATCTGGGGGCGGCGGCAGAGCAGGCGCGCGCGATTTGCGTGTTTGTGCATGGCCGCAACCAAAGCCCCGAAGAGATGCGCGCGTCAGTGATCACCCATCTTTCGGTGCCCGGTGTCGCCTATGCGCTGCCGCGTGCCGGGGATAAATGTTGGTATAGCGCGCTGGCGGTTGATCCTTTGACCGATGCCAGTCGGGCGGACTTGGCGGCCTCGCTGGCGGATCTGGCCAAACTGATCCGCGATTTGCGGGCCCGTGCTCCGGGGCGGCCGTTGCTGTTGGCCGGGTTTTCGCAGGGCGCCTGCCTGTCTCTGGAGCACGGCTTTGCCGGGGCGGATGCGCCCGAGGCCGTTGCTGCGCTGACTGGCTGCCGGGTGGGCGTGCCGGGCGATGTGCGTGCGGTGGCGATGCCCGCAGGCCTGCCGCTTTATCTGACGGCGGGCAGCGATGATCCCTGGATTCCGCTGCAGGCCTTTGCGCAGGCCTGCGTCGAGGCGGGGCGGGCTGGCGCCCATCTGCGTGCCGATGTTTTCCCCGCCCGCGCACATGAGGTTTCGGCTGCGGAAATCGCCATGTTGTCGGGCATGCTGACCGACCTTGCCGCAGGGCACAGGCCCGCCATGGGAGCCGCGCGATGACCCGGCCGTTTGTCTTTCCCGGTCTTGCCACCCGTGTGGTCTTTGGCCACGGCACGCTGGCGCAGGTGCCGGATGAAGTAGCGCGTCTGGGCCGCACCCGCGCGCTGGTGCTCTCCACGCCGCATCAAGCAGATCAGGCGCAGGCACTGGCCGCCGCACTAGGACCGCTGGCGGTGGGCGTGTTTTCGGGGGCGGTCATGCACACTCCGGTCGAGGTGACGCAAGCCGCCCTTGCGGCCTATGCGTCGGCGGGGGCTGACGTTGTGGTTGCGCTGGGTGGGGGATCGACCACAGGTCTTGGCAAGGCCATTGCCACCCGCACCGGCACCGATCAGGTGGTGATCCCCACCACTTACGCCGGGTCGGAAATGACCGATATTCTGGGCGAAACCACGGGCGGAGAAAAGACCACCCGGCGCGATGCATCCATCCGCCCCGAAGTGGTGATCTATGATGTCGACCTGACGCTGACTCTACCGGTATCCCTGACCATGACATCTGCGCTGAACGCGATTGCCCATGCAATGGAGGGGTTCTACGCCCCCGACCGCCACCCGATCACCGAGGCGCTGAGCCGCGACGCGATGATAGCCTTTGCCCGCAGCCTGCCGGTGCTCACACATGATCCTTTGAACGCCACAGCCCGCGCCGATGCGCTTTACGCCGCCTGGGGCTGTGCGACGACTTTGGGCCATGTCACGATGGCGCTGCACCACAAGCTTGCTCATGTGCTGGGCGGCAGTTTCGGTCTGCCCCATGCAGAGACTCATGCCGTGCTGCTGCCCCACACGACGGCGTTCAATGAGCCTGCCGTGGGCGATCTGCTGGAGCCGATGGCGCAGGCCTTTGGGCATGGCCGCGCAGGCGCTGGCGTCTGGCATTTTGCCAAATCCATTGGCGCACCGATGCGGTTGGCCGATCTTGGGATGACGACTGCCGACCTAGACCGCGCCGCTGATATTGCCACGCGCAACCCCTATGCCAACCCGCGCCCTGTGACGCGCGACGCTATCCGACACCTTTTGCAAAACGCCTACGACGGGGCCTGCCCCGCCTGAGAAGACCAAACAACCAAAAACGGGAGGACGACCAATGATCACCAGACGCACATTCCTGAACACCGGCGCTGCCACTGGCCTTGCCATGACCACCCCCGGCCTGTTCGCGCCCGCCTTGGCAAAGGGTGCGAAAATCCGCATCGGCTATGTCAGCCCGCAATCGGGGCCGCTGGCGGGGTTTGCGGAATCCGACGCCTATAACATCGCTGCTTTCCTTGCCACGGCCACAGGCGCGAACTTTGAGGTGATCGTCAAGGACAGCCAATCCGACCCGAACCGCGCCGCAGCCGTCGCCAAAGAGTTGATCGTCAACGACGAGATTAACCTGATGATCGTGGCCTCGACGCCAGAGACGACCAACCCGGTGGCCACCACCTGTGAGGCCGAGGGGATGCCTTGCATTTCCACCAAGGCGCCGTGGCAGCCGTGGTTCATCGGCCAGCAAGGCAACCCCGGCGATCCGGCAAGCTGGAAGCCGTTCGACTTTGCCTTCCACTACTTCTGGGGTCAGGAAGACCTTGTCGAAGTGCATCTGAACATGTGGAACCAGTTGACCACCAACAAGAAAATCGGTGGCCTGTTTCCCAATGATGCCGATGGCAACGCGCTGGGCGATCCCAAACTTGGCCTGCCCGCTGGCTATGCGCCACAGGGCTATACTGTCACTGATCCGGGACGCTATCAGAACCTGTCGGATGATTTCAGCGCGCAGATCAACGCGTTCAAGTCGGCGGGCTGCGAGATTGTGACCGGCGTGGTGATCCCGCCCGATTTCACCACCTTCTGGAATCAGGCCAAGCAGCAGGGCTTTACCCCCAAGGCCTGTTCGGTCGCCAAAGCCATCCTGTTCCCGCAATCGGTTGAGGCTCTGGGCGAGGCGGGCCACAACCTGTCATGCGAAGTGTGGTGGAGCGCGCAGCACCCATTCAAATCATCCCTGACCGGGCAATCGGCGGCCGAGTTGGCGGCCGATTTCACGGCACAAACCAAGCGGCAGTGGACCCAGCCGATCGGCTTTATCCACTCGCTGTTCGAGGTGGCCAGCAACGTCATGGGCCGGGTGTCGGATGTAACCGATGCCAAAGCCGTGGCGGCCGCCATTGCGGCGACCGATCTGGATACGATGGTCGGCAAAGTGGCGTGGAATGGCGCAGGCGTGCCGCCCTTTGCGGCCAAGAACGTCTGCAAGACGCCGCTGGTCGGTGGCCAGTGGCGCCGCAAGGGCGACGGCACCTTTGATCTGGTGATCGTGGAGAACACCACGCAGCCCACAATCCCGACCGCTGGCACGATGGAGGCATTGGCCTGATGTGATTGCCCCGGCGCATATGCCGGGGCATTCCCAGCCTATTGACCTATGGCAGATGTTCTGACCCTTGCATCCGTATCGAAAAGCTTCGGCGCGCTGAAGGTGACCGATGATGTCTCGTTGTCTGTCCCAAAGGGGCAGGCGCTGGGTATCATCGGGCCGAATGGGGCGGGGAAATCGACACTGTTCAACCTGATTACAGGGAATATCCTGCCCGATCAGGGCACTGTGATGCTGTCGGGCCGCGATGTGACGCGCCTGCCCGCGATGGACCGGGTGCATCTGGGCGTGGGGCGCAGCTTTCAGATCCCTCAGCCGTTCGAGGGGATGACGGTGTTTGAAAACCTGCTGGTGGCGGGGGCTTATGGACGCCGCCTGCCCGAAGCACAGGTCGCCGATGATTGCGCGGCCATCCTTTCCGATACGGGCCTGTTGCCGCGCGCCAACCAGACGGCGGGCAGCCTGACCCTGTTGGACCGCAAGCGGCTGGAGCTTGCACGCGCGATGGCAACGCAGCCTGACCTTTTGCTGCTGGATGAAATTGCGGGCGGACTTACCGATGGTGAATGTGCGACGCTGGTGCAGACCATTCGCGGACTGCACGCGCGCGGCACCACGATTATCTGGATCGAGCATGTGCTACACGCGCTGACCTCGGTGGTGGAGCGTCTGTTGGTGCTGGATTTCGGCCGGGTGATCGGGCTTGGCGATCCGGCAGAAATCATGGCGTCGCGCGAGGTGCGCGAGATTTATTTGGGTATGGAGGTCTGACATGCTGGAAACACGCGGCCTCACCGCATCCTACGGCCAGTTCAAGGCGCTGTTTGGCGTCGATATCACCGTGGCCCCCGGTGAATGTGTGGCGATCATCGGGGCCAATGGGGCGGGCAAGACCACGCTGATGCGCGCGATTACAGGGGTTTTGCAATCTGACCCCGGCATGGTCTTGCACAACGGCACGCCCATCGGCGCGCTGCCCCCCGACAAGATCATGGCGCGCGGGATTGCCATGGTGCCCGAGGGGCGGCGGCTGTTCCCTTCGCTGACGGTCGAGGAAAACCTGATCATCGGCGGCCATGTGCGGCGCGGTGATGGGCGCTGGGGGCTGGAGACGATTTACGACCTGTTCCCCATTCTGCGCGAGCGCAGGCATTCCCCCGGCACGGCCCTTTCGGGCGGTCAGCAACAGATGGTCGCCATTGGTCGCGCGCTGATGTCGAACCCCGAGGTGCTGCTTTGCGACGAGATCAGCCTTGGTCTGGCCCCTGTGGTGATCCGCGATATCTATGCCGCCTTGCCGCGCATCCGCGAGACGGGTGCAGCGGTGATTTTGGTGGAACAAGACATCGCCCGCGCTCTGTCGGTGGCCGACCGGGTGTATTGCATGATGGAGGGGCGGGTGACCCTGACCGCCCGCGCAAGCGATGTCAGCCGCGACGACATTCACGCAGCCTATTTCGGGGCACCCGCATGATCTGGATAGACACGATCGTTCAGGGCATCCTGCTCGGCGGGCTTTACGCGCTGTTCGCGGCGGGGTTGAGCCTTGTCTTTGGCATCATGCGGTTGGTCAACCTTGCGCATGGCGATTTGATCGTCTTTGCCGCCTATGCCATTCTGCTGGTGGTGGGAGCCACGGGGCTGAACCCGTTTCTGGCGGCGCTGATCGCAGTACCCTTCATGTTCGCCTTTGGCTGGGCCTTGCAGCGCGTGGTGCTGAACCGGGTCTTGGGCAAGGATATCCTGCCGCCGCTGCTGGTCACCTTTGGCTTGTCGGTCGCTTTGCAGAACGGCATGTTGGAGGTGTTTTCCGCCGACAGTCAGCGCCTGAAAGCGGGGGCGATTGAAAGCGCCTCGGTCGATCTGGGGCTGGTGACGGTAGGGGTGATGCCGCTTTTGACATTCGCCAGTGCGGTCGCAGTGATCATGGTGCTGTACCGTATCTTCTACAGCACCGCCCTTGGCCGCGCCTTTCGCGCCACCTCGGATGATCCGGTGACGGCCAGCCTGATGGGCATCAACCCGAAGTCGGTGTTTGCCATCGCAACCGGCCTTACGATGGTGATCGTGACCATCGCCGCGCTGTATCTGGGGATGCGGTCAAACTTTGACCCCTCGATTGGTCCCGCGCGGTTGATCTATGCGTTTCAGGCGGTGATCATCGGGGGCCTCGGCTCGCTGTGGGGCACGCTGGTGGGGGGGATCATCATTGGCGTGGCGCAGACGGTCGGGGCGCAGATCAACCCGGAATGGCAGATCCTTGCGGGCCATCTGGCGTTTCTGGTTGTGCTGATCCTGCGGCCCCGGGGTCTGTTCCCCCGGGCTGTGGACTGAGGGGCGCGCGATGAAAGCCATCGTCACCACCCGCACCCGTGCCAGCACAATCGCCGGAATTGTGGCGATTGGACTGGTGCTTCTGGGCCTGATCCTGCCCGCTTTTGCCTCGCGCAGCATGATACAGGATCTGTTTTTCATCCTGACCATGCTGACGCTGGCACAGTTATGGAACTTGATTGCGGGCTATGGCGGGATGGTATCGGTGGGCCAGCAGGCCTTTGTCGGCATCGGTGCCTATGCGATGTTTGCGGCTGTGATCCTGTGGGGCTGGGACCCTGTGCCTGCGATTTTGCTGGGCGGGCTGGCGGCATTGGTGCTGGCCATTCCGATGGCGTTCTTTGCGTTCCGCTTGCAGGGTGCATACTTCGCCATCGGCACTTGGGTGATTGCCGAGGTCACCCGTTTGCTCGTCGCGCAGTGGAAAACCCTTGGTGGCGGCACCGGCACCAGTCTACCGCGTGAGGCGACGGCGGATATCATGGGTGTGCCGTGGGTGCAGGCGCTGTTCGGGTTGCGAGAGGCGGCCGCGCGCGATGTGCTGGCCTATTGGCTGGCGCTGGCGCTGGCGGTCGGCACCATGGCCGCGATATATGCGCTTTTGCGCTCGCGCACGGGGCTGGCGCTGGCGGCGGTGCGTGACAATGACATGGCGGCGGGGTCCATCGGGGTGGATGCCGCGCGGGTGAAATGGGCAGTGTTTCTGGCCGCCGCTGCGATGACGGGCATCGTGGGCGCGCTAATCTTCATGCAGACTGCCCGCATATCGCCCGATGCCGCGTTCAGTGTGACGAACTGGACCGCGTACGTGATCTTTATCGTCGTAATTGGCGGCATTGGCCGGCTGGAAGGCCCGATCCTTGGGGTGCTGGTCTTTTGGGGCTTGCAAACCGCCTTTGCCGATTACGGGTCGTGGTACCTGCTGGCGCTTGGGTTGCTGGCAATTGTCATCATGCTGTTCGCCCCGAGGGGTCTTTGGGGCCTGATTGCCGACCGCACCGGCCTTGCCCTTTTTCCCGTTCAACGCCGCCTTGCGATTGATCGGATTGTCGATCCGAACCCAACCCAACTGCAATTTGAAAAGGACAGACCATGACCGATGATTCTGCTCCCATCTCGCGCCGCGATGCCACAATCAGCGCGGCCGGTGCTGTTGCCGCATCCCGCGTGGCCAGCACGGCCCCCGCGTAGACGATGGACGACGATGCGCGCAAGGCTATTGCTGAAAGCTATCTCAAATCCCTAGATGCGGGCGGCGTGTCGCCCACCACCGGGCTTGGCCTGTTTGACCACTTTTCCGACGATGCCGAGGTCTATTTCCCCAAATGGGGTGTGGCGCGCGGCAAGGATGAGATCGTGCAGATGTTCACCGATGTGGGGGGCACCCTGAAATCCATCAAGCACGACTACGATGGCTTTACTTGGTATATGTCGGGCGGCGACCGCTTTTCTGTCGAGGGCACGAGTTCGGGCGAACACCGTGACGGCCCTTGGGTGGCTAACCAGCCGAAGTGGGGCGCGGGTCGGTTTTGCGATTGCTTTGAGGTGAAGGATGGCAAGATCACCCGGCTTTTCATCTATCTTGACCCTGACTACGCGGGTCAGGACTCGACACGCTACGGCTGGATTCCGGCCTGATGTCTATGCCGCAACGCGTTTGAAGCCGGTTGCCGCTTCTTTTTGCAAAAGGACAATTCCCTATGACGGCTGACATCACCACCGACGTTCTTGTCATCGGCACTGGCCCTGCCGGGTCGTCAACCGCCGCCCTTCTGGCCTCGCAAGGGATCGAGGTGATGGTGGTCAACCGTTACCGCTGGCTGGCCAACACACCGCGCGCCCATATCACCAACCAACGCACGATGGAGGTTCTGCGCGATCTGGGGCCAGAGGTCGAGGCAGAGGCGATGTTGCACGCCGCCCCGCAAGATTTGATGGGCAACAACGTATTTTGCGTCAGCCTGGCGGGTGAAGAGTTGGGCCGGATGCAAAGCTGGGGCACGGCACCTTTTTCGCAGGCCGAACACCTGATGTCCTCGCCCTGCCAGATGAATGATCTGCCGCAGACGTTCATGGAGCCGATCCTGTTCAAGACCGCTTGCAAGCGCGGTGCGCAATCCCGCATGAGTACGGAATACCTGTCCCATGTGCAGGATGCGGATGGTGTGACCACCACCTGCCGCGATCGCCTGACCGGGCGCGATGTGACAATCCGATCAAAGTATCTGGTCGGAGCCGATGGCGGCAACAGCCTGGTGGCCGAACATGCGGGCCTGCCGTTCGAGGGCAAGATGGGCGTCGGCGGCAGCATGAACATCCTGTTCCGCGCCGATCTGTCGCGCTATGTCGCGCACCGGCCTTCGGTGCTTTATTGGGTGATGCAGCCCGGTGCCAATGTGGGCGGTATCGGCATGGGGCTGGTGCGGATGGTGCGGCCGTGGAACGAATGGCTGATCGTCTGGGGCTATGACATCAACGAGGCCCCCCCGGTGGTGGACGCAGCCCTTGCCACGCAAGTGGCCCGGCAGTTGGTCGGCGTGCCAGATCTGGAGATTGACCTGATCAGCGCCAACACCTGGACGGTAAACAACTGCTTTGCTACCCATATGCAAAAAGACCGCGTGTTCATCATGGGCGACGCCGCGCACCGGCATCCGCCGTCGAACGGGCTGGGGTCGAACACGTCGATTCAGGATGCGTTCAATCTGTCGTGGAAGCTGGCTGCGGTGATCAAGGGACAGGCGACACCTGCGCTGCTCCAAAGCTATTCCGCAGAGCGCGCCCCGATTGCCCGCCAGATCGTCACCCGTGCCAACCAGTCGATCGGCGAGTTCGGCCCGATCTTTCAGGCACTTGGCATGGACGGCGGGGTGGATCATGACCGGATCGAAGCGACCATGGCTGCGCGCTGCAACCCCACGCCCGAAGGTGAGGCGCAGCGCGAGGCTTTGCGCCGCGCCATCGACTTCAAGGTCTATGAATTCGACTGCCACGGCGTCGAGATGAACCAACGCTATGCCTCGGGTGCCGTGGTCACAGATGGGCAGCGCGAACCCGCGCCCAATGCCGATATGGCGCTGCACTATCAGCCCACCACATGGCCCGGCGCGCGCCTGCCACATGCTTGGGTCTATGACCGGGCAGGAGGAAAACATTCCACGCTTGACCTAACCGGGAGGGGCCAGTTCACCCTGATCACTGGCATTGGCGGAGAGGGCTGGATTGCCGCCGCAAAAGCCTGCGCCGCACGCCTTGGCCTGCCCGTCCGCACCGTCACCATCGGACCCCGCGCCGATTACGAGGATCACGGAGGTGGCTGGCATCATCAGCGCGAAATCACCGATGCGGGGGCCCTGCTGGTGCGCCCCAACCATCATGTCGCTTGGCGCAGCCACGGGCCATCCACCGCGCCCGAGGCCGACCTTGCCCGCGTGCTGACCACCATGCTGGGGAAATGATATGACCAATCTGAAACGTGGCTGGACAAAATACCCTTATTTCGAAGAAGAAACTTCGGCTGACGTGGTGATTGCCCGAATGGGGCCGCAAACCGACCCCCGGATGGCGCAGGTCATGCAATCGGCGATCCGCCATCTGCACGCTTTTACCAAAGAGGTTCGGCCCAGCCATGAAGAGTGGCTGACCGCAATCCAGTTCCTGACCGCAACCGGGCACAAAAGCACCGACTGGCGGCAGGAGTTCATCCTTTTGTCCGATATCCTTGGCGTCAGCATGCTGGTTGACACGATCAACCATGGGCATGGTGACGGCGCTACCGAGCATACCATCCTTGGGCCATTCTATGTCGAGAACCCGCCGCACCGCAGCCTTGGCGACACAATCTGTCTGGATGGCAAAGGCGAGGCTTTGGTGATGCGGGGGCGGGTGCTGGTTACCGCGGGTGCGGCCATTCCCGGGGCCACGATTGATGCCTGGCAGACCAACGAAGACGGCTTTTATGATGTCCAACAACAAGGCATTCAGCCCGACATGAACCTGCGCGGCATCTTCACCGCAGATGCACAGGGCGGCTACTGGTTCCGCAGCGTCAAGCCGCGCTTTTATCCCATTCCTGACGATGGCCCGGTGGGACAGCTTCTGGGCGCCATGGGACGTGGCCCGAACCGCGCCGCGCATATCCATTTCAAGGTCAAGGCCCCGGGCTACGAGGAGGTCATCACCCATGTCTTCCCACCCGATTGACCCTATCTGGAACTGGACGCGGTGTTTGGCGTCAAGCAATCGCTGATCGGTAACTTCCGTAAGATCGACGATGCGGATCAGGCCCGCGCCCTCGGCGTCACCAATCCCTTCTGGCTGTGTGATTGGGATTTTACCTTGTCCAATGCTGCGGCGTGACCAAACCTTGACACACCTGTTTTGCAATATGTTGAACTTGAAGGCTCAAATCTGACAAGCCCACGCCGCCGATATTGGTTCCAAATGGATCGAGGCCACCCTTACCGGATCTGAGGGCGGGGTTCTATTCGGATTTTCGCATGCCCATATTACCTGCGGCTCGCCCGCGAGTGGCCTCTTGAAGGTCGCGCAACCCACTGACTGGATTCTGCCTATTTCCTAAGGGAGTGGGCAAAACATGGGGGTCGTCGGCAGTGGTCTGGCCCGTGCTAAGGTATCCTTTTTGCGAGGGGTTCTGCCATGGATGTTCGGATTTTGGTCGAAACGACCTTTGACAATGGGGAGAAGCGCACTCACCAGCTTGATGGCATATCTCGACCATATGGGGTCACCTGCCCAGACGGGTTCGGTCTGCGCCTTCAGGATGGGAAGAGGATCGTCGGGCAAATTCAGAGGGCAATCCTTAGCGACCAGGTCGAGGAGATTACGCGAGAGAGCCGCGTCTGCCTGACTTGCGCGTCGGTTCGCGCCATCCATGACAATCGCACGCGCGTTCTTGACGCGCTCTTTGGGCGGGTTCGGGTCAAAGCCGCGCGTTAGCGCCGATGTTCCTGCGATGCGAGGTCTGTGGCGATTCCCGGCGGGCCTCTTTCTCCGCTGGCCTATTTCTGTCCAGACCGGGCCACCCCGGCGCTGCAGCGCCTCCATGCCGAGCTTGGGTCCCGGCATTCCTTTCGCGAATCCGCGCGGCTGATGCAGAGTTTCCTTCCCTGCCACTCACCTCATCACATGACGGTGCGCAGGCGGCTATCGACGCCCATACCCCCGGATCAAACCGCAAGGAAAACTTCACGATCATTGGCGGCGGGGTCAGTGAAAGCCCGGATCAGCACGTCCATATCGTCGACACTCCGGGCTTCAACATAGGGGCCGCTGGCCAGCCGCCCGGCTGCCGCAACTCGTTGCACAGCCACCGCACCGCCGAAGTGTTCTTTGTCCTGAAAGGCCGTTGGCGGTTTTTCTGGGGCCGCTACGGCACGGCGGGTTAGTTCATCGCAGAAGAAGGCGATATCTTCAACATCCCGACCGGCATTTTTCGCGCCTTTGAAAATGTCGGCACGGATTACGGGATGATCATGGCCATCCTCGGCGGCGACGACGCGGGCGGCGGCGTGATCTGGGCGCCCCAAGTGATCACCGAGGCCAGGGACTACGGTCTGGTGCTTGGCAAAAACGGCAAACTCTATGACAGCAAGCGCGACCAGTTCCTGCCCTCAGGCGTGCCCCCGATGCCCCTGCTGACGGATGATGAGTTAAAAGCCTTCCCCGAACCCACCACCGCCGATGTGGTCCCGTTCTCGGTCGCCCGCTACCAAGACCTGATGTCCCTGTCCGACCACCAACCCGCCAAAGTCATCGGCGAAAACGCCAAACTGCGGGACCGCCCGGGGTTTGAGGTCGAGTTTCTGTCGCGCAACTCGATCCCAGACACAGCCTATGCGATTGAAAAGCATGAGGTTCTGATGCCGATGCGCGGCCATTGGCGGCTGACTTGGGATGGCGGCACCACGGCGCTTAATCCCGGCGATACGGCCGCAATCCCTCCCGGCTTGTCGCACTCTCTGGCACCCTCGATGACCGGCGAAGCCAGCCTCTACCGCATCCGCAACACCGATGACCCGGCAGGCCTGACCGGCCGTTTGTTGTGATGATGCGGTGAACTGCCGCCTCGGCGGGGTTCACCCCGCCACCCTCAGAGAAAGGTTTTGAAATGTCGCTCCTCGCCACCCATGTCGGCTCCCTCCCGCGTTCGCAAGCCGTGGTCGATCATCTGTTCGCGCGCGAGCGCGGCGAGGTCTATGACCAGACCGCCTTTGACACCTGCATGGCGGCCGCCGTGATGGACCTTGTCGGTCGCCAAAAGGCAGCGGGCATCGACATCGTTTCGGATGGCGAGACGTCAAAGATCAGCTATGCGACTTATGTCAAAGACCGCTATACCGGCTTTGACGGCGACAGTCCGCGCAATGCCCCCGCCGATCTGAAGCTGTTCCCGACCTACCTGACCCGTCTCGCCCAACAAGGCGGCACGCCGCAGTATGCGCGCCCGCAGTGCGTGGGTGAGGTGCGCTCCAAAGGGCAGGGCGAGTTGCAAAAGGACATCGCAGCCCTCAAAACCGCGATGCAGGCGCATGGAGTGGAACGTGGTTTCATGAATGCCGCCTCGCCCGGTGTGATCTCACTCTTCCTGCAGAACGCGCATTATGCAACCCCCGAGGCCTATCTGGCAGCCCTCGCCGACGCGATGCGCGACGAATACCGCACCATCCTTGATGCCGGGCTTGACGTGCAACTCGACTGCCCCGACCTCGCCCTGTCGCGCCATATGCTGTTCACCCATCTGTCCGACGACGAATTCCTCAAGGTTGCGGCCCTGCATGTCGAAGCCCTGCACCAC
The DNA here is from genome assembly GCA_038231395.1 of Rhodobacterales bacterium. Taxonomy (GTDB): domain Bacteria; phylum Pseudomonadota; class Alphaproteobacteria; order Rhodobacterales; family Rhodobacteraceae; genus Stagnihabitans. The sequence goes on from JBBRLL010000055.1 coordinate 21,172, forward strand.
GCCCTGCAAGGCCTGCCACAAGACCGCATCCGCCTGCATATCTGCTGGGGCAATTACGAAGGCCCGCATGTCTGCGATATCGACATGGCCAAGGGCTTCCCCCTGCTGATGTCGGTCCCCGCGCGCTATATCCTGTTTGAAACCGCCAATCCGCGCCATGGCCATGAGTGGACAGTGTTCCGAGACCGAGCCCGTGAAATTCCCGATGACAAGATATTGGTGCCCGGTGCCGTGGACACCACCACCAACTTTGTCGAACACCCGGATCTTGTGGCGCAACGGCTGGAACGGTTTACGTCCATATGTGGGCGGGACCGGGTCATCGCCGGATCAGACTGCGGCTTTGGCACCTTTGCCGGATTTGGCGCCGTTGACCCCGAAATAGCCTGGGCCAAACTCGCGGCGCTGAAAGAAGGCGCGCGGCGGGCAAAATGACCCCGCTTCTGCTGATCCCCGGCATGATGTGTGACGCGCGGATGTGGAGCGATGTCGGCTCGCTTGGTCCCGAAATCATCCACGTCCTGCCGACCCAATCCGACACCATGGCCAGCCTCGCTGCCAAAATCCTGCACGACGCCCCCCCCAATTCGCGCTCGCCGGTCTGTCGATGGGGGGCATCGTCGCCATGGAAATCCTGCGCCAAGCCCCGACTCGCGTCGAACGCCTCGCCCTCCTGGACACCAACCCGCTGGCTGAAACGCCCGATACCCAAGCCCGTCGCATCCCCAGATCGCCAAGGTCAACGCGGGCGGTCTGGCCGCAGTGATGCGCGATGAAATGAAGCCGAACTACCTGTGCGACGGCCCCCACAAGGCCGACATACTTGACCTGTGCATGGACATGGCCCTGACCCTCGGCCCCGATATCTTCATCCGCGAATCCCGCGCCCTCGCCACCCGCACCGACCAGACCGCCACCCTGGCTGCGTTCCACGGCCCGGCACTGGTCCTGATGGGGGCACAGGATTGCCTCTGCCCGCGCCCGCGCCATGACCTGATGCACACGCTGATGCCACAGTCGCGACTGGTCATCATTGAAGATGCCGCCCACTTGCCGCCGCTTGAAAACCCAACCCAAACCCTGGCGGCCCTGTCCCGCTGGCTGGAGGACTGATGGATCACGCCCTGCTGACGCTGCTGCGCCGCGTCGATACCCCCACCGTCTGTAACGCCATCGAAGTCGTGCAACGCAAGCGCGGCTTTGCCGGGTTCACCCGCGGCACCATGCAGTGCTCTACCCCTTTGGAACCCCCGGTCGTCGGCTACGCCATCACCGCCCAAATCGCCGCTCTCGCACCGCCGACCGAACCCGCCGACATCATCCGCGCCCGCCGCATTGCCTATTACAAGGCGATGCATGACGGCCCAAAACCCTCGGTCGCGGTGGTCGAGGATATGGATTACCCTAACTGCATCGGCGCCTTTTGGGGTGAGATCAACACCACCGTCCACAAGGCTTTCGGCATCTCTGGTGCCTTGACGAACGGCGTGATGCGCGACCTTGGCGACCTCCCCGCTGGATTCCCGGTCATCGCGGGTTCCATCGGCCCCAGCCATGGCTTCGCTCATGTCCGCAGCCTCGGCCAACCCGTCCGCATCATGGGACTGGAGGTGGCGCAAGGCGACCTTATCCACGCGGATCGCCACGGCGCCGTCGTGGTGCCGCCCGCGATCATCCCAAGCCTCGCCGCCGCCATCCAGAAACTGCAAGCGACGGAGCAGCTCGTCCTCGCGCCCGCCCGGCAACCCGGCTTTGACTTCGCGGCTTTCGAGGCGGCATGGGCGACGTTTGAAAAATCTCGTACCTAGCAACCGTGTCTTTCAGTAGGGGTGAGGCTGGCATGGGATCCGGCTTTTGATGATCGTCTTAGCGATGGGAGCGGACGAAACATGGGGGTCGTCGTCGTTCCCGTCACCTATGCTAAGGTAAGCTCTTTGCGAAGGGGGCTGCCATGGACGTTCGGATTTTGGTCGAAACAACCTTCGACAATGGGGAGAAACGCACTCACCAGCTTGATGGCTTATCGCAACCGTACCGGGTCAGCTGCCCAGAGGGGTTCAGGCTGCGCCTCGAGGATGGGAGCGAGTGGACAAAACATGGGGGTCATGCCGCGCATCTGCTGTTTGTGACCGTCAGGCGACCGTCGAGGACGGTAGCCCGAGTGACGGCAACTCTGTGAGCGCCTTTTGGCGACCACCGCATCCTTCTGCGCTTTCCCATCCGTGCATTGGCGATGTCATCGACCGAACCTATCGCACGAGATGATGAGATCGGCAGCCCACTCCGATAGCGGCGGCCATAGTCGACAAGGGATTCCATGTCGTTCGCAAGATAGGTGTACAGGGTCTCGCAGCGAGCCCGCACGCGCGCGGCCGCGGTGCGGACAGCCGAAGGTTCTTCCGCAAGGCGGGTGCAGTCGTGCATGAGCCCCTTCAGAAAAGTTTCCGCAACCCGTGGTCGGCCGTGGCACAGCCACCATCGTAGGCTTTTCGCGGGATGCTGGAGCAGCACTGGTTTGCCGACAAAACCTGGTGCCTGGACGAGCCCTTGAACGGCGGCCTCGACATGCTGCACGCGCATGGAGATGTGCCACCAGTCGAGGATATGCTTCACTCGGCCGTCGCCACCCATCGCATTTCGAATGAGGTTCGGGAGAGCAAGCTCGCCATCCGAGATCACCGTCAACATACGGCCTGGCTTCCATCCAAAGCCTGACAACTCTTCTCGCATTCGGCTGCCTGGTGATGCGGTCGCATTGGCGACCAGGCCAAATGGTCGGCACATATAGCGTCTTTAAATCTTACAGACCACAAGATCCAGATCTCGCTGCTGATACTCCGGTCGACAGCGGATATGCGCGCCGTCCAGAAAAACCGTCAAACCACCTTTGGGCTGTGCTTCAACGGCATCGCCTGATGCCCTTCGACTTTTCTCGAGCGCCGTGGCAACTCTACCCAACCGGTTGCGCACCGTGGTGTGATGGGGCGGGTGGCAGGGCAAGAAGCTCTTCATCAGCCGTGCGGCTTCGCGAACGGAACGCCGGGACCCAAGCTCCGCATGGAGCCGCTGCAGTTCCGGGGTAGCCCGGTCTGGAAAGAAGTAAGCTAAGCAGGTTGGCTTGGGCTGGTCAACGAATTGCATCTGTGATTCAGTTTTCGCTTAGGTTGGTGGAGGCTCGACATGGCTGGAAAATCTCGTGTGACGGCGACCGACGAGCAGAAGACGGCGCTGAAGGTTTTGGCGCA
>JBBRLL010000056.1:0-24090 GCA_038231395.1 Rhodobacterales bacterium
CAAGGCCACCTCACCCGCGCAACTGGAATTCAAACTCTGATCGCCAAGGGGGCCAAAATGGCAAAGATGATCAAGAAATCCGACCTGCCGCAAAAGATCTGCGCCACCTGCGGACGGCCTTTCACCTGGCGCAAGAAGTGGAAAAAGGTGTGGGACGAGGTCAGATATTGCTCTGAAAAATGCCGTGGGGCACGGGCCTGAGCGCGGTTTCAGGCGGTTCGCTCTTTGCTCGGCAAGGTCATCACCAGCACCAATGAACCCAGTTTCAACACGCACGGGATCACGGCATAAGCGATGTTCAGGGTGCTTAACGCCTCAACACTGTTCACCTGACCTGGCACGTAACCCTTCCACTGCAACAACGGCATGACGACAAAAGCCGCCAGCGCCAGCCCCAGCTTACCGGCAAACGCCCAAATCCCGAAGGCAAGCGAGGCCTTCAGCCCGGCCCGCGTCAGCGCCACCGAAAACATGGCTGGCAGCAGCACCGTGTCCGACCCAAGCGCTGCCCCCGCCGCCACACAGATCACCGCAAACCCCACCAGATCGCCGGACGCCAGAAACGCCGATCCGGCAAAGCCCGCAATCGCCATCGGCATCGAAATCAGCAGGGTCGCCCTCGCCCCGATCCGCTGGCTCAGGCGGGTCCAGAGCGGCACGCTTAACCCCGCACTCAGAAAGAACAGCGTCAACAGCGGCCCGGCCCAGCCCGGCAAGTGCAGGCGATCCTCGACAAAGAACAGGAACAAGGTGGAGGTGATGGCGACAGGCAGGCTGTTGACCAGCGCCAATGCCAGAAGTCGCAGCGCCCCCGCCTTGCCCAGACCGGCCAGCGACAAGGATTGGCCAAGGATGGCCGGACGTCGCCAGATGGGAAACGACAGAACGGCTGCGGCAATCGCCACCACGCCCAGAAACACCCCGAACGCCGGATAGCCTTGCGCGCTGGCCCCCAGACCGGCAAACACGGCTGGGGCCAGGGCTGCAAGGATCACGCCGGCCAGCATCCCGCCCTCGCGCCAGGCGGCAAGGGTCATCAGCGCCGCAGGCTCTGGCCGTTCGGCGAGCGTCGCACTGCGGCCATAAAGCAGGATCGACCCAAGGCTGTAAGCGGCAAACAGCAGCACAAGGATGGCGGCCAGTTGGGCCGTGACATGTGGCCCGGGTGTCAGCGAAAACAGCAAGGGAAAGCCAAGCGCCAATCCCGCTGCGGCAGCCATGGCAAAACCCATCTGCGCGCCCGGCCAGCGGTCGATAGCCCAGCCAATCAGCGGATCCTGCACCAGATCGACCAGCCGGATCACCAGCAAAATGATGCCAATACTGCCCAGACCGATGCCAAGATGGGTCGACGCAAACTGCGGCACGTGGATGTAAAGCGGAATTCCGGTTGCGGCCAACATCACCGCATAGGCGCTGATCCGAGGATAGTGCATCAGGCAGCCGCCCTTTGGGTCAGCGTCCGCTGGGCTTTGGCTCTGACCGACCCCAACGGATGCGGCAAAGACATATGCCGCGCCACAAACCTGCTAAGATTTCGTCTTGAGGACCGGCTCAAATCATCACGTCCAGCTCTGTTGACCGCATTTGCATCGCGGCATCTTGTTTTTTACGTGCCGACTGAGGCTGCGGATCATTCTGCGCGGCACGGGTTGAGCGTCGTGGTGCAGGAAAGCCGGTTCAGCGTGTTGCAGGTCGCCGTAACAGGGTTGCGCCGCTTTTATCTGCAGTGCGCGCATCAAAAGCTGAATTCCGCCCGACCCGGCCCCATTCCAAAAGCACCACTTGGAATATCTGCAATTTGCGCCACATCCCTTCCAACGGCAGGTTGATCAAGGATACAGACAAGATGACACAGCGCAGAGAATTTCTTGGCGGCATAGGCTTTCTTGCGCTTGCCGCAGCAACCGGCGCGCCTTTGGTGGCGCAAGCCGCTGCCCTGACCGATCAGCCCTTTCCGCATTGGAGCTTTGAGTCGCTCTACGGCGGTACGTATGACTCCAAAGACTTCGCTGGCAAGCCTATCCTTTTGATCAACACCGCGTCGCTGTGTGGTTACACCTATCAGTATTCTGCGATGCAAAAGCTTTATGACACCTACAAGGATCAGGGGCTGGTGGTGTTTGGCGTGCCCTCCGATGACTTTCACCAAGAGAAAGACGGCAACACGGCGGTAAAGACCTTTTGTGAGCTGAACTACGGCATCACTTTGCCGATGGCCACGATTTCAAACGTGGTGGGGCCGAATGCGCATCCGTTGTACAAATGGTTGCACGAGACGGCGGGATTTGCGCCGCGATGGAACTTCAACAAGGTGCTGTTTGACCGCAAGGGCCGGGTCGTGGGCATCTGGCGTTCTGGCGACGAGCCATTGGGCGGGTCTATCGAAGTGGCGGTCAAGAAGGTTCTTTCGGAAGCGTGACCCTGCGGCAAATGTTTAGAGTATCACGACGGAAGTGTTGGGCTGGCGGACCGGGATGCCGCGCTAAAGTGGAATCGTCGCTTTCGGTGAGGCGCGTTGCGTATGGTCTGCGACAAAGCCAGATAAGGTGCCGCTTCATCAATTTCATGGGCGCGATGTAGGCTGAAAGCCTGCGGTCAAAGGTAAAGATCAGGTGCCTTCCTCAGGCCGGGCCATTGTGCCGGACAATGGCCATAAATCACCAACGCTGCGGTTTCAGCGGCAAGCGACATCAACCTGTCAGCACTTTCAATGGCCGCTTGCGGGTCGTCCGCAGTGTCAAACCTCTCGGCTATTTCTGCGGGGCGCGAGATGGCGTCCGAGACCAGCAGGACCGGACCGGTGACGGGCAGGTCCAGCCAAAGCGCAAGTTGTCCCGCCACGTGCCCCGGTGCCGTCAGCAGTCGCAAGCCGGGGCCAAGCGCGCAATCACCGTCCACCGGAATGTAGCTGCGGTCCGGCCACGTCATCGGTCGTGTTTTGCCAAAGTAAAGCGGGGCCGGAAGCTGGTGTTCGGCTGTGGAAAGCAGGATCGGCGCGTTCGGAAAGTTCGCAATGCCGCCAACGTGGTCGATATGGCTGTGGGTCAGGACCAGCAGATCAATATCGCTGGGCGTCAGACCCAGCAAAGCCAGTTGCGCATCGGGCAGGTTCTGCGTCGTCAGGTGCAGGACCTGACCAAAACTGCCCAAGCCATCTTCGGCACTGGCCCGGGCCACGTCTTGCGCATATTTCGCCGGAAACCCGGTGTCGATCAGAATTGATTCCCCCTGATCGGTGCGGATCAGAAAACCGACGATACCGATGATCCGCCCGTTGGCATAAACCTGAAACAGCCCGTAATCCAGCACCGCCAGACTGACGGGTCGCCCCTTGATATAGCCTGCCGCACCGCTCGCCATTCTCTGCTCCGATCAATGGGCTTACTCGGTCAAAGCCAAAATCCAACCGCCGGCCCCATATCTTCCCGTTGAATTGCAGCCGCAACCCGCACCTGTATCGCCGTGTCATTCGACGAGCAAATCCCGCTCTTTGCGACATAGCTGCGCCGTCACGCCAGTACCGCATCAACCTTGGCCGCCAGATCAGCCAGATAGGGCGCGGGGTCAAGGGCGCTTCCGGTCACCCGTTGCAACGTCTCTGCCGGAGTAAAGCTGCGGCGGTGCTGATAAATCTGGTGGGTCAGCCAATCCTTCAGCGGGACATAGTAGCCTTGGGTCAGACCGAGGGCGATATCGGGCAGGGTCATGGCCTTGGCAAAGACTTGCGAGGCTATGATGTTTCCCAGCGTATAGGTCGGGAACGATCCGACGTAGCCTTGCGACCAATGCACATCCTGCAACACGCCGCGCGTGTCATCGGGCACAGCCAGCCCCAGATACTCTTGCATCCGTTCCGCCCAGACTGCGGGCAGATCGGCCACCTGAAGGGTGCCAGCCATCAGGTCAGCCTCAATCTCGGACCGCAGGATGATGTGCAGGTCATAGGTCAACTCGTCCGCCTCGACCCGGATCAGGCTGGGGCGGACCTGATTGACCGAGCGCCAGAATTCGGACGCGGTGACATCCGACAACTGATCCGGGAAATGACTTTGCAATTCGGGGAAATGCACATTCCAGAAGCCACGCGCCCGACCCACCCGGTTTTCCCACAAACGCGACTGGCTTTCGTGCATGCCGAAACTGGCGCCGCCCACGGCATAAAGGTTGACCAGATCGGTGGTAAAGATGCTGCGGTTGTGGTCAGGCGACACGCCTTGCTCATACATGCCATGCCCGGCCTCGTGCCACAAAGCGAACATGCCGCCGGGCAGCCAGGTCTCGCGGAACCGGCTGGTGATGCGCACATCGTTGCGGGTGAACGAGATCTCGAAGGGGTGCACGGTGTCGTCCATCCGCCCGCGCGACAAATCATAACCCATGCGTTCGGCGATGCTTAACGCAAAGGCCTTCTGTGCCGGGATCGCATAGCTGCGGGCCAGAAAGTCGGTTCGGGGCGGCGGGGCGGCGGTGGCTTTGGCGATCAGCGGGATCAGGGCGTCTTTCAACCTTGCATAGATCGGGCGCAGGGAGGCAAGGGTCATGCCGGGTTCAAAGGCTCCGACCAGCGGGTCATAGGGATGCGCGCCGCCCCCGATGGCATCCGACACCTCGCGCTGCATCGCCAGCATCCGGGTCAGAAGCGGGGCATAGGTGGCAAAGTCGTTGGACTGCCGCGCCGTGACCCAGGCCGCGTGCGCCGTGGTCTTGAGTTCGGCAATCTCACGGATCAAAGCCGCTGGAATCCGCGCCAGCGTGGCAATCCCCGCCGCAGCCTGCGCCAATTCCACATGGCGCGGATCGTTGGGGGTGGTGGCAAGTTCGGCCCGGGCACTGTCCAAAGCGCGGGCCATAGCCGCACCGGTCGCGATATCGCGCGCGAGGCTGGTCACCGTGGCCATCTGCAACCCGCGCGCGGCCACACCGCCGGGCGGCATGACGGTGCGCGCGTCCCAGGACATCAGGTTGACGGTGCACAAAAGGTCGTTGACCTTTGCCATGGTAGTGCGGAAGGCTTTATAGGTCATGGGGGGCTTTCGATGGGTGCAGGACGGCCAAAGTCGGTCAGGTGACAAGCCGCCATATGTCCCGGCCCGCGACCGGTCAGAACCGGACGTTCGGTGCGGCAGCGGTCATGGGCCAGCGCGCACCGAGTGCTGAAAAGACACCCTTTGGGCGGATTGATCGGGCTGGGCAACTCTCCCTTTGCCGCCACGCTGCGGGTGCGGCGGGCCGGGTCAATCTCGGGCGCTGCTTGCAGTAGGGCGCGAGTGTAGGGGTGGCGCGGGGCGGTGAACAGCGCCTCGGTCGGGGCAATCTCCACCACCTTGCCAAGATACATCACCGCCACCCGGTGCGAGATATGGCGCACCAGCCGCAGGTCGTGGGCCACAAATACGACGGTCAGTTTCAAGCGGTCTTGCAATTCCAAAAGCAGGTTCACCACTTGCGCCTGCACCGAGACGTCAAGGGCCGAGACCAACTCGTCCGCCACCAGCACCTCGGGCTCCACCGCCAAAGCGCGTGCGATGCCGATGCGCTGACGCTGACCGCCAGAGAATTCGTGCGGATAGCGGTCAGCGGCATCAGGTGACAGCCGGACCAGCGCCAGCAGTTCGGCGATGCGGGCGGGGCGTTCGGGGGCAGGGCGCATCGCATGGACCGAAAGCGCCTCGGACAGGATCTGGCGCACGGTCATGCGCGGATTCAAGGATCCGTAAGGGTCTTGAAAGATCATCTGGACGCGGCGGTTGAAAGCGCGGCGGTCCGGGCCGGTCAGGGTGGCCACGTCAATGCCGTTGAACACAACACGCCCGGCGGTAAGGTCGTGCAGCCGCACAAGGCACCGCGCCAGGGTGGATTTGCCGCAGCCGCTTTCGCCGACAATGCCCAGCGTTTCACCCCGGTGAACTTGCAGGCTGACCCCGTTCAGCGCGTTCACCGCCAGACGCGGCTGCCCCGCGATCAGGCGCGACAGGCTGCGCGGAAACGGGAAGATTTTGCTGATGTTTTCAGCACTCAGCAGCACTTCCGCGTCAGAGGTTTCCGAGTTGGAGTTCTCGCCTCGTGAGGTTTCGGCCTGCGAGGTTTCGGCCTGCAATTTTTCAGTCCTGGAGATTGCGGTTTGCGGGATTGCGGGTTGCGAGGGTCCGGCGGCGTCGGTCATGCCTGCAACCCCGAACCTGCGGCAACGACTTGGCCGCTGTTAAAGCAGGCGACCGCGCGATCGGGGCCGGTTGGTGCCATGACCGGCGCCATGGTGCGGCAGCGGTCCGATGTGAAGGTGCAGCGCGGATGAAAAGCGCAGCCTTGTGGCAGTGCCAAAAGCCCTGGCGGCGTGCCTTCGATGGATGTCAGGGGGCTGCGTTGGGTTCCGGCCCGCGGCACCGACCCCAACAAGCCCCGGGTATAGGCATGTTGCGGACTGGCGAAAACCTCGGCCACGGGTCCAGTCTCTACGATCCGCCCGGCATACATCACGGCCATCCGGTCGCAGGTGGTGGCCACGACGCCCAGATCATGGGTCACCAGAACCACACTCATCGCCAAAGCATCGCGCAGATCAAGGATCAGCTTCAGGATCTGGTCCTGAATGGTCACATCCAGTGCCGTGGTGGGTTCATCCGCCAGCAGAAGTTTCGGGTTGCTGGCCAAGGCGATGGCGATCATCACGCGCTGACGCATCCCGCCGGAAAACTGGTGCGGATATTCGCCGAGGCGGCGGGCGGCGTCGGGGATGCCGACCAGATCCATCAATTCACGCGCGCGCGACTTGCGGGCGGCGGCATTCAGGTCGGTGTGGGCGTGCAGGTTCTCATCAATTTGCAGGCTGACCGGCAGGACCGGGTTCAAGGCCGTCATCGGCTCCTGAAAGATCATCGAAATCTGCCCACCGCGCACGGCGCGCAGATCACGTGGCGGCAGGGTCAGCAGATTTTGGCCGTGCCAGATCACCTCGCCCCGTGATGTGGCGTTCCCCGGCAAAAGCCCCAGGATCGACCGCAAGGTGACGCTTTTGCCAGAGCCGGATTCGCCGACCAGCCCCATCACCTCACCCGGCAGGACGCGGAACGAGATGTCGTCGACCGGGGTGACCCGGCCTGCGCCGGTGGCAAAGGTGGTCGTCAGGTTGCGAACCTCCAATGCAGCGGTCATTTGCGGGTCCTCATCACTTCGGCCAGACCGTCACCCAAAAGGCTGAAGCCAAGCCCGGTCACCACGATGGCGATGCCGGGAAACACCGATATCCACCAGGCGGTTGTCATGAAATTCTTGCCCTCAGCGATTTGCACACCCCATTCCGGGGTCGGCGGCTGCGCGCCAAGCCCAAGGTAGCCAAGGCTCGACCCCAGAAGGATCGCCAGCGCCATGTCGGTCATCAGATAGACGATGGCCGGAGTGATGGCATTGGGCAAAAGGTGGCGAAAGATCACGCGGAGCGGGGTGTAGCCCATCGCGCGGCCCGCATCGGCATAGTCCAGCCGCTTTTGCACGACGATTTCCGCCGCGATGATGCGGGCATAAAACACCCAGCCGACAACCCCCACGGCGATGTACATGTTGATCAGCCCCGGCCCCAGAACCGACACGATGGCGATCACCAGCACCAGAAAGGGGAAGGTGATCACGGCATCGACGATCCGGCCAAAGATAGTCTCGGCAAGACCGCCGGCATAGCCGACAAAGGCGCCGACGATGGTGCCCAGCACAAACGAAAAGATGGTGGAAAAGAACGCGATCTGCATGTCGATCGTATAGGCATGGATCACCCGGCTTAACACGTCGCGGCCGAAATTGTCGGTCCCGAAAAGGTGGGTCCTGTCGGGCGGAGCGCTCAATGCGTTGTAATCAAAGGCTACCGGGTCGTAGGGGGCAAAAAGGCCGGGAAACGTGGCCAAAGCCAGACTGACGCCCAAAATCGCACCGCCCAGCAGCAGCGGCCCCGGCAGCGCCCTGGCGCGCGTCATCAAAGCCGTCATTGCGCCACTCTGGGGTCAAGCCAGGCTTGAAAAAGATCGGTTGCAAGGAAGGTGAGCGAGACCAGAACCGCCAGCCCGATCGTCATGCCCTGCACGACCGGATAGTCACGCCCGTAGATGCTGTCGACCATCAGCCGCCCGGCTCCGGGGATGGCAAAGACCGTCTCGGTGATGACCGCCCCGCCCAGCAGCGTACCGATTGACAAACCAAACAGCGCCACGGTGGAGATCAGCGCATTGCGCAAGACGTGGCGCAGCAGAACCAGACGCGGGGCGATGCCCTTGGCGCGGGCGAATTGCACATATTCGGCATCCACCACCCCGATGATCGCTGACCGCAGGTTGCGCATCAAGATTGCGGCCAGGCTCAGCGCCAAGGTCAGGGCGGGCAGGAACAAATGATAGAGGTGGTCAAAAAACCCCTCACCATAGCCGCCAACCGGAAACCAGCCGACCCTGGCGCCAAACACCGTCAGCAGGATCAGGCCCAGATAAAACACCGGCATCGACAGGCCAACCTGAAAGGCGCCGCGGATCACCGCATCGCTGGCTTTGTCCCGCCGCAGGGCCGCGACAAAGGCCAAAGGTACGGCCAGCGCGAGCGCTATCACCGCCGACATCACCGTAAGCAAGATGGTGACCGGCATGCGCTGAATGATCAGGTCTGCGACCGAGACTTTCAGCGTGATCGAATTGCCCAGATCGCCGGTCGCCACCGCCGCGAGGAACGCGCCAAACTGCACGATCAGTGACCGGTCAAGGCCAAGCTGGCGGTTGATGCGCGCCACGTCGGCATCCAGCTCCCTGTCGCCCAGAATGGCGCTGGTCGGATCGCCCGGCAGCAGCCGTACCAGAATGAAAACGACAATCAGGATGAATGCCAGTGTCGGGAACAGTTGCAGCAGGCGGCGCAAAACGTAAAGGGTCATGGACTCGAGCGGGACATCCTTGGGATCGAGGCGGGGCGGGAGCGAAGTTCACCCCCGCCCCGTAAGCTTGTCTTGCCAGATGGCTTACTTTACCCGCGAGTTTGCTTTGCCCCAAAGCTTACTTTGTCAAAGAGGCCGCGCGGAAGATGTTGTTGCCGAGCGGGATCTGGATGAAGCCTTTGACCTTCTTGCTCAACGCAACCGGGTAGGGCGATTCGTACAGATAGACCATCGGACCCTCGGCGTTGTGAATCTCCTGAATGCGGGCGTATTCTGCGGCGCGCTTGGCGGGATCACGTTCGGACTGCGAGGTTTCAAACAGCTTGTCGGCCTCGGCGTTTTTCCAGCCCGAATGCTGCGACTCGATGGTGGGCGAATAGGCGAAATACGAGGTGATCTCGCTTGGGTCCGCGATGTCATCCGTCCAGGCCCCGCCGCGCATCGTAAAGGTGCCCGCGCGGTACTGTTCGGTGCGCGAGGCATTGTCGACCTGCTTCAGTTCCAGCTTCACACCGATGCCGGCCCACATCTGCTGAAGTGCTGTGGCAATGCTGGTTTCATCCTGACTGCCGGCCAGAACCAGCATTGAGGTTGAAAAGCCATCGGCAAAGCCCGCCTCGGCCATCAGCGCCTTGGCTTTGGCGAGGTCATAGGGGTAAAGTGGCCCGGTGCCCGAATTCAGCGGGGTGGCGGAGGACATGAAGGATTTCATCGGCGATCCCACGCCCATCGTCACGATCTTGATGATCGCATCCTTGTTGGTGGCATAGTTCAGCGCCTGCCGCACCTTGGGGTTGGACAGCGGATTGTCCACACCGGAGATTTGCGGCCGGGTGTTCAGGGTGATGTATTCGATCTTGGTCGAGGGGTAGAGCTCCATGTCGATCCCATCCGCCTTCTGAAGCTCGGCGACACGGGCATAGGGGATGAACTCTGCCCCATCCAATTCGCCCGATTGCAGGCGCAGAATCCGGGTCGCGTCATCGGGAATGACTTCAAAGGTCACGCCGTCCAGATAGGGCAGCGGTTTTCCGTCATCGCCCATATCCCAATAATAGGGGTTCTTGACCAGTTTCATCACGGACCCACGCTCCCATGATGCCAGCATGAACGGACCAGAGCCTACGGGATGTTCGCCAAAGGCCTTGGCCTTGTCGGCATCGGTCGCCCCGGGCGCGGCTTCGAACTGCTTTTGCGGCATGATGGCGGTGTTGAACACGCTCAATGCCGGAATGATGCTGGGGTCGGGGCGGTTCAGGGTGATCTTGATCATCCCGTCGTCGGTCGCCGCCACATCGGTGATGGCGCTGACCAGAAAGCCCCAGATGCCGTTGTCAGGCTTGGCCGCACGCTTCAGCGACCATGCCACATCGGCGGCGGTGATCGGCGATCCGTCCGAGAACTTGATACCGTCGCGCAGTTTCAGCGTGACCGACATGCCGTCATCGGCCACCTTCCATTCGGTGGCAAGGCCCGCCTTGACGCCCTGACCATCATCGGTCGGCAGCAAAAGCGTGTCATAAAGGTTCGACAGGATCCAGATGTCGACGTTGGCGTCGTTCAGGACCGGGTCCAGAAACAGGCTGTCGGCATAGCGGCCACAGGTCATCACGCCGCCCCGATCGGCCGCATAGGCCATCGGGCTGGTCCCGACCAGAAGCGCCGCGAGCACGGCGGACACAGAGAAGATTTTCATGAAGGGTTATCTCCTGTTGGATAGACTGTTATAATTGGGTGTAGCGCTCCACGTCGAAGGTAAGGAGTCAACAGAACAGATCAGCAGAAAACCGGTTGAAACGGGCCTGAAAATCGTGCAACTTGCGAAAACTGGGTGGTAAAGTGTTATATTATGATAGATCAGTTCAGGTGAGCCTGTGAAAATCAACATCGACCGGGATAGTGCCGTGCCAATCCATCGGCAGGTCAGGGATGCGTTAGAGCAGGCTGTGTTTTCAGGGGCGCTTCAGGTTGGCGCCTCGTTGCCGTCGGTCCGCGATCTGGCCGGGATGGCAGGCATTGCGCAGATGACCGTCAGCAAGGTCTATGCCGAATTGAAGGGGGCTGGCGTGATAGAGACGCGGGCCGGATCAAGGACTTATGTGGCCGACGGACCACTTGCGCGAATGGCTGCTCAAGGTGTGTTGCGCGACCTTCAGGCCGGAGCGGATGCTTTGATTGATACCGCCCTCAACTTGGGACTTTCAGCCGAGGTCCTGTCAACCGTGTTGGCCACCCGCATTGCCGCCCGGCAGCACCTTGGCCCGCGCAAGCGCGTTGTCATGGTCGGCCTGTTTTCCGAAGCGACAGACCGTTATGCCGCCAGCATAGCAGCACAGATCGGCGATCTGGCGCGGGTGCAGGCGACAACGGTTGAACAGATCACCGCCGATCCCGCCTTGCGGCAGGACGTGGAAGCCGCCGACCTTGTGCTGACCTTTGCGACGCTTGGCGCGGAACTGGCTGGGCTTATTCCGGCAGCGCGTCTGGTGGCGATCCGGTTCATCCCGTCATAGGATACCCGGATGGCGCTGGCCTCGGTTGACCCGATGGCGCGCATGGCCGTTGTCTCGCGGTTTGCGGGGTTTTTGCCGGTCCTGACGCTTGGCGCCCGCCGTTTTGCCGCCCATGTGCAGGATATCGTGGCTATGACGCTGGACGATCCGGGTCTGACGCGCCAGTTGGCTGACCGCGACGTGGTCTTGTTCTCGACCGGGGCCGATGCCGCGCTGGATGTGGCCTTGCCCGGCGCGATGCGCATCGAATACCGCCACATTCCCGACCCCGGCGATATTGAACGTCTGGTGATGCCGGTCGTCACCCAAGCAAATGGGCCGGCGGCCCGCGGCAGAAAGGAAGCCTCGTGAAAATATCCGAAATGAGTTGGGGTCAGGTTGAAGCCTACCTCAAGACCAGCGATCTGGCGGTGATCCCCTTGGGCAGCACCGAACAGCACGCGGGCCTGTCGCTGTCGGTGGACTCGATCCTGGCCGAAAAGGTGGCGCTTGATGCGGCGGAGCCTTTGGGCGTGCCGGTGTTTCCGGTGTTGGCCTATGGTGTGACGCCCTATTTTCTGGCCTATCCCGGATCGGTCAGTATCCGCGTGGCAACCTATGTCGCCATTGTCAAAGACATCCTTGACAGCCTGCGGATGCAGGGGTTTCGCCGCTTTGTGCTGGTCAACGGCCACGGTGGCAACAGCCCCGCTGGCAGTTTTGCGGTTGAATGGGTGGCCGATCATCCCGACTGCGCCGTCAAATTCCACAACTGGTGGAGCGCGCCCGCCACAATGGGCAAGGTCACCGCGATTGATCCGGTGGCATCGCATGCCAGCTGGATGGAGAATTTTCCCTGGACGCGGCTTCAGGGCGCGGTCCTGCCAACCCAGCAAAAGCCGATGATCGACTTTGAACGTATGCGTGTGATGAACCCGGCAGACTTGCGCGCCTTTCTGGGCGACGGCAATTTTGGCGGCTATTACGAACGCCCGGATGACGAGATGCAGGCGATCTGGGATGTGGCCGTCGCCGAAACCCGCGCGCTGATCGAGGGGCCGTGGTCTTGAAGCACAAGGTTCTGATCTGGGGTGCCGGGGCTATTGGCGGCACGCTTGGCGCTGCCTTTGCCCGCGCCGGACACGAGGTTGCCTTTGTCGATAACGTGCCGGACCATGTTGCTGCGATCAATGCGACGGGCCTGCGGATCGACGGCCCGATCTTTCAGGACGTGATCCGGGCCCCTGCCTTTCTGCCAGAGAATGCGACGGGTCAGCACGATCTGATCTTTCTTTGCGTCAAGGCCTTGCATACCGAAAGTGCGGCCAATGCCCTTGCCCCGCATCTGGCGTCTGATGGTGTTGTGGTTTCTGCCCAGAACGGTCTGAACGAGATTGCCCTGTCGCGCATCCTTGGGGCAAGCCGCGTCATCGGCTGTTTTGTCAACTTCGGCGCCGATTATCTGGAACCGGGGGTGGTGCATTACTCCGGTCACGGTGCTGCGGTGATCGGCGAACTTGACGGGGCGGACACTGCGCGTATCCGGGCCCTCCACCTCTTGATGCAGGATTTCAATCCAGATGCAAAGCTGACGGCGAACATCTGGGGCTATTTGTGGGGCAAGATGATCTATGGCGCGCTGCTGTTCGGCACCGCCCTGACCAATGACAGCATTGCGGATATATTGGAGACTGCATCGGTGCGCGGCGTCCTGACCCGGCTTGGGCAAGAGGTTGGCCGGGTGGCCGCCGCGCAGAACGTGACCACCGAAGGATTTGATGGCTTTGACCCGGCAGCTTTCATGCCCGACGCGCCAAAGGCCCTGATCGACCAGTCCTTTGCCGATATGGTGGCGCACAACCGCAAGTCCGCCAAGTCGCACTCGGGTATCTGGCGCGATCTGGCCATCCGCAAAAGGCAGACCGAAGTTTTGGCCCAGCTTGGTCCCATCGTGCAGGCGGGGCAGGTGGCCGGCGTGCCCGTGGCCCTGACGGCACGGCTGATCGACCTCATTCAGGAGATCGAGGCGGGACGGCGCGGGTTGGTGATGGAAAACCTCGGCCTTCTGGCGCAGGCGGACGCGGGCCTTCAATGAACGATGGGGGCTTGCGGGATCCTCTGGCGTTAAAAGCAACGACAGCGGCGAGCATAAACGACGGAGACTTGCATGAACATCGGGTTTGACGGGCAGGTGGTGATCGTCACCGGGGCGGGCCACGGCTTTGGCCGCGCGATGGCGCAATCCTTCATGGCGCGCGGCGGCCAGGTCTATGGCTGCGACGTGAACGCCGAAGGGCTGGCAGAGACGGCTCGGTTGACCGGGTGCGAAATCGTGGTTCTGGATGTGGGCGACCGGGCAGCGGTGCAGGCGGCGGTTGGCGAAATTCTAAGCGCCACGGGTCGGATCGACGTTTTGGTGAACAACGCGGGCGGCGTACGCGGTCAGGCCGGGCGCCCGATCGAGCAGATCAGCGCCGAGGACTGGCAGGTGATCTTTGACGTCAACCTGTCGGGCACCTTCTTCATGGCGCAGGCTGTGGCCCCGGCCATGAAGCGGCAAAAGGCCGGGCGGATCGTCAACATCTCCAGTGGGGCAGGGCGGACGATCAGCCTGACAGGCATTCAGGCCTATGCCAGTGCCAAAGCCGGGCAGATCGGTCTGACGCGGCAGTTGGCGCATGAACTGGGGCCTTGGGGCATCACGGTCAACTGCGTGGCACCGGGTTTCGTCCGCTCCAACCCCTCGACCGAACGGCAATGGGAGGCGATGGGGACGGCGCGGCAAGAGGCGCTGGTCGAGGGGATTGCGTTGCGGCGTCTGGGGTCGCCGGACGACATCGCCCATGCGGTGATGTTCTTTGCCTCTGCCCAAGCCGGTTGGATCACCGGCGAGGTTCTGGGCGTGGATGGCGGCAAATGAGCGTTGAGGCGTGGCTGGCCGGGCATGAGGCTGCGGCGCTGGACACCCTGCGCGCCTTTTGCGCCATTCCAAGCGTCAGCACGGACCCGGCCTATAGGGAGGGTATCCGCGATGCCGCTGCCTTTGTGGCCGCCCGGTTGACCAAGGCCGGTTTTCCGCATGTCGAGCAGATCGAAACAGGTGGTCACCCTGCGGTTCTGGCAGAATGGTGCGCGACACCCGGTGCGCCCACCGTACTGGTCTATGGCCACTACGACGTGCAACCCCCTGATCCGCTGCAAAAATGGACGACGCCACCCTTTCAGCCTGACCTGCGCCACGACCGGCTTTATGCGCGCGGTGTGTCCGACGACAAAGGACCCCTGCTGATCCCGATCCTTGTCGCACAGGCCTTTCACGAGGTAACCGGTGGCCTGCCGATCAACCTGAAAATCCTGATCGAGGGCGAGGAGGAAACCGGCAGCCCGCATTTCGAACCCACTGTTGTGCGCCTCAAAGACCGCTTGTCGTGTGATCTGGTCGTTTCTGCCGATGGTGCGATGTGGCGGGCTGATCTGCCCTCGGTCACTGTCGCCAGCCGGGGTCTTGCGGCGTTGGAGGTGACGGTGCGCGGTGCTGGCAAAGACCTGCACTCTGGCCGTCATGGTGGTTCGGCCCCCAACCCGATCCGAGCGCTGACGCATATGCTCGCCCGCCTGCACGATGCTGATGGAACGGTGATCGTCCCGGGTTTTCACGATGGCAGCTTGCCGCCAGACCCGGCCATCGTTGCCGCTATCGCAGGTTGGCACTTTGACGCGGGTGCATATTTCGACGAGATCGGTGCCACCCGCCCCTATCCTTTGCCCATCGGCGCTGACCTGCTGACCCGGCAATGGCTGCGTCCGACGTTGGAGTTCAACGGAATCAGCGGTGGATACGCCGGTGTTGGCAGCAAAACCGTGATCCCCGAAAGCGGCAGCGCCAAGATCACCTGCCGTCTGGTGGCAGGCCAGCAGCCCGACGCGGTGATTGATGCCATCACCCGGCACCTTCAGACGGTTCTGCCCACCGGCTATGCTCTGGACGTCCACCGCCACGGCCCCGGCACTGCCGCCTTCGCACTGGACCCTGACATGCCCGCGCTGAAGGTGGCCGAAGCAATTCTGACCGAGGTTCTGGGTGCTGCCCCTTTACGGGTGGCGATGGGGGCCACCATCCCGATCGGCGACGTGTTCCGCCGCAATCTGGGGGTCGGCACGATCTTCTTTTCCTTCTCAACCTCAGACGAGGATTACCACGCGCCGAACGAATTCATGCGGCTTTCCAGCTTTCGTCTGGGCCAGATCGCCTGGGCCCGGCTTTTTGAACGCCTCGGCATGGGAGCGCTTGGATGACCGGACCTTTCCCGGATGTAACAACCCTGTCTGCCCAATTCCGCAACGGAACGCTGACACCGGTTGGCGTCGTCGAGGCTGCACTGGAACGGCTGGCGATCCTGGAACCGTCGCTGAACGCTTTTGCCGATCCGATGGCGGACCTTGCGCGCGCGGATGCGCAACGGGCCACCGATGACATTGCAGCAGGCCGCCCGCTTGGGCCATTGCACGGCATTCCGGTGGCAGTGAAGGATCTGATCGAGGTGGCAGGGGTGCCGACCGGCTACGGCTCTCGCGTGATGCTGCCGCAGATGGCTGCCAAAGATGCAACTTTGGTCGCGCGGTTGCGGGCTGCGGGGGCGGTCATTCTGGGCAAGACCAACCTTTTGGAATACGCCTACGGCATTGCCCACCCGGAGGTGGGCCAGACCAACAACCCCCATGACCCCAGCCGCACGGCGGGCGGATCGAGTGGCGGGTCGGCGGCGGCGGTCGCGGCGGGCATCGTGCCCTTAGCCATCGGCACCGACACCGGCGGGTCAATCCGCATCCCTGCCGCCTATTGCGGGATTGTGGGTGTGAAGCCAACCTTTGGTTTGGTGCCGCTGGACGGGGTGTTTGCCTTGTCGCACAGTCTGGATCACGCGGGTCCGCTGGCGCGTACCGTCGCGGATGCCGCCATATTGCTGGCGGTCCTGTCGGGGCAATCCATGGACGCACGGCCTGTCCTGCCGCGCCGGATCGGCCTTGTGACCGGCCATTTCTCCACCACGCCCATCGGACAGGCGGTCACCGCGCATGTGCAAGCCTGCATAGAAACGCTGCGGGCTGCCGGGATTGCGGTGCATCACGTCACGCTGCCCGGACTTGCCCGCGCCAATGCGGCGCTGGTCGATATCCTTCTGCCCGAAGCCGCGCTGATCCACGAGGCGCTGCTGGCCACCAATCCCGAAGGCTACGCCCCCGGCACCCGCGCCCAGATTGAGGCGGGGTTTCGCACCACAGCCACCGACTACCTGCGCGCCAAGGCCTTTCAGACAGCTTTGCGCGCCGAAGTTGAAGACGTCTTCGCCAGCGTCGATCTGCTGGTCAGCCCCGCTGTGCCCTTTGTCGCCCCGCATGAAGACCCGGTGATTGTCGATGGCCAAGACAGTGAGATGCTGGCCAGCGGCTTTGCCAACCTCACCGGCCACCCCTCGCTGAGCCTGCCCTGCGGCCAGATCGACGGGTTGCCGGTCGGGATGCAACTGACCGGCGCGTGGGGAGGCGATGCCCGCCTTCTGGCTCAGTCTGCGGCGATCGAGGCGATCCTTTTGCGGGCGTGAAACGGCATGCGGGAAGCAAAAACCGCGTTGTCGCTCAACGCGTCAGACCACCTTGGCCATCGGTTGCTTGGGCGCGGCATTGGCACTTGCGCACAAACGGCACTTCAGATCCCGCTATCTGCACCGCCCCGCGCGCCCGTCAGTGGCCGCCCCCTGCGCCCCGCAGTCCCGGTCGGCGCATCATCATCGCCAAGGCCGACAGCGCCACAAAAGCCCCGGTCAAAAGCAGGAACACGTCAATGAAGGACAGCACCGAGGCTTGCTGACGCAGCTGCCGGCTCAGGATCGCCATAGCGCCCGCATCGACATTCGCCACACCTTTGGCGGCAAGACCCTGCGTGATGGCGCCCAGCCGGGTCAGCGCTGCCGGATTGCTCCAGGTCACGGCTTCGGCCAGCCGGTCGTAATGCAGGACAGAGCGGTCCCGCAGAACAGAGTTGATCACCGCCAGCCCGACAGCGCCGCCAAGGTTGCGCGTCAGGTTGTAAAGCCCCGAGGCGTTTTTAAGCTTCTGCGGCGCCAGGGTGCCCAACGCCAGATTGTTGATCGGCACCATGCAGATCATCAAAGACACGCCGCGCAGGATCTGCGGCACCAGCAGCTCTGCAAAATCCCAGTCGGCCGTCATCCCGGTCAGCATCCAGGTTGAGGTGCCAAAGCCCAGAAACCCCACCATCAGCATCTTCCTCGGGTCGATTTTCGAGGAGAGGATCCCGGAAATCGGCGCGGTGAAGAACATGGCCAGACCAGAGACGAACATCGTCTCACCGATCATCAGACTGTCATAGCCCCGGATACGAGCCAGAAACACCGGATAAAGGAAGGTCAGCCCGTAAAGCCCAATACCGAGCACAAAGGAAAATACCGAACCGAGGGCGAAGTTCACGTTGCGAAAGGCGGTCAGATCGACGACGGGTTGCGGGGCTTTGAAGGCTCGCCAGAAGAAGGTCACCATCCCGACGGCCCCGATCAGAGCCATGTTGCGCACCGCATCATTGGCAAACCATTCGTTGTTCGGCCCCTCTTCCAGCACATATTCCAGCGCGCCCAACATTGCGGCCATGCCGAACATGCCGGTCCAGTCGAACTTCTTCATCAGCCCCGGTTCCGGCTTGTCAAAGTCGATCAGCGTCCAAGTGGCGATGGCCACCAGAATGCCCGGCGGCACGTTGACCAGAAACAGCCAGTGCCATGACAGCGCGTGCGACAGATAGCCCCCCACGGTCGGCCCGATCGTCGGCGCCATCGTGGCCACAAGGCCGATCATCGGCGAGACAATACCGCGTTTGGAGGGCGGAAAGATCGTAAAGGCCGCCGCAAAGACCGACGGGATCATGCCGCCGCCGACAAACCCCTGAATGGCACGCCACAGGATCATCTGGTTGATGTCCGTCGCGGTGGAACAGAGAAAACTCGCCAGCGTAAATCCCAAAGCCGAGGTCGCGAACAAAACCCGGGTGGAGAATATCCGCCCCAAAATCCCCGACAGCGGGATCATGATGACCTCTGCCACCAGATAGGCGGTCTGCACCCAACTGATCTCATCCGAACTGGCCCCAAGACCCGCCTGAATTTCGGCCAGCGAGGCCGAGACGATCTGAATGTCCAGAATGGCCATGAACATGCCAAACACCATCGCCAGAAAGGCGAAAACCCTCCGTGGCGTCAGGGAACCTTCCTCGCCCACGATCACTGACCTTTGGGCGTGCTGCGGCTGTCGATGTCGACCACCACGCTCAGACCGGCGCGCAGCAGGCCAGAGTTGCGCAACGCTTCCGGAACCTCGATGCGCACCGGAACCCGTTGCACGACCTTGGTGAAGTTGCCCGTCGCGTTCTCTGCCGGCAGCAACGAGAATTGCGAGCCTGTGGCCGGGGCGAGCGAGGCTACTGTGGCGTCAAAAGTCTGACCCTTCAGCGCGTCGATCGTGACCCTGACTTTCGACCCCGGCGCTATATCGGCCAGTTGGGTTTCCTTGTAGTTCGCTTCGATGTAAATCGCGTTGGACGGCACCACTGCGGCCAAACGCGACCCCGGCTGCACCAGATCACCGGCGCGCACCGCCAGATTGGCCACCACACCGTCAACCGGCGCGCGCAAAACGGTGCGGTCCAGATTGCGCTTGGCCTGTTCGACATCCAGGCTCAGGCTGGCCATGACCGATTGCGCCTCGGCCTGTTGGGCCTGCAACACCGCGACATTGGCATTGGCGGTGGCAATTTGGGCCACGGCGCCTGCGACGGCGGCCTTGGCCTGCTCCAGCGCTGCGGTGGCGTCATCCTTCTGCGCCTGGTTGGCGACCGAGGATTGCGCCAGTTGCGTGATCCGGTCGTTCTTGGACTGCGCGTTGCGCAATCCCGCATCGACCGACAGTTTGACCGCTGCGGCCTGTGCCACACTGGCCTGCGCGGCGGCAACCTGCGCCTTGATCCGCTCCACCGACTGGATCTGAGTGGCAACCTTGCTTTGCGCCGAACTGACCGCGTTCTGATAATCACCGTCGTCCAGTTGCATCAGAAGATCGCCCGCCTTGACCTGTTGGTTTTCGGCCACTGCGATCTTTTGGATATAGCCTGAAACCCGGGGGGCCACGATACTCATGTCGGCCTGCAAATAGGCGTCATCGGTGTGAACCATGAAGCGCCCATTGTCCCAATAGTCCTTTGCCACCGAGCCACCGTAGCCAAGTGCCACCAAAACCACCGCGCCAAGCAGCAGCCGACGCAGGCCGGATTTGGGCTTTGCCGGGGCCGCAGTTACGGGATTGGCAGGCGCAGGCTTGGCCGCGCCGGGCGGCGCTGACGCGGGCGCTTCGCCCTCTGGCCGAGCCGGAAACGGGGTGACTTCAGCCTTGCGGGGCGGCAAGCTGGAAGAGGCGATTTTTTGGTCCATCGTGTTTGTCCCGGAATCATATCGAACCGTTCAGTTCGATCACTGGACTTGACATAGCGCACCACTTCGCCCAAATCAAGCGTCTCGAACTGATCGGTTCGATGAATTAGTGTGAGGACAGGCGATGCGCGACCTTGCGGCCAACCCGACCGTTGTTTTGCCTGAAACACAGGCACCAAATAACCTTGTGCAAGGACGGCACGGCGCAGGTCAGGATCCGGCCAAGCGAGATCAGATATTGGCCGGGGCAGGGCGGGTGATCGGGCGGATGGGCTTTGATGCCGCCAGTGTCACCGATATCGCCCGCGAGGCTGGGGTGTCCAAAGGCACGATCTATGTCTATTTTCAGGGCAAAGAAGACTTGTTCGAAGCCTTGATGGAGGACACCCGCGACCGGCTGTTTCGCGCGCTGGAAGCGGAGTTGGAGCGTCCGGGCACCGCGCGCGAAAAGCTTTTGGGCTATGCAAGGCGTCTGGCCGAAACCCTGTGCTCTGACCCGGTTGTGCGGGCGCACCGGGTTGTGGTGGCGGTGACAGAGCGGATGCCCGAACTTGGCCAGCGCTTTTATGAACGGGGTGCGACCCGGGGTGCTGCCCTGATCGCGGGGTTCCTGCGCGCAGAGATGGCTGCCGGCCGGATGGCCATCCCGGATATCGACCTTGCGGCCGCGCAATTTGTGGAGCTTGCCATGGCTGGCCTGTTCCGCAAACGTCTTTTCGCCCACATGCCCGAAGCGCCAAAGCAAACCGAGATTGATCATGTCGCATCCTCTTGCGTCGCGATGTTCCTCTCGTTTTATGGCAACCCGGCCCCGCAAGCGTCCGCGCCGCAGGTCTGATGATCCCTTGCGGTGACACGCAACGCTTGGTCCGCCACTAGCGCTGGTGTGCTGCTTGGCGCTAAACGTTGAGCGTCAAAAGCCGATGATCAACGGCAGACATTGGATCATGATTTGAATATTCCCGCTGCCGACTGCGGTTGGGTTTGCCCGACAGTTGCGAAACGTCATACGACCGTCTCACCACCGTCCACCACAAGGATTTGTCCTGTCATGTAACTCGACCGGTCCGACACCAGAAACAACACCGCCTCGGCGATTTCTTCGACGGCGGCCCAGCGGCCCAACGGAACTTTGGTCGCAACATACGCCTCTATCTCGGCCCGCCCGCCCATCTGCGCAATGAAGGGCGCGTTGAAAGGCGTGTCGACCCAGCCGGGGCACAGCGCATTCACCCTTATGCCGAACCGCGCATAATCGCCCGCCATCTGCCGGGTCATCGCAATGACGGCATGTTTGGTGGTGGTATAGGCGATCATTTCACGGTCATACAGCACGCCAGAGCTGGACGAGGTGTTCACGATCACCCCCTTTTTCGCCGCCTTCATATGCGGCATGACCAGCCGCGCCCCCATGAAATGCGCCCGCACGTTCAGCGCCCATGACGCGTCAAATCCCTTGGGGCTGACCTGCTCCAGACTGCCCTCGACCTGTGCGCCTGCATGGTTGTGCAGAATGTCGATGCGGCCGTGCCGGGTGATAAAGCCGCCAAACGCCGCCTCCATCGCGGCATCGTCGGTCACGTCAAACACCATGGGTTCAGCCCGGCCCCCCGTCGCCCCGATCAGCGCCACAGTTTCAGCGCTGCCCACCGGATCGCGGTCAGCCACGCCTACAATCGCCCCCTCCGCCGCCATGATCTGCGCTGCGGCCCGCCCGATGCCTGAACCTGCCCCGGTGACGATGGCAACACGGTCTTGCAGGATCATGATCTGGCCTTTGCGACAGGAGTTAATCGTTCGATTAACACCGGCGCGGTGGCGCTGCACAAGACCGCTTAAGCTTGGTTGACATCGCAATTTCCGCACCGTTAACTCAGGGCGGTCAGGGGCCCAGATAATGACCGAAACTCCGCGTCCAAACCGTTGGCGGCGCTTTGCCGATTGGGACGACCGCCCGCTGCGGCTGGACAAATTCGCCCGCGAAGACCCGGCCAACGGCTTTTCCGCCTTTCGCAGCCCTGCCGATCCCAAGCCCGCTGTTGCGATAAATGCAGGCAAGATTGCCGCGATGGACGGTGTCCTGGCGCACGATTTCGACATGATCGACGCCTTTATCGCCGCCCACCACCTTGACCCGAATGTGGCGGTCGAGGCTATGGCGATCCCGTCCGAAAAGCTCGCCCGGATGCTGGTTGACATGAACGTGCCGCGCGCCGATCTGGTGCGACTGGCGCATGGTCTGACCCCCGCCAAACTGGCCGATGTCGTAAGCCGTCTGAACGCGCTGGAAATCGCCTTTGCCTATTCCAAGATGCGCGCCCGCAAGACGCCGGGCAATCAGGCCCATGTCACCAACGCCAAGGATGACCCGCTGCAACTGGCCGCCGATGCCGCCATCGCCGTGGCCTACGGCTTTGACGAGATTGAAACCACCATGCGGGTGTCGCGCAACGCATGGTCGAACGCGGTGGCCTGTGCGGTCGGGGCCTCGGTCGGGCGCTGGGGCGTGCTGTTCCAATGTTCGTCAGAAGAGGCTGAGGAACTGCGCATCGGCATGGCGGGCTTTACCTCGTATGCCGAAACAGTCTCGGTCTATGGCACGGAAAAAAGCTTTACCGATGGTGATGATACGCCGTGGAGCAAGGCGTTTCTGGCGGCAGCCTATGCGTCACGCGGGATCAAGATGCGCTGCACCTCGGGGGCCGGTTCCGAATTGCTGATGGGCTTTCACCAAAGCCAAAGCCTTTTGTATCTTGAGGCGCGCTGCCTGTGCCTGCAGCGCGGCATGGGTGTGCAGGGCACCCAGAACGGCGGAATTGACGGGGCACCCCTGACCGCCACCGTGCCGGGCGGTGTGCGCGAACTGATGGCCGAAAACCTGATCGCCGTCTGGCTGGACCTTGAATGTGCCAGCGGCAATGATGCGCGGTCATCCGAGTCCGAAATCCGCGTTGGGGCGAAAATTCTGCCCTATCTGATCGCCGGGTCCGACCTGATCTGTTCGGGGTTCGGGTCAATCCTCGCCTACGACAACTCTTTCAACCCGTCCCTGTTCAACGGCGAAGAGATGGAGGATTACCTTGTCCTGCAGCGCGATTTTGAGGCGGATGGCGGTCTGACCCCGGTTGCCGAACACCGCGCCTTGGACCTGCGCCTGCGCGCCGTCGATGCGATTGCGGCTGTGTTCGAGGAATTGGGTCTGGGAACCCCGACCCCTGATATGAAGGCCTCTGTCGTCACAGCCTCGGGTTCTGCCGACACGCGCAGTTATTCCCCGGGTGAGGTGGCCCCGATTTCGCAGGCCATTCAGGACCGCGAAATCAACGTGATTGACGTGATCAAGGCGCTTGCCAATCGTGGTTTCAGGGACGAGGCGGAAAACCTGCTGAACGTCGTCAAACTGCGGGTGTCCGGCGATTACCTGCAAACCTCTGCCATGGTGCGCGAGGGTCGCGTGGTGTCGGCGATCAACGATCCCAACGACTACCAAGGCCCCGGCTCGGGCTACCGGATGACCGAGGCGCGGCGTGAAAGCATCAATGACATCCGTGACTTGCTGGATCAGGACGTGGTCCTGCGGGCAGAGGCAGAGCACAAAGCTGGACAAGCCGCCCGCATCGCTTATAACGTCACCGGTCCGGCAGGGCAGGGCGCGGCCCCTGATGAGGTGGTGATCGGCATCAGCCCCGCCTTTGGCCTGAACCTGTTCCAGACCACGGCGGGTCACAAGCTGTCTGACCTGTTGCGCGTGATGATTGACGGCATTCAAGCCCGCGGCCTGCGCGCCCGTGTGGTCCGGTTTCGCCACACCGCCGACACCTCTTTTCTGGGCCTGTCGGCGGCGCGGCTGTCGGGGTCCGGCATCGGGGTCGGCATTCAGGCCAAGGGCACGGCCGTGATCCATTCCGCCACGCGCCTGCCGCACAACAACCTTGAACTGTTCTCGAACGCGCCGATCACCTTGCTGGAACACTATGCAGGCTTCGGTCGCAATGCCGCAGCCTACGCGTTGGGCGAAAACCCCGAACCCGTGGTGGTGCCGACAAGGGGAGAGGCGATGGGCTCGCGCTATCACGCCCGTGTCGCGATGATTTACGCCATCGAAACCGGCCTGATCGAGGAGGGAGCCGCCCCCGAAGACATCGCCGTGACCTTTCTCGACACCCCCCGGTCGAAAGCTGAGGCGCGCAAATGA
>JBBRLL010000057.1:0-22478 GCA_038231395.1 Rhodobacterales bacterium
GGGATGTCGCCGAAGGCAGACAGAAAGATATCCATGCGGGGAACGGGCTCCAGAAGGGCGTTTCATGCCCAAGAATCCATCCCCACGAAATCCGCAAGACCCCTCAGATCAGGTCAGATTCCAAACGCGATTCCCCTGGCAGGACCGATAGTCGACTCCGTAAGCGTCAAAGCAGAACTGGCCAGCGCCGCGTCGGCCTGCCAATAGGACAACGCAGCGAAATGGCCGCGCCCCCTTTTCGCTGATGCCGCGTCAGATTTCGGAGAAAGAAGTCCGGCTTTTGCAATATAACAATGCGGGCCCAATGACCGGAGCCGCTGATCGTCCTCCAGTATTTGGTAAAAACCGTCCAAAGCCGGAAAGCGCCAGCATCCGACGGTCCAAGGAAGGTCGGTTGTATACTTAACAACCCCAACTCTTGCGCCTGTTTTCAGGTTGTGGAGTTGAGGAACCCGCCATGTCCATCTTGTCCAAGCCATACATGCACGACGAATCCGCAGCTTTTGCGCATGTTGAGGCGCTGCTTTGGGCCGATGGTCCGGGCTGCCCGCACTGTGGTATCTGAGGCAAGGTCCATGTGTTGGCTGGTGTTCGTTCCAAGACGTCGCAAAAACCCCCGATGGAGTAGTGCGTCATGGTCTCAAGTAGTGCGGGGCGTGCCGCAAGCAGTTCACCGTGCGCACCGGCACCATGTTAGAAGAAAGCCATTGCTGTGCACCTTTGGCTGCAAGCGCTCCACCTGATGGTGTCCAGCAAGAAGGGTACCATCGCTTCGATCTGAAGATCGCCGCAGTCACGTCAATAGTCTTCGACGTGGTAGAGATGCCCGAAGAGCGCATGATCGGCGTAGCCGGAATATGCCAGGCCGGTCTATGCCCAGATGTGCGTCTGCGTGTCCTTGATGGAAAAATCGGCCGTTGCGACCTATCAAGTGAACTTGAGGTTGTCGTTACAGCGGTTCAGCGTAATGCGGAAGCTATGGCCGATCACGACCGGCAGCATCGCAAAGGCTCCAATTCGCGCCGCGCTCACGTCTGCTCAACGAAAAGCCGGACCACTCGAACGCCGATCAGCCGCCTCAAAACGTGACGGGCAAACCTTTGCGCCTTGTCAAACCAATTTCAGTCTGACAGCCTCAATCTGGGTGCTGCAGGGGCTGGCAGCCATACTGTGGGGAGCTTTGCTGTGAAAATGGCAAACATGCCGCGCCGGCGCATTGGTCAGACGTTGCTGACGGTGCCACCATTCGGGTTTGGCGCCGCGCATCTGGGCAACTTGTATTTCTCAATGCCAGAGGCGCAGTCCCAAGCGACATTGGAAGCCGCATGGACTGCGGGCGTGCGGCTTTATGACACGGCCCCCTGGTATGGTCGCGGCCTGTCGGAGCATCGGCTGGGAAGCTTTTTGCGCAACATGCCGCGCGGTGAGTTTCAGGTGTCCACCAAGGTCGGGCGCACGCTCCACCGGCCCAAGGACCCGGCGCGATTTGACCGTAGCCCATGGCTGGGTGGTCTGAATTTCGAAGTGCGTTACGACTACAGCTATGACGGCATCATGCGGTCTTACGAGCAGTCGTTGCAGCGCATGTCGCTTGATACGGTCGACGTCTTGCTGATCCATGATTTGGACAGAACTGAACATGGCGACACGCAGGCCCGCTATGAAAAGCAGCTTGAAACCTCGGGCCTGAAGGCGCTGCAAGAACTGAAAGCAGCGGGCGATATCAAGGCCATAGGTATGGGCATCAACGACAACGATGGCCTTCAAAACGTGGCTTCCCGGTTTGATGTCGATTTTTGCCTTGTGGCGATGCCCTACACAATGCTGGACCATGCAAGCTTGCATCGCGGCATGGCGGGCCTGCAAACACGTGGAATTTCGGCGATTATCGGCACGCCTTTTGCCTCGGGGATTCTGGCGACCGGATCAAACGGTGAAGCGCGCTATCGCTACGCTACCGCCTCCCCGGAAATTCAGGCCAAGGTGCGCGGGATAGAAGCGGTTTGTGAGGCGTATGGGGTAGCACTGCCTGCGGCCGCGATGCAATTCGTGCTGGCCCATCCCATCGTTTCGGCCATCATTCCGGGCGCGGCGCGGCCAGAAGAAGTGATGCAGAACGTGGCTTCGGTGGCGGCGCCGATCCCATCCGCCTATTGGCGCGACTTGAAGGCGCAAGGTCTTATTCTGCCCGATGCGCCAGTCCCAACAATTGAGTAACATGGATGCACCGCGGATTTCCCCTCGCGGCAGTTCCAAGCCCCTATCAACGGTTGAGGTTTTGCGCGACGTCGATCTGCACCTGATGCCCGGCGAAATTCACGCGCTTTTGGGCTAAAACGGAGAACGCCAATCGACGTTTGCCAAGAGCCGTACGGGGTTTCACGGACCAAGCGCCGGACGTCTGGCAATGAACGGTCTGCCACTTGAGGGGGGGGCCAAACCCACCGTCGTCCAGAGACTTTAGCACCGCTGAAATCAACACTGAATGCCGGGGCGTTCACTCTGAGGCGACGGTTTATGGCGAAGGCAAGTCGAAAAAACCGACCTGGGGGAATAGAAACGCCTCTCACCAATTACTCTGGACTTGTTTGCGTCATTGCTCTGACGAGGGTAGGTGTTGCTGCGGCAGCGCAGGTCGTGCACCAGCGCAAACCCGCATCGGCGTTCATCGAACCGGTTGCGGATTTCCGAGCGAAATGCGCGACTTCTTGAAGGCTGGCACGGTGACTT
Organism: Rhodobacterales bacterium; assembly: GCA_038231395.1. Taxonomy (GTDB): domain Bacteria; phylum Pseudomonadota; class Alphaproteobacteria; order Rhodobacterales; family Rhodobacteraceae; genus Stagnihabitans. The sequence continues at coordinate 2,731 of JBBRLL010000057.1, forward strand.
CCGTCCAACTAGGATCCCCTAAAGGGAAAGCTGTCTTGCCGGGCTTTTCGCCTCAGGCGCGCTAGACCCGTCGATCAAGACCCCAGGTCGCCTCGACGTTTGAGGTGCCCAACCTTGGGACCATCGCAAGCAACGACAAGACTTCGGTAGCCGCCAAAGCCGAATTGGCGACTTTCGACGGCGATAAAATCAACGACTTCCACTTTTGATCTTGCTGGGTTTCCCGGGCTGGAACAAGCTCGCTCCGGCACCCTATTTCAAAAACGGAAGGGCTAAGCGATGAACACTTATGATTTCCAAAACTGCGTGGCGATCATCACCGGTGCAGGTCAGGGTATCGGGCTGAAAGTGGCCGAGCTTATGTTGGCCAATGGTGCCGCAGTGTCGATCTGGGATCGGGATCAGCGGCTTTTGGACAGCCTGGCCAAGGCCTATTCCGGCTCCGACAAGGTGCATTTGCTAAATGTGGATATCGGCCAGCTTCCCGCGGTGCAGGCCGCGACCGCTGCCGTGATCGCTCGCTTTGGCAAGATCGATGTGCTGATCAACAATGCCGCCATCGTAGGGCCGAATGCCAATACATGGGACTACCCCCCGGATGCCTTCTCGGATGTCGTTCACGTTGGGCTTGTCGGGACATTCTACCTGTGCCGGACCGTTGTTCCCCACATGATTGCGCGGAATTACGGCCGCATTGTAAATGTCGCCTCAGTTGCGGGCAAGGAAGGCAATCCGGGTGCGTCGGCCTATTCCTCGACCAAGGCGGGCGTGATCGCCTTGACAAAGTCGCTGGGCAAGGAATTGGCGAAATACAATATCGCCGTCAATGCGGTCACCCCTGCCGTGGCAAAGACCACGATGGCTCTAAGCCAGGACCCGGAATTCCTCAAGATGATCCTGTCCAAGATTCCGCGCGCGCGAATGTTGGAATTGAGTGAGGCAGCTTCGATGATCTGTTTTCTTGCCACCGAGGAAAATTCGTTTACCACCGCAGCGGTGTTCGACCTTTCCGGCGGTCGCGCCACCTACTGACACTTTCCAGCAATCCTGCTGACGCTTGCCCGTCAATATTGGCCGAACTCCACCCGGTTTGGCACAACCTGGGCCAGCAGATGCTCGATTTCCGATGCCGTGACAGGGTCAATCGCGGTTGTCGGACTGCGCACGAAGGCATTGCGGATCACACCCCGGCGGACGAGAAGCTGCTTGTGCATGGCGTAGAAGATGTCTCCGCCTTGTGCCGCCAAACGATTGATCGCCATGATCGTGGCGTCGAAGTGGTGCCGCGCTCCATCTTCGTCGCCGCGCTGAAAAGCATCCCAGACGGCAACAAAATCAGCCGGTTGGCTGCAAAACGGCATGGTGCCAAGCGCGCCGCGCCGCATCTCTTCAATGAAATAGGTGCCGCCAGCGCCACCAAAGATGGTCAGCCGGTCGCCAACGCCCGCCGCCATGGCCGCGACCTTGCTGGTGACCGGTAGCGTCTCGACCTTGATGTAGCGCACATTGTGGCAGGCGTCCGCGACCTTTAACGCCAGCCCCGGTGAAATTGGGCCCTGCGGCACATCCTGAAGGATGATCGGAATGCCAACCGCGCGGTCGATGGCCAGATAATAGTCGAAGATTTCTTCGGCGCTGACCGGCATGAATGTGGGCGGGATCACCATCAACGCATCTGCGCCAGCGGCCTCTGCCACTTTGGAATAGGTGACGGCAAGGTCAGTACCCGCAGCGCCAGAGTTGATAACGATAGGGACACGGCGGCGCGCGGCTTTGATGACGCAAGCCGTCACTTGGGCGCGTTCGGCCTCGGTGAACTTGAAAATTTCGCTGCCAAGCGCCACACCCAGACCGTGAACGCCGGCCGCAATATTGAATTCGACAAGGTTGGCAAGGCTTTCCTCGTCTATCAGGCCGTCGGAATCGAACGGCGTCACAAGGATCGGCACGACACCGTGGAGCAGAGTTGACTTCATTTGAATGCTCTCGATTGGGTTGGGACTTCGCTTAGTCCGCGTGAAACATTTCGTCGAGCGTCTCTCTCCATGGCGAGAAATCCGGGCTGGTTTCCATATAGGGTGCCATCATCTTCCACCATTTCCAGACGATCGGATCAATCAGCGCGCCGGGTTTTGGCGGGGCGTCAACCTCCTGGTAGGCAAACAAAATCAGGCCGTAGCGGTAAATCGAGAAATTGTGCGTACCGTCTCGGCGCATCAACTCCAGCAGTTCGGGCCATATATCATCATGCTTTTGCTTGTAGATCGCTTCATTGCCCGGCTTAAGCTTCATCACCCACGCGACGCGCATCCGTTCACCCCTCAGGCCCGCAGGCTGCCATCCCTGACCGATACTTCGACAAGCGGCCACTCGCCGCGATAGCCACAGCGGCGGCTGATATGGCCGCAAGCCTCGTTCAGCATTTCGACCAAGGGCAGGACGTCCGGACCAGCCTGCTTGGGCAAAGAACCCGTGACGCTGATGGCACCGACGGGACGGCCATTGCCGTCCAGAATAGGCACGGCGACGCAATACACTCCCAGCACCACTTCCTGGTCGTCGATGGAATAGCCACGGGCCCGGATACGGTCCAGTTCAGCGCGGAGGACGACCGGGTCGGTGATCGTTCTCGGCGTCATCGCCGTAAACGGACCAGTCAGCACCTTTTGTTGTTCCGAGGCGCTCATATAGGCCAGCATCGCCTTACCTGCGCCGCCACAATACAAAAATCCGCGCGCGCCGATCCGCAGGTCAAGTTGCATGCCGTCATTGCCCCGGACCTTGTCGATGCAGACGCCGTGCAGGCCGCTCAGGGCGTTGATGTTGACCGTTTCGCGTGTCGCCTCGGCGATCTTCTCGGCAAAGGGTCGGCAGAGCGCGGGGAGTTTGATCCGTTCCAGTTGCAGTCCGGCAATTTCCAAGAGCCGGAACGACAGATCCCACTCACCGGTTAGCGTCCGTTCGGCCATGCCTTCGTCTTCAAGGTCTTGCAACAGGCGATGCACCGAGCTTAGCGGAAGGGCAAGCTGCGTCGCCACTGCGCGAACGCCCAGCGGGCTCTTTCGGGCCAGCAGCTCCATCACCTGCACACTGCGCTTGATACTGGACATGAACGATCTTGGCCTACCAAAAACTCTTCTCAAGGGACGTCGGGTCGATCAGATTGTCGTCGATATAGTCCCAGACGATCTCATAGCCCATGCCCGGTCCGGTGGGCATATGAACAAAGCCCTCTGCATCAATCTTGTCGCAGGTGTTGCGAAGGTAGGGATGCGGCGCGTCATAATCGACGCCGGGCGCCAGCAGGCCCTTTTCATAGTATTCCGATGTATCTTCTGATGTCGCCCCGATCACCTGCAAATTGCCCCAGCCCGCCATGTGCATTTCGCACCGAAGGCCATAAGCCTCACAGACGATGGCGGTCTTGCGCGCCCCGGTGATGCCGCCGCGCACCACGTCGATGCGGCTCATGTCACCGGCCCCGCGCAGGATCCACTCGGCCCGGCTGAAAACGCCTCCGGCGATGATTTCCGGTGACAGGATCGGGATGGAAAGCTCGCGGCTGAGCCGGACATAGCTTTCAACGCGGTATTCCGGCATCGGGTGTTCATACCAGTAAAAGTCAAGCTTTTCCAGTTCGCGCCCAACCTTGATAGCCTCTTCCATGGTCATGTAGGTGCCCCAGGGATCGAACATCAGCACATAATCCGGCCCGACCGCTTCACGGACCAGATGGCAGGTTTCGATATCGGCTTTGATGTTCGAAGGCCTGCCGGGCGTAGGCTGGCCCGTTGCGGGGTTCCAGAAATAGTGCGGATGGATCTTGTAGGCTTGATAACCTTCATTCTTGCAGGTCAGCGCGTGTTCGGCATAGACGCGTGGCACACCGATGTTGGGATAGGTCGAGGCATAGGCCTTGACCTTTTCCCGCCCGGCGCCGCCCATCAGCTTGTAGACCGGCTGGTTGAAGGCCCGCCCCGCCAGGTCCCAAAGCGCATTGTCGATGACGCTGGCCACATTCTCGGGAATATTGGCGACCCACAGCCACTTCCACACCATCTCACGATCAAGCGGGTCGTGGCCTTTCAGCAAGGGCAGAATACGGCCGCGGATCATTTGCTGATCGACGAAATTAAGTCCCTCCGCATCACCGTGCGAGCCGCCTCCCAAATAGTAACCGGTGACGCCTTCGTCCGTCTCGATCGCCAGCACCGTTTGCAGCAGGTTTGCCTTGGGCACCGGCAGGGCGTGGCCGACATCCCAGCGGTCGGCATAGGTCCGGAACGACTTGATGCGGATGTCGGTGATCTTCATGGGATTAACCTTTTTCGGTGAGACATGGGGGTGCAAGGGCTATTCATAGGTGTCGCCGCCCCGGAATCGGTCCAGCAACACCGCCGCGAGCAGCAGTAAACCGACGATGATGTTGACATAGTAGGGGCTGATCGCCTTCAGATCGAGGATGTTCGACACACCCGCCACCGCCAGCATACCCAGTGCCCCGCCGATGGGATTGCCCACCCCGCCGCGCAAGATCGAGTAACCACCGATCATCAGCGCGGCATAAACTTGGAACTCCAGCCCAAGTCCTGTGGCCCCGGCGGCGCTGCCAAGTTGACCGACATAAACCAGCCCGCCGAGGCCTCCGCCAAACGCGCTGATCAGCAGTGCGGCGGTTCGCACACCCTGCACCGAAATACCGGCGCGTGCCGCCGCCCGGTCGTCACCGCCGACCGCTTGAATGTGCCGCCCGAGCCGGGTCTTGGCCACGATTATCGCAGCGATCAGGGTCAGCAGGATCGCCAGAAGGAAGAACAGCGGCAGGCCAAGGACCTGCGAATTGATCAGGGTGAAGTAAGTGATGTCAAAGGCTGGGATCATGCGCTGATTGCCGCAGAGCACCCAGGTGATGCCGCGCAGCGCTGTGAGCATACCCAGTGTCGCCGCAATCGGATCGGCACCGAACCTTACAATCGCCAGCGCATTCAGCGCTCCGATGACAAGGCAGATGGCAAGCGTGATGCAGGCCGCTGGCAAAACCCCCCATTGATGTGACACGAACCATGCGAAAATCGCCGCAGAAATGCCGACGACGGACCCGATCGAAAGATCAACCACCCCAGCCAGCAGCGCAAAGCCTGCAAATCCCCCGACCAGCAGCGGGACGATCAGGAACGTTCCAATGATGGAAACATTGCCGAAAGAGATGAATTTCGGGCCGATCCAGAACAGCCCGACCGCGATCACCACGATAAAGGTGAAAGCAATGCTCGCCACCGACCCGGTTAACGCCTCGCGGACAGGGTGATGTGGCAGAACGAACGGCTGAGGTGTGTGGCGGGCGGGGATGTCACTCATGGAGCGCCCCGTCGCGCGCGATATCCGTCGATGGCCACGGCGATCATCAAGAGGATGCCCTGAAAGATGGATTGCGTGTCCGATGAAAGCCCGAAAAACACCAGTGAGGTCGGGATCGTTGCCAAGAATCCGACGCTGAGCAGCAACATCCAGAAGCTGCCGCGCCCACCGGCCAGCGATATTCCCGCAAGGATGACAGAGGCAATCACGCTCAGTTGCAGCGTGCTGGCGGAACTCGGGTTGAACGGTCCTGCGGCGGAGGCAAACAGCACGGCGGCAAACCCCACAAAGCCGCCTGCCGCCAGGAAGGTCGCAAACCGGGTTGAGGTGAGCGAGATGCCCCGCGCCTTGGCGGCAAACCGGTTGCCGCCAACTGCCGTCATCCGGCGGCCAAAACGGCTGTAACGCACCATGTATCCTACGAGGACAATCAGCAGCACCATCGGCCACCAAATCACCGGCAGGCCCAGAAACCTCGCACGACCCATGGCATAGATTTCACTGCCGTTTGGTACTTGCGCCAGTTGAAAGACCAGATAAAGCGCCGCGAGGCCGATGAAATTGGTCGACAGGGTCACGATCACCGGGTTGAGTTTGGCAAAGACGATGATCGCCGCGTTTAGGGCTCCCCATGTCATCCCGATGACGATCGCACCCAGAAAAACCAGTAGCAGCGGTTGGCCTGCCTCTGACAGGCGCACGGCAACCAGACCGGAAAGGATAAGGCAGGCAGGTTGGCTCAGGTCGATGAAGCCCCCCGATATGCCAACGAGGCCTTGGGCGATGGCCAGCACGCCGATGATTGACATGGTGAATGCGATGGCAAGGACGGTCTGGTGGGCAAAGAAATCCGGACGGTACAGGCCGGTGGCTGCAATCAGCGCGGCCCATACCACAACCAGCGTGATGGGCGTGCCCCAGCCTTCCAGCGAGGGCCGGGGTGTCGGCGCTGAGGCGATGGTGCGGCTCACGGACATCGGGGGTTCCGGCGTGTGGGTGGTAGGGGGGGCAATCGGCGACCCAAGATCGCCGGTTGCCATTTTGCCGCGTTTACTTGTTAGGACAGAACAAATCGTATTCCGTCGTGCCTGCCGGCGCCGCCAACAAGGCTGTCACGCGGGCGGGCATGTCGGGAACGGCCTTGGCCTGTTCGGCTGAAACCGGGCAGGGTTTCACTTTGGACGCCGGATCGCCAGCATCGGCCTTCAAGGCTACGGTTTTACCCGCGGCAATCGGCCCGACGACATCGTTGATCGCATAAACCGCATAGCCTTCAAGGAAATAGAACACCGAGCCTGCGAGGTGGGGGTTGACATTGGGGCCGGTGATGAAGGCGCCGTCCTGACCCCAGCCGATGACCTGATCAGCGCGGCCCAGTTGCTCGGCAGCATTGATCAGCCCAAGCACGCCCCCGTCGTTGATGCCGACCACTGCCATCTTGACCGCGTCGGGATTGGCGGCAAGCAGGTCACGCGCCGCAGGCAGCGCTACGGCCGCATCGCCGCTACCTTCGAAAGAGATATACTTCTCGTCCGGGATGTCCGGGCAGATGTTCTTGACGCCGGTGCGCATGCCACCCGTGCGCCAGGTATTGACGATGCCCGCCCCTGCACCCTCGCTAGAGATTACAAGGTCAGGTTTGCAGTCCCACTTGGCCTTGATGATCTTGCCCAGCTCCTCACCCCCTGCGACACCAGCCGCAAGATTGTCGATGCCGACGAAGTACATGCCGGGATCGGCAATGTCATAGGTCACGACAGGAATCTTCGCGGCTCCCAGCACGGCACTGATCGCGGCATTGGCCGAAGGCTGGCCGTTGAACTGAATGACCGCTTTGACGCCATCCTGCACAAAGATCTGCGCGTTCTTCAGAGCGATCGCCGGATCATTGTTGTTGGAAAGCTCAACATAGTCCCAGCCGTTCTTCTCGGCCAGAGCACGGGCGACGTCACCCTGTGCCTTCATCCATTCGCAGCAGGTGTTGCCGCCTACCGCCATGCCCAGCTTGAATTTGGTGTCGGCGTCCGCGGTGCCGGACAGGCCGACCAGTGTGGGAACCGTGAGCGCGGTAACAGCGATCTTACGCATGAAGTTATGCAATTCGTGTCTCCTCCCTTTTTTTGGTGCGATATGATGGTCACGGCATGGAATGATATACCTTATGCCGGTAAGCGCTGTGCCTCCTCTGTTGGGATGTCGCCGGGGGAATCGGCTGGGAAATCGGCTGGGAAATCGGCGGGGACTGCCCCGGTGATCAGTCCGACAATGTCTGAAACTTGCGTGTCTTTGACCACGCGCGTTGCAATCGTGCGACCCAACCGCATCACAGTGATGCGGTCTGCCACGCTCATCAACTGCTGCATGTTATGGCTGACGATGATGACGCTGACGTTGTGTGTCCTCAGGTCGCGGATGACGTCCAGCACCTGCCCGGTCTCCCTCACCCCCAAAGCCGCCGTAGGCTCGTCAAGGATGACGATGCGGCGGCCCCACAGCAGCGCGCGGGCAATGGCGAGGCATTGGCGCTGGCCCCCTGACATGCCCTTGACCGAGGCGTTGATCGAGGGAACCTTGACCTTTAGCGAATTGAGCACCTCGCGCGCCTTTGCCCGCATTTGCCGGTCGTCCACCAGATTGAAGAAACGCGCAATCGGGTTCTTGGAAAGCTCTTCGCGGCCCAGATAGACGTTCTGATAGGCCGACATTGTGTCGACCAACGCCAAGTCCTGGTAGACCGTTTCGATCCCGGCATCGAGCGCGTCCTGTGCCCGACGCAAAAGCACATGCCTGTTGTCGATGTGGATCTCTCCGCTTGAGGCGCTGACGATCCCTGACAGAATCTTCAAAAGCGTCGATTTACCTGCACCGTTGTCGCCCACCAACCCCAGAACCTCGTTCCGGTGAAGTTGCAGCGATGCGTCGGCGATGGCCACGACCGCACCGAAATTCCGCGTGATATGCCGGGCTTCAAGCACCGGGCCTGTCTGATCTGCTGACATACAGAACGTCTCCATTCGTTCCATATATGGAACGACCGTACCGCATACAGAACGATAGCGAGTCTGGGCTTTGCCTGTCAAGCGTTCACAGGGCACTCTGTGCGATCGGATGAAGGGGAGCGGGAATAGGGTACTTCTCGCCAATTCGGCCCGCCGAACCGTCTGGACTGACGATGGGTATCGTACAAAATCGGAGTGGTGCGACGGTGCCTCCGACCGATCAGAGAACAACGTGGAACGGATATGGTCCTAACAGTCGTCAGATCAGGATCTGGACCATTCCGGCGGTCACCCGCGATTCGATCATACGAAGCCTTTGAAATCTTGTGAGAACGTGTTGTTCTGTGTTGCAACGCAAAAAGCGCCCCTTGGGGCGCTCTGCATCTGGCTAAGCCTTTGATATATATTTAGCAAGTCTGGTTGCGGGGACAGGCTTTGAACCTGTGACCTTCAGGCTATGAGTCGATGCGAACGAACCACGAACAACACCTTATAACTGCGCTATCCTTCGCGTTTTCCGTAGCTTGCAGCCCCCTAGCTTGAGTCGTCTCTACGCTGGATTTCGCAATTTGCCGCAGCGAACCTCTCCCTCTTGCTTCCACTATGCTTCCACACGGCCAAGGGCCGCGCGCTCGGCGCCAATCCCTGCCGCCAAGCAGGCGGGCGAAGGTATCGCCCGCCTGCTTGGCGCTCGTGGCCGGTTCGATCGGAGTTTCGGAAAGGCGCTGGGCGAGCGTATCGATCTGCGCGGCGGTCATGGCTTTTGATTTCATGGTCGGGTTCCTTCAGGCGTTGGTGATGTGGGCGGAATGCCCGAGGGTGGTGACCGCGTAGATCATGGTGCGGCCATCGCCGATCGCGGTCCCGAAAGCCTGCGCCTCCGGCAGGGTCGCGAATTGCTCCCGCGTGCGGGTGGCGGGCGTGCGGCCCCGGGCGGCGACAAAGTGGGCGGCGTTCTTGACGCAGAATTCTTCGTGGGTTGTCAGGGGCTTGGTCGCGGTATTCTTAGCGATCTCCAGTGCGTTGCAATGGGTGCAGACAGCCGCTGAGACCAAATGAGAGCAACTCCTAAGTCACTGAATAGATGAAGTTTCGGTCAGAATGGGAGTGTCCCGGCGAAGCTATGCCGCGCAGCGCGGCGTCTCGGAAGCGGCGGTGAGCGAGACCATCGCGACCGAGCATGTCTACGCTTGGATCCCTGAGTCGAACTCCGCAGTTTGTCATCTGGCGATGAAACAGCTGGCCGTGTTGCCCTGCGACTGTTTTCGACCTGAAACGCGGAAAAACCGGCGCCTTTCAGGAAGAAAAACCACGACGCGTCAGCGCCGGAACCGCGCTGGTCCTAATACACGGGCGCGCTCAGCTACTTTGCGGTACGCCCACACGGCTTCTGAGCTGCGTGGCTGGAGCCGTGCCTGCCTCCGTCTGCTGATCTTCACCATCCGCCATCTGATGCGGGCGGACAAGCCACGCTACCGTGCCCCGAAAGTCGAATACCTGATGCGCCTTATTGACCGGCCAAGCTCTGACAAGAAGTGAGAGCGGGCTGGTGATGATGCTGACCGCCATTCGCGTCGCCGTAAGGATCGGTGCAAGGTGCGCAAGCCCACTTTTCGGGGGAACAGAACCACGACCATCGGGTGATATGCGGCCGACCGAGGCCATTTCAAAGGGTCGCCACTGCCAAAGGCCAAATGAGAAATCAATCCCCCGATTGAACCGGCATTCCGAACCTGAACATTCCGCGCATTTCTATGCGATGCTCGGCGCTGCCCAAGTGGCGCATATGGCGGGGCGGTGTAGGAATAACGGCTGAGTTTTGTCATCTGGACATGGTTGGACTTCACGCGTGGCAAGACTACCTAATCGGCATGGAAAACAGCTCCAAAACATCCGTTCTCTACAACGGCAACTGCCCGGTCTGTAATTTTGAGATTGGGCATTACGCGCGCTATGCGGGCCGCGCAGGCCTGCCGATCCGGTTTGACGATCTGAACACGAAGGCGCGCAACCTGTGGGGGCTGGATGCCGATACAGCCGCGCGGCGGCTTTATGTGCTGCATGATGGCGTTTTGACATCCGGCATACCGGCGTTTCTGGTGCTTTGGGCGCAGATGCCGCGCTATCGCTTGCTAGGGCGGATAGTTGGCTTGCCGGGGATCAGGCAGGTCGCCGGTGCAGCCTTTGACCATGTGCTGGCCCCGGTGATCTACCGCTGGCACCTGCGCCGGTTGCGCAAGCAACGCCTCCCGACCTGACACGGGAGAGTGCCTTTGCCCGATGACAATGACAGCAGCGGCGCGGCCGTACCCACAGGGCGCACGGCGCGGCTGTGGCACTTTGGCGGTATGGCCATGCGCATTGCGGGCAGCGTCGCTGCAGGGGGCCTTCGCGCGTTGGCGGGGGGCAAGCGGCCGGATCTGGCGCAACTGCTGCTGGCACCTGCCAACACTCTGCGGCTGACGGATAGGCTGTCGCACCTGCGCGGGGCAGCGCTGAAGCTGGGGCAAATGCTGTCCATGGATACCGGGATCGTGTTGCCGGGTGAGTTGACCGGCATCCTGTCGCGGATGCGCGATGATGCCCGCCACATGCCACCGAAACAGCTGCAAACCGTGCTGAATGCGGAGTGGGGGCCAGGGTGGTACAGCCGCTTTGCCCGCTTTGACGTGCGCCCCTTTGCCGCCGCATCCATCGGGCAGGTGCATCGGGCCGTGCTGCCCGATGGCACTGACCTTGCGATCAAGGTGCAATACCCCGGTGCCCGCGCCAGCATCGACAGCGATAAGGACAATGTAGCGACGCTGTTGCGCCTGCCGGGGCTGATGCCGCGCGGGATGGACCTGTCGCCTCTTCTGACCGAGGCCAAGCGCCAGTTGCACGCCGAGGCCGACTATGTGGCCGAAGCGCAGCATCTAAGGCAGTTCGGTAGCCTTCTGGCGGGGTCCGACATCTTCGCGCTGCCCACCCTGCATGACGCGCTGTGCACGCCGCAGGTGATGGCCATGCGCTATACGGAAAGCGCGCCGCTGGACAGTCTGGTGGATGCGCCGCAAGCTCAGCGTGACCTGGTGGCAGGCGCGCTGATTGATCTGGTGCTGCGCGAGTTGTTCGTGTTTGGCGCCATGCAGACCAACCCGAATCTTGCAAATTACCGATACAACACCAAGACAGGGCGCATTGTCCTGCTGGATTTCGGCGCGGTGCAGCCCATTGCCCCCGCCCTTGCCGCCGATTTCCGCGCGCTGGCCCGCGTAGCCTTGGACAGCGGGGCCGAGGCCACTCGGGAGGCCATGCTGCGTATCGGCTATTTCGGCGCGGATACCGCCCCGCATCATCAGGCGCTGATCCAGTCAATGTTTCCCACCGCCATGGGCCCTATCCGGCAGGATGAGGTCTTTGATTTCGGCACCAGCACCTTGTTGGAAACGTTGCGCGACATGGGTCTGGCCATCGGCAATGACCGCGAGCTTGCCCATGTGCCCCCTGCCGCAACGCTGTTTTTGCACCGCAAGATTGGCGTCATGTATCTGATGGCCGCCAAGCTGAGGGCGCGGGTCGCCCTGCGCCCGTTGGTGGAACCCTATTGCCGCGCACAATCCGTGGAATGACATTGATGACAGACTGGCCACCCACCCGCGCCGCTGGCGATGAAGTCCTGCAAGCATTTATCCCCCGCATGGGCCGCCGCTATGCCAATGGCCGCAACACCGACCATGGGCCCGGCGCGCACAAGGCCGTGTCTGTTCTGTCACCCTATATCCGGCGCAGGCTGGTGCTGGAGGCCGATGCGGTGGCAGCGGCTCTGGCTGCCCACGGCCCCGAGGATGCCGAGAAGTTCGTGCAGGAGGTGATCTGGCGCGGCTATTTCAAGGGCTGGCTGGAACGGCGTCCGCAGGTCTGGGCCAGCTATCGCAATGGGCTGGACGCCGATCTTGCCGCGCTTGACCGCGACCGCCGCCTGCGCCGGGATGTGGACCGGGCGATGAATGGTCAGACCGGGCTGGAATGTTTTGACGCCTGGGCCACTGAATTGGTTGACACCAGCTATCTGCACAACCACGCGCGGATGTGGTTTGCGTCGATCTGGATTTTCACCCTTGGCCTGCCATGGCGGCTTGGGGCGGATTTTTTTTACCGGCATTTGCTGGACGGCGATGCCGCATCCAATACGCTGGGCTGGCGTTGGGTGGCGGGGCTGCACACGCGGGGCAAACCCTATCCGGCGGATGCGCAGAACATCACCACTTTTACCAATGGCCGCTTTACCCCGCGTGCCTCTGATCTGGCCGAAATCACGCAGGGGCTTGAGGCGACAGAACCTGATGGCCTGCCATCCGTGCTGCCCCTGCGGGCGGTAACAGCCCCCCGGCCCGGCGTACCCACGGCGCTGCTGATCACCGATGAGGATTGCCGCGTCGAAGATTTCAACCTGTCCGCCCTTGATATCCGGACCACGGCCACGCTGACCACCAGCCACTTGCGATCACCCTTACCCGTGTCGGACCTTGTCCATGCGTTCGAGGCGGGTGCCTTGGCCGATGCCGCCTTGCGGATCGGCGCAGCCCCCATCACCCTGCACGCAGCCGACCCCACAGCGCTGGCCAAATGGGCCGCCGCCAGCGGTGCCACGCAAATCGCCACGCCCTGTATCACCACTGGCCCCCTGCGGGACTTTATGGCTGACGCAGCCCCGTCGCTTGCGCATGCAGGCATCACGCTTTGCGAATGGCGGCGCGATTGGGATGCGGCCATCTGGCCCCATGCCACGGCTGGGTTCTTCAAGGTAAAGCAGAACATCCCGCGGATTCTGGAACAGGTGTTCCCCGCATGACGCCCGTGGTCATCATCGGCGCGGGCATGGCGGGACTGGCCTGCGCGCGCAAGCTGGCCGACGCGGGCATGGCACCCATCGTGTTAGACAAAGGGCGCGGCGTTGGCGGGCGCGTGGCCACGCGGCGGGTGGGTGATCTGCAATTTGATCACGGCGCACAGTTCGCGCGCGCGCATGGAGCGGGCTTTGCCACCGTGCTAGCGGCGCTGCAATCGGCAGGCAGCGTGGCCAAGTGGGGCGATGGCACCGGGCGGCATCACAGCGTTGGCGTGCCGGGCATGTCGGCCATACCCAAGGCGCTTGGGGCGGGGCTGGACATCCGCCTGAATACGCAGGTGGCCCGCTTGGAACCAGAGGCAGATGGCTGGCGGCTGCATCTGGCTGAGACCACCCTGCGCGCCGCGCGCGTTGTGGTCACCGTGCCCGCCCCGCAAGTATCAGGCTTGCTGGGTGCCGATCATCCGCTGGTGGCGGCACTTGGGGGCGTCAGGCTGGCCCCTTGCCTGACGCTGATGGCGGCTGTTACCGCCCCTGCCCCCTTCATCACCCGCAAGGATGCCGATGACCCGCTGTCATGGATCGCCCAAGACAGCACCAAGCCGGGCCGCCCGCAAGGGCAGACGCTTTGGGTGGCACAGGCGGGAGAGGCGTTCAGTCTGGCACATCTGGAGGATGATCCCACCACCCTGACCGCCCGCATGCTGCCCCTGCTATGCGACAGACTGGGCGTATCCCTTGGCCAAGTGACCCACGCCACCACGCACCGCTGGCGCTATGCACGAGTTACCCAGCCACTTGGTCAGCCGTTTTTACGCAGTGATGGTGGCAACCTGTACCTTGGCGGCGACTGGTGCCTTGGCCCGCGCGTTGAAGCCGCATGGGACAGCGGCACCGCCATTGCGGCCGACTTGCTGGTGCGGGGTTTATGATGTGGCATGACCCCCGCATCGCAAGGCTGATCACGCTGATCCGCGCCGCCCTGCGCCCGCCTGCTGGGGCGGGGAGGATCGCGTTGGCGCTGACCCTTGGCGCGGTGTGCCATGCGCTGTTTGCCGCAGGCGTGCTGGCGATGATTGTGGCGATGTTCTTTGGCCTGAGCGAAAGCCTTGGCAGTGTACCTTGGCCTTGGGCCACGCTGGCCAATGCCGCGCTGATTTTGCAGTTTCCGCTGGCGCATTCGCTGTTCCTGACAGCACGCGGCGGGCGGTTGCTGGCACGCCTTGTCCCCGGGCCGCATGGGCAAACGCTGGCCACCACCACCTATGCCATCATCGCCTCGGCCCAGCTTCTGGCGCTATTTGCACTGTGGACGCCGTCGGGGATCATCTGGTGGCGGGCTGAAGGCGCGGCATTCTGGGCCATGACCGCCGCCTATGCCATCAGTTGGCTAATCCTGCTGAAGGCCAGCTTTGACGCCGGGGCCGAAGTGCAATCGGGCGCGCTTGGCTGGATGTCATTACTTGCCCGCATCCGGCCCGTCTTTCCCGATATGCCCACAGCGGGCCTGTTCCGCCTGATCCGCCAGCCGATCTACGTGGCTTTTGCGCTTACACTGTGGACTCCCCCAGTTTGGACGCCTGATCAGCTGGTGCTGGCAATCGCGTTCACCGCCTATTGCCTGCTGGCCCCCCGCCTGAAGGAACGCCGCTTTGCCGCCCGCTACGGCGCGCAGTTTGATCAGTATCGCGCCGAAGTGCCCTATGCCCTGCCCCGCCTGCCCAAGGACCGCCCTCATGCGCAATGACCTGACGATCTATGACAAGGTGGCGGATCGCTGGTGGTCAGACGATATCCGCTGGGTGCGCACGCTGAAAAACTTGGTGCCGGGACGGCTGAAATGGTTCGACCGGCAGATCGACTGGCAGGGCAAAGCGGTGCTGGACCTTGGCTGTGCCGGAGGCTTCATGGCCGAGGCGATGGCGCGGCGCGGCGCACATGTTACCGGAATCGACCCGGCGGTCGAGGCCATCGACGCCGCCCGTGCCCATGCCCGCGCGACAGGTTTGCGCATCGGCTATGATGTGGGCGTGGGTGAAGCTCTGCCCTACGATGACAGCAGTTTCGATGCCGTGGTCTGCGTCGATGTGCTGGAACATTTGGCCGACCTGCCCCGCGTTCTGGCGCAGGTGACGCGCACGCTGCGCCCCGGTGGGATGTTCCTGTTCGACACCATCAACCGCAACCCGCTGGCCAGGCTTGCCACCATCACCATTGCCGAAGACATCCTGCGCCTATTGCCGCGCGGCACGCATGACCCGGCGATGTTCATCAAGCCGCGCGAATTGCATGCCGTAATGACAGACGCGGGGCTGGTGCCGGGGCCGATCACCGGCCTTGGCCCGCGCGGCATCAACCGCCGGTTTGACCTGACTTTTGGCCGCCTGCCGCTGACCGCCATCCTGTATATGGGAACTGCCCGCAAATCCCTGACCGAGGCCACGACATGACCGACCTGCCGCGCGAAAACGTGCAATCCTACCCCCGCCCGCCCGCGCTGGAACCTGTGCCGCAGCAGATCATCATCCGGCTGGGTGGGGCGCTGGTCTCGGAAACCGACCGCGCCTTGCGGGTTTTGGAAACCCACCATGCCCCCAGCTATTATCTGCCGCCAGAAGACATCCACGCCACCCTGCGCCCAGTACAGGGCAGCAGCTTTTGTGAATGGAAGGGCGTCGCGCGCTATTTCGATGTGATCGCCGGAGGCAAGACGGCCTCCCGCGCTGCGTGGTGCTATGACAGCCCCACTGCTCGCTTTGCCGCCCTAGCAGGCTATATAGCGTTTTATTCCGGACTGATGGACGAGGCCTGGGTCGGCGATCTGCGCGTCATTCCGCAACCGGGCAGCTTTTACGGCGGCTGGGTCACGCCGAACCTTGACGGCAAGATCAAGGGTGCACCGGGCACTCAGCATTGGTAGGTTGCGGCAATGGCGGGGTATGGTCTGTGCCGCCGCATGGGAAAATCAACGGATGAAAATGGTGATGCGCGGCCTGATGCCTTTCGTTGTTGCTGGTTCGCTGCTGGGCGGGGCCTTGCTGCCTGCCATGGCCGAAGAAACCCTGAGCCGGAATACTTTGATCGAGGATTTCAAGATGCAACCGGAAACCCGCTGGCGGTTCTTCACCGATCAGGTGATGGGGGGCGTTCCGACAGGGAGCGTTGCCTTTGAACACGACGACGGCATCGCCTTCGCGCGCATGACCGGCCGGGTCAGCACCGCCAACCGGGGCGGGTTTATCCAGATGCGGCTTGACCTCGCAAGCACGCCGCCCGATGGCACAACCGGCGTGCGGTTGATGGTGCGCGGCAACGACCAGCGCTATTTCGTACACCTGGGGACCGGGGGCACGCTGTTGCCGTGGCAATACTATCAGGCGGGGTTCGAGGTCACGGAAAACTGGAGCGAAGTGCGCCTGCCACTCGCCGACTTTACTGCATCGGGCGCGCTCCTGCGCGATGTTTCCAGTCCCGGCAGCTTGACGTCCGTTGCCATCGTTGCTTACGGCCGCGACCATGACGTGCGGATCGACGTGCGTGAGGTGGGGTTTTATTGACCTGACCGAGCCGGGCGTAACGCAACATTGGTAGCTTACAAGCTTCCGGTATTCATCACTTCCGACAAGGCAGAAGCCGTCAGTCTTGCGCCCGCCAGTTCGGCGCAGATGCGTCCTTGGTAGAACACCAGCACCCGGTCGCAGCCCGCAACCAGTTCTTCAAGGTCGGTCGAGAGGTAAATCACCACTGCCCCGTCTGCGGCTGTCTTGCGGAGGATCTGGTTGATCTCTTCACGTGCGCCGACATCCACCCCGCGCGTAGGGTCGTCCAGCAGCAGAACCTCGGGACCAATATCCAGCCACTTGGCCAGGACCACCTTTTGCTGGTTGCCGCCAGAAAGTGATCCCGCCGGCGCATCCACCGATTGCGTCTTGACCCCAACTTTGCGCGCCAGATCGCCTGCACGGGCCCGCAAGTTGGCGGTGGACAGAAAGGCCCCATCTCGGGCCATGCCAATGCTGCGCACCTGCACGATGTTTTCCCAGATCGGTTTGTCCAGCATCAGGCCCAGCTTGCGCCGGTCACCCGAAACATAGGCCACCTTGCGATCGATCGCGGTGCGCAGATCGCCCGGCCTGTCTTGCCCGCTGGGAAGTGTGATCTGACCTGAGGAAATGCCCGAAAGCCCCGCAATGGCCGCCAGCATTGCTTCGGGGCCAGACCCGGCAAGCCCGGCAAGGCCCACGACCTCGCCTTTGGCCACAGCAAAGCTGACATCACGCAGACCGCTGGCCGAAGAAACGCCCGCCACCCGCAGCGCCGCCATTCCTGCTGCAGGGGCATGGCTGTCTGGCTTTGGCGCACGGCGCGCGCGGTCGCCAAGCATTGCGCCCACCAGATCGGGCATTGTGACGCCCGCAAGGCTTTGCTGCGCCATGATAACCGCCCCGTCGCGCAGGATCGTCACCTCGTCACACAGGCGCATGACCTGTTCAAGGATATGGCTGACAAAGACCACGCCGACATTGCGGCTCCGCAGGATGCCGGTCAGGTGGATCAGGCGCGCGCTCGCCCCCGCCTCCAGTGCCGAGGTCGGCTCGTCCAGCAGCAGCACGCGGGGTTTGGCGATCAGGGCCTTGGCGATTTCCACCAGTTGCCGTTCTGCAAGGCTAAGATCGGCGACCGGGGTTTCAGGCGCACGGTTGATGCCCAGTTCTGCCAACACCGGCAGCGCCTGTTCACGCATCATACGGCGGCTGACGAATGGGCCAAGGCGCGGCTCGCGCATCGGAAAAAGGTTATCAAGGATATCAAGATGGGGAAACAGGCTCAATTCCTGCGCCACCACCACCACGCCTGCCCGCGCGGCATCTGCGGTGCTGCGAAAGCTGACGGGGCGGCCATCCAGATGCAGGGTGCCCGCATTGGGGCGAACCGCGCCCGTCATGATCTTCATCAAGGTCGATTTGCCCGCGCCGTTTTCCCCCAGAAGGGCGTGGACCGAGCCGGGGCGGACGGCAAAGTCCACCCCGGTCAAGGCCTTTACCCCGCCATAGCTTTTGGCAACGCCAGTGGCTTGAAGCGCGAACATCGCTGAACCCTTAAACCGGAGGCCAGGGACCGACGATGTGCTTGTCAGGGTTAGCCAGGACATCATCCCCCACCGGGGCCAGCGCCGCCGCCACCGTCTCGGTGCTTTGCTGGCGCGTGATGATCGCGTCGATATTCTCGGCGCTGACCAACTCGCCCGGCACCAGCAGCAGGCCCTTGATCAATGGCTCACCGGTTTCCTTGGCATTGGCCAGCGCGCGGGTGGCGATATAGCCTGCCAGCCAGTGCCCCGGCGACATGATGTAATCAACATGCCCATCCTTGACGGCCTGCAGATTTCCCGCTTCCAGATCAAAGCCACCTGACGGCAGGTCAAACCCCTTGCGGCTGCCCAGAAGGCCCCATGCCGTCGCATCGGCGGCCGAAGGTGCGAGTACCGCCACCGCATCAGGGTTGTTGGTCAACAGCCCATCCCAAGCCGCAAAGACTTCGGGCGACGAGGTCGAGACCCCAGCCGTGGAAATCGGCCCGACAATCTTCAGATCCGGGCGCAACTCGCCGATGCGTTTGATCATGCCTTGCACCCGCATGTCCAAAGGCGGCACACCAACGCCCGTGCTGCCGATCAGAACCGACCCCTTGGCATCCGCAGGCACCAGCGCCAGCACCTTTTCCGCCATCTGCGCGCCAAGGCCCACATTGTCTGCGGTCACGAACAGCGTCACGCCAGAGCCTTCGGGCGGCGGCGCGTCAATCGCCACAACGGGAATTCCCGCTGCCACCGCGTCCATCACCGGGCGCGTCAGCGGGCCAGAGGCCAGTGATTGCAGCACGATGCCATCGACCTGCGTCTGGGCGATTGGCCCGAACAGCGCCACCTGCTTTTGCGGATCGCCTGCATCGGGCGCGGCCGTCTGCAAATGCACCCTCGGGTCAAGTGCGGCCACGGCCATTCCGCCATTGGCCATCTGGACAAAGGCATCAGTCTTGGTTTCCCAATAGACAAAGCCCAGTTCGATCTTGGCGTCCTGCGCCAAGGCAAAAGGCACTTGGCCCAGCAGCGCCAAAGCGCCGCCACTGGCCAGAACGGCACGCCGGTTCAGGCGTGGTCCGTGGAAATCTGTCATGGTGATCATCCTCCCTTTATTGTTCGCCTCAGGACCTGCCGCCCCGAAGCCGTTTTTGCCGTTGCATCAACCCGTCAACCGAAACCGCACCCAGGATCACTGCGCCGGTCGCAAACTGCGCCCAAGTTGCGGGGATCTGGAAATATACAAGGCCAATGGCTACGGCGGTCAGCAGGACCGCCCCCACCAGCGCGCCGAACACTGTCGCCTTGCCGCCTGCCAAGGGCGTTCCGCCAATCACCGCGCCCGCCACGGCAAACAGTTCAATCCCGCCACCCGATTGCGGATCGCCGACGGTAAAGAACGCCAGCGCCACAATCCCCGACACCCCCGCCATCAACGCCGCCACCACCAAGCCCAGCGTCCGCGTCGCCTTGATCGGGA
>JBBRLL010000058.1:0-22244 GCA_038231395.1 Rhodobacterales bacterium
GGGATGTCGCCGAAGGCAGACAGAAAGATATCCATGCGGGGAACGGGCTCCAGAAGGGCGTTTCATGCCCAAGAATCCATCCCCACGAAATCCGCAAGACCCCTCAGATCAGGTCAGATTCCAAACGCGATTCCCCTGAGCAAACAAGATGGCACTGTATCAGTCCAACAACGGCTTCGCGCAGGGTACGTCAGACTTTGGAAGCATAGCCGACTTCCAAAGCCAGCGGAAAGTTAATGCGTTGAGCTATTTGAACGAAGGGCCGGTTCTCGGGCAATTTCCAACTCTCAGACGGTCGAATGACAATGAGCCCCGACTTGTTGTTCAGGACTTCCTCATTTGCCGGTGGAAACAAATGCGTGCGCCGCCAGGAAATAATTGCCTCATTGGCACTCGTGAAGAAGTCACCCTGAACATTCAACCCAGCCCACCCCTGAATTTCAGCAACCAAAGGCAGCGGCGCGGTTGCAAAATCCTCATATTTGATGCGCTTGAAAGCTTTGCCCAAGAAGTTTTCCATTTGCCTCATCCGCACTGCACGTCGGTTCCAGGCGCGCTGATGTCCTTCCAGTTTCTCAGGGTCCTTGGTCAACTTTGACCAGCTGGCACATACGGCCCGCGGATCGCGCACCAAGTTGAGAACGTAGACATCATTAAGACTACTCAATGCAAGAGCAAGAGAAAGGCTGGGCGTTTTGGAGGAATCAATCAAAGCGTTGCAACCAGAAATCATCCGGCAGATCCCGTAAAGGCCCGCGGCAACTTCGATAAATCGAGCGTGCCGGAACGCAAGCCCGCTCAATTCAGATCGGTTCGACCAATCCTGAATCTGATCAGCAGATTTGGAAAAATCATTCAATCCGACCTTGAAATCGTTTAGTGCATGAATTCCAAAAGCCTCAACCATTCGCGCCGCGACAGCGCCCCAAAATTCGCAAACCCTGAGCTTTTTGCCGCAAGAACAGGTCGCGTCAGTACGAATTCCGTCGGGCAAATCACGAATTTGGCCAATATCAAAGCAATCTGGATTCTGGGATAACAATAGACTTACGAACGTTGTTCCAGAACGGCCCGATCCGCCCAAATAGACAATCTTAGTTTTGGTCATTCCTGACGTCCTTCATTGCACCATTGAACAATCTTCCGCAAGCCATTTGGCTTCGGCAAAAATTTATGAGCCTCTTTCATCGGGCAAAAATGAAGTTCAGCACATATTCTTTGAGCCCGACGCCGTCGGATGCCATCATCTTCTGGTCAATGTCGGCTAAGGAATGTTGTGCACCTTGCACCACTTGCAACTTAAACGTTGCCCCGCCGTCCGTCATGCTTTTTCCGGCCGATTCCACACTGTCATGCACGATGCGCGGGTCAGATGCGCTACGGCCACCCGCAATCGGATAGCGGACATCATTAGACCCATCGATATTCAGCACGCGAAGGCCGTTGATCCCAACGCAGTTCTTTTCAACAATACCGCCGGAAATTGCAACCAACGCAAATATCATATCGCCATGTTCGCAGGCAAACCGATACCCCATTTGCGCTCCGTTCGAATGGCCCACGACAGCAACAGACTGTTGCCCCCCTGCAAGTCCCAAAGTTTGAAGGCGTTTGATCACGTCGGCAATATAAGCTGAGTCATCGGCATCCGGGCGTATCCCAGCTTCGCAACATATTCCGTCATTCCACGCTGTGCTTTGGCCCCCAGACGCGGTCCGGAACCGGGTTGCTGATAGGTAAGCGACTCGAAAATCTTCCGAGCGCCTGCTTTCTATCAGCGGAAATTCCTTTGACATTGTCACCCCATTGCTTCCTGCGCCATTCAGCGCCACAATCAAAGGCAATTTAGTTTGTCCAACACCGTCGGGCTGCGCCAAGATGTACGGTCGACCATCGACGCTCATTCGAATATCTTCGCAATTAGCGACAGACGCTCCGGCCAGAATTGCCAGGAACAGCGCGGCGAGATGCTTTATTATTTTTCAGATCCTCTAAGTGCGCGTTCAACCAGATATCCCGTCAATTTGGCGGGGCCGGAAGCTCGGTTTGCATGATTGTAGTCGCGGAAATCAGACGCTTCAAATCCAAATTCCGTGTGGTGGATGATTTTCATTTTACTGCGTTGCGTTACTTCGTTGGTGAGGCGAACCATTAGGTTGCTCGGATCAAACCGATCGCCGAAGTTGACTTCATCGTTCTTAATCGGGTGGATGAAAGCCATTCGTTGGTCAGCGATTTCAGCGATAAACCGCGCGGCGGCCAACCAGATTTCCACTTCCATCGGTACGAATTCCCGAAGTCCCATGAAGGTCTTGATATCCTCACGCTCGCGCTTCTTTACCCAAGTTGCGTCAGTTTGGGCTTCGGGAACTACTAAATCGTCCAACTCAGCATCGGAAAGGTCGCCACCGCGCTCTGCTATCCAGCGGCTGCGGGTGTCGTTGGTCTTGACCGGGCTCAATTTGAAAGATCCATTTAGGTAATTGTCAACAATCTCCGAATGGGCGGGATAGGGATGGGTGCTAAGTTCAGCAGGTTCCAGTTCGAAGACGGCGAAAGCGACGGGTTTACGCTTTGCCTTGATGACCTTGCAGATATATTGAACAAGTTCGGCGGTTCCCAGATTGCTCAGCGACGCCGTACCAAAATTGGCCGCAGTGACTTGCACACCCCGTTTCAGCGCTTCCTTCTCGACCAATGTGGTTGAAATGCCGTTCATTGTGCCAGAGGAGCCGAAAAATAGGGCCAGGGGATGCTCTGCGGCATCGACGAAATCAGGAAATTTGTTGATGCATTCGACAACGCGACGGGCTCTGATATCAAGCGTCTTCTCCTTTCTATTGAGCTTCGCCTTGTTTTGCAACTGCCCCTTTTGCTCACCTTTGGCGCGTTTTTCTGCGAACCTTTGGCTTGCGGGATTGGCGACCTTTGTCTGTTTCACCGTTGGTCCAAAAGCTTTGGACCCGCTCTGTTCGATCTGATTTTTAATGAAACGAACAATGCCATTTATTGGCATTTCGGACAGGCTGAACACTCTTTCCTGGTCAAGTTCGATATTATAGCTTTTCTCAATGAGCATCGCAAATTCAGTGAATGACAGCGAGTCCATTCCGGCGTCCATCAGGTTCATGGCGGTCGCCAGTGTGTCTTTGCCCAAAGCCGGGTTGATCCGGATTGCATTGTCGATCAGGAATTTGCGGATCGGGAATTTGACCGGCGCGGGTTCGTTTGGTTGTTCTGCAATGTCGATGCCCATTTTGCCACGATCCGCCTTGCCGCTCGCGTTTCGCGGGAATTCATCAATCTGTCGGATTGCCGTTGGAACCATATAAGTTGGCAGCGCTTCTTTGAGCTGTTCGTGCAGCGCCGCAACATTTCCTTTCCAACCTTCCACTGCCGCAACAAGAACTGTCGGATTCGGAGATTTCAAAGGAAGCGGCGTCACAATTGCATTGCAGCCGCCGGTCAATCGTCGAATTGTCGCCTCGATCTCGCCAATCTCAACCCGATAGCCGCGTATCTTGATCTGATTGTCGATCCGATCAACGTATTGCAATTCTGTTTCCGACACTAAAACGACGCGGTCTCCGGTTCGGTAATAGATATTCTCTTGACCGGGCAACTCTACGAAAACTTTGGCAGTCTTTTCCGGGTCATTCAGATAGCCCGACGCAATTTGCGGCCCCGCAACCAGAAGTTCACCTGTGCCGCCAATTGGCACTGGCTGGTTGGCTTCGTCCAGCACAAGATGGCGCATTCCCGGCAGACACTCGCCAATTGGCGTCAGATCCAGATGCGAAATCACCGGTTCATCCATAGCGGGTAAACGGTAGCGCAGGCAGACAATTGTGGCCTCGGTCGGGCCATACCAGTTCTCTACAATATTACTGGTCGCCAATTGCCAAGCCCGTGCCAACGACAATGGCAAAGCTTCACCGACAAAGAAGGACAGGCGCAATTGTGAAAGCGCACCGGGCTTCAGCGCACCCTGCAAATTCATTTTCTGACCCAGTGACGGAACCGAGAACCAGCAGGTGACCCGATCGCGCGCCACATATTTCGCAGGTTCTTCCAGGTCCTTGGCGCTTGGCACAATCAGTTGCCCGCCAGCCCTCCAGCACACGAACAAGTCATGCACCGACACGTCAAAGGTCAGGTCAAAGTTTTGCGAGTAGCGATCCCCGGCTTTGAAATCGGCGACCTGATTGGCGGCAATCAGATAGGCTTCCAGATTGGCGTGGCTGATTGGTACGCCTTTGGGCACGCCGGTACTACCTGACGTGAAAAGAATATAGGCAAACGGATTGTCATGTCTGCGCACGGGTTGATCGCGCGCAACGCCATCGTTACCCAACGCCACCGCGACGTCCGTAACCCCCTCAAGAATACTGTCAACGCGGGTCCGACCCGCCGGACTGCACACCACAAACGAGGCTCCCGACAGCGTCACAATCGCCCTGTTGCGGACATCGGGGAAAATCGGATTGAGCGGCACATAGGCATGGCCCAGCATCAAAGCCGCCAGAACCCCGGCATAGCTTTCGACACTGCGGTCCGCATAGACAGCCGTTACTGGCTGCGTGTCGCCGGTTTCTTTGGCGCCGATTGACGCGGCAACAGCCACCGCAAGATCGCACAGCTGACGGTAGCTGTAGTCAACGCCATCGACCTTGATCGCCAGCGCCGCCGGAGTCTTTTCCGATTGACGCGCAAAGTCATGCCAGGCGCGCCAAGGCCCGGAGCCAGGCACCTCGCAAATGCCGCCAGAGGCGTCCCTGCCAGGCAAGAGCTCAGACATATCAAGCGAATTGTTCATAGTCCGTCTCAATCCTGCAGTTGCTTCGGTCGTTCTTGCCGCCCTGCTTCACGCTGCCGACTGGAGGCAAAAGATACATTCTGGCAAGCTTTGGCAAGGTGGTTTGCACAACCGCTTCGGGCTGCGCGCGCCTGACCTCGCGCCCGGCTGCGCGTGACAGGCGTAGTGTCTTTTGCTTGCCGGTGTCAAGATGTCGCGGCCGCAAGCGCTCGCCTCAAAGTTGCGGTGGACCAAGGGCCGAACAGAGGGCTTTCCGGTGGAAGGCACCCCGGACCAATGAGTTGAGGCAGAAAGTCGGAGGCCAAGGGGTGTTGAGCACAGGGCTGCCCCTGGGGAAATCGGGGCGCGGCTGCCCGTGGGCAGGCAGGCGCGGCCCGATTTGTCGCGGGGCAAATCGGGCGGGGAGCGGGCGAGCGATGCGCCATGACTTAGCAGCTTGCACTTGCTAAGTTTTCTTGCCGGAATAGTCAGAATAGATCGGCCAAACGTTGCCGCGTTCCCAATTTTGATTGATTGGCAAGTTTACGGGGAGCGGCTCATCCGCCGGGATTTCTCCAAGGTGGATGAGATATAACGGAGACTCAAGAAACGAAAGAAGCCTAATATAGCAGGCTATTGCATAGTCGCCATTGGCCCGCGCATACGCGCAGAAACCAACATTGTACATATAATTTGTAGACGGCGCTTCTGAGCGGCCCCCGACAAAGTTAGATAGATCACCATAACCCTTCAAAATGAATTTTGACACGGCGGGCGATCGAAACTTACTATCAATTGTTCGAATGTACTCACCGTAGGCCACTTTTGCAAGAAATCGGGCCCACAACGCACCATTCATGCGGACCGATGGACCCCAATAGCCCGAAAGGTTGGGATCTTGAGCATTCTCAAAAGGGCACAACTTAACATCAATCGTTCGGTGTCTCTTCCCTTTTATATCTTTAAATAACTTTCGAGGGATAAAATTATAGATTGGAAGCAGCGCGAACTGAGATATGGCGTCGATTGGTACATCCATCTCGTGCCCAGCATCATTGCGCACTATAAATCTGCCACTCCAGTTGCCATTCTTTCTTGAGTGTCGCGTCGGTGCACCGAGAAATTCTCTGGGTCTTCGCAAGTTGTCGCGGAGGATTTGTCGCTCGATATCAGAGGTAACAGTGGCGCAGCTCTTGCAGCTCGCGCGCACTAACTTAAACAACCCCCAAAAACCAAGGGGTATGGGGTGCTCATCGGTCAACTCGTCTTTTGCTCCGCAATAGATACATTCTTGAATCTGAATGCTTCCCTCGCTGACGCCAAACCACAACTCGAGTTTCTTTTGTGGACCGGATGGAACCGAGTCGTATTTTTCCAAGACAATGATCCATTCCACCTAGCATATGACAATGAGGCGCTTCTAAGGGGCCCTTCCTGACAAATTCAAGCGAAGATCAGCGTTTGTCAAGTTTAGCGCGGCACTACTTGGAAATCCAATTGGCTCTGAGCTAATATGACTCCACTCTCACCTCTCCTCAATCAATATCTCCCGTTTGCCCACATGGTTCGCCGCTGTGATGACCGAGTGTTCCTCCATCTGCTCCACCAGCTTCGCGGCTTTGTTGTAGCCGATGCCCAGCTTGCGCTGGATGTAGCTGGTGCTGCATTTGCGGTCTTTGGCGACGATGGCGACGGCTTGGTCGTACAGACTGTCGTCTAAGCCGTCGCCTCCCAAGCCCAGCAGGCTGTCGATTTCGGCGGAGGCGTCGTCCTCGGGGCCTTCGACCACGCCGGACATATAGACGGGGGGGCCGAAGCTTTTCAGGTGGGCGACGATTTCTTCGACTTCCTCATCCGACACGAATGGCCCGTGGATGCGGGTAATCTTCGCACCGCCAGCCATGTAAAGCATATCGCCCATGCCAAGGAGCTGCTCTGCGCCCTGCTCACCCAGAATGGTGCGGCTGTCGATGCGCGAGGTCACCTGAAAGGAAATCCGGGTTGGGAAGTTCGCCTTGATCGTACCGGTGATCACGTCCACGGACGGTCGCTGCGTTGCCATGATCAGGTGGATGCCGGAGGCGCGGGCCATCTGGGCGAGGCGTTGGATGCAGGCCTCGATCTCTTTGCCCGCCACCATCATCAGGTCGGCCATCTCGTCCACCACCACCACGATATAGGGGATGGTGACCGGGGCGAATTCGTCGGTTTCAAACACCGGCTCGCCGGTGTCATCATCAAAGCCGGTCTGGAAGGTGCGCTTGAACATCTCGTTCTTGGCCAGCGCCTCGCGCACACGGCCGTTGTAGCCTTCGATATTCCGCACGCCCATCTTGGACATTTTGCGGTAACGGTCCTCCATTTCGCTGACCACCCATTTCAGGGCGACGACTGCCTTTTTGGGGTCGGTGACGACGGGGGACAGCAGATGGGGAATGCCGTCGTAGACGCTAAGTTCCAGCATCTTGGGGTCGATCATGATCAGGCGGCATTCTTCGGGCGAGAGTTTGTACAGCAAAGACAGGATCATGGTGTTGATGGCGACCGATTTGCCGGAGCCGGTGGTGCCTGCGATCAGAAGGTGGGGCATTTTGGCGAGGTTGGCTATGATGGGCTCGCCGCCGATGTCTTTGCCAAGCGCCAAGGGCAGGCGCAGGCCCGAATCGCCGAATTCGCGGGCGGAGAGGATTTCGCGCAGGACCACCTTTTCGCGCACCGCGTTGGGCAGTTCGATACCGATGACGGTGCGACCCGGGACGGTGGAGACGCGGGCCGACAGGGCGCTCATGCTGCGGGCGATGTCGTCGGACAGGCCGATCACGCGGGCGGCTTTCAGGCCGGGGGCGGGCTCCAGCTCGTACATCGTGACCACGGGGCCGGGGCGGACGGCGACAATCTCACCCTTGACGCCGTAGTCATCCAGAACGGATTCCAGCATCCGGGCGTTCTCTTCCAGAGCCTCGGTTGACAGTTGGTTGCGCTGAATGGTGGAGGGCGATGTCAGCAGGCCAAGCGGCGGCAGTTCGTAGGTGGAGGCTTTTTCGTCAAAGCGCAGGCGGGGTTGCGCCTCGGCGATGGCCTGACGGGAGGGGGCTGGTTTTTTGATGGCAGGTTGCACAAGCGGGGCAGTGGGGCGGCGGTCGGCCACCAGAAGCCCGCGTTTGACCATGGCCGTTTCGATGACGGTTTCGGGTTCGGCTTCGTATTCCACAATCGGCGTGGGTTCAGCGTCGGCCTCGCTCCATTCTGCGGCGATGGGCAGGTCTTCGTCATCCCAAGCCTCGGGGATGTGGCGGGATGTGACGGGAGGTTCTCGGGTGCGCAGAGGCCGCGGGGTGGCAAGGCCGGGCCGGGTATCAGCAACAAGAGGCGTCCGGGTGAAGCGGCTGGCCATTGGCGGGTCCCGGCGCAGGATGGCGGCAGTGATCGGCGACATCGGGACGGCATTGGGCAAGGGTGCACCCGCCCGAGAGCGGATGGCGGAAGATATCCGCGCCTTGATCCGGTCCGCCGAGGGGGCGTCGGCGTCAGCGGAAAGGATGGGTTCAAAAAGCTCCGGATCGGGTTCAACCTCGCGCCGCAGCAGGCCTGGCAGGCGCGACAGCAGGCTTGCGCGCTCTTTCGGAGGGGCGAAGTGGGCGGATTCGGGGTGCTGGCCCGGATTGGGACGCGGGTCGGCACGCAGGGTTGCCGGTCGGCTGAAAGTGGCTTGCGCAAGGTTTGCCGGGGCAGTCTCGTCATCTTCTGCCTGCACCATGCGGGCGGTGCCGATGGCTGTGGCGCGGGCAGCTTGCTTGGCGGTTTTGCGGGCGGTGTAATCTTCTGCCGCCCGGATGGTCTGGCTGGCGCGGCGTTCCTGCCAGCGCATGCCGATGGTTTGGGCTGCGGCAACCGAGCCTTTCGCGCCCTTGCCAAGGGCCGCCATCAAGGCCGAATAGGCGAAGACGAGGCCAAGGCCAAGAAAGCTTGCAATGCGGGTCAGTTCGCGCAGATTGAAGCCGGTGACGAACAGGAACATGGCAAGAGAGGCCAGCGCCATGACCAGCGACAGAAGTTTCAGGGCGATGCCGGCACTGACCGGCATGATGCCAAGAAGCGAGGCCAGTATGGTGTCGCCGAACAGCCCGCCCAGCCCGAACGAATGCGGCCAGGATGCGGCGGGCACCAGCGTGGCGCAGTAGACCGAGCCCAGGGCCACGGCGATCACGGCAAAGACCACGCGGGCCACGGCGCGGTCGGCCCCCTGGTGGCTCGCAAAGCGCACGCCCCAGGCGGCCAGAACCGCCGGGATGCCCCAGGCACCCATGCCCCCGACGGTCATCAGGGTGGAGGATATTGCCGCGCCGATCCGGCCCAGGACGTTATGCGCAGGTTGGTCGGTGGCAACCATCCAGCCGGGATCATTGGCGGAATAAGAGACCAGCATCAGGGTGAAAGCCCCGGCGAGGGCCACAAGGAACATGCCGAAAAGCTCTCGCCCCCGGCGTTCCAGCATGGCCTGAACCCGTTGATCCAGAAGCGGATCGCGCTGCCGTGTCTGATAGGATGCCATTCTTAACCCTCAACCGTAGAGGCAGTCGCGGAGCCTGATCAGCCCACGCTGCATGTCTTCTTTTGGGGCCACCAAGGCGACCCGGATATAGGCTTTGCCGGGGTTGAACCCGTTGGTTTCGCGGCTGAGATAAGCGCCCGGAAGCACGCGCACGCCGGTTTTCTGCCAGAGTTTGAGGGTGGCTGCCTCGCCATCCTCAACCGGCAGCCACAGAAAGAACCCGCCTTCAGGGGGATGGAAACCCTGAAAGCCGGAAAAGATGGTGTCGGCGAGGGCGAATTTCTCGTGATACAGCGCCTGACTGGCTGTG
This sequence comes from Rhodobacterales bacterium, assembly GCA_038231395.1. Classification (GTDB taxonomy): domain Bacteria; phylum Pseudomonadota; class Alphaproteobacteria; order Rhodobacterales; family Rhodobacteraceae; genus Stagnihabitans. The sequence continues at coordinate 9,658 of JBBRLL010000058.1, forward strand.
ACATGAGCCTCGTCATTCCAGGCCGCTTCACTGACGCGCTGGATGGGCAACGGCAACGGCGCACCGGCAAAGGCGCGGAGTTTGCGGATTTGGGCGATCCCTTGCGGCCCACCCGCCACAAACCCAGAGCGCAGGCCGGGCAGGTTGGAGCGTTTTGACAGCGAGTGGAAGGTAAAGACCCGCTCAGGGTCGGCACCGATCTGGTCGGCGACGTCAAGGATGCCGGGCGGCGGTGCGGTGCGCCAGATCTCGGAATAACACTCATCGGCAAAGATCGCGAAATCGTGCTTTTCGGCCAGATGCAGAAGGTCGGCCCAATAAGCGCGCGAGGCTACGGCGCCTTGCGGATTGGCGGGGGAGCAAAGGTAGGCCACGGTCACGCGGTCCAGCGTTTCGGCAGGCAGGCTGGCGTAGTCGGGCAGGTGACCGGTGGCGGCGGTGGCTGCGACGTAGATCGGCTCGGCGCCGCTGGTGACGGCGGCGACGGTGTAGACCTGATAGAACGGGTTGGGGATCAGGAAGGCGGGGGTTTTGCCGCGTTTGGTTTCGGGCGCTACCGCTACAGCCGCATTGAACAGACCCTCACGCGTGCCATTCAGGGCCATGATGCGGTCATCGGACAGGCTGACACCATAGCGCCGCTTGATCCATGCCGAGATGGCGGAAAGAAGCTCGGGCGTGCCGTCGTTGGGCGGGTAGACGCCGAACCCGGATATGTTGGCGGCAAGGATCGGGGCGACGAAATCCGGCATCGGATGACGCGGTTCGCCGATGGTCATGGTGATCGGGTCAGCGCCGGGCGCATGCGCATCCAGCAGCTTCCGCAAACGCGGAAACGCATAGTCTGGCAGGTTAGAAAACCGCTCAGGAAACGCCATGCTGCCTCGTGTCTTCAGGGTCGTATCGCCCTGTATGTGGTCAGGTTAACCTTTGCACCGGGCGCGGTCCAGAAAAACCCATGTAGGAGTTGGGGTTGGGGGGAGGCATTGTGGCAAAATGGTTGCGGTTCTAGGGTGTCAGGCAAGCGCGCGTTCGGCGGCAGACCCAAGGCGCAGCAGGCGGGCCTCGGTTCCGGGTGCGGTCATGAAAGAGATACCGCACGACGGTTGGCTGGTCGGCAAGGTCAGCACGCATTGGTCCAGCATGTTGCCGATCCGCGTGTTGCGCAGGGCCAGCAGGTTTTCGGTGGTGTAATAGTCATTGTCGGCCAGCAGGCGGTTGGCATTGGGCGGCAGGATGGGTGAAGTGGGAAGAAGGACGGCATCGAAAGCCTTGGTCCGCTCGGCGTAGACGGCGCGCAGGTGGACAAGGCGGCGGCGGGCGGCGATGTGGTCGGCAGCCGTGGTTTGAGCACCTGAGCGGAAACGTTCCAGAATGCGGTGGAACATCTTTTCCGGCGCGGATTCGATGGTATCGCGCCAGGTGGCATAAGCCTCGGGGGTGACGAGGATGCCGGCGAGGGAAAGCGCCTCTGCCACTTCAGGGGCTGCGACGAAAGTGATGACGGCCCCGGCGCGGGCCAGCCGTGCCACGGCATCCTCGAACCCTTTTGCGGGGTTGGCGCGCAAACCCTCCATCGCGGTGGTTTCTAGAACGGCAAGACGAGTGCCCGAAAGCGTCGCGCCAGTCAGATCAGCGGCCTTGGTGCCCTCCAGCAAGGACAAAAGCAGGGCGCAATCCTCGACCGAGCGTGCAAGCGGGCCCACTGTGTCAAAGCTGTCACACAGCGGAACGACGCCTTTCGTCGACAGGCGGCCGTGGGTGGTCTTCAGGCCGACAAGGTCGTTCCACGCGGCGGGAATGCGGACGGAACCGCCGGTGTCGGAACCGATGCCTGCCGGGGCCAGACCCATGGCGATAGAGGCAGCAGCACCGGAAGATGATCCGCCCGGAACCGCCGTATCGTCGTTGATGCAGGGCGGCGTGGCGGTGACCGGGTTGAGGCCAAGGCCAGAGAAGGCCAGTTCAGACATATGGGTTTTGCCAAGGCAAACAGCGCCTTGCAGAGTAGCCGTGTGCAGAACCCGGGCGTCCTTGGTGGGTGTGCGGTTTTTCAGCAGGGCGGAACCAGCCTCTGTCGCGGTGCCCGCCGTGTCGAACAGGTCTTTCCAACTGAGCGGCACGCCGTCCAAAGCATGACGGCGCAGGCCGGATTTGGCACGGGCGGCGGCGGCCATCGCCTCACCCCGTGCCCGGTCCGGCGTAGTACGGGCGTAAATGCTGGCGCCATGGCGGTGGCTTGCAATGGCGTCTAGAAAAAATTCGGTCAGTTCCACCGCGTTGATCTTGCCGGTCTCAACGGCGCGGCCAAGCTCTGCGGCGGTCATTTGGTCGAAGGCATCGCTCATCTGTGCATCCTGTTTCCGGGCAGATTAGGGGCAAGTGCTGCAAAGAGGAAGCGTTGAAAGGCTGGGGCAGCGCGCCACATGGACTTTGGGGATTTGGCAGGCGATGGTGGCGGCATGGATGCGGATGTTCTGATCATTGGCGGCGGCTTGAACGGGCCTGCCTTGGCTTTGGCGCTGGCGCAGGCCGGTCTGAAGGTTTGTGTGGTGGATGCGCGGGTGGCCGCAGCGCGCGCCGAAACGGGGTTTGACGGGCGGGCCTATGCGCTGGCACTGGCCTCGCAACGTTTGCTGGCGGCGGTGGGGGTCTGGCCCTTGGTGGCGCAGCCGATCCTGAAGGTGGTGGCAAGCGATGGGCGGGCGGGCGAAGGGGCCTCGCCCTTTGCGTTGCACTTTGACGCGGCAGAGATTGAAGATGGCCCAATGGGCTACATGGTAGAGGACCGGCATCTGTACGCGGGATTTCTGGCCGCAATGGCTGCGACGCCGGGGGTGACCCTGCTTTCAGGCGAGACCGTTGTGGCGCAAGGGGTTGGTCAGGTGACGCTGGCCTCTGGCCGGGTGCTGACCGGGCGGCTGGTCGTGGGGTGCGATGGGCGCGGCTCGGGCACCGCTGTGCGCGCCGGCATCAGGCGGCAGGGGTGGAGCTATGGGCAGACCGCGCTGGTGACGGCGGTCGAACACGAGGTGCCGCATGGCGGTGCGGCGCATCAGTTCTTCATGCCCGGCGGCCCGCTGGCGATCTTGCCTTTGGCGGGCGGGCATCATTCTTCGATCGTGTGGAGCGAGCGGGACGAGGTCGCGGCCCAGATTGCCGTCTTGGACGATATCGCGTTTCTGGACGCCCTGCGGCCCCGCTTTGGCGATTTTCTGGGTGCGATCAAGCTCGCCGGGGTGCGGTTCACCTATCCGCTGAGCCTGAGCCTTGCCGAGCGCTATGTTGCCCCGCGTCTGGCGCTGGTGGGCGATGCGGCGCACGGCGTGCATCCTTTGGCGGGGCAGGGGCTGAACCTTGGCCTGCGCGATGTGGCGGCTTTGGCGGAGGTCGTGGTGACGGCGGTGCGGCGCGGTGAGGATTTTGGCGCGCTGGATGTGCTGGAGCGGTATCAAAGCTGGCGGCGGTTTGACACCACGGCTTTGGCCTTGGGGATGGACGGGATCAACCGACTGTTTTCCAACGATAATCCGGTTCTGCGTGGCGCGCGCGACTTGGGCCTTGGCATGGTCAACGCCCTGCCCGGCCTGCGCCGCAGCTTCATCCGGAAGGCGACGGGTCTGAACGGCAAGCAACCCAGACTGTTGACCGGGCAGCCGCTTTAAGGCGTTGTCCGTCAATTTCGAACCGCATCCAGTCCCGATCCGTTTGCCCATTTCCAAAACCGCCCGCAAAACGTTGCGCCTGGGTGGTTGGCGTCAGCCAAAGCCGGGAACAGACCTTGCCCCCCTTTGCCCTGTCTGATTGCGGCTTTGCTTGGGGTTGACTTCGGGCAGGCGGGGCGTTCTATCGCTGCCAGTTCAATCAAGCCTCGCAAAGGGGATGCCGATGCACGTCTACCGCAGCCATACTTGTGCCGCACTCAACACCTCCAACGTCGGAGAGGTCGTCCGCCTTTCGGGCTGGGTTCACCGGGTGCGCGATCATGGCGGGGTGCTGTTCATCGACCTGCGCGACCACTACGGCATCACGCAGGTGCTGGCCGACAGCGACTCTCCCGCTTTTGCCGACATCGAAAAGGTGCGCGCCGAATGGGTGGTGCGGATTGACGGCCGCGTGAAGGGGCGCGACGCGTCCTTGGTGAACCCCAAACTGCCAACCGGCGAGATCGAGGTTTATGCCACCGGATTGACGGTTCTGGGTGAGGCTGCCGATCTGCCGATGCCGGTGTTTGGCGAGGTGGATTACCCCGAGGAAACCCGGCTGACCTACCGCTTTCTGGATCTGCGGCGAGAGAAGTTGCACAAGAACATGATGCTGCGCTCCAACGTGGTCCGCGATTTGCGCAACCGGATGTGGGATCAGGGGTTCAACGAGTTCCAGACGCCGATCATCACCGCGTCGTCGCCTGAAGGCGCGCGCGATTTTCTGGTGCCCTCGCGCCTGCATCCGGGGAAATTCTACGCTTTGCCGCAGGCGCCGCAGCAGTTCAAGCAGTTGATCATGGTGGCGGGGTTTGACCGCTATTTCCAGATTGCCCCGTGTTTCCGCGATGAAGACCCGCGCGCCGACCGCTCCCCCACCGACTTTTATCAGTTGGATGTGGAGATGAGTTTTGTCGAGCAAGAGGACGTCTTCGCCGCCGTTCAGCCGGTTATTCAGGGCATGTTTGAGAAATTCCGCCCGGATATGAAGGTGCCAGCCGAGTGGCCCCTGATCGCCTACCGCGACAGCCTGCTCTGGTACGGCTCCGACAAGCCCGACCTGCGCAACCCGATCAAGATGCAGATCGTGACCGACCATTTCCGCGACAGTGGTTTCGCCGTGTTTGCCAAGTTGCTGGAGCAAGACGGCACCGAAATCCGCGCTATCCCCGCGCCCAAAGGGCCAAAGGGAGAGCCGGTCGGCCGCAAGTTCTGCGACCGGATGAACGCCTTCGCCCAGAAGGAAGGTCTGCCGGGAATGGGGTATATCTTCTGGCGGGAGGAGGACCTGCCGCGTGAAGCAATAGTTGACTCGAACCACCCACTTTTCAAAGTTTGGTTTGCTCAGTTAGAAGAACTTAGTTCCGGACACCCCGATCTTCTCACAACCGAGCAACGTGAATTTTTACATCGCCCGTTTCCGCAATCCCCGGAACAATGGCCGTTTGCAACATTTACTTACATTGCGGGCGCCGGTCCCCTCGCCAAAAACATTGGCCCCGAACGCGCTGAAGCGATCCGCCTCCAACTCGGGCTTGGCCTCGGCGATGCGGCGTTTTTCCTTGGTGGCAAGCCGGAAGCGTTCCAGGCGTTTTCCGGGAAGGCGCGCAATGAGATTGGGCGGGAACTTGGGTTGGCGGAAACCGACAGTTTCCGCTTTGCCTGGATCGTCGATTTCCCGATGTTTGAAAAGACGGCTGAGGGGAAGATTGATTTCTCGCACAACCCCTTCTCGATGCCTCAGGGCGGGCTGGAGGCGTTGATGGGTGATCCGTTGAGCGTCTATGCCTATCAGTATGACCTTGCCTGCAACGGCTATGAGTTGATCTCGGGTGGTATCCGCAACCACAAACCGGAGATCATGTATAAAGCGTTCGAACTGGCGGGGTATCCGAACTCTGAGGTGGACAAGCGCTTTGGCGGGATGGTGAAGGCGTTCAAATACGGCGCGCCTCCGCACGGCGGCTGTGCGATGGGGATTGACCGGGCGGTGATGCTGCTGGCGGATGAGGCGAATATCCGCGAAGTCATCATGTTCCCGATGAACCAGCGCGCGGAAGATTTGCTGATGGGCGCGCCCTCTGAACCCATGAACGAGCAACTGCGCGAGTTGCGGCTGCGGGTGGTGCCGAAGGACTGAAGCTTACTTGCCAAGTGGGCGGGGCGCGGTCATCTTCGGTGCGGAGGTGATGATGAGGTCTGCCGTTTTGCCAAAGCCGCGATGAACCCGCCGCTCTATACCGCCTCGGTGCCGGTGTTTCGGCATTACCTCGGGCGGGTGCAGGATATCATTGAATTTGCCGGGCCGGAGGCGTTGAGCGTCCGGATTGCCGATGCGTTTCCGGCGGGCCAGCAGTTTGCTACGGCGGCGGGGTTTGCGCTCCGGGTGGCTTGTCCTTTGGCTGGGCGAGAGGTGCCGGGGATGCCGCAGGCGCTGGCACCAAGGCTGGCGGTGGTGCGCGCCACCCTGGGGGCGATGCGGCCAGAGGAATTTGCGGGGGCCGAGGCGCGGCTGTTTCGGCACGTCGCGGGCACCGCCGAACTGGAGCAGGGTGGCGAGGAATTTTTGTACCTGTACGGCCTGCCGAATTTCTTCTTTCATGTCACGATGGGTTATGCCGCCTTGCGCGGGGCGGGAATTGAACTGGGCAAGGCCGATTTTGACGGGCTGCACAGCTATCCGACCGGCTTTCGCTTTGCACCTTGAGGGTAAGGTCGCCATAGTCGGGCCAAGAGGTGCGATATGATCAAACAATTCGGGACACCGCTGCCCAACTGGAAACCTCCGGTCCGGCCCTCGGGTCAGGTTCTGACCGGGCAGTATGTGCGATTGGAAGCCATGGACCCCGATGCTCATGCCGCCGATCTGTTCCGGGCTTACTCCGGTCAGGATCAGGTCTGGGATTATTTGCCTTACGGGCCGTTTTCCGCGGCGGCGGGCTATCATCGCTGGGCCAAGGACACTGCGACCGGCAGTGATCCGCTGTTTTACGTGCTGCGCAATCAGGCCACGGGGCATTGCGGCGGGGTGGCGTCCTATCTGCGGATCACGCCAGAGGCAGGCTCGATCGAGGTGGGGCATATCAACCTTGCGCCCGAGATTGCCGGAAGCCGGGCGAGCACGGAAGCCATGTATCTGATGATGGACTGGGCTTTTGCGGCAGGCTATCGGCGGTATGAATGGAAGTGCGACGCGCTGAACCTGCCATCGCGTAAGGCTGCGCAACGGTTGGGGTTTTCTTACGAGGGCATCTTCAGGCAGGCCACGGTGTATCGGCACCGCAACCGCGACACCGCCTGGTTTGCCATCATTGACAGCGAATGGCCCGCCCTGCGCGAAGCCTATGCCGCCTGGCTTGCGCCTGCCAACTTTGACGCTGCGGGGCGCCAGAAGGAAAACCTTGCCGATCTGACCGGGCGGGTGCGCGCCGCGTCCGATCCCGCCCTATAAAATCAGGTCGTCGGCGGTTATGTTGACCGTGTTGAGCCCGGTGAAGGTCACGAACGTGGTGTGATCCACATAGATGCCGGTCGAAAACGCAGCCAGCGCTGCTGCGGCGTTGGCATAGTGATAGGCGGTCAGGTCGATCTTGTCCTGACCCTGAACAAAATCAGTGACCGTGTCGTGCGCGCCCTTGATGTCGAAGACGAAAGTGTCGGCCCCGGTGCCGCCGGTCAGCGTGTCATTCCCGAACTCTCCGACCAGCCGGTCATCGCCGTCGCCGCCGATCAGGATGTCCTTGCCGGACCCGCCGTTCAAAACGTCATTGCCATCGCCACCGGACAGTCGGTCATTGCCGTCAAGCCCGGCGATGGTGTCGCCAAAGGCCGAACCCATGTAGGCGTCATTGCCCAAGGTGCCGACGATGGACGTGCCGGTCGACCGCGCATCGATATACTCCACATTCCGCAATTCGTTGAAATTCCACGCCACGGCCATGCGGCCATCGGCCATTGTGGTCAGGGCCAGATGCTCGGAATACTGGGAGGCCTCGCCAAGGTTCATTGCATCGGTCAGGGCGATGCCCATGTGGTCAAAGATCTGCAGGCGGACGTGCTCGCTGTATTTGCTGGCGACGACGTCACCGGAAATCCATGCGATCGCGAATTGACCGTTAGAAAGAGCGACTGCTTTGAAGTTCGCGGCATCGAGGAAGAACGTTCCCGGGCCGATATCTGTGTACTTGGTGACATGGGAGCCATCTGGCGAGCTGATCTGGAACGAAATGCCGTTCTGCTCTTTGTGAACGTTCCGCGAAATCTCCACAAACTCGGTGGTGGACAAGGTAAGCGGTGATGTCTCGGCCACTTGGTAGTGCTTGATCAGGTGGGCGGCAGAGGTAGCCGTGCCTTCAAAGTCAAAGACTTGCGAATAGGTCTGGGAAGGGACGGCCGCACTGTGCCAGTTCATCACGAAATGGCTGCTGTCTGCCATGGCAATCTGGGGGTTGCCAAGCGCAGGGTTGTTGGCAAGGCCATCCATGAACTTGATCGCCGGGCCAAAGGCTGTGCCATCGGCAGCATAGCGTTGCATGAAAGAGCCGGTGACGGTGCCGTCATTGACGCCGTAAAGCACGACATAGCCACCCGCGCTCAGGCCGAAGGTGCCGTTGATGACGTTAAAGCTGCCCTCGTAATAGGCTTTGCCGGGGTGGGCCGGGTCGATGACCACCGGGGTGGAGGTCGCGCCCGTCACAGCATCGGTGCGCATGACAAGGTTGCCGGACTGGACGTAAAACTCGCGGATCGTGCTGCCGCTGACCAGAAAATTCGACAGAAAATCTCCGGTGGACGCGAGGGGCGCAGTTGTGGTGCGCAAAGGGTCCAGCGCGTCAAAGCTGTAAAGCTTTTCCGAATAGGTGTTGCCGCTGCTGCTTAGCGTTGCGATCGACAGAACGTCGATCACGCTGCCGTTGGCCAAGGCAACAAGGTCGTCCGTGAAAAGCCCAGCCCCGAAAAACGGGACGACAAAGGTTCTGGGGGTGGAGAACGTTACGGTCAATGGCATAAGCACATTCCTTGGTTTTGCGTAAATCAGGCTACAGGGCGCGTCTTGTCCGTCAACATTCAATCACTTGCGGGACGGTTTGTGTTTCGACGCATTAAATTTGAACAGGGTCATGCAGGCTTGCAGGATGTGACAGCGCGCGAACGATTCGGCCATGACAAGTTGGCTTTGGCTTTTGGGTTGCTTGTGCGCTTCTATGCTGCGCTGATCTTTACCCGGTAGATTGCTGGAGACCTGCATGATACTGCGCTGGAGCACCATCATCGGCAGTCCATCCTGTAGTATCTTGGTTTGGCGACACCATGCCAGCCTTCGAAAAGCGCCTTTGACGAAAGGCGCCTTCAACACAGTGCCGTCCGACAACCCAAGCCAGTCCGAACCCGTCTTTGAAAGACCCAAAAGATGACAAACGATCTTGCTGCCACCCTGAGCGAACGAGAATCCATCATCGCGGCGTGCCGGGCGATGAACCGCAATGGGCTGAACCAGGGCACCTCTGGCAATATCTCGGTCCGGCAGGGTCAGGGAATGCTGATCACGCCGACCTCTTTGCCCTATGACAGCATGGTGCCAGAGGATATTGTCTGGATGGGGTTTGACGGCACGACCGCAGGCAAGCGCCAAGCCTCGTCCGAATGGCGCTTTCACCTTGATATTCTGCGCGCCAAACCAGAGGTGAACGCGGTGGTTCATGCCCATCCGACCGCCTGCACCACGTTGGCGATCATGGAAAAGGCGATACCGCCGCTGCATTACATGGTGGCGATTTGCGGCGGGCCTGATATTCGCTGCGCGCCCTATGCAACATTCGGCACCGAAGAACTGTCGCGCCTTGCCGTGGCTGCACTGGACGGCCGTGCCGCCTGCCTTCTGGCGCATCACGGCATGATTGCCACCGCAAAGACGCTGGACCGCGCCATGTGGCTGGCGGTTGAGGTGGAAGCCCTTGCGCGTCAGTACCTTGGATGCCTGCCCTTCGGCGAACCGCCGCTGTTGAGCGTTGAGGAAATCCAGAATGTGATCAGCCGGATGTCGAACTATGGCCATGTCGTGTGACCGGAATCGGGCTTCGGCCTTGCAGCTTTTGCGCAATGCGTCGTCAGTGCCGGTCTGCAATCCAACGCAAGATGCGCAGACGACCTGATCCGTCGCAAAACTGTCATCCATCTGTGTTTGGTCCTGAGCGGTAAGGCAAATGGCAAGAGGGCACCATGGCGCATACCGACGAACCCGGACAGGATTGGCTGGCAGAGGAACTCGCCGACGTCTTGGTTGAGGACCTGGAGCTTGAACTGGAAGACGCGGCCCTGTCGCGGGAGATTGCGCGGATCTACAAGGATCGCCACCCCGATGCCCTGGACAACAAGACCTATCTGACCAGCCTGATCCGCATGCAGGCAGAGCTGATCCGCTTGCAAGACTGGGTGCAGCATACCAAGGAAAAGGTCGTTGTGCTGTTTGAAGGCCGCGACAGTGCCGGCAAAGGTGGCGTGATCAAGCGGCTGACGCAGCGGCTTAATCCGCGTGTGGTGCGCGCAGTGGCTTTGCCTGCACCCTCAGACCGCGAAAAGACCCAATGGTATTTCCAGCGCTATATCCCGCATTTGCCTGCGGGTGGCGAGATCGTGCTGTTTGACCGTTCATGGTACAACCGCGCCGGGGTTGAACGGGTGATGGGCTTTGCCTCGGAAGATCAGGTCGAGGAATTCTTCCGCTCGGTTCCCGAATTTGAACGGATGTTGGTCAGGTCCGGTATCCGGGTGATCAAATACTGGTTCTCGATCACTGACGAAGAACAGCAGATGCGCTTTCTGGTCCGCATTCATGACCCGTTCAAACAGTGGAAACTCTCGCCCATGGACCTGCAAAGCCGGGTGCGGTGGGAGCAGTATACCAAGGCGAAAGAGGATATGTTCGCCCGCAGCAACATTCCCGAAGCGCCGTGGTATATCGTGGAGGGCAACGACAAAAAGCGCGCCCGGCTGAACTGCATTGATCACCTGCTGTCGCTGTTCCCTTATCAGGACGTGCCGCACGAAGAGATCCACCTGCCAGAGCGCGTCTTCAACCCCGACTACGAACGCGCCACCCTGCCACCGGAGCTGTATGTGCCGTCGAAGTATTGAATGGGGTTATGGCTTGCGTTCAGGGTGGGTGGCCAGGGCAACTCGTTTCGCCTTAGGCCCCCCTTTCGCCTTTCTGCGCCATCGGCTACGACTTGGCCTATGAAGTGGACGATCCCGAATACTCTGACCACATTGCGCCTGCTTGCCGCACCCGGTGTGCCGGTGATGTTCTTGTATTTCCATCGCCCGATTGCTGACTGGTTCGCGCTGACCCTGTTCGTCTCTGCCGCCATCACCGACTATTTCGACGGCTATCTGGCGCGGCTGTGGAAACAGGAAAGCAAGTTCGGCACCATGCTGGACCCGATTGCCGACAAGGCGATGGTGGTGATCGCCCTTTTGATCCTGACCGGTTATTCCGGGATGAATCCCTGGCTGATCCTGCCCGCCACCGTGATCCTGTTCCGGGAGGTGTTTGTCGGCGGCCTGCGCGAATACCTTGGCGCCAAGGCGGGGCTTTTGAAGGTCACACAATTGGCCAAATGGAAAACCGCCTCGCAGATGATCGCCATCGCCGTCCTGTTTCTGGGCACCGGGCTGGAGCATCTGGAAGGCATCGCCCGCCAGGGCAAAACGGTGGAGCAATACGCCACTTTGGTGGCGCAGGGCATCGCTGATCCGATCCGAAGCTGCGGGATGCACGGCTGTTCGTCTTATGCCACATGGGCGGGGCTGACGCTGATCTGGCTTGCTGCTATGCTCACCGCGGTCACCGGCTGGGACTATTTCGTGAAGTCGCTGCCTCTGCTGAAGGATTGAGATGATCGACATCCTCTATTTCGCCTGGGTGCGTGAACGGGTTGGACTGCCGCGAGAGCGGCTGGAGACCTCTGCCGCGACCGTCTCTGACCTGATCGTCGAACTGATGACCCGGGAGGAGCGTTACGCTTACGCTTTCGCCGACCTCAAAAGCCTGAGGGTGGCGCTGGACCAAAAACTGTCGTCGTTTGATGCACCGCTTACGGGCGTGCGCGAAGTGGCCTTTTTCCCACCGATGACAGGAGGCTGACATGACGGCCGAACTGCCATCTGACAACGGGGGCCGACGTGACGTCTGACATGCGGCTATCAGTGCAAGAAGCCGCTTTTGACGCCGGGGCAGAGCTGAACGCCTTCACGGCGGCTGTCACAGGTGCCGGGGCGGTGGTGTCCTTCACCGGCATCGTGCGCGACACCTTGGGCGGCCTGAAAGCGATGGAGATCGAGCATTATTCCGGTATGACCGAAGCTGCCATTGCCACGATCATGGCAGAGGCGCGGAGCCGCTGGCACTTGTCTGACGCTTTGGTCATCCACCGCCACGGCACCCTGCCGCCCGGCGCGCAGATCATGATGGTGGCCACCGCCGCGCCGCACCGACTTGCTGCGTTTGAGGCGGCAGAGTTCCTGATGGACTACCTCAAATCCCGCGCCCCGTTCTGGAAAAAGGAATTGAGCCTTGATGGTGCCACCTGGGTCGCCGCCAAGGATGAGGATGAAAGCGCGCTGAGCCGTTGGTAGGATGGGCAATCTGCCCATGTTTCGCGCCGGACTGTGCGGCTCCTGAAATCCCTGGCAATCCCGCGCAACATCCTCCTGCGACACTTGGGAAATGGCGACCCCGGGAGGAATCGAACCCCCAACCTCGGACTTAGAAGGTCCTTGCTCTATCCAGTTGAGCTACGGAGCCGCACTGCCGCTGTTTTGCGGCAGGAGGGCGTTTCACACAAGGGTGCACGTCATGAAAACTGACATCGGGTCGAGGACATA
>JBBRLL010000059.1:0-20868 GCA_038231395.1 Rhodobacterales bacterium
ATCCGGCGCCGTGACCGTTGACTGGGTCGTTCTGACCGCAGCCATCGTGGGCCTTGGCCTGGTCGTGATGCAGTCGGTCGGCGGTGGTGTTACCACGCTGGCCAGCACGATCTCCAGCAAGATCAGCGCCACTCAGACCGGCTATTGATCCAGGAACAAAGGCATCGGCAGTGTATGCCTGCTTTGCCGGGGCTGTGGTTCAAAGGATCACGGCCCCGTTCTTCTAAAACGGCGTCTTTAACCAGATGTCTGAATGCGGCCATGATACCGCCTCATTTTCGTCCGCTCGGTCCTGCAACCTGGAAGCGGACTGCAATTCAAAATGGGCAGGAACTCTGCTCGAACAGTTCAACGAAATAAAACGAGAGAAAGTTGAGGACGCGCGATGAAGTTCAATTGGGCGCACTTTAATTCTGATGAATCCGGCGCCATCACGGTGGACTGGGTTGTTCTGACAGCTGCGATCGTTGGGCTTGGCCTTCTGGTTCTGGTGCCCATCGCATTCAGCGCAAACAGCGCTTCCAATGTGGTTGGTCAAACTATCGGAGCCAAAGGGTTGGGCTTTTAGACAAACGGCGGCTGCGCCCGGTTCAAGCCGGTGCCAGGTGGGAAAAGGGGTAGTGTGATGAGAACAGTTTTTGGTATGGTGCTGGTCGTCGGGCTCGCTTTGGCGGGCTTTGCGGTTTTCATGACCCAGAGATACTTTAGCCAGTCGCAGGCAGAGTTGAATTTCAACCGCGAGCTGCGTGCCAAGACAGGGCCTTTGGTTCAGATCTATGTGGTCAACAAGGTCAAGAAATACGGCGAGACGCTGACCAAGGATGACGTACAACAGGTCTATTGGCAGGAAAGCGCCCTGCCGGACCATGCGTTCCAGAAAGACACTGACCTGTTTCCCGAAAACATCAAGGACTTGCGTTTCATCAGCCGCCAGATTGAGAAGTTTGAGCCGATCCTGTCGGAAAACGTGACCGAGCCGGGCAAGCCGTCCGGTTTGACCAGCACCCTAGAAAAGGGTGAAACGGCGTTTGCGGTCAAGGTTGACGTCGCTTCCGGCGTTGCAGGTTTTGTGCAAGTCGGCGACCGGGTGGATATCTATTGGACGGGTTCAGCGTCCGGCAGCAGCAACGCGAATGGCAGCGATGGCGAGATGACGCGCCTGATTGAAACCGGGGTGCGTGTCGTCGGTGTGGACCAGCAATCTGACAATAATGCCACCACCGCCACCGTGGCGCGCACTGTCACTCTTGCAGCGATGCGGCAGGACGTGGCCAGACTGACCCAGGCACAGGCAACCGGTCGCCTGAACTTGGCGCTGGTGGGCACAACAGATACCACCGTGGCTGGCAAAATCGAGGTCAACAGCAACCAGCTTCTGGGCATCACCCCGCAAGAAGCGGCACCTGCGGCGGTAGCGGCCAAGGTCTGTTCAATCAAGATGCGCAAGGGCGCTGACGTGGTCGATGCCCCGATCCCCTGCACGAACTGAGCTTTATGTGACAAAACGGCCCCACATATCGTGGGGCCGTTTTACATTTGCGCAATGGGCAGAGGGCTGTTGCAAGTTATCCACATAAGGATCGGCTTCCAACCTTTTGATTCTTGCTTATAAATGCCGAATGAGGCATTTTGGTTAAAGAAAAACGGGCAGATCAGACCCGGAATGTGGGTAATTGAGAGGGCAGGTCGATGAAACTGCGAGGCCTATTGATGGCAGGCATGATGGGGATGGCGTTTGCCGGATCCGGATTTTGCACTGCTCCCGCGATGGCACAAAATCTTTCCATCATGAAAGGCTCGGCGAACGGGCCTTTAAGCGTTCCGATGAACCGGGCTGTGGTGGTGGAAAGTGACACGGCCTTCGCCGAACTTTCGGTGGCCAATCCTGGCATCGCCGATATTTCGACGCTGTCGGACAAAACCATCTATGTGCTGGGCAAGACGCCCGGGCGCACGACGATGACTTTGCTGACGCAAGACGGCAAGCTTATCTCCAACGTCGAGGTTCAGGTCACTCCGGACATCGCCGAATTCAAAGAGCGGCTGCAACAGATCCTTCCGGGAGAACATATCGAAGTGCGCACCGCCAATGACGGGATCGTTTTGTCGGGCACCGTGTCTTCAACCTCCAAGCTGGAGCGTGCTTTGGACCTCGCCGGGCGCTATTCGCCTGAAAAGGTTTCCAACCTTCTGTCGGTTTCCGGCACCCAGCAAGTGATGCTGAAAGTGCGCTTTGCCGAAATGCAGAGGTCGGTGTCCAAAAGCCTGTCGTCATCTCTTGGCATTCGCGGTGGCGATAAGATTGGCGTCGGCGTGGCAACTGGCACTTTGGCCTCCCAAACGTCGGACAATATCAAAAACAACACCTTGGCGTTGAAAGCCGGCACGCAGGGCGCTTTGGGTCTTGGCTTCACCGCGGGTTCGCTGCAATTCGGCGTGTTGCTGGAGGCGCTGGAATCCAAGGGCGTCGTGCGCACCCTTGCCGAACCCAACCTGACGGCCCTGTCCGGGCAAGAGGCCAAGTTCCTCGCAGGTGGTGAATATCCGATCCCGGTCACCGGGAACAACGGTGCAATCTCGATTGAATACAAACCTTTCGGTGTGGAGATGAGTTTCACCCCGACGGTCGTCGATACCAATACGATCAACCTGGTGATCAACGCGTCGGTCTCGTCGATTGATACGACAACGTCGGTCACCACCAACGGCATCTCGGTCAACGCGTTCAAGAAGCGTGAAACCTCCACCACGGTCGAGATGCACGACGGTGAAAGCTTTGCAATTGCGGGTCTTTTGCAAGACGACTTCACCGACCTGACCGGTCAGGTGCCGTGGCTGGGCGATGTGCCGATCCTTGGGGCCTTGTTCCGCAGCGCTGACTATCAACGCAAACAATCCGAACTGGTCATCATCGTGACGCCGCATCTGGTCAATCCGATCCGTGGCGATACTTTTGCGCTGCCGACAGACCGTGTCAGGCTTCCGTCTGAAAAGGAGTTGTTCCTGTTTGGCAAAACCGCAGGCAAGCAGCAGGGAGGGGCGGGCGAAGTGGCGCGTCAGGACTTCAGCGGCGCCTACGGCTATTCGATGGAGTAACGGCATGACCCTGCACACAAAGCTGATCGTCGCCGCCCTCGCGCTGTTTCCCTTGGCCGCCTGCGACAACACCTCTTTTCTGAAAGAAGCCGGATCCGAGGTGGATGAAGGCGGCTTCGGCAACCCGACTGCGACAAATAGTCTGGCCATGATGGGCGAGGCAGATGCCACCCAGATGTTGGGCCACCGTTTTGAAAGCGAGGTCACCAACACTGTGACCTTCTCCTTCAACTCTTCTGACCTGACGCCCGCCGCAATCGCCACGCTGACGCAGCAGGCATCCTGGATCAAGCGGTTCCCGGAAGTCAGGTTCAGCGTCTATGGCCACACCGATCTGGTCGGGTCAGAGGGTTACAACAAGGGCCTCGGCCTGCGTCGTGCGCAGGCAGCCGTCAACTATCTGGTCAGCCAGGGCATTTCGCGCAGCCGGCTGCAGGCGCTGGTGTCCTACGGCAAGACCCGTCCGGTTGTGAACACTCAGTCTCGGGAAGAGCGTAACCGTCGCGCTGTCACCGGCGTTTCAGGCTTCGCCGGGGGCTATGCCGGGCAGTTGAACGGCAAATACGCGGCCGTTATCATGCGCGAATATATCGACAGTGGCACCCGGACCACGCAGACAGGCACGCCGCTTCATCTGCCGGACTATCTGACCACCGGGGAATCCTTTGGCAAAGCCCCTGCCGCGAGCGCTGGCAAGTAACGCGTCTGCCCCGCGCCCATCTAGTCCCACGCAAGGGGCCCGATTCGTCGGGCCTTTTTCATTAATTTCCGTTGCATTGTTCGAAACTATTGTTGCCTTCGTTTCCGCAAACCCGGTCGATTGGCTGAAATACCCAAGATTGACGCCTTTTTAGCCCCAATCTCGCCACCATCTGACGTCACCTTGCAAACATGGGGCCAGTGTGTCGACCGCAAAGAGTCGCGGCAGGTCCGGGGTTGTGTTCGTCCAGAACGGAGAGCGCGGCTTTGTTGGGGCGATTTGGAAGGACTGGGCAATGACGAGCGTAGCGAACCTTCAGCCGGAACCGGCACCGATCCTTGCGTGCACAATTTCGCGCGACGTGCAGAATTTCGAGCTGTTGATTGACGACATGGAACTGGAGCTGGGCGAAAGCTGGGGCGATCTGTCCTTTGATGACGCGCGGCTTTTCCTGGAGCAACCCGATGCCAGAGGGCTGGAGTTTGTGGCAGTTGCCGTAGACGCCGAAGATGAGACCGACATGGGTCGCATCGTTGACATCATCAAACAGGCGAAGTCGCACAATATCAAAGTGTTGCTGGTCGCCAACCAGATCGGGCCGATGGCATTGCACCAGTTGTTGCGCCTTGGTGCGGATGATTTCCTGCCCTATCCGCTGCCGGAAGGCGCGCTGCACGAAACCATCGAGCGGATCCGCAAGCCGGCCCCGCCTGTTGCGGCTTTGGTGGCCCATGTGGCCGCCGACCCGAACGCTCTTGATGCTTCGTTGACGCATCCGGGCTTCAAGGCCAAAGGCGACCGCGACGCCGTTGTTTTGCCGGTTCATGGCATGTGCGGCGGGGCAGGGGCTTCGACCTTTGCCACCAACCTCGCCTGGGAACTGGCGACGCTTGGCAAAGAACCGCCGCGGGTTTGCCTGATCGACTTTGACTTTCAATTCGGCTCCTCTGCCACCTATCTTGACCTGCCGCGCAAGGAATCGGTGTTTGAGCTTTTGTCCGATGCGCAAAACGTCGACAGCGACGCTTTGTTGCTGGCGATGCTGACGTTCAACGACAAGCTTCATGTGCTGACGGCGCCTGCCGACATGCTGCCTTTGGACATCATCGGCCCGGAAGAGATTGGCCGCATCATCGACATGGCGCGGGCAAACTTTGACTTCGTCATCATCGACATGCCCAAGACCGTCGTCGCCTGGACCGAAACCGTTCTGCAACGCGCCCATGTCTACTTTGCGCTGATGGAACTGGACCTGCGGTCTGCCCAGAACGTGCTGCGCTTTGTGCGGGCCTTGAAGGCCGAGGCGCTGCCCCACGAAAAGCTGCGCTACGTCCTGAACCATGCGCCACGCTTTACCGATCTGGGGGCCAAGTCCCGGGTCAAACGTATGGCTGAAAGCCTTGATATCGCTATCGAAGTGCAACTGCCGGATGGCGGTAGCGCTGTGACACAGGCCAATGACCACGGCCTGCCTCTGGCAGAAAGTGCTGCGAAAAATCCGCTGCGCAAGGAAATCCAGAAACTCGCCAAGTCTTTGTTCGAGCTGAACAAGGCTGTTGAAATCGCTCGCAAGTGAAATTCCCCCGGGGGGCTTAAATGTTTTCGCGCTTCAAGAAACCTGACACCGCACCACAAAAGCCCGCCGCTACGGCAGTAGGCTCTGGCTCACCTGCATCACGCGCAGTTGCCGCCGCCGCACCCGTTGCCGCCGCACCCAAGCCCAGCCTTTCATCGCGCCCGGTGGTTGTCGTGGCCAACGCGGCCGAGGTCGCCGCGACCGACAAAGAGCGCAAGCGCAAGGAAAAGATCAGCGAGCTGAAGGTTGAACTGCACAAGCGCCTCTTGGACAGTCTGAACCTTGCAGCCCTTGAAAGCGCCTCGGAAAACAGCCTCAAGACCGAAATCGCCGACATCGCGTCCGAAGCCTTGAACGAAATGGCGGTGTCGCTGAACGCCAATGACCGCGCCCAGCTGAACCAGGAGCTTTATGACGAGGTCATGGGCCTTGGTCCTCTGGAACCTCTGTTGAAAGACGAATCCGTCAACGACATTCTGGTCAACGGCCCCCGGCGTATCTTTGTGGAACGCAAAGGCAAGCTGGAGCTGACCGACATCACCTTCAAGGATGAACGCCACCTTTTGCGGATCATCGACAAGATAGTGTCCGCCGTGGGCCGCAGGGTTGACGAATCCAACCCCTATTGCGACGCGCGTCTGGCCGATGGGTCGCGTTTCAACTGCATGGTGCCACCGGTGGCCGTTGATGGCAGTCTGGTCTCCATCCGGAAATTCAAGAAAGACAAGCTGAAGATCGACGACCTGATCCGCTTTGGCGCTTTCACCGAAGAGATGGGCGCCTATCTGCAAGCCGCCGTGTCCTGCCGTCTGAACATCATTGTGTCGGGCGGTACGGGTTCGGGCAAGACCACCACGCTCAACGCCTTGTCCAGCTTTATCGACAACACAGAGCGGGTGCTGACCATCGAAGACACCGCCGAACTTCAGTTGCAACAGGTTCACGTTGGCCGGATGGAAAGCCGCCCGGCCAACGTCGAAGGCAAAGGTGCCGTCACTCAACGCGATTGCCTGCGAAACGCTTTGCGGATGCGGCCTGACCGGATCATCGTGGGCGAAACCCGCGGCGAAGAGGTCATCGACATGTTGCAGGCGATGAACACCGGCCACGACGGCTCCATGACCACGATCCACGCCAACTCTGCCCGCGACGGTATCTCACGTCTGGAAAACATGGTTGCCATGGCCGGGATTGATATGCCGCTGAAAGCCGTGCGCAGCCAGATCGCCGCCGCCGTCAACCTGATCGTGCAGGCCAACCGCCTGCAAGACGGTTCGCGCCGCATGGTGTCGATCACCGAGATCACAGGGATGGAAGGCGAAGTCATCTCGATGCAGGAAATCTTCCGCTACGAGCGTCTGGGGGTTGAACCAAACGGCAAGATCATCGGGCGCTTCAACGCCACTGGCGTGCGCAGCCACTATTCCGAGCGTTTCCGCCAGTGGGGTTACGACCTGCCGGCCTCCCTTTATGAACCCATCCAATAAGGCAAGATCATGCAGATCAGCGCGGCTCCCCTTATCTACATCCTGATCTTTGTCGCGGTGGTATTCCTCGTCGAGGGGCTTTACCTCACTGTTTTCGGCAAATCCATCAGCCTGAACAACCGCCTGACACGCCGTCTGGCTTTGTTGGAAAAGACCCACGACCGCGAAAAAGTGCTTGAACAGCTGCGCAAAGAGATGAGCCAGCACGTCAATGCACGCGGAATTCCCTTGTATTCGATTCTGGCCAACAAGGCGCAAAAGGCCAACATCGCCTTCACGCCCAAGCAGCTGATCGGCATCATGGGCGGGCTTGCAGTCTTTGCCTTTATCGGCCTGACCGTCGGCACGCAGGCCGGGGGGGCGGTGCGGGTTCTGGTTGCCCTTGGCATGGGCGTGGGCGGCGTCTACGTCTGGGTCAACAACAAGGCCAAAAAGCGGATGGCATTGCTGGACGAACAATTGCCCGACGCGGTGGAGCTGATGGTGCGCAGTTTGCGCGTCGGCCATCCGTTCTCGTCGGCCATAGCCAACGTGGCCAAGGAAATCTCTGACCCTTTGGGCACCGAATTCGGGATCATCGCCGACGAGGCCTCTTATGGTCGTGACGTGGCCGAAACCCTGAAAGCCTTTGCCGAGCGGCTTGACAGCCAGGATTTGCGGTTCCTGGCCGTGGCGGTGACGATCCAGCAGCAATCGGGCGGCAACCTGGCCGAGATCCTTGACGGTCTGTCCAAGGTGATCCGCGCCCGCTTCAAACTGTTTCGTCGTGTCAAGGCCATCACTGCCGAGGCGAAATGGTCCGGCATGTTCCTGTCAGCCTTCCCGATTGGCGCCCTGATCATGATCAACGTGATCCAGCCGCACTACTACGACGGCGTGAAAGACCAACCTGTGTTCATTCCAGCCTGTCTGGTGGTGGGTGCATTTTTGATCATCAACGTCGTTTTCATGAAAGTCATGTGCAATATCAAGGTTTAAGCCAATGGAATCGCTTTCCAACCTGAACGACCTGATGGTGGCCAAGTTCGGCCCGCTTGGCCCGCTGTTCGCTGTCGGCCTCTTGGGCGTTCTTCTGATCCTGACCGTCCTGCCTTCCATGCTGAAAAAGCGGCCAGAGCCGTTCGCCAAGCTGAAGGCGATGCGCAACACGGTTGCCGCCAAGTCCAGCGGCCCGACCCTGCGCCGGGGCGAAAAGCAGGACAAGCTTGAGAAATTTGCCTCGTTCCTGGAACCGCAGGATGCCGAGCAGATGTCGGCCTCGCGGTTGAAGATGCTGCGGGCGGGCTATACCGCCAAGAACGCCGTGCGGACGTTCCACTTTGCGCAATTCGCTTTGGGGATCAGCTTGCTGCTTGCAGGGTTGATCTACACCATGGTGGTCTCGCAAAATCAGGTGGTCTCCACCCAGTTCAAGCTTTTGGCCACGCTGATCCCGGGCTGTGCCGGTTACTATCTGCCGCAGTATTGGGTGCAACGCCGCCTGCAAGAGCGCCAGAAGCAGATCATTTCGGGTTTTCCCGACGCGCTTGACCTGATGCTGGTCTGCGTGGAGGCGGGTCAGTCGCTGGACCAGTCAATCAACCGGATGGCCAAGGAAACCCGCTCTGGCTACCCCGCCCTTGCCGACGAGTTCGATATCGTCAGCCAAGAGGTCAAAGCCGGCAAAGAGCGCGTTCAGGTGCTGCGCGACATGTCGGAACGGGTGAACGTGCCCGACATCTCGTCCTTTGTCACCACGCTGGTCCAATCTGCCACTTACGGTACGTCGATTGCCGAGTCGCTTCGGATTTATTCGGCGGAAATGCGTGACAAACGCGTGATGCGCGCAGAAGAAAAGGCGAACACCTTGCCGACGAAGCTGACCCTTGGCACAATGATGTTCACGGTGCCGCCGCTGATGATCATCCTGATCGGACCTTCGGTGATGGGCATCTCGAAAGTCATGTCGTTGTTGCAACACTAGGCGCAGGGCGCCCGGCAGTTGCAGACAAGGTGGTTAAGTTGGTTCTGCGGCGCTTGGTTGGCCTTTTCCTTTTTCCCGTGCTGGCGGCCTGTCTGGCTGGCTGCGCG
Source organism: Rhodobacterales bacterium (assembly GCA_038231395.1). GTDB lineage: Bacteria > Pseudomonadota > Alphaproteobacteria > Rhodobacterales > Rhodobacteraceae > Stagnihabitans. The sequence goes on from JBBRLL010000059.1 coordinate 8,930, forward strand.
GGAGAGCTATCTTCTTCCGGGAAAACCGCGCCCGTGGCTGACGCTTCGCGTGCCAGCGTCGACGGGCTTGAGGTTGGTCATCGGCTGATGGCTGCGGGCGAATATGAACTGGCGCTGAACGCCTATTACCGGGCCGCGTCTGAACATGGCATCACGGTGGATGTTTTGTCTGCCGTAGGCTCTGCCGATCTGAAGCTGGGCCGCCTCAATCAGGCCGAACAAATCCTGCGCCGCGCCGTTCAACAAGAGCCGACCTTTGTGCCTGCCGTCAACAATCTGGGCGTGGTGCTGATGGAAGAGGGCAAATTCGGCGAGGCGCGTGGCATATTTCAGACCGCGTTTGAGCTGGACAGTGGCAATTCGGATGAAATCCGGCAGAATTTGCGCTTCGCTATCGCCCGAACCCAGAACTCGGTGTATGATGATCCCGTTGCCAAAGAAGCCCCAAGGTTCAATCTCGTGCGTCGCGGTCAGGGAGACTTCGTTCTTCTGTCGCAGCTTTAGAGTGAAGATGCGGCAGGCTTTGGTTCGAGCAGCAAAAAGGACGCAAAATGCGCCACCCGGGATTGATTGCACTGTGCCTCTTGGGCGCAGGTTCTTTAGCGGCTTGTCGTCAGCCGGGCCTGTCACCTGATCAGGCCGCCAAGGCCGTGGCTGAAGCGCAGGCCACAGATCAAAGTGTCACCGAACAGGTGATGTTGGCCGCAAAAGACCCGACCGAAGCGGTTACATTTTTCAAGAATGCGGTAGCGGTGTCGCCTGACAGGGTCAGTCTGAAACGCGCGCTGGCCAAGTCAGAGGCGCGGGCCGGGCTTTACCCGGAAGCCGAAGCCATTCTGACCGCTATCATCGCCTCAAAGGATGTCACCAATGATGACCGGTTGGCGCTGGCGGATGTGCATATCCGCTCCGGCAACTGGTCCGACGCTGCAACCACCCTGAACGCGATCCCGCCCACGGTCGAAACGTTTGAGCGGTACCGGCTTGAGGCTTTGGTGGCTGACAGCAAGAAAAACTGGAAGAAGGCCGACAGTTTCTATTCCATCGCGGTCGGGATGACCGCCACCCCGCAAAATGTGTTGAACAATTGGGGCTATTCCAAATTGTCGCGGGGCGATGGTCCGGGGGCGGAAAGGCTGTTCATTCAGGCGCTGTCCTATGATCCGACCATGTTCACCGCCAAGAACAACCTGGTTCTCGCCCGCGCCGCTCAGCACAAATACGATCTGCCCGTGGTCGCCATGACCCAGGAAGAACGTGCGCAACTTATCTATACCGCAGCCCTCGCCGCCGTCAAACAAGGCGACACGATCACTGGCAAGCGCCTGCTGCAAGAAGCCATCGACACCTCGCCGACCTTTTTCGAACAAGCGGTCCGCAGCCTCGCGGCGTTGGGGGGCTGATGCTGCCCCTGATCCCGTCGCTGGTCTTCCTGCCCTTCACCTTGTTCGTCGGCATCTGGGTCGCATGGAGCGATATGCGTTTCATGAAGATCCCCAATCAGGCGGTTCTGGTTCTGGTGGCGGTGTTTCTGGTGATGGGGCTGCTGGTCTTGCCGCTGAAGCTTTGGGCGATGGGGATCGGTGTCGGTCTGGTGGCGCTGGTGGCCCTGTTCGTGGCCAATGCGGCCGGCCTGATGGGGGCGGGCGATTCCAAATTTGCCGCCGCGATGGCGCCGTTCTTTGTCATGGCCGATCCGCGCACTGTGATGGGGTTGGTTGCAGGCTGCCTGTTGGGTGCATTTGCCGCCCATCGTCTGTTGCGCCTGATCCCCGCCATGCGCAAAGCCACCCCGGATTGGCAAAGCTGGACCCACAAAAAGTTTCCAATGGGCCTCGCTTTGGCAGGAATGTTGAATTTCTACCTTCTCGCCGCTCCAATTTCGACACTTTTCCAGTTCATTTAAGAGGCTGACCCGGCCTGTACCCTCAGGCTGGAAAACGAGGTTCTGTCATGAACATACAAGTGACGCCGCCCGGAGTTCTGCCGCCCGCCCCGCCGAAGTCGATGGCAGACGTTGGCCTGACCCCGGTGATGATGCGGGACATCCTGCTGAAAACCATGTTCCGCATGAACCTTGACCTCGTGTCGGTTCTGGCGCGGGTGCTGTGCCTGCCGCCGGTTCTGACGCAAGAGCTGGTCGATCTGGCCCGTACTCAGCGGTTGCTGGAGGCGACGGGCACCCTGCACGCGACCTCGGGCAACGAAATGGGCTATCAGCTGACCGATGCCGGCAAAAGCCGTGCGCTGGATGCGCTAAGCCAGTCAGAGTATTACGGTGCCATGCCGATCCCGCTGGCGGCTTACGGTGAGCAGATGAAGCGCCAGTCGGTGCGCAACATGAAGATCACCCGGACCGAATTGATGAAGGGCATGGGTCACCTGATCCTGCCGCCCGACCTGATTGACAACCTTGGCCCTGCGGTGACCTCGGGCCGCTCGATCCTGATGTACGGACCACCGGGCAACGGCAAATCCAGTATCTCCAACGGCATCCGGGCAGCTTTGGGCGACCGCATCTATATTCCGCGCGCCATCGAATACTCCGGTCAGGTGATCACCGTCTATGACCCGATCGTGCACGCCCTGGCGACCGAAGCGGTGGATGACCCCACGGTTCTGCGCCGCAGCGCCAACCGGTTCGACAACCGCTATGTCTTTTGCGAGCGGCCCTCGGTGGTGACGGGCGGCGAATTGACGCTGGACATGCTGGACCTGAAATACAATCCCGTGGCCCGCACCTATCAAGCGCCATTGCAATTGAAATCCTCGGGCGGGATTTTCATCGTTGACGACCTTGGCCGCCAGTCAGAGCCGCCGCAAAAGCTGGTCAACCGCTGGATCGTGCCCTTGGAAGAAAGCCGCGATATTCTGGCGCTGCAATCGGGTGAGAAGTTCACCGTGCCGTTTGACACGTTGGTCATCTTCTCCACCAACTTCCACCCAAACGCCATTTTCGACGGCGCGGCCCTGCGGCGGATTTTCTTCAAGATCAAGATCGACGGGCCAAATCAGGACAACTTCCTGAAAATCTTCGCCATGGTCGCGCGCAAGAAGAAAATGCCGCTGGATGAAGGGACGCTTTTGCACCTCTTGAAGGTCAAATACCCGACGATTGACCACAACTATGCCAACTATCAGCCGGTGTTCCTGATCGACCAGATGATCGCCATCTGCGACTTTGAAGGCATCCCCTATCAGATGACCCCCGACTTGGTTGACCGTGCTTGGGGCAACATGTTCGTGCGCGAAGAAAATATCGCGCGGTAAACCTTATGCCCGGCGACCGCGCTATTCCAGTAAGGTTGCCGTGTAAACCAGCTTCGTCCCGTTGATGGTAACCTCTGTCTTGAGGGGGAACATCATGTCACTCAGCCAAAGCGTCACCGTCGGACCCGTTTTGCCGTCATGGGTATCGGTCCGGGTGATGACATGCACCGGATAGCTGCAATCCGCCAAAGCGAACGTGTCATCCCGCAGCCGGGTGATTTCCGTATGAAAATGGCTGCGAAACGCATGTTCTACCATTTCGTCAGCATCGTAAGCCAGTGTCTTGCCCAGCAGTTGCTGACGCGGATCAGCCAGATCGGACAGCCACGTGTAACTTATCGTGGCCCCGTGACTGGATGAGGTGATCGGAAAGATGCCGAACCGTGCCGTGGTCACGATCATCTCGCCATCATTCGGCAAGCGGTAGGTGAAGTCTTGTGCCGTGTGACCAAGGTTTTCTACCGTGCGACCGGAATCAAAATGAACCAGCTTCGGCGGGGTTGGACCAAAACAGCGGGCCTGCGCCGACCCCGTCAGCAGCGCCATCAGAAGTGTCAGGCGAACCATCGGATTTCCTTTTCTGTCACCACGGCATCAAGCTTTTGGTCAAATTCATCAATCGGCACTGCGTCCACCTCTTGCGCGCCAAAGGCAAAGCCTATGGCCAGCGTCGGTGCCCGGCTGCGCAACCCCATCAAGGTGCGGTCATAAAACCCGCCACCATACCCCAGCCTATACCCTCGTGCGTCAAACGCCAGCAAAGGCACGATCAAAACCTGCGGCACCACCCAAGCCCCCTCGGCCGGGATTGCCGCACCAAACGCCCCGGCCAGCATTGCCACTCCCGGCCCCCATTCGCGAAACCGTAAGGGAGTAGCCGCCGCGATGATCACCGGCACGCCGACCGCGCCCTGATGGGCTGACATGGCTGGCAAAGGGTCAATCTCGGTCCGCATCGGCATGTAGCCGGCCAGAACCTTGCCCCTATGTCCCGCCAAAACATCAGCCAACAGCTCTGCTGCCTGACCTTGCCCCGCCGCGAAGGCCACTTTTCGCCGCGCAAACGCCAGCCTGCGGGCCAATGCCTTCTGATCATCCATGTCACTCTCCCGCCTGCGCGATTTGGCGACCTTATCCAAAGGTGTTTCGGCAAAACAGATGAGAAGCGAAATTTACCCGCGTGCGATAACCCTTTAGGCTGCCCCCCTGATGATGAGGTGACCGATGGCCGATTTGCTGCTGGGACAGGTGCTTTCCTACGCGGGTGACCCTTTTGCGGATGCCGGCGCGGCACGGCTGGATGAGGCGGTTTTGCTGGACGGCGGGCTGATCCGCGCCGTGGGCCGGGCGGATGATCTGCGCGCCGCCGATCCCACAGCCAAGGTCACCGACTATGGCCGCTGCCTGATCTCTGCCGGGTTCATCGACGCCCACGTGCATTACCCGCAAACCGCCATCATTGCCTCGTGGGGCAAACGGCTGATCGATTGGCTGCGCGACTATACCTTCCCCGAAGAGATGCGCTTTGCCGATCCGGCCTATGCGGTCGAGGTGGCCACCCGCTATTTCGACCTCGCCCTCGCGCATGGCACCACCGCGATGTGCAGCTATGCCACCATCCACCCGGCTTCGGTTGATGCGTTCTTTGAGGGGGCGAAATCGCGTGGCCTGCGCGCCTTTGCCGGCAAGACCTGCATGGACCGCAACGCGCCTGCGGGCCTGCTGGATACCGCCCAAAGTGCCTATCACGACAGCAAGCGCCTGTTGCAGAAGTGGCACGGCGTGGATCGGCTGTCTTATGTCATCACGCCCCGGTTCTCGCCAACCTCAACGCCCGAACAGTTGGCCGCGATGGGGGCCCTGTGGCGGGAATATCCCGATTGCCTGATGCAGACCCATTTGTCAGAGCAGACCGACGAAATCGCCTGGGTCAAAGACCTGTTCCCGCAGTCACGCGACTATCTGGACACCTACGAGGCGCAGGGCCTGTTGCGGGAGGGCGCTGTTTATGGCCACGCCATCCACCTGACCGCGCGTGAGAAATCGCGGCTGATTGAGGCGGGGGCGAGTTTGGTCCACTGCCCGACCTCCAATACCTTCATCGGATCGGGACTGTTCGACATGAGTTTGGCGCGAAGCTTGCGCGTGGGGCTGGCGACTGACACCGGCGGCGGTTCGTCCTTTTCGATGCTGCGGACCATGGCAGCGGCTTACGAGGTGGCCCAACTGCGCGGTCAGGCGCTGCATCCTGCGCAGTTGTGGTGGCTGGCAACCCAAGGCTCGGCCCGGGCGCTGCGGGTTGAGGATAAGATCGGCAACATCGCCAAGGGTATGGAGGCTGATCTGGTCGTGGTGAACCTTGCCTCCACCGCCGCCATCGAACAGGCCACTGGGCGGGCAAGTGACATCTGGCAGGCGATTTTCCCAACGATCATGATGGGCGACGACCGGGCCGTGCAGGCCGTCTGGATCGCGGGCGTAGCGCAACCCGGTTCGGGAGCCTGATGAGCTTTCCGCGCGCAGAACGCAAACCGTGATCATCAAGTGAAACGGTGTCGACGGCATATGGCCTTGATCCGCACCAACTGGCTGCTTGTGCGCAAATTTGCCAACCAACGCGCTATGCGGATCGCTGACCCCATGTGCAACAACCGTCACCTATTCTACCGCGTGCTGAAAAGCCGCCAGAACGCGGCGTTGTTTTTGTCACCAAAGGGCGCTCGCTGAAGCTGGCCGCTTCCGGTTTGATGGGACCAAGAGGGTCATGTCGCATCGCCGACTCTCCAATCCGTATCGGAATGTCCGCCGCCAAAGGCCCGCAAGCTTTTGATCTTAAGCCATAAAATAGGAAGTGGCAGCCCGTAGGGGAGTCGAACCCCTCTTACCTGGTTGAAAACCAGACGTCCTAACCGATAGACGAACGGGCCACTGGCGCGCTGATTAAGCGAGGGGACGCCGTTGCGCAAGAGGTAAATGGCAGGAGTTTGCCCCATAAACCGGGCTCGGGCGTGCTTGCCCCGGCGTTGTGTGGCAAGACGGCGCCATATCCTTTAGAAACCCGTCGCCAGATGGGCTGGTTTGTGCCATGACCTTCGCAAAATCATAGATGGAAGCGACCACCATGCCCGACCTTTCCGCCGACCTTACCGCTGACCGCCCCGCCATGCCGCATTGGAGCTTTGCTTCGGTCAAGGGCGACGTTATGGTGTCGACCCAATTCGCGGGCAAAGTGATCTTGCTGGTCAACACCGCGTCGCTTTGCGGCTACACGCCGCAGTTTCAGGCCATGCAACAGCTTTATGACGCCTACAAAGACCACGGGCTGATCGTGCTGGCGGTGCCATCGGATGATTTTCATCAGGAAAAGGCCGACAATGCGGCGGTCGCAGAGTTCTGCGAGATGACCTATGGCATCACGCTACCGATGACCGGGATCTCGACCGTCACCGGGGCTTCGGCGCATCCTTTGTATCTTTGGCTGTGGCAGACGGCAGGATTTGCGCCGGAGTGGAATTTTGACAAGGTCCTGTTTGACCGGCAGGGCAGGGTGGCCGGAACCTGGCGGTCCGAAGACTTGCCGATGGGCGGTGCGATAGAGCTTGCCATTCAGCACGCGTTACAGGGTTAGCCCGCGCTTTGATCCGGACAGCAGCCGGGCCAGCGTTGGCCCGGTGAACAGCACCAGCAAAAACCGCGACATCTGCATGGTCATCACAAAAGGCACGTCCACCGGGGTCGATGCCGAGATGATGGCTACGGAATCCGCGCCTCCGGGGCTGGTGGCGAGGTAGGCGGTCAGCGGGTCAATACCCGCGACGACCACCAGCACCCACGCGGCGCCACCACACATGGCGATCAGCAACAGGATCGAGGCCATGACACGTGGAAACACCCGGGCGGCGTGGCCAAGGATGGCGGGGGTAAAGCGCAAGCCGATGGTCCAGCCGATCATGGCGTAAGACAGGGCCAGAAGCCAGGGCGGCAGCAGGATCGACACTCCGGCGTTCACCAATGCGAGGCCTGCTAACATCGGCAGCAGAAACGATCCTCCGGGCAGTTTCAGCTTCAGCCCGGCGTAGGCCAGGCCACCTGCCAAAGCGATGATCTTGACCACTTCCACCGCTGGCACCGAAGGAAACCAGATGACAGCCGGGGCTTGGCCATGCACCCCCCACAACCGGGCGACCACGGTGGCGGCCAGCGCCACGCAGGCCACACGCAGGTATTGCATGAAGGCGACAAGCCGGATGTCAGCCCCATAGTCTTGCGAGGTCACCGTCATCACCGAGGCAGCACCCGGCGCTGATCCCCAGATTGCGGTGGTGCCCGGCAACAGATCGGTGCGCGCCAGGGCCCAGACCAACCCGGCGGAAACCACGACCGTCGACAGGGTGCCAGCCACCACAATCGGCCATTTTGCTGCAACCTCGGCCAGCATGGCGGCGGGCAGGATGGTGGCGATCAACAGGCCCACGATGCCTTGCGCGAAATGCATGGCTGGGTTCGGCAAGTGCAATCCCGCTCCGCAGATCGCCAGCACAATCGCCGCAGCCTTCGGCCCTAACAGCAAGGCCGCCGGCAGATGGAAAACCTCAAGTCCCGCCGTCAACACGGCAGACGCTGCGATCAGACCGCCCCAACGCAACGCGACAGGCAGGGTTTGCAGATGGGGGAAGGGCTGGGGCAACGGAGTCTCTTGCGGTCAGGCGGAAGCAGGACTTTTTGGATAGGCCAGACCTACTGGCCAGCCCTGTTGGACACAACCGGACTTTATGGCGCGCGGGTCAAGTCATAACGGCTATGCTTGCCCGTCACACCCAAGGGTTGCTCGCATCCCGCAAGCCCGTAACCGCAGTGCGGCTGAGTTAACCCCGCTCCGTCAGGCGGATGTAGACGGCTGTCACAGCCAGAATGATCAGGCCGAACAGGATACCGCGCGCGCCTTCCGGCATGTGCAGCAGGGTCAGCATGGTTGTCAGAACCGTCAGGATCAGCGCGCCGACGATGGTGCCGCCATAACCGCCGCGACCGCCAAAGATCGACGTGCCGCCGACCACCGCCGCCGCGACCGAGGGCAGATCAAGGCGCAAAGCCAGCGACAGCGAGGGGGTCTTTACCAGCCCCAGCAAGATCAGGCCCGCAACCCCGGCAATCAGGCCGGACAGAGTGTAAAGCGCCAGATAGACCTGCCAACTGCGCACGCCGGACAGCCGGGTGGCGGGCTCATTGCTTCCGACAGCGTACAAAAGCCGCCCAAACCCGGTGCGGCTCTGGCCCCAGATGATCAGGGCCGCGAAGGGGACGAACATTGCCAGGCCGTTGGGAATGCCGAAGGTTTTGCCCGTGCCCAGCCAGATCAGCGTCTCCGGGATCAAGGTGCCGGTGGCGATGACGTAGCGCTGATAGACCAGCAGGCAGCCATTGGCGATAAGCCCGGTGCCCAATGACATGATCAGGGGATGCACCCGGCAGATGGCGATGCCAAAGCCGTTGACCGCGCCCGCCAGCACGGCACAGCTCAGCGCGATCAGAGTGGCCTCGGGAATGCCCATCAGAGGCGAAAGGGTGGCCAGAACAAAGGCGGTGATCGTGGCGACAGTTCCGGCCGACAGGTCGATGCCGCCGGTCAGCATGGTAAGGGTCTGGCAGGCCGCAAGCATGGCCAGGGGGATCGCCACCCTGAGCGTGTTGCCGATCCAGAAGGGCGAGACGATGCCGGGCTGCATCACCTCCAACACCACGATCAGGGCGGCCAGAAGGCCCACCAGCGGGATCAGCGGGTTCTCGGCCACAAGGCGCATCAGGCGGGTCATTCCCTCCGCCCCTTCATCGCCAGAACGCCGCCGAACATCACCACGACGACCATGATCGACCCCTCAACAATCGTGGTGACGTTGGGGTCAACCGACATCAGCGTCAGGTCCATCCGCACCAGCCGAAGCACGAACACGGCTAGGATCGGGCCGACCAGCCCGCCTCGACCGCCGCCCAGCACCACGCCGCCCAGAACCACGGCCGCAACTGCCGCCAGCAGATAGGGGCCGGGGATCGGCTCGCCAATCCCGGTGCTCATGGTGACGGCGATGCCACCCAGGGCGGCAAAAAGCCCGGTGACGGCGTAGGCGGCGATTTTGATGCGCCCGACGGGAACACCGGACCGAAACGCCGCCAGCCCGTCGGAGCCTATCGCATAGAACATCAGCCCGAGTTTGGAGCGTCGGATCGGCAGCCAGATCACGGCCATGCTGACCAGCAGGAACACCACGGACTTTGGCAGCCAAGTGGTCAGGACGTCAGGCACCAACGGCAGGGTGACGCCGCCCGCACTCAACGCGCGCAGCCAGGGGGCGGCGGCACCGCCGGGGGCGTTCAGGATCAAAAGCGCGGTCCCTTGCCAGACGAACAGCATCGACAGCGTGACCACGATGTCAGGCACCCGGGTGACAACGACCAAGGTGCCATTGACCGCCCCCATTGCGGCGCCAAGGACCAGCACAAACACCACGACGACGGCAGATTGCGCATCGGTGGCCCCGTTCATCAGCGTGGCCGCCGTAACGCTGGACACCGCCATCATCGAGGCCAACGACAGGTCGATCCCCCCCGCAATCACAACGACAGCCATGCCAAGCGTGGCCAAAGCAAACGGCAGGGCAGAGCGGCCAAGCGTGTCCAGACCTGAAACTCCAAAATCCGGCTGGATCGTTTTGGTCGCCACCAAAAGCAGCGCCAACAGCACCGCAAGGCCAAGGCTCCAGCCGTTGTTGGCTAAAAAGCGGTTCATTCCGGGACCATCCCGCCGCGTTGCCCGACGGCACATTGCCCGACGGCACCTTGCCCGACGCTGCGTTGCCCGACGCCGTGTTGCCCGACGCTGCGTTGCCCGACGCCGCGTTGCCCGACGCCGTGTTGCCCGACGGCACCTTGCCCGGCGGCACTTTGACGGATGGCGCGCAGCTCCAGGACGCCCGCCCGCATCGTCGCGCTTTCAGGGCGGAGATGGGTGCTATCGCGGGGACGCCTCATGCTGTCTTCTTCTCGGACAGTCCGTAGGCGGCGCGCATCAGGGTTGGTTCGTCGGCGTCCGTGGCATCAATCACACCCACCAGCCGGCCATTGAAGATCACGACGGCGCGGTCACAGGCCAGTCGGACCTCACCCAATTCAGAGGTGTAGAACAGAACCGCAGCCCCTTGAGAGGCCAGTTCGCGCACCAAAGCGTAGATCTGGCGTTTGGTGCGGATGTCGATGCCCCGGGTCGGGTCGAACAGGAGCAGAGTTTGCACACCCTTGGCGATCCAGCGGGCGATGGTGACCTTTTGCTGATTGCCGCCCGACAGCCGGCGCACCTCACCCTGCGCGCGGGTGTCGATCTGCAGGCGCTGGATGGCTGCGGTGACGCGGGTGGCCTCCTCCTGCATCGGGATCATGCCCCAGCCTGACAGGCGTGCCATCAAGGGCAAGGCAATGTTTTCGCGGACCGAGCGTGACATCAGCAGCGCGTGCGCACGGTCACCGGGCACCAGGGTCAACCCCAAAGCGATGGCATCGGCGGGGTGGTGGAAGGTGGCGGGCGTGCCGCCTACGGCAACGGTTCCGGCATCGGCGCGGCGGTTGCCGGCCAGCACGTCAAACAACTCGTCCTGGCCCTGACCCTCCAACGCCACCACGCCCAGAACCTCGCCGGGGTGCAGATCGAAAGAGACGTTGGTCAGGCGGGTGCCCGCGCCAAGGCCCCGCACCGCCAACCGGGGCGTGCCAGCGGTGGCCGAACGCGGGCGCGGGGCCGCATGGACTTCGGAATGGCCGGGGCCAAGCATCATCCCGACGATTTCTTCTTCTATGCCCGGTTCGATCAGCACCGACCCCACGGTGGCCCCATCGCGCAGCACCGTCGCACGATCACACAAGGCGGAAATCTCGGCAAACCGGTGCGAGATGTACAGGATCGACCGCCCCTCGTCAGCCTGAGCGCGCACCACTTTCAACACGCGGCGCACCAGATTGGTTGGCAAGGCGGCAGTCATCTCGTCCAGCATCAGGACATCGGGTTCCGCGGCCAAAGCCCGGGCCAGATCGAGGATGCGCAGGGTGGCCAAGGGAAGCCGCCCGATCATGTCATCCATCCGCAGGTTGGTAATGCCCAAGGCGTCAACCCAATGCAGGAAGGCGTCGACCGGGGTATTGCCCAGCCGCAGGTTGCTGGCCACGTCAAGGTCCGGGATCAACGAGGGTTCCTGATAGACCGGCACCAGTCCAGACCGCCGCGCCGCTGCGGGCGAGGACAGGCGCGCGTCGCGACCATGAATGCGGACGTGGCCGGAGTCGGGCAGCAAGGCACCGGTCAGGATTTTGACGAAGGTGGATTTACCAGCGCCATTGGCCCCCATCAACGCCACAACCTCGCCCCGGTTCACGGTCAGCGAGGCATCGCGCAGCCCCACCACCGCGCCGAAGCGTTTCGACACGCCTTGAGCGTCCAGAACGGGCGCATTTTTCTGCGGAGCCATGGTGCCTGCCGTTCCTCAAAGCAAATCAGAACCGACGTGCCCGCCCGATCCGGGACACGCCGCAATTGGCCCCCAACCGTTGTCGGGGGCCGTTGGGGGTTACAGGTTCACTCACCCGGGCCTTTGCAGGCGATGATCTGGTCCATCGAATAGGTGGTC
>JBBRLL010000060.1:0-19892 GCA_038231395.1 Rhodobacterales bacterium
CCGCGCCCTCGACCTCGCCCGCAGGGACACCTCAAAGGGCTCGCTCTCGATCAAACTGAAGCGGGCGGGTTGGAGCGATGCGTTTCTTCTCAGCCTTCTCAAACAGTTAGCAGATGCTTAGGCCAAACGCGATTGCCCTGAGGGGGACTTGGAAAAAACTAAGCTGCTGAGATTATCAAAGAATAGTGCTTTGCTTTGCGAAGAAATCCAATACTTCGAAAAGGTCGTATCTTTTGAAAGTATTGCAAAATATATATCTCCCTATCCGCAGCCGCGGATAGATAATTAAAAATTGAATACATTGTTTGCTCAGTTGTTTCCAATTTATGACACATCACGAACGGACAGTCACTTCGCGGGAGCAAAACACCCAGCCTTCCATCCTACTTGTAAATTAGAACTCAAGCCCCAAAAGTTTCGTCTTCCGTGCGTATTGTCGCCCTACGCATGTCTCCCCCTTTCACACCCTCTTGACGAAACCTACCAAAGGGTTACTTGACCACTCTCCGTGTTTGTCGAAAAACATACAGGAAACATACAGGTGTATGACGCGAAAAATACGCCAGGGGGCTGCGATGATCGTTTACGGAATCTCCACTTGTGACAGCACCAAGGCCGCGCTCAAGGCGCTGCAAAAGGCCGGCAAAGAGCCGACCTTCCGCGACATCCGAGCCAATCCGCTGACCGAAGCAGAGATAGATGAGATCATCACGGAATTCGGCGACCGCGCGGTGAACAAGCAATCCACCACCTATCGCAGCTTTTCGGTCTTTCTGCGCGAAAGCCAGCCCGAGGCGCAGATCGCAGCACAGCCCACCGTCATGAAGCGCCCCGTCATCCGCGACGGGGCCGCCTGGTATCTGGGGTGGGACGATAATATTGAAGCTAAAACAACCGCTTAAAGGATGCGCAAATCGCCCGCAGATTCCTTGCCATCTCGCCCGGACTGAAGTTCAAACCCGATTTTCTGGTTCTCGTTCAGCCCCTTCAACCCGGCCCGCTCCACCGCAGAGATATGCACGAACACATCCTTGCCGCCATTGTCGGGTGCTATGAAACCATAGCCTTTGGTCGCGTTAAACCATTTCACGGTGCCTGTCGGCATGCCGCTTCTCCCATTCTCAACCCTCCCGTGGCGATATTGCCCCGGGCCGTGCGGCCAGTCTTTTCTTGGCCTACACGAATGAGGCGGTCAGAAATTGGTCGTCACGCCGGGAATGATGCCAAAGGTTAAACGAAAATCAAGCGCGAACCTGAAATGCCGGGCATTTTCTTAACTTTTCTGCCGTCCAATGCAGGTTTTCACGCGGAGCGGCGGGTTCATTTCGGCACTTCAGGTCAGTTTTGGTCTTAACCTGCGTCAGTTTGCGGGCGGCAGGGCCGCGAAGCCCAGATCAGCCAGCGCCCCGTCAAAACTCATGGTATCGGTCCGTGTGTCGCCCAAACGCCGCATAGAAACCGTGCGATCTTCGACTTCCTTCATGCCGATCGCCAGCAAAACCGGCACTTTGCCAAGGGAATGCTCCCGCACCTTGTAGTTGATCTTTTCGTTGCGTACGTCCGCCTCCGCCCGTACCCCAACCTTCTTCAGCGCGGTGACAATCTCATGCACGAACGGGTCGGCGTCCGAGACGATGGAGGCCACAACCACCTGACGCGGGGCCAGCCAGAATGGTAGTTTGCCGGCATAGTTCTCAATCAGAATGCCGATAAACCGTTCAAAAGACCCAAGAATTGCGCGGTGAAGCATGTAAGGCCGATGTTTCGCACCATCCTCGCCCACATACTCCGCCCCAAGGCGCGTCGGCGTGTTCGGATCAACCTGAAAGGTGCCACACTGCCACTCCCGCCCAATCGCATCGGTCAGTTTGAAGTCCAGCTTCGGGCCATAAAACGCGCCATCGCCGGGGTTGATCTGATAAGAAAGCCCCAGCTTTTCGATGGCCCCGGTCAGCGCGCCTTCGACTTTGTCCCAGGTTTCATCCGAGCCGATCCGAACCGCAGGCCTTGTGGACAATTTGATGTCGAACTTGGCAAACCCAAGGTCTTTGTAGACCGAGGACAACAGCGCGATAAAGCTGGCACATTCGCTTTCGATCTGGTCTTCGGTGCAGAAAATATGGGCGTCATCCTGAGTAAAGCCGCGCACCCGCATCAGCCCGTGCATGGAGCCTGACGACTCATAGCGGTGACATGATCCGAACTCTGCCAGGCGCAATGGCAGGTCACGGTAAGACTTGAGCCCCTGGTTGAAGACCTGCACATGACACGGGCAATTCATCGGCTTCAAGGCGTTGATGCGCTTCTCTTTGGCACCGTCTTCCTCCACCTCCACGATGAACATATTCTCGCGGTAGGCTTCCCAATGCCCTGATTTCTCCCACAAAATCCGGTCAACCACCTGCGGCGTGCGGATTTCCTTATAGCCCGCGGTACGCAGCCGCCCGCGCATGTAGTCTTCAAGACTGCGCCAGATTTGCCAGCCATTGGGGTGCCAGAACACCATGCCCGGCGCTTCCTCTTGCAGGTGAAACAGCTCCATCTCGCGGCCCAACTTGCGGTGGTCGCGCTTGGCGGCCTCCTCCAGCATGGTCAGATGCGCTTTCAGATCGTCGCGGTTCTTGAACGCCAGACCGTAGATGCGTTGTAACATTGGCCGCGTGCTGTCGCCCAGCCAGTAGGCCCCCGCAACGTGAGTAAGTTTGAACCCATCGGCCGGAACTTGCCCGGTATGTTGCAGATGCGGCCCCCGACACAAATCCTGCCAGTGTCCGTGCCAATACATCCGCAGGTCTTCACCGACCGGAATCCGGTTGATCAATTCCACTTTGAAGGGCTCGCCGCGCTCCTCATAAAAGGCAACGGCGCGGGCGCGCTCCCAGAGTTCTGTCCGCACCGGATCACGGGCGTTGATGATCTGCTTCATCCGCGCTTCGATGGCCCCAAGATCCTCTGGAGAGAAAGGTTCAGCCCGATCAAAGTCATAGAACCAGCCATAGTCGCGGACCGGGCCAATGGTGACTTTAACATCCTGCCAGATTTCCTGCACCGCGCGTGCCATGATATGGGCCAGGTCGTGGCGGATCAGCTCCAATGCCTGCGTGTCATCCGCCATGGTGTGAATGGCAATCGAGGCATCGGCAGGGATCGGCCATTGCAGGTCGAAATGTTGGCCGTTGACCGTGGCACTGATGGCTTTTTTGGCAAGGCCGGGCGCAATCGAGGCGGCCACTTCGGCAGCTGTCACCCCCGGCGCATACTCACGCCGGGCACCATCCGGAAATGTCAGAGAAATCTGTGACGTGCGGGACATAGCCCTCTCCTCGTCTGTTTGGCGCCTACCAAGCGCCCGGTTGCGGGTTCGTTCAGGCTTTGTATCCAAAGGCGCAAGGTTGTCAATCTTGGCCGGCTGCGTAGGATGGGCAATCTGCCCATGTCACGCAGAATGTCACCCGGAAGTTACGCATGCCCCAGCCCAAATACCTGACGACTCCGCAAAACCGCCGGATTGCCTATCATCAAAGCGACGGCAGCAGTCCCGGTATCATCTTCCTTGGCGGCTACCGCTCTGACATGACCGGCACCAAAGCCATGGCGCTTGAGGATTGGGCACGAAAGCAAGGTCGCGCTTTTCTGCGCTTTGATTATGCGGGTCACGGGCAATCGGGCGGTGATTTCAACACGTCAGGCATTGGCGATTGGTTTGCCGATGCACAAGCCGCATTGTCTTTGACCCACGGACGCCAGATCCTCGTCGGCTCCTCGATGGGCGGTTGGATCGCTCTTCTTTTGGCGCGAAGATTTCCCGATCGCGTGGCGGGTCTGGTGGGCATCGCCGCAGCACCTGACTTCACCGAAGACGGCCTTCTGCCCAGTCTCAACAACGCCGAAAAAGCGGATTTGTCCAGCAAAGGATGGATCGAGCGTCCATCGGCCTATGCCGCCGAACCCTATGTTTTCACAAACACTCTGCTGGATCAGGGCCGGCAGAACCTGGTCCTGCGCTCCCCCCTGACCCTGACTTTCCCAACCCGTTTCCTGCAAGGCTCCGCCGATGACGAGGTTTCGCCGTCAACTGCGCTCCGCCTCTTCAACCACGCACAAGGGCCAGACATTCGTTTGACCCTTGTGCAAGGCGCAGATCATCGCTTTTCCACCCCGCAGTGTCTTGCGCTGATCGTGCAGAGCGTGGCGGACATCGTGGCCTAAGGCTTGTTTTCCGGAAGCGACGGCGTGACCACCGAGTCTTTCACCGGCGCAATTTCCGCTGGTTTTTCAGGCTCGAAGGGAGCGGTCAAGACAGCGGCCTTTGTCGCGGCCAGAGTTTCGTCAACTTTCGCCACCATGGCCTGAATCGGCGCAACCGTTACCTTCGTTGTGGCACTCGATTCCGGAGTGGCTGCCGGACTGATCATCGCCGCAGTCGTGTTGCCCGGTTCGGTTTTCACTGGCTCCACGTTCTTGGGTTTCGCCGCTGTAACTGGTTCTGCCGCAATTTTTGCAGATTCAACCATCGGAGGCGGGGCTTTTGCAGTCACTGCGACCGCAGGCGTCGCGTTCATGGGCACAACTTTTGCAGGCGAAGGCTTCAGAGTTTCAATTCCCGCGACCTCAGCTTTCGCCGGGGCAACTATCGCGAGCGCAACTTTGACTGGCGTTGCGTTCAGGGGGGCAACCTTTGCTAGCGCTGGCTTCGCGGCCTCAACTTTCGCGACCGCAGCCTTTGCAGGCGTAACCTTTACAGGCACAACTTTGTCGGGCGTCACGTTCAAAGGGGCAACTTTTGCAAGCGTGGGCTTCACAGCCTCCACTTTCGCCGCCACAACTTTCGCCGCCTCCACTTTCGGAGCCGCAACTTCTGCCAACACAGCTTTCACAGGCTTTGCCTTCAAAAGCTTAGCTTTCATCGGCTCAGCCCTAGCAAGTTCAGGCTTCACACGATCCGCTTGCTGCGGTGCAGAATGTGCGTCGATGAAGCCCAAAACCAATGGGCGGATGTTCAGACGCCAGCTTTTCCCGGCGAAAATGCCGTAATGGCCTGCTTCCGGCTCCAGATGTTGCGACTTCTTCGAATCGGGTAGGCCGGTCAACATCGCCAAAGCCGCGACGCATTGGCCCGGAGCGGAGATGTCGTCCTTCTCACCCTCAACCGTCATGACCGCGACGCGTTTGATCGCCCCAAGGTCAACCTTCTTGCCGCCGACCACAAATTCATTCCGCGCAATCTCGCGATTCTTGAAAATCCGCTCGACCGTGGACAGGTAAAACTCTGCCGTCATGTCCATCACGGACAGGTATTCATCGTAAAAGCGGTTGTGGGCGTCGTGGTCCGTTGCATCACCGCGGACCACCCGCATGATCTGTTCGGAGAAGGCTTTGGAGTGCCGTTCGCCATTCATCGAGATAAACCCGGCAAGTTGCATCAGCCCCGGATAAACCAGCCGTCCGGCACCCTTGTATTTGAAGCCAACCCGTTGAATTGCCATCTCTTCCAGTTGGCCCATCGTGATGCGGTTGCCAAAATCGGTGACGTCGGTGGCTGCGGCGTCCGGGTCGATCGGACCACCGATCAGTGTCAGACTGCGTGGCTGCGCTTGCGGGTTTTCGCCTGCCAGATAGGCTGTGGCGGCAAGGGTCAAAGGTGCGGGCTGACACACCGCAATGACGTGGCAATCTGGCCCCAGAAACCGCATGAAATCAACGATGTAAAGCGTATAATCCTCAATGTCGAACTTGCCCGCGCTGACCGGAATATCCCGCGCGTTGTGCCAGTCGGTCACGTAGACATCGGCATCCGGCAGCAGGCTGGTGATCGTGGATCGCAGCAAGGTGGCATAATGCCCGGACATCGGCGCCACGACCAGAATTTTGCGCCCGGTTGGCTCGCGCCGGTGCACTGCGAAATGGATCAGATTGCCGAAATCCTTTTTGACCACCGTTTCGACGTCGACAAGATGGTCCTGACCAGTTGGCCCCACGATGGACCTGATACCCCAGTCGGGCTTAGCACTCATCCGGCCAAAGCTGCGCTCTGCCACTTCGCCCCAGGCGGCGGCAATGCTGATCACCGGGTTCATCGACAAGGCGAAGATCGGCGAGGATGCCACGGCCCGCGCGGTGGCACCCGTCCACTCACTGGCGTTGCGAATGCTTTCCATCCAGTCGTATGTGGCCATATACTTCATGAGGCGTCCTTGCGATGGTTTGCGTTCCGGCCCGTCGGCCGCGAACTCGCGGGGGCCGATGAAATGCTGCACAGCGGCGAGAATAGGGGCGAACGGTTAACATGACAACCGAAGACATTGACGCAGCAGCAAAGTTGACACGGTTGACCGAAAATCTTTCGCGGGTAGAGGCACTTTCAGCACGTTTGATGACGGCGATGGCGGCCCGAAAACCCTATGACGCCGCACTCGATGGGCCCAATCAAGAGGTCTTCATGAAGGCAGCCACAGCCTATATTTCCACGATGATGCAGAATCCTGCCAAAATCATGGAGCAACAAGTCAGTTATTGGGGAAAGACCTTAAAACATTATGTCGATGCGCAGAAAGCTATGGTCCGGGGTGAGGCTCCGCCAGAAACCTCACCGACAAAGGACCGCCGCTTTGCCAACCCGATCTGGGATACCAATCCGGCCTTCAACTACCTCAAACACCAGTACCTCTTGAACGTAGAATTAGTGCAGACCGCGCTGGCTGATCTGGAGACTCTTGAGCCTGAAGACCGCAAACGGGCCGAGTTCTTCACCCGCCAGATTGTGGATATGTTCGCGCCAACCAACTTTCTGGGCACCAACCCCGATGCGTTGGAAAAGGCGCTTGCCACCGATGGCGAAAGCCTTGTGCAAGGTCTGGAAAACCTGGTCCGCGATGTCGAGGCGAACGCCGGCAACATGGCCGTCACCCTCGCCGATCAGAACGCGTTCAAAATCGGCGGCAATATCGCCACCACGCCCGGTTCGGTGGTGTTCCGCAACCGGATGTTTGAGCTGATCCAGTACACCCCGATGACCGAGACGGTTTACAAGATCCCGCTGCTGATCTTCCCGCCGTGGATCAACAAGTTCTACGTGCTGGACATGAAACCTGCCAACAGCCTGATCCGCTGGTGTGTGGAGCAAGGCTTCACGGTTTTCGTCGTGTCATGGGTCAATCCGGATGCCAGCTATGCCGACACCTCGATGGATGACTACATCCGCGAGGGGTTTTTGACGGCAATGGCGGAGACACGGCGCGCAACGGGCGAGGCGCATGTCAACTGTGTCGGCTATTGCATCGCGGGGACCACGTTGGGCCTGACACTTGCGCACTTGCAGAAGGCCGCCGATCCGACGGTCAACTCTGCCACCTTCTTCGCCGCCCTCACCGATTTCTCTGATTCGGGGGAGGTCGGCGTTTTTCTTGCGAACGACTTCGTGGACGGGATCGAGCGGCAATCCAAGGTTGACGGCATCCTGTCGAAATCCTTCATGAGCCGCACCTTCAGCTATCTGCGATCCAACGACCTGATCTACCAGCCCGCCATCAAAAGCTACATGCTGGGCGAGGCTCCTCCGGCTTTTGATCTGCTGTATTGGAACGGCGACGGCACCAACCTTCCCGCCAAAATGGCCATCGAATACCTGCGCGGCCTGTGTCAGGAAGACGGTTTTGCGAAGGGAAAGTTCAAGGTGTTCGGCAAGACTGTGCAACTGTCGGACATAACTTTGCCCCTCTGCGCCATTGCGTGCGAGACCGACCACATCGCGCACTGGCGCGGCAGCTTCAATGGCATCAAGCAGATGGGAAGCTTGGACAAAACCTTCATTCTATCGCAGTCCGGCCACATCGCGGGTATCATCAATCCGCCGGCAAAAGGCAAATACGGCCACTATACAAACGGCGTGCCTGCGGGGGAACCGGGCTTATGGCTGGCCGGTGCGGACTTTACGCCGGGCAGTTGGTGGCCACACTGGCGCGATTGGCTTGCAGCCCGCTCCGGTCCGCAAGTGGCTGCCCGCGACCAAAGCACCGGCCCTTTGCCGGTCCTTTGTCCCGCCCCCGGAACCTATGTCCGTGCGGTGCCAAACGCCTGATGAAACAGGAGTGCCGGCAGGTGATGTAACGTTTGCAGATACCCGCTATGCGAGAATGTCACCGCCGCTTCGCAGAATATCCACTTGAATTGCTGCACTGCAGCATGTATATGCCTGTCATCGAATACGGGATACGGACCCGGATCACTCAGGAGAGTTTACCATGACGAAGACCCCCGACTTCACCAAAGTTATGCAAGACATGATGGCGTCCTTCCCGGTTGACGCCTCGTCCTTCCAGAACGCGTTCAAGACCCAAGCCGCATTCGCCGAGAAGCTGTCCAAAGTTGCTTTGGAAGCTGCTGAAAAGTCGACCGAGATCTCGTCCAAATGGGCCAAGGAATCGATCGCCAAGCTGACCGCCGCTGCCAAAGCCAAAGCCGAACCGGCTGACTATTCCAAAGCCGTAAGCGACTTTGCTTCCGCCGCTGCCGAGATGGCTTCCGAAAACATGGCCGCCTTCGCAGAAGTTGCGAAAAAGGTTCAGGCTGACACGGTTGAGCTGCTGCTGGCTGCTGGCAAAGACGCTTCCACCGAAGCCACCGCTGTCGTCAAGAAAGCCACCGACGACGTGACCGCTGCCGCCAAGAAAGTCGCAGCCGCAGCAAAATAATCGCTGGGCAACACGCGCGGCGGAATTGATCGCCGCGAAACCAAGTTCAGTACCAGTGAAAAGGGGCGGGCCGCAAAGCCTGCCCTTTCTTTTATTCTGCGCCTCGCCTAAGCTTCTCTGCAATACTGACAGAGGTGCACCATGGCTGAACCTGCTAAACCGCTGCTGATCAAGCGCTATGCCAGCCGCAGGCTCTATAACACCGAAACCTCTGACTACGTTACGCTGGAAGATATCGCGGGCTTTGTGCGTTCGGGTCGTGAGGTTCAGATCATTGATCTGAAGTCCGGCGACGATCTGACCCGGCAGTACCTTCTGCAGATCGTCGCGGAGCATGAATCCAAGGGCGATACCGTCCTTCCCACCAATGTGCTGACGGATCTTGTGCGCGCCTATACCTCCAACATTTCCTCGGTGGTGCCGCAGTTCCTCGCCGCGAGTTTTGAGATGTTGCGCGATGGCCAATCCAAATTGCTGGAGAATATGGGTGCCATCCCGAACCCTTTGACGGCGATGCCGGGGTTTGACGCGATGCGCAAACAGCAGGAAGCATTCATGAAAACCATGATGGGTGGCTTGCCATGGACCGGCGTCGCCAAGGCTGAACCCGAAGCAACCGAATCGGCAGAGGACTTGGCAGAGATCAAACGCCAGTTTGCCGAGTTGCAGAAAAAGCTCGCCAAACTATAGCCGGCAAAACCTATGTCGCCCGAACGCCGTTAACGCCCGAAGCGGAGGCCGCAAGTGCCCGATCCACAGGGACGCGTCACCCTTTGGGGGATCGAAAGTTTCCTCGCCGTTGCGGAAGAAGGTGCCATTTCGGCAGCCGCGCGCCGTCTTGGGGTTAGCCCCTCGGCGATCAGCCAGCAACTCGCCGGGCTGGAGGCGGCTTTGGGCGCGGTCTTGCTTGACCGCTCCGCCCGCCCGATGGGCCTGACGCCAGCCGGCTCGATGTTCCGCATCCACGCCCAAACCATCCTGAATGCCGAGGCTGAAGCCCGCGCCGACCTTGCTGTCGCGGGCCTTTCCGGTCTCACAACTCTGCGCCTTGGGATGATCGAGGATTTTGATGCCGAAGTGACGCCCAATCTTCTGACAGCCCTTGCCCATAACTTGCGCGGCTGCCGCTTTCTGTTGGAAACCGGGGCCAGCCACCGCCTGCTTGACCAGTTGGAGGCCCGCGCTTTGGATGTGATCGTGGCCGCTGATCAGGGCACCGAAAGCGCCACCGAAGGTTGGCGCGAGGTGCATCCGATCCTGTCCGAACCCTTCGTGGCCGTCACTCCGAACGGGCAGGCCATCAAGAACCTGCCGCTGATCCAATACACCGCGCGCCACCTGATGGGCCGCCAGATCGCCGCCCATCTGGCCCAACAAAACTTGCGTCCGGCGCATCGTTTTGAACTCGACAGTTATCACGCCATCATGGCCATGGTGGCGCGGGGAGAGGGTTGGACCATCCTGACCCCGCTGGCTCTGCACCACGCCGCGCGCTTTCGCACCGAAGTCGCTGTTTCACCTTTGCCGTTCGCGCCCTTGAACCGCAGCCTGTCCCTTTCGGCCCGCGCGGGCGTGCTGCGTGACATTCCGGGCCAGGTCGCTACCCGGCTGCGTGGTCTTGTCGATGAACAGGTGTTACAACCGGCGTTGCAGGTCTGGCCGTGGATGAAGGGCAATCTGCGCTTGTTATAGGTAGGATGGGCCGTCGGCCCATCTTCAGCCTTTCACATCCAAAGCCGCCTCAACCAAAGCCGCCGCGATGAAATCCAGTTCCGCGTCGCTCAGTCGGGTCGGCAGGCGCACGTCACAGGCACGCATCAGCATAGCGCGGGTCATTGGCAAGTCAGGCTGTTCCCCCAGAAATTGCCAGTTCCAGAAGGCCCGCGCATTGTCTTCCGACAGGCCGAAAATCTGCACCGCAACACCACGCCGCTTGGCTTCGACCTGATAGCGCAGGGCTTGCGCATCACTCCAGTCGCCTGCGAGGTTGAACTGAATCGAGTCCGGCGCCCGCTCTTCTGGCGGCAAAGCCTCAGGCACTGCCAGCCAGTCGCTTTGGTTCAGTCGCGCCGCCACCCTGTCATGCCCGGCACGCCCCTTGGCCACCCGTCCTGCCACTTCCGGCAGTTGCGGGCGGATCACGGCGGCGGACAGGTTCTGCATCCGCATGTTGTAAAGCGGCAGCTTGTTCTGCCACATCATATAGCTGTTTTGCAGGCCGGGATGTTTTTTCCAGTTATGCTCATAGGCGCCTGACATGATCACACAGCGCGCTGCCAATTCCGGGTCATCGGTGATCAGCATCCCGCCTTCGCCTGCATTGACCAGTTTGTAGGACTGAAAGGAAAAGCAGCCGATCTTGCCGATCGTACCTATTTTCCGCCCATGCCACTCGGTTCCCAACGAGTGCGCCGCATCCTCCACCACCGGAATTCCGGCCGCGTCGCACAGGGCCATAATGGCATCCATATCAGACGTGTGCCCCCGCATGTGGCTGATCAGCACAGCACCTGCGCCCGGCAGTTTGGCCGCAAAATCCGCCATATCAATGCGGTAGTTCGACCCGACCTCAACCAGCACCGGCTCGCAATCGGCATGCAGCACGGCAGAGGGCACCGCGGCAAAGGTAAACGCCGGGATCAGCACGCGGGCCCCGCGTGGCAGGTCTAACCCTTTGAGCGACAGGAACAAAGCCGCCGAACATGATGACACAGCCAGCGCATAACGTGCGCCCAGAAGCTCGGCGAATTCCCGCTCCAGCAGCGCCACGGGAGAGCCGTCTGAAGCCGTGTAGCGGAACAAATCGCCCGAGGTCAAAAGCCGCTCAATCTCGGCTTGCGCGCCGGGCGGGATTGGCTCGGCGTCGTAGACATTCGGGGCCAGCAACTGTCCATCGGGTGCCATGCTTGCAGCTTTCCTGAAACTCTTGTTCAGGAAAGCTTTAAGCTTCATGAACGTAACATGCCAATGACAATCTTAAAGCAAAGTTGAATTCCGCCGATGCGCCGGAGGTTTTTCGCTTACAGCCCCAACCTGTCGCGGAGGGAGTACCAGGTCATCGCAAGCAATAGCATCGGCGCGCGGAACGCAGCGCCGCCCGGAAAGGCCATTTGCGGGATGGACGACATCAGGTCAAAACGTTCGGCATGTCCGGCCACTGTCTCGGCCAAAACCTTGCCGGCCAAGGTCGCCATCGCCACACCATGACCCGAATAGCCTGAGGCCGACAGGACATTCTGCGCAGGTCTGGCAAAGCAGGGCATCCGGTTCATCGTGATCGCCAACGTGCCGCCCCAGGCGAAATCTATCCGAGCATCGGCCAGTTGCGGGTAAATGCTCAACAGCGGTTTGCGGACGGTTTTCAGGATGTCGGGAAAGCGGTAGCCATAGGTTTCACCGCCGCCAAACAGCAGGCGATTGTCCTCTGACAAACGCCAGTAGTTGACCACGAATTTTGTGTCGGCAACGGCCACAGGCTCGGACAGAACCTCACGCGCGCGGCCGCCCAAAGGTTCCGTCGCCACGATGAAGTTGTTGATCGGCATGACTTTTGCAGCCACCTGCGCGTTCAATCCACCCAGATAGCCGTTGCAGGCAAGGATCACCTGACCGGCCCTGACCTGACCTTTGGCGGTCCGCACCAGGGGCTTGGCCCCCGGTTCAATCGCCACCACTTCGGACCGTTCAAACAGCCGGGCACCCGCTGCACCTGCGGCCTTCGCCAGCCCCAAAGCGTAGTTCAACGGGTGGACATGCCCTGCATCGCGGTCCACCACTCCGCCCTTGAAAGCGCTTGACCCTACCAGACGCCCGATCCCATCGCGGTCCAGCCGCTCCAGATGCGCATAGCGGTAGTCGCGTTCCAGCTTGTCGGCATAGGCATATTGCGCGCGCACTTCCGCATCATGCCAGCAGGCAGTGGCGATGCCGGGATGAAAGGTGACGGGCATGGCATGGTCGCGGATCAGCGATTTGACCAGATTTTTCGCCTCCTCCGCCATCGCCCAAAGCCTGTGGGCGGCGATGCGGCCTGCCGTAGCCTCCAGCCAATCCTGATCCTGCCTTTGGCCAGAGCCAACCTGCCCGCCATTGCGACCCGAAGCGCCAAAGCCCATCCGGTGCGCCTCGACCACCACGACCGAATAGCCCTTTTGCGCCAGATGCAGAGCGGCTGACAGGCCGGTATAGCCACCGCCAACGATACAGACATCGGCCTGAACTTCGCCTTCCAACGCGGGAAGCGGGTCAAACGGCGTGGCCGTTGCGGCATAGTAAGACGGGGGATATTCCCCCGGCCTGTCATTCACATGCAACAGGTTCATACGTTCAACAGCAGATGCTCGCGTTCCCAAGGGCTGATCACTTGCAGGAATTCTTTGTATTCATTGCGTTTGACTGAGTTGTAGACCCGGCAGAAATCCTCTCCCAAGACCTCACGCAGGGCGGCGTTGGCCTCCAGCATGTCCAGAGCATCGCCCAGATTCAGCGGGATCTCGTCGCTGTCGGTATAGGCGCTGCCTGAGAATTCCGGGCGCGCACCCCTCTTTTCGATCAACCCCAGATAGCCGCAGGCAAGAGTTGCCGCGATGCCGAGATAGGGGTTGCAATCCATGCCCGGCAAACGGTTTTCAACCCGACGCCCGCCCGGAGCAGAGATTGGTATCCGCAGGCCTGTCGTCCGATTGTCGCGCCCCCATTCCAGATTGATCGGGGCGGAAAAGTCCGGGACATAGCGGCGATAGGAGTTCACATAGGGCGCCAGCAAAGCGACAGCGGCGGCCATGTGATTTTGCATGCCGCCGATGAAGTCCAGAAAGGCCGGCGTCTCAACACCCTTAGGGCCGGCGAAGATGTTCTTGCCACTTTTGCTGTCCACGACAGAACTGTGGATGTGCATGGCTGAACCCGGCTCTCCGGCGATGGGTTTGGCCATGAAAGTTGCAAAACAATCGTGACGGAAGGCCGCCTCCCGGATCAGGCGCTTGAAGTAAAACACGTCATCGGCCAGGCGCACCGGGTCGCCATGTTCCAGGTTCAACTCGATCTGGCCCGCGCCGCCTTCTTGCAGAATACCGTCAATTTCCAGACCCTGCGCTTCGGCAAAGTCATAGATATCGTCGATGACCTTGCCGTATTCGTCGATGGCAGAAAGCGAGTAGGCTTGCTTGCCCGCAGCCCTGCGACCAGAGCGGCCCATCGGCGGTTCGATCGGCATGTTGGGGTCGGTGTTGCGGGCGGTCAGGAAGAATTCCATTTCTGGCGCCACAACCGGGGTCCAGCCCTGCTCTTCATACAGTTTCACGATGTGTTTGAGCACATTGCGCGGGCTGAACGGCACCGGAGCGCCGTTTTCATCAACCGCGTCATGGATCACCTGCAACGTCACATCCGCTGTCCACGGCGCTGCGGTTGCGGTGGAATAATCGGGGACAAGGTACATGTCCGGCTCGGTGAAGGCGTCAAACGGGTTGTCGGCCCATTCACCCGTGATGGTTTGCAAGAAGATGGAGTTCGGCAGGAAGTAGTTGGTTTGCTTGCCAAATTTGGTGGCGGGCATCGCCTTGCCCCGTGCAACCCCGGCAATGTCGCCGATCACGCATTCCACCTCATCCACGCGGCGGCTTCCGATATATTCCTTGGCGGCGTCAGGCAGTTGGTCGGTCCATTTCGACATGTATCACACTTGGGTTTTGGCGAGCCTCAGGCCCGCGCCATTTTGAAAAAGGCCGCGATGTCTTCAGCCATGGTTTTGTCATCTAAAGGTAGATCAAGACGTGCGGTGGCTTCGGCCATCAGCGCATCCGGAACCAACCCTTTGCCCCGGGTTTTCATCAGTCCATCAATGAATTCGGGGCGGAACTCCGGATGGGCCTGCACGGTGAACATGCGGTCGCCGTAGATCAGGGCGGCATTGGCGCAGAACGCGTTGGAGGCGGCCACTTCAGCATCGGCGGGCTTTTCCACCACCTGATCGCGGTGCCAGGCGTTCAGCCGCATCGGCTGGCCGCCAAACTGATAGTCGGTGGCCCCAACCGCCCAACCACCGGGATATTGCACCACCTTGCCGCCCATGGCCTGCGCCACGATCTGGTGGCCAAAGCAAATCCCCACAACCGGCACATGTGACCAATAGGCGTGGCGGATGAACTCCTCCAGCGGAGCGATCCACGGATGATCCTCATAAACCCCGTGCCGCGAACCGGTGATCAGCCAACCGTCGCAGTCGTGGATCGAACCCGGAAACTCACCCTGCACCACTTTGTAGGTGGTGAAGTGAAAGCCGTAGCCGTCCAGAAACCGCGCGAACATGTCCGGATAATCGCCCATTTCGGCGGCGAGAGCCTCGGGCGCGAGGCCGGTTTGCAGGATGCCGATTTTCATGCGCGATCTTTCCGGGTGGCTTTCTGGCGTTTGCGATGGCGTCAGCCTACCGCAGCGCCCCCCCGTATGGTCAAGGGGGCACTGCGGATTTGATCAAACGGTGTCGAGGTAGAGTTCGATCTTTTCGCTTTCGGACAACTCGTCAAGGTAGTGCAGTTCCTGCCGCTTGGTGGAGATCAGGTTCTTGATCAACTCCGGATGCAGAAAGCGCGAGACGATGGTGCTTTGCTCCAGTGCGTCGATGGCAGTTTCCCAACCTTCGGCAATCTGCGGCAGACCGTCGACGGCGTAGGCGTTGCCGACGATGGGAGAGGCCGGCTCCATCTCACCCTCAATACCGTCCAGCGCGGCTCCAAGGATTGCGGCCAACATCAGATAGGGATTGACGTCGCCGCCGGCCACACGGTGTTCGATCCGCCGCGCCGATGGGTTGCCGGCCGGAATGCGAATGGCGGCTGTGCGGTTTTCATAGCCCCAGCACACGGCGGTGGGCGCGTGTTTGCCCGGAACCAGACGTTCGTAGCTGTTCTGGTGCGGTGCAAAGATCAGCGTCGAATCCCGCATGGCATTCAAGCAACCCGCGACGGCTTGTTTGAGGATCGCGGTGCCCTTCGGTCCGCCGCTATCGAACACGTTCCGCCCGGCATCGTCGATCAGGCTGAAATGGGTGTGCAGGCCCGACCCTGAGTATTCCGGGTAAGGCTTGGCCATAAAGCTCGCGGCAAAGCCGTGCCGCCGCGCCAACCCCTTGACCAGCATCTTGAACAACCACGCATCATCGGCGGCGCGCAGGGCGTCATCGCAGTGCATCAGGTTGACCTCAAACTGCCCCAACCCGGTTTCAGAAGTAGAGGTGTCGGCCGGAATGTCCATCGCCTCACAGGCGTCATAAAGGTCGGTGAAGAAGGTATCGAACACATCCAAAGCCCGGATCGACAAGGTTTCCGCAGCTTTGCGGCGCTTGCCGGAACGCGGCGAGGGCGGCACTTGCAATGTCTTGCCTGAATCGTCGATCAGGAAGAACTCCAGTTCAATCGCGCAAACCGGGGTCAGGCCACGTTGTTTGAAACGGTGCACGACATGAGCCAAAGCGTGGCGCGGGTCACCCTCATAGGGAGTGCCGTTTTCGCGGAACATCCAGATCGGCAGCAGAGCCGTCGGCGCCTCCAGCCACGGCATCGGCATAAACCCGCGCTCGGTCGGTTTCAGCACCCCGTCCTGATCGCCCTGTTCAAAGACCAAAGGGCTGTCGTCAATATCCTCGCCCCAGATGTCGAGGTTGAGAACCGAGAAGGGGAAGCGCGTCCCATCCTTGACGATCTTGTCGGCAAAGCGTGCCGGAACCCGTTTGCCACGCGCCTGCCCGTTCAGATCGGCGGCGGCCACGCGGATCGTCCGGACGTCCGGGTGTTTTCTAAGCCAGTCTTTCATCATATCACATCGGAAGGGCAGACCCCCGCCCACACTTGGCTCCTTGCAAAGGAAACCCAGCAGGCAGGTCGGATCATGCCCTTGATCCATCCCTTTTTGTTGATCCCGGCAGAGGTCGGAGTGACCTTGGCGCAATTTGATCAAATGTCAGGATAAGTGGCGGCGACGATTTCGGCAAGGGAAATCGAAGGAGAGGGCGACGTGGGCCGCAAGCCCGCCGCGAGCCTGCCGAGAGCCTGCCGGACTATTCGTGCCGACCAGTACGGGCTTCAGGCGAAACCAAGTGCGGCAGGTGTCGGGGGAATTGGCATGGCAAGGTAGGCTTCGGGCGCTATCCGCACAATGCTTTGCAAACGCAGAGTGTCACGGTCAGCTTGGGGCAGTGCCGCAATGGCATCGCTGATGATCCTGAACAGGGCGTCGGCATCGGTGCCAGGGGCGGCGATAAAAGGCAAGCCGGGTGTCGGATCGGTCTGGCCCACCACTTTAAGGTCATTTGCAAAACGGTCCCACTGCGCAATCATCGCCCACGTGACAACATCAATGGCTGCGATTTCGGCACGGGTTTCAGCCACGGCGCGGGCCGCCAATACGTGGCCTCCGGTGCGCAAATGGGGCCTGAAGGTCAGACCATGGCTTGCCACGAGGGTCTGCGTCGCGGCCCAACCCGATTGCGAAAGGTCCTCATTGAACGCAAGTTTTGCGCCATTGAAGTCAGCCAGGCTTGTGCGAGCGTCATCTTTGCGGGCCACGAAAACCGACCGGTAATAGCCCGGCGCACAGCCTTCGACGCCATAGTCGGGCGTGCCGATCAGGGTTACCGTGCCGTGCAATCTGGCCCGGTACGGCAAACCGCAGGTTTGCGACAGCACAAGGTCTGGTGATGTCCATGCCGGCCAATAGGCCGCGGCCCCGCGGGTCAGCGTGTCTGGCGCAGCCTGCCCAGCCTTTCGCATCCCATCCCGGATCAGGTACCAAAGCCGGTCATTGGCGGGCTGACATTCGGCCCGGTCATACATGGCCAAGGAGGCGATCATGTCTTTGTCGCCTTCCTGCGCGCGATGGCAGAATCCACATCAGACAGTCCCAGAAGGTTGGTCACCAGCCGCAATAGTTTGTCTTCCTCGGCGTCCCTTTGGCCGTCTGCCAAAGCCACAGCCCACAACGCCTCCACCAAAGCCGCGCGATTTTCCAGCGGCACAGCCTCTTTCAGCGCGCGGGTGAAGCGAACGGTGTCAGGGGCAAGGGTTTCCGCTGTCTCTGCCTTTCCACGCAATCCAAGCGCCGCCTCAGCGTCAAGGCCATAGCGCGCGGTCAATGTCCGGTCGATCCGTGCCAATTCGTCGGCCGAGGCAAAGCCATCAGCCCGGGCCACGCGCACCAGCAAGGCGGCCAAAGCCAGCGGCTCGTCCGGGGGTGGCAGGCGGGTGGGGGCGGGGCCAAAAAGGGCGTCAAGAAAACTCATGGCGCTTACATATGCGCGGCTATGCACGCTGCCAATAGGTCGGTTTGGCCCCTAACGTCGGTGACTTTCAAAGATTGCGTGAAGCCGCGCTGCTTCGTCAGCCATCCCGTAGGGCGGGTTGACGATGAACATGCCCGACCCCGCCATCCGATGGCCTTCCCGCATCGGAGCAAAGCGCACTTCGGAGCATAGGCCGTCCGGGAAATCGCGGGTCAGTTTGGCCAGCATCGCCACATGAGGCACGTCCAGCAGGATCGGATACCACAGTGCCACGATGCCCACATTCCAGCGCTTGACGACCTTGCCTATCAACGTCGGAATGGTGTCATAGTCGGCCTTAACCTCATACGAGGGGTCAATCAGCATCATCCCCCGGCGCGGTGTCGGTGGCGTAAGGGTCAGCGCCGCCTCCAGCCCATCAACTTGGCGGACATGCGCGTCCCAAGGTGCAAGGTTCGCCTCCAAAGCGCGAAACTCCTGCGGGTGAAGCTCGCACAGGTGGAGGACATCACCCTGACGCAAAGAACTCGCGGCAATCAGCGGCGAACCGGGGTAAGCATTGTCCCCGTGAACCGCCCGCACCTCGGACAACCGGCGCAGATAGGGGTGATCCGCCGGCAGCCAGCTTGCCGCCCGGATGATGCCGGCGGCAGCCTCCCCCGTCTTGTCAGCTTCAAGACCCGACAGGTCATAAAGCCCCCGTCCGGCATGGGTTTCGATGTAGCTAAGCGGTTTGTCCTTTGCGGTCAGATAGTCCAGCGCCCAGGCCAGAAGCGCATGCTTGTGGACGTCTGCCAGATTTCCGGCGTGATAGGCGTGTTGATACGACAGCATGGCGCGGCCTACCCCACCTGCGACCTTGCGTCCAGCAGGCTTTGCAGTTGAAAGCCCCTGCTCCAACCCCTACCTAATCCTAGCTCAATATCGGAGACAGCTGTGGACCTTTTATCGCCCGAAGCCCTGACCGCCCTTGTGGGGGTCATCGGGATTGATCTGGTCCTGGCCGGCGACAATGCCATCGTCATCGGCCTGGCCGCGGCCGGCCTGCCCAAGGATCAGCGCACGCGGGCCATTATCATCGGCGTTCTGGCGGCCACCGTGATGCGGATTGTCTTTGCCCTCGCGGCCACCAGACTGCTGGCAATCACCGGATTGACCTTGGCGGGCGGCATCTTGCTGCTGTGGGTGTGCTGGAAGATGTGGCGCGAGATCGGACAGAGCCACGAATCCTCAGAGGCTGCCGAAGCGTTGGCCAATTGCTCTGGCGACCACGATGGAGCGACGGTCAGTGGAGCGCCGCGCAAAACCTTCGCCCAGGCCGCCTGGCAGATCGTGATCGCCGATATCTCGATGAGCCTTGATAACGTGCTGGCCGTGGCCGGTGCCGCGCGGGAGCATCCGGCAGTTCTGGTCTTTGGCCTTGGCCTGTCGGTGGCCCTGATGGGGCTGGCCGCGAGCTTCATCGCAGGGCTTTTGAACCGCCACCGCTGGATTGCCTATGTCGGGCTTCTGATCATTTTCTTTGTGGCTGGCAAGATGATCTATGAGGGCATGCATCAGGTGATGCCGGTGATTACGGGGTGAGGTCGGCAGATTTCAAACGTGAAACGTTTAACAGCTCTTTGAATTTAATATGATTTCCTATTTTTGTTAGTGAAAAAGAAAATTTCTAATTCACAGGTTAGGTTGGGGCGATGCGCAGATGCGCAACCCAAGTTGCCTTAGTTGAGCGGTGCCAATGGGCGAACACGTTCTTCAGTCGTGCGCATAGCACCGCCGGAGGGTGCAGGGGAATCGCGTTTGGAATCTGACCTGATCTGAGGGGTCTTGCGGATTTCGTGGGGATGGATTCTTGGGCATGAAACGCCCTTCTGGAGCCCGTTCCCCGCATGGATATCTTTCTGTCTGCCTTCGGCGACATCCCC
>JBBRLL010000061.1:0-19242 GCA_038231395.1 Rhodobacterales bacterium
GGGAGTGGACAAAACATGGGGGTCGTCGTCAGCGGTCTGGCCTGTGCTAAGATAAGCTCTTTGCGAGGAGGGCTGCCATGGACGTTCGGATTACGATCGAAACGACCTTCGATAATGGGGAGAAGCGCACCCATCAGCTTGAAGGCATTTCACGACCGTACCGGGTTACCTGCCCAGACGGGATCGGGCTGCGCCTCGAGGATGGGAAGAGGGTTGTCGAACAGATCCAGAGGGTAATCCTTTACGATCAGGTCGAGGAGATCACTCGAGAAAGCCGTGTCTGCCCGGATTGCGCCTCGGTTCGTGCCATCCATGACTATCGCACCCGCGTTCTTGACACGCTCTTTGGGCGGGTTCGGGTCAAAGCGGCGCGCTTGCGTTGCTGTCCCTGTGATGCCAGTTCAGCGGCAAGCTCCGGAGGGCCTATTTCGCCGCTAGCTTACTTCTTTCCAGACCGGGCTACCCCGGAGTTGCAGCGGCTCCATGCCGAGCTTGGGTCCCGGCATTCATTTCGCGAGGCCGCGCGGCTGATGAAAAGCTTCCTCCCCTGCCACCCGCCCCATCACACCACCGTGCGTGACCGGTTGGGAAGAGTCGCCACCGAGCTCGAGAAAAGTCGAAGGGCATCAGGCGATCCCATTGAAGCACCGCCCAAAGGTGGTTTGACGGTTTTTCTGGACGGTGCCCACATCCGCTGTCGCCCGGAGTATCAGCAGCGACATCTGGATCTTGTGGTCGGTAAGATTGAAAGCCGCAATATGTGCCGAAGATTTGGCTTGGTCGCCAATGCGACGGCATCGCCAGGCAGCCGTATGCGAGAGGAACTGTCAGGCTTTGGATGGAGGCCAGGCCGTCTAATGACGGTGATCTCAGATGGCGAGCTTGCTCTCCCAAACCTCATCCGGAATGCGATGGACGGCGACGGCCAAGTGAAGCATATCCTCGACTGGTGGCACATTTCGATGCGCATCCGACACGTCGAGGCCGCCGTTCAGGGTCTGGTCCAGACACCGGGCTTTACTGGCATTCCGATGCTGTTCCAGCGCCCTGCGAAAAGCTTCCGCTGGTGGTTGTGGCACGGCAGAGCAAGGGTCGCTGAAACCTATCTGAAAGGGCTCATGCACGATTGCGCCGGCCTCTCTGAAAAACCCTTGGCTGTCCGCGCCGCTGCCGCGCGCGTGCAGGCCCGTTGCGAGACACTGTACACCTATCTTGCAAACAACATGGAATCCCTTGTCGACTATGGCCGCCGGTACCGTAACGGGCTGCCGATCTCATCATCTCGTGCCGAAGGATCAGTCGATGACATTGCCAATGCCCGCATGGGAAAACGCAGAAGGATGCGGTGGTCGCCCAAAGGGGCTCACCGAGTAGCCGTCACAAGGGCCGCCGTCCTCGACGGTCGTCTGACAGTCGCAAACAGCAGACGGGCCGCATGACCCCCATGTTTTGTCCACTCCCGAATTCCTGGCTATCATGGTGTCAAGTGGCTGCGGCAAGACCACGACCCTGCGCATGTTGGCCGGGCTTGACAGCCCCAGCGCGGGGGTGATCTCGTTGTCGGGGAAGCCGATCAACCATTTGCCCGCATGGCAGCGCGACACGCCGCTTGTCTGGCAGAACCTGGCGCTGTTTCCGTTCCTAAACGTCATCGAGAATGTGGAATTTGCCTTGAAAATGCGCGGTGTGGGGCGCGTCGAGCGGCGCCAGCGGGCCGAGCGTTGGTTGGACCGGATGCAAATCTCTGAATTCGCCGGACGCGCAATTCACCAGCTTTCCGGCGGTCAACGGCAACGGGTGGCACTCGCACGGTCGCTGGTGGTTGAACCTGAAATCCTGCTGCTGGACGAGCCGCTGTCGGCTTTGGATGCAGCCCTTAAAGTCCGGATGCAATCCGTGCTCAAATCGCTTCAGCGCGAGACGGGCATCACCTTCGTTTACGTCACGCACAGCCAATCCGAGGCGTTTGCGATGGCCGACCGCGTCGTCATCATGAGCCGCGGCAAGATTGAACAGATCGGCACACCACAAGACATTTACAGCCGCCCAAAGTCGCGCTTTGTTGCTGAATTCCTGGGGTCGTCCAACATCCTGACCGGCAAAGTCACGGGCGCAAGCGCGGACCGCGTGCATCTGGAAGGGCCGTTGGGACAGTTCGAGATTCCACGGACCGATGACGCCACTGTTCCAACCGGTCGGGAGTTGAGTTTCACAGTTCTGGATGCCGAATGCGATCTGATGGCCGATCGGCCGGATCTTGGCCGCAATTGCGTTCGCGCGCGCATGGTGGGGGAAGAGTTCGAAGGTGCCTTTGCCACGATCTATCTGGAAGCAGAAAACGGGCAAGAGTTCAGGGTCCAGAAAAGTCAGGCAGACATTGCCCGGCTGGATCTGACATCGGGGCAGCAAATGGCAATAACCTGGCGCCCCGACACCTGCCATGTCCTGCAAGGCTGAATTTGGATCCCAGACAGACAAATCACCACACGCGCTTGGTGGGTCGCCATGTGGTCTGGTTCAGGGGCCGGGCGGCATAGGCCGATTGATCTGGCATCACAATGTTGAAGCAAGAGGTTCAGAACCGATGTCGCATATCTCGATTTCCTCAGGAGGGCTCAGCAAGGCCCAGATCGATGCCGTCAATCTGAGCGTCTCTGGCCAAATGCCAGGCAGCCGTTTGGCTCGATGGATCGTATTACAGCTTCGTCACTGCGTATTGCCAAAGTAGGTTGAGCTTTTTGCTGACTGAGCATTCCGATTTGATCCGGTCACCCGTTCCGGCTGTGGATCTGATACTGCCGGGCAATCCTGCGGTGGGCTACGTTCGCGCTTTCAAGGAAAGTGGGCGGTCTCATGAAGGGACTACCGATGCAGAAGTTCACAGAATCGCCGCGGCTTCATGCCGGCGGATTGTCGGCAAGGAAGATCGCAACGCGCCGCGGGGTCGGGCAGAGCACGGCTAGCGAGTATCCGAAACGGATTGAACGGGCCGCTCTCACTCCCGATGCGCCGGAATGCTATCCTCTGTCCATGACCCTTTCGGACAGGCAATTGGCCCGCCAAGCCCAGGTGTTCCGCAACTGGGCCATGGCCGAACGGGCAAACTCTTTGGCCCTGCCTGTTTTCGGCTGAACGCAGGCAGATTATTCAAGGCCGGGCCCTCGGCAAGACGGGCTCCGCGATTTATGGATTTTTCTGCATCAATGTTGGTCGATTCACCAATCGTTTGTGCGCTGTGACGGCACTAGGCTGCGGCAACCGGGTTGGAAAAGCCGGCCACGCAAGCTGGCGAGACCGCCGCTGCCCCCTTCCGGCATCAGACCCCGTCTACAGAGCACTCGCGAGCGGCGACGGACAATCAGACACGTAGAGCGGCTCGCGTTCCGCCTCCGTTCTTCACTTGGCCAAAATCCCAACGTCGGGCCGACCGGGCCCGTTACTCCTTCACGCTGCCCGAGTTGGTGGCGCGCGGTGAACTGCGCCCGCTGCGGCATCCTGGTGAGATGTCCGACGAGAATCTCTGAATCCAGGGCAACGACCCATTTGAGACACACCGGAAGTCCTTCCCTAGGTTTTCTGTTCCGCTGCTACTCAGACCCCTTACAAAGGCTTCGATGTGTTTGAGGTTCAGCACGCGGGGCTCCTTCGCTTGCAGTCTTACGCGGAAAACACCCGGTTGCGAAGGCGTCTCGTTTCCTGCGCAAGAGTCTGCTTTCCCGTGCAAAACCTTATTGAAATCGTTTTTATTCCTTGCTAGCGTGCAAACAACAGCCATCCAAAGGCCATCCCTTGTCCGACAAACCCCAACGCCCGACGATCAAGACCCTGTCTGATGTGACGGGTTTTTCGATCGCGACCATCTCAAAGGCGCTGCATGACAGCCCGGTGGTGACTGACACCACCAAGGCCGCCATCCGCGAGGCTGCGGCCCGGATCGGCTATGAGGCTTCGGTGCGCGGCATGTCCTTGCGCACCGGGTTGACCTATCAGGTGGCGGTGCTGATGCCGGTGTCGGCGGCCAAGGGCTTTGAATGGGACGGGGTGGAATATACCCAGATCCTGTCGGGCATTGCCGGGGCGCTGGAATGTTCGCCCTACCGCATCGCCGTGCATGTGGTGCGCGATGCGGCGGAGGGGCTAGAGGCGGCGCGGCGGATTGTCACGCAAAAGCTGGCGGATGGGGTGATCTTCTCTGGCATCATGGCGACGGATGCGCGGGTAGAATACCTTTGCGCGCAGGGATTTCCCTTTGTGACCTTGGGGCGCTGCCGCAGCCCGCTGGAATATGCCCATGTCGATGTGGACAGTGAATGGGCGGCCCATGCGGCAACCCAGCGCCTGCTGGCGGGCGGCCATCGGCGGATTGCCCTGATCAATCCGGACCCGGCCCTGTCCTATGCCCTTGACCGCATCGACGGCTTTCGGGCGGCCTTTGCCGAGGCGGGGCTGGTGCCATCGGATGATCTGATCGTGGCGGGCGACCTGACCACCTTTTTCGGCAAATCCTCTGCCCTCGCCTTGCGCGCCTTGCCCAACCCGCCGACCGGCTTTGTCTGCGTCAACGAATCCACCGCTTTGGGGGTTCTGGCGGGCCTGCGCGAATTGGGGCTTGAGGCGGGCCGCGATGCTTCCGTCATCGCCTATGACGACATCAATGCCAGCGCCTATTTCGCCCCGCCGCTGACCACCTTCTACCAGCCGATCGAGGATTTGGGCCGCAAGCTGGGCACCTTCCTGCTGCGGCGTCTGGCTGGGGAACCACCGCAAGATCTGAAAGACCTGACCCGCCCACAACTCGTCGCGCGTCAAAGCGACAGACTGGGCATTTGAAACCTTTGGGAGGATAGAATGAACCTGAAACTCGCACTCGCCTTTACGCTGCTGACCTCACCCCTGATGGCTGCCGATCTGGGCGGCATCACGGTGAAGGTCGGCTCTGACACCACCTCGCCGCCGATGGAGTCGGTGGATCAGGCCTCTGGCGCGATTGTCGGCTTTGACGTCGACGTGGTGAACGCCATCTGCGTCAAGATCAACTGCAAGGCAGAGTTTGTGACAACCGGCTGGGACGGCATCTTTGCGGCGCTGGGCGAGGGGCAGTTTGATCTGGTGGCCTCGGGTGTTTCCATCACCGATGAGCGCAAGCAGACGATGGATTTCACGGCACCCTATCTGGTGAATTCGCAGGCCATTCTGGTCCGGGCCGGGGATTCGGGGCTGACGCTGGATGACTTCAAGGCCGGCAAGAAGCTGTCGGCGCAGGCCAATACCACCGACGCCGACCTTGCCAAGTCGATTGTCGGCGATGGCAATGTGCTGGCCTATGACACGTTCAACGCCTCGGTTCTGGCCTTGAAGAACAAGGATGTCGACGGCGTGGTGATCAACGGGGCCAATGGCGCGGCCTACGAGGCGCAGTTTGCCGGAGAGTTGGTGGTGGGTGTCAAAGACCTGCAATCGGACCCGCTGGGGTTGGTGTTCCGCAAGGGCGACGCGAACGTGGCCGCCTTTGATGAAGGTCTGAAGGCCATCCAATCCGATGGCACGCTGGACACGCTGAAGGGGAAATACTGGAACGGCAAGTAGTCGGTCCGGGGTCGCCAAAGTGCTGAGAAAGATCAGGCCAAGCAATCTGGTCATCCTGTTTGCTTTGCCCTTCATGCTGTATCTTTTTGCGGCGAACGGCGATTATACCCGCTCGCTTGCCGCAATTGTTGGGGTGGACCCGGGCGCGGGCGCGCTGGTGCCCGGGTTTCTGGCTGTCACCGGGGCGTTTCTGGCCCCGTTGGCTACCCTGCGCTGGCCTCGGTTCCGCTGGGGATTTGCCGCACTGCATCTGGCGGCGATGGGGGTGGTGCTTGCGGGCTTTGCGCTGCCCTTTGCCGCCTCGGTCGTGGCCAACGCAGTGGACGGTTTCACCTCGGACCTTGTGGTGCGCGGCGAAAACCCGCGCCGCCTGACCGACGCCGCCTTGGCCGCAACCGAGGTTTGGGTGCAGCGTGGGGCTTGCGCCGTGCTGGCCCTGAATGTGCTTGGCTTCCTGACCTTGCCGCGCCGCTGGGCGAAAGCCGGGCTGCTGCTGGTCAACGGGGCGGGCCTTGGCTACATCGTGCTTTTGGCCTACCTCGGCTTTGCGGCCGGGGTGGCGACGACGCTGCGGGCGGCGATCCTTGCCTATATGCTGGCGGTGGCTCTGGGCCTTGGCTGGATCGGGTTGCTGCAACTGTCGCCCGTCCGCCGCACCTACCCGCTGTTCGCCGCACTGATTGCAGGGCTTCTGGCGCTGGCGGTCTGGCAGGCCATGGCCCCGAAACAAGCCTTCGACCTGGTTGGTGACCTGAGTGCCAAGATCGCCGTCACCCCCGGCACCCCGCAATCGCTGATCGACGCCGTGCGTTTCGGCCATTTCCCGGGTGGCGGCGACAGCGAACGCGGCCTGAAGACCCTCAAAGACCCGGCCACCGCGCTGGCCGCGCTTGGGCCAGAGGTTTCGGCGGCTTTGGTTCCGGCAGCCCTCGCTACCGCGCCAATCTGGCAAACCGAAACCCTGCCCGATGCCAACAAGGCCGCCACCGCCGCCTTTGCCGTGCTGGCCATCACCCTCGCCCTGCTGACCCTTGGCGGCTATGTTCACCGCCGCCATCCGCTGTCGGTCGGGGCTGAATTTCTGGTCGACACCATCCGCGGCATCCCGATGCTGGTGATCGTCCTTTACATCGGCCTACCCTTGGCAGGCGCCCTGAAAGCCGGCACTGGCGGCTTCATCGACCCGCCCAACATGCTGCGCGGCATCGTCGCCATGGCGCTGGCCTACTCTGCCTATCTGGCCGAGATCTTCCGGGCGGGCCTGAACGCCGTGCCCTCTGGCCAGTTGGAGGCTGCCCGCTCTCTTGGCCTGTCGCGCTGGCAAACCGCGCGGCATGTCATCATCCCGCAGGCCTTCCGCATCGTCATTCCGCCCTTGGGGAATGAGTTCATCGCCATCCTGAAGGACACTTCGCTGCTGTCGATCCTGTCGATCCGCGATGTCACCCAAAGGATGCGGGAATTCCAGTCGGCCAGCTTCCTGCCCTTCGCCCCCTACAATTCCGCCGCGATCTTTTACCTGCTGCTTACCCTTGTGGCCGCAAGCCTGATCGCGTCCATCGAAAGGAAATTCCATGTCAAACGCTGACCGCAAAAGCCTGACCGCACGGGCGCAATCGCTGCATTTCCCCAAGGACTTCGTCTTCGGCGGTGCCACGGCGGCCTATCAGATCGAGGGCGCGTGGGATGCCGATGGCAAGGGCGAGAATATCTGGGACCGGTTCTGCCGCCAACCCGGCGTGATCGTGGATGCGTCTTCCGGCGATGTGGCCTGCGACCATTACCGCCTGTGGCAGGACGACATCCGCCTGATGCAAAGGCTGGAACTTGACGCCTATCGCTTTTCGATCAGCTGGTCGCGGGTGCAGCCGGATGGTGCCGGGGCGCTGAACCCCAAAGGCATGGAATTTTACGACCGCCTGATCGACGGCCTGCTTGAGGCGAAAATCACGCCCTTCCTGACCCTGTATCACTGGGACCTGCCGCAAGCCCTGCAAGACAAGGGTGGCTGGTACAACCGGGATACCGCCTACCGCCTTGCCGACTATGCCCAACACATGGCCCGCGCCTTTGGTGACCGCGTGCGGCACTGGACGACGCTGAATGAACCCTGGACCTTCTGCTGGTCCGGCCATGCCTCGGGTGAAGATGCGCCGGGGCTGAAAGACGGCGCAAGGGGCGGCCTGCGCGCCAGCCACCACGCGCTGCTGGCGCATGGTCTGGCCGTGCCGCTGATCCGAGCGGCAGCACCCGGCGCGCAAGTTGGCATCGTGCTGGACCTGAACGTGGCCGAACCCGCGACCCCGGCGGCAGAGGACGTGACCGCCGCCCGTCATTTTGACGGCGCGCAGAACCGCTGGTATCTGGATGCGGTGTTCAAAGGCGCCTATCCCGCCGATATCCTGGACCTGTGCCGGGCAGAGTTGCCCGACATCCACCCCGGCGACAATGCCATCATCGCCGCACCTGTCGACTATCTTGGCGTCAACATCTACCGCCGTTCCGTGATGCAAGCCGGGGCCGAATGGCCGCCCCTGAATTTCCAGCGCGTCAGCCCACCGGGCGAATACACCGAGGTCGGCTATGAAATCTGGCCAGAGTGCATGCATGACGTGCTGATCTATGTGCATGAGAATTACGCGCCGAAGGCCATCCACATCTCGGAAAACGGCATGGCCACCGCACCGGAAACCTTCCAGAACGGCGAGATCGTCGATCTGAAGCGGGCAGAGTATTACCTGAACCACATCGCCCAGATGAACCGGGCGCGGGAACAGGGCGTGCCGGTGCAGGGCTATTTCGCCTGGACCCTGACCGACAATTTCGAATGGGCCTATGGCTATACCGTGCCCTTCGGCATCGTCCATGTCGACTTTGAAACCCAGAAGCGCACGCCAAAATTCTCAGCCCAGACCTACCGAGAGATCATCCGCGCCAAGCGGTAAAACCGGTTGGCGAGGATCAGGTAGGCG
This sequence comes from Rhodobacterales bacterium, assembly GCA_038231395.1. Classification (GTDB taxonomy): domain Bacteria; phylum Pseudomonadota; class Alphaproteobacteria; order Rhodobacterales; family Rhodobacteraceae; genus Stagnihabitans. The sequence goes on from JBBRLL010000061.1 coordinate 8,559, forward strand.
GCAGAGGTCCAAGCAAAGACGGGGTCGTGCAGACCCTCGCCCGTCAGGGCATCGTGGTTTTCCGCCATGCCGTTGGTCTGGCACAAGGCAACGTAGCGGCGGGCGATTTCGGTCGCAAGATCGCCCCTGCCGCACCGGTCCAGCGCGTCGACAAACAGCAGCGTCGTCGGTGCCCAGATCGGCCCGCGCCAATAGCCGTTGGCGCGGTAAAGGGGGGACGTCGTGGCCTCGGTCGCAAGGCCGAATGGGGTTAGAAAATCGGGATTATCCAGCTTTGCCAGAAGCTTGTCGCGCATAGGTGATGCAAGACGTGAACCCAGAAGCAAGGGCAACAGCAGCAGCAACGAATTGCCACAGGTTACGGTCGCGCCATCCAGCTTGCGGGCGATGAAGCCTTCATCCGTCCACAACTCGCGGCACAGTGCGGCAAACAGGTCATCGGCGCGGGACTTGGCTTTGGCGGCCAGATCGGATGCACCAAGCGCCTGATGCAGGCGGGCGATTTCCTCCATTTGCAGGATCAGGAAGGTGGCAAGGTCGGGGGTGATCACCGGCGCGCCCTCGGCGAAGGGGGTGGCGTTGTCCCAGCCGGCGTCGTTGCCGTGGCGATAGGCGGGCAGGCCGTTCAAGGACGGCCCATGCAGCCACGAGTCCGCCTGCAAGGTCAGCCAATCCAGCACCTGCCGGTCATGGCCCAAGCCCAGCTTGGCGAAGGTCCAGCCATGCACCGGCGGTTTGGTAAACGCCCACAGCGCGAAACGGTCGTTGATGTAGTCAGGCAGGCGACCGGATTTGTGCTGGGCGGCGAAGATCACCTGCATCTGCTGCCACGCGAGGTCGGGGGGCAGGGCCAAGGCCACGAAGCAATGATCCCAGGACCAGATGTTGGTCATCCAGTTCTTTGACATGTAGATGGCGGGTTCGGTCAGTTGGCCCTCGGCGGGGACATATCCAGACCACAGGATATAGGCGGCAAGGCGGTGGCCCTCGGCATGGTCAGGCAGGCAGGGGGGCAAAGCGGCGTGAAAGGTTGCAAAGGCGGCAGCGGCGGCGGCGCGGGCGGCTTCAAAGGGTGCGAACGGGCGGGGCAGGCGGGTGACACGGAACAGGTCGACGCTTGCGGACAGCATGCCATCTTCCGGCACAAGGTCCAACGTGATGCTGTCGGCGGCAAGCCCGTTCCAGGGGGCGATCAGGGATTTTCGGCCCCGATGCGGCCAGACCTCGCATCGCAGGTCTTGCCGGGCGATGCTGATGTGGACATGGTCTGCCGCCTCTTGCGCATAGTTGTAGGGGCTGGCCCCGCTGGAAAGCCGCAGGCCAAGACCTTGGGCTTGCAGGACAATCCGCTCTGCTCCGTCAAAGGCCAGTGACAGGTGGCCCTTGGCGGTGCGCGCCGTCAAGGCGTCTGGTTCAAGGCTCCACTCCGGGGTGCAGGGCTGGCCGTCCTCCAGCACCTCAAGCCGCAGCAGGCGGCCAAAGTCGGTGTGTTCATCGCCGCCGCGGACGGAACGCAGCCAGAAGCCGTCTTCCAGCCACGAGATGCACAGGAAGCTTTCGCGGTAGGAAAATGGCACCTTCTTCGGGTCAAACATCAACCCTTGATCCCCGACGACAGCGAGCCGTCCATGATATAGCGCTGCGCGGTCAGAAACAGCACCAGGGGCGGCAGGCACAGGATCACCGTCATCGCGGCCAATGAGGTTAGGTCGGTGTTGTGCAGCCCTTTGAACTGCGCCAACCCCAGCGTCAGGGTGTATTTGCTTTGATCGTTCAGAAAGATCAGCGGGCCAAGATAGTCGTTCCACGCGGCCAAGACCTGAAACACCCCGACCAGCACCAAGGCGGGCGCCATCAATGGCAGGTGGATCTTCCAATAGACTTGAAACATGTTGGCGCCGTCCATCTTCGCCGCCTCGTCCAGTTCCCTCGGGATCGACATGATGAACTGCCGCAGCAGGAAGATGAAGAAGGGCGCGCCGAACCATGCCGGAATGATCAGCGGCTTCAAGGTGTTGATCCAGCCGAGCCAGTTGAACTCCATATACAGGGGGATCATCGTGACATCCCACGGGATCATCATGGCGGCCAAAAGCACCATGAACAGCAGATTGCGGCCCGGAAAGGCGAAGCGCGCTAAACCGAAGGCCACCAACGAGGATGACAGCAGTTGCCCGATGGTCGACAGCACGGTGACCAGCGTGGAATTCCACAGGAAGGTGGCGAAGGGTTGCGCGGTCCATGCGGTGACGAAATTGCCCCAGAGTGCCGTTTCAGGCCACCATGTCGGCGGCCATGTCAGCAGCTCGGGCTTGGCTTTGATGGCGGTGACCAGCGTCCAGTAGAAGGGGAACAGGAACAGCAGGGTCAACAGCGCCATCAGCGCCCATCTGGCGGCTTTCATTTGACCTCCGTCTCGTAGAACACCCACAGCGAGGACAGTTTGAAGATCGCCAGCGTCAGGGCGATGATCAACAAAAGCATCAGCCACGACATCGCGGCGGCATAGCCCATGTCGTGGTACTTGAACGCGGTGTCATAGATATACATCGCCAGCATGTAGGTGGATTTGACCGGGCCACCCTTGGTCAGCAGCAAAGCGAGGGTCAGTTGCTGAAAGGCGGCAATCACCGTGGTCACCAGATTAAACAGCAAGACGGGTGACAGCAGCGGCAGGGTGATCAGCACGAATTGCCCGAAGGGGCCAACGCCAGACAGGCTTGCCGCCTCATACAGGTCTTTCGGGATGGATTTGAGGCCCGTAAGGAAGATCAGCATGGTGCCGCCCACGCTCCACAAACTGACCAGCACGATCGAGACCGGCGCCCAGTTCGGGCTGCCCAGCCAGTTGACGGCGGGGATATGCGCCAAGGTCAGCACATAATTGATCACGCCATATTCGTGGCTAAGAAGCCAGGACCAGATGGTGACCAAAGCCACGCCAGAGATGATCGAGGGCAGGTAGAACGCCGCCCGAAAGAAGCCCGATGCGAACAAGGGTTGGTTCAGCAGCATCGCCAGCAGAAGTGCCACGATCAGGTTTGACGGCACGAACATCGCGGCGAATTTCAGGGTGACGGTCAGGGCGTGCAGGAAATCGGCGTCGTCGGTCAGGATGGTGACGTAATTGGCGCCGTGGTTGAAGGCGGGCGTGCCGATCAGCGGCCAGTCGAAGAAGCTGATATATAATGAGAATAACAGTGGCCCCAGGGTGAAGGCCGCAAAGCCTATCACCCAGGGGGCCACGAACAGATAAGGCGTGGCCGCCCCCCGACTCCAAAAATGGCGTCTGGCGGCCTTGCCCCTCATTTCGTCAGGGCCTTGTCGGCGCTGTCGGCGGCGCTATCCAAAGTGGCCTGCACATTGTCGAGATCGACATAGATCTGCTGGATCGCCGTCGTCACCACATCCTGCGCGCGGCCCCAGTTGGGGTTGTGCAGGAACGCGGGCGAGCGGGTGTCATCGCCCGGCGGCAGCATCTTGAAGAAGGCTGCATATTTCGGGTTGTCGAGCAGCCCGCGCGATTTCGCGACCGAGTTCAGGATCGGCAGGTCATTGGTGCGCAGGGCGACGGCTTCGGGTGAGGCATAGTATTTGACGAACTCCCACGCCAGATCCTTGTTCTTGCTGTCTTTCGCAATCGACAGGGCCGACATATCCACCTGACTATGCGCCGGTTTGCCTGCGAAAGCGGGCATCATCGCCACGCCGTAGTTCTTCTTGGCGGTGTCAAAGTCGGGCATCGGCCAGGTGCCAGAGATTACCATGCCCAGCTTGTCCGCGTTGAACAACTCGCGGTAAGACCCATTGTCGCCGACGCCAAACAACACGCCCTCGCCGGATTTCACCATGTCGACGAACATCTGGAAGACCTGCGCGGTTTCCGGCGCACTCAGGAAGCCCTTGGTGGTCTTGCCATCGGGGCTGATCCACGAAGACCCGTTCGACCACAGATAAGCCTCGAAATCATAGGGATCAGGCGCGCCATCGACGCCAAAGCCGTAGACCTTCTCATCCGGCTTGGCCAAGGCCTTGGCATCAGCGCGCAACTCGTCCCAGGTCCAGCCGTCTTTGGGATAGGCCAGACCCGCCTTGTCGAACATGTCCTTGTTGAAATAGGTCACTAGCGTCGTATAGCCCGCAGGCACGCCCAGCACCCGTTTTGACCCGTCAGGATCGGATATCGTGGCATAGTTCAGGGTGACGGCGGCAAAGTCGCTGGTATCAAGCCCGGATTTGGCCAAGTAGTCGTTCAGCGGCAGAAGCGAGGCCTGATAGGCCGGGAAGTTCCACATATACAGCACGTCCGGCGGGTCGCCCGCGCCAAAGCCTGCGGCGATCTTGTCATCATAGCCGTCGCCATAAGCCTCGACCTGAACCTTGACGCCGGGGTGGGCGGCTTCAAAGCCCGCCGCGACTTTCTTTTCAATCTCAAGCGCCTGATCCGAATCCCATGTGGCAAAGCGCAGGGTCGTATCGGCCTGCGCCGCCGTGGCCATCAGGCCGGTCAGCGCAAGGGTGATCCAAGTCCGCATTCTATCCTCCCTTATCGGCGGGGTTTACCCCACCTTGGTTTCAAACTCTGTCAACTCCACCCGCTGCCCGGCCGCATCGAACAGATGCAGATGCGCGGGGTCAAACGTCAGGCGCAGGGCGTCGCCCTCGGCCACCTCAAGCAGGCCATCGGCGCGGATCACCAGCGCCTGACCGGCCTCGGTCAGGGTAAAGACCATCGTCTCGGCCCCAAGATGTTCGACAGCGGTCACGTGGGCCGTAAGGCCCTCGGTTTGGCTGATGCGGATATGTTCGGGGCGCAGCCCAGCCTCGGTGACACCCGGCGCATGACCTGCAATCGGCAGGCTTTGGCCCGCCAACGTGATGCGGCCCGCCGCGACCGAGGCGGGCAGGAAGTTCATCTGCGGCGTGCCGATGAAGCCCGCCACAAAGCGGTTGGCCGGTCGGCGGTACAGGTCCAGCGGTTTGCCGGTCTGTTCGACCTTGCCCGCGTTCAGCACGACGACTTTGGTGGACAGCGTCATCGCCTCGATCTGATCATGCGTCACGAAAATCATCGTCCGCCCCAGTTCCTTGTGCAGGCGCGCGAGTTCGTAGCGGGTCTGGGTGCGCAGGGCCGCATCAAGGTTCGACAGCGGTTCATCAAACAGAAACACCGACGGATCGCGCACAATCGCCCGACCGATGGCAACGCGTTGCCTTTGGCCACCCGACAGGGCGCGGGGCTTGCGGTCCAGCAGGCCATCAATCGCCAATATCCGCGCGGCATCCATGACGCGCTTGTCAATCTCGGCCCGAGGCATGCCTTGCAGGGCCAGCCCGAAGCCCATGTTCTTCTTCACGCTCAAGTGCGGGTACAAAGCGTAATTCTGAAACACCATCGCCAGATTGCGTTGCGCGGGCGGCACATCGGTCATGTCGCGCCCGCCAATTTCGATGCTGCCGCCGGTCACAGTCTCCAGCCCGGCGATGCAGCGCAACAGGGTGGATTTGCCGCAGCCAGAGGGGCCAAGCAGGCAGATAAACTCCCCCACATCCGCATCAAAGTCGATGCCACGCAGCACCTCGACCGCGCCAAACGACTTCTTCAAGGCGCGAACCTTCAGCACCGCCATAAAGCGACCCGCAGCGGCAAGCAGAAGTCCATGCGTCACACCTCGCAGAGGAAGAAAACCGGAAGTCCTGCGAATCTGTTTACTAAAAAAACGTTTTTATGTAAACATAATTGCAAAGCAGAGGGGCAGATGGGCAAACGGGCGGTGGTGACGGGGGCGAATCGGGGCGTAGGGGCAGAGTTTGCCCGGCAGTTGCGCGCCTTGGGCTGGCAGGTGATCGAGGGCAACCGCAGCGCCGGGCTGGATCTGGCCGATCCGGTGGCGATTGAGGGATTTGCCAATAGCTTGGGCGACGCGCAGATTGACCTTCTGATCAACAACGCGGCCATCGGCGGGGACGCGGGTGGGCTTGCGACGCTGGAGGCGGAAGGGTTTCTTGAGGTGATCCGGGTCAATACGCTTGGCCCCTTGTTGCTGGTCAAGGCCTTGTTGCCGCTGTTGAAAGGCGTGGTGGTCAATATCTCCAGCCGGTCAGGGTCGATGGCCGAAGGGCGCAGCGACGTGGGTGACTACGCCTACAAATGCTCGAAAGCGGCGCTGAACATGGCGGGGGTCAAGCTGGCGGATGAATCGGGGCTGACGGTGCTGGCCTTGCATCCGGGCTGGGCGCAGACCGATATGGGCGGGCCGCAGGCGGATGTGCCGGTGCAGGAAAGCGTTGCCGGGATGCTGAAGATCATCCTTGAGGCGGGGGAAAGTGACAGCCGCACCTTCCGCGCCTATGACGGCGCGGTGGTGGCCTGGTAGGGGATGGCGATGGATCAGACGGTATTGGCGCACCTGCTGGGGCGGTTTGGGATTGCGGGCGATCTGGTGGCACTGCCCGGAGAGCACGACTTGAACTTCCGCGTGCAAGCAATTGACAGTGTGCGCTATTTGCTGAAATTGCACGCGCCGGGCAACGATGCGGCACTACTGGACTGTCAGATTGCTGTGCTGGATCATCTGGCGCAAGTGGCGCCGGATTTGCCCGTCTCACGCCAGATGCGGCTGATAGGTCAGGCGATGATCCCTTGCCAAGGCTATCAGGCGCGGCTGCTGACCTGGCTGGAGGGGAATGTCTGGGCTAAATCTGCGCGCAATACCAACAGCTTGGCGACGCTTGGGACGCTGTTGGGACTATTGGACAAGGCGTTGGAAGGCTTCGCCCATCCCGCCGCACGCCGCGTCTATGGCTGGGATATCGGGCAGGCTGGACAGCATTTGCCCTCGCTTGCCGCGATTGAACCGGATGAGAAGCGGCAGGCGGTTTCCGGCATCTTGCAGCGGTTTGCAGATCACATCCTGCCCGCGCTTTCGGACTGCCCACGTCAGATCATTCACAATGATGCAAATGATTACAATGTCTTGCTGGACGAAGCTCATGCGGTTTGCGGGCTGCTGGATTTCGGCGACATGGTGGAAAGCTGGCGCATTGTCGAACTGGCTGTGGCCTGCGCCTATGCGCTGATTGGGGCCGAAGACCCGGTGGGGGCGATGCTGCCGATTGTCAGCGCCTATCATGCAGTCAACCCGCTGACCGGGGCCGAGGTGGATCAGCTGTTTGACCTGATCCTGACGCGCTATGCTGTCAGCATGACAATGGCGGCGGTGCAGATCATAGCCAACCCGCAGAACACCTATCTGCTGGTCAGCCAGGACGACGTCTGGCGTGAACTGCAACGGCTGCGGGCCGAGAATCCGCGCCTTGCCACGATGCGCCTGCGCGATGCCTGCGGTTTTGCGGCGGTGCCGGGGGCGGCCAAGTTGGTGCGCTGGCTGGAGCGGAACGCGCATGACTTTGCCCCGGTGATCCGGCCCGATCTGGCGCGGCCCAAGGTGGCGGTCCTTGATTTCTCGGCCAGCAGTCCGGATGCGGCGGAATTGGCCAGTCTGGACGGGCCGGGGTTTGACCGCTGGTGCGAAGGCAAGACTGCAAACGCCGGGGCGGATTTCGCGGTGGGCAGCTATGGCGAAGATCGCACGATCTACAAGGGCGAGGCTTTTGACATCGGTGCGGCGCGACGCTCGGTTCATCTTGGCATCGACATCTTTGCGCCCGCCGGAGAGCCTGTCCATGCGCCCTTCGCAGGGCGGGTTGCGTTCTTGCATGACGACGCGGTGCCTTACGGCTTCGGACCGACGGTCCTGTTGGCACATGAGGCCGAGGCCGAGACCTTCTGGACCCTCTATGGTCATCTGTCGCACGACGGTTTTGCCAAGCTGACACCGGGTCAGGCCATAGCCAAAGGTCAGGCTTTCGCGAGCTTTGGCCAGCGCCATGAAAATGGCAACTGGCCGCCGCATCTGCATTTCCAGATCGTGACGGACCATCTGGGGCTGCAGGCGCGGATGCATGGCGTCGGCGTGGGCCGCGATTGGCAGATCTGGCGGCAGGTGTCGCCCGATCCTTCGGGGGTGCTGGGTCTGCCGGTGAAAGCCTCGGTCCCGGTGGCGCGCAGCGCGGAGTGGCTGGTGCAACAGCGGGCGCGGCGGATCGGGCGGTCGTTGTCGATTGCCTATGCACCAGAGGCGTTGAAGATCGTGGCGGCTGAAGGCTGTCATCTGATCGACGACAAGGGTCATCGCTGGCTGGATATGGTGAACAACGTGGCCCATGTCGGCCATTGCCACCCACGGGTGGTTGCGGCGGCGCAGGGGCAGATGGCGCGACTGAACACCAACTCTCGCTATCTGCATGACGGGTTGGTGGAGTATGCTGACCGATTGGTTGCGCTGTTTCCGGAACCGCTGTCGGTCTGCTTCTTTGTGAATTCTGGCAGCGAGGCCAATGACTTGGCGATCAGGCTGGCACGGACGGCGACGGGCAATCATGATCTGATCACGGTGGATCACGCCTATCATGGGCATGTGACTAGCCTGATCGACGTCAGCCCCTACAAGTTCAACGGCAAGGGCGGGCAGGGCCGGCCGGCCCATGTGCGGGTGGCCGAACTGCCGGACCCCTACCGGGGGCGGTTGCGCGGTGATCCGGACGCCGGAGCGGGCTATGCGCAGGATGTGGCGCGGCAGGTGCAGGCTTTGGCGGCAGAGGGCCGCCGCCCGGCGCTGTTCTTCAGCGAGGGGATTTTGGGCACGGGTGGGCAGATCGTGCCGCCGCCCGGCTATCTGGCGGCGGCTTACGCGCATGTGCGGGCGGCGGGGGGCCTGTGTCTGGCCGATGAGGTGCAGGTGGGCTTTGGCCGGGTGGGCGCCCATATGTGGGCGTTTGAGACGCAAGGCGTGGTGCCCGATATCGTCACCCTCGGCAAGCCGATCGGCAATGGGCATCCGATGGCGGCGGTGATCACCACGCCGGCGGTGGCCGCAGCCTTTGCCAACGGGATGGAATATTTCAACACCTTCGGCGGCAATCCCGTCTCGGCCGCCATTGGGTTGGCGGTGCTGGATGTGATCCGCGATGAACGGCTGATGCACCATTGCGCGGTGGTGGGGGCGCAGTTGATGGAGGGCGCGCGGGCTTTGGCGCAGCGGCATAAGGTGATTGGCGATGTGCGGGGGATGGGTCTGTTCAACGGGGTAGAGATGGTGCGTGACCGCGCCACGCTGGAGCCTGCGCCAGAGGTGGTGGACCATGTGATCCTTGCGATGAAGCGGGATCACCACATCCTTTTATCCAGCGAGGGGCCGCACCATAACGTGTTGAAAATCAAACCGCCGGCAGCGTTCTCGGCTGCGGATTGCACCCGGTTTTTGATAGCGTTGGATGAAGTGCTGGCGCAGCGCGATTTATCGCGGCTTGGCGACAGCGACCGGATCGCGCTGCGGGCGGAACTGCGCCCGTTTACGACATCGGCGAAGGCGGCAAAGCCTGAGGATGGGTAAGAGACTTCATCGGCCAACCCGGCTGCCACCGCTTCCGTGCCGCGGTAGCATTCGGCTTCGGTGGCCAGTGCAGCGGGAGTGGACAAAACATGGGGGTCGTCGTCGGTGGTCTGGCCTGTGCTAAGGTAAGCTCTTTGCGAGGGGGCTGCCATCGGGCCGATCGTATCGCGCGTGATGACAGCGTCAGCACGCCTCCATCGGGATATCGCCCCGTGCTGGGCCGAAAGCCTGTGATGCCGCAGAACGCCGCCGGAATGCGGGTCGACCCGCCGGTGTCGGTGCCCAAGGCGAAGGGCACCACGCCCCGCGCAATCGCCGCCGCGTTGCCACCCGATGATCCGCCGGCCACGCGGGCTGGGTCAAAAGGGTTGCGCACCGGCCCATAGGCCGCGTTGTTTGAGGTGACACCAAAGGCCAGCTCGTGCAGGTTCAGCTTTAAAGGCACATAGCCGCCTACCGCTTTCAGCCGCGCCACGGGCGGCGCATCCGCCTTTGGGTACCAGCTTGCCAGCGCAGGAGTTCCGCCGGTGGTCGCATAGGGTAGGCAGTCGATGTTGTCCTTAACCCCAAAGGGAATGCCCTACAACGGCCCATCCGACAGCACCGGCAACCGGTCGTCCCACGCAATCACCGCGTTATCCCGCCCAAGATTGGAGCTGGCAATGACCCATTGAAGCAAAGCCTCGGGCCCTTCCGAGTCGCGGATCGAACGCGCCTGCGTCAGCGTCATTGGCTTGGCTGTTGTGTCCGACATGGCGGGGTCCCTCAAATCATCAGGACGGAAGGTAAAGACATGCATTTTCTTTGCTATCGACAATTCTGTTGACGCCTGACAGCGAACCCGATGCCGGTTGGCCGCATCGTCTACTTGGGTCAGACTCGCTGACTTTGCAAACAGGCTCGAGTTAAAGTCATTCATTTCGGCTTCCGGGGACGCCTGAGCGCTTCGAAGTCGCCAACATGATCCACAAGCGGCGGTAGACAGCCGGGCTCTGCCCGTTCGCGCTATTCGCGGCGCTTGCTGCATAACCTGAAGGTGACAGAGTTCTCCTTCGACCGAGGAGGGCATTGCGACAAACCCCAGCACAGGTGGGAGTGGACAAAACATGGGGGTCATGCGGCCCGTCTGCTGTTTGCGACTGTCAGACGACCGTCGAGGACGGCGGCCCTTGTGACGGCTACTCGGTGAGCCCCTTTGGGCGACCACCGCATCCTTCTGCGTTTTCCCA
>JBBRLL010000062.1:0-18906 GCA_038231395.1 Rhodobacterales bacterium
CCTGCAATATCCTCTTTCGACGCCCCGCCCTTCGCCATTGCAAGATAGCGCTTCGCCCCGTCGAGTTTGTCTTGCAGGCTGACATTGACACCGCCCAAACCCGCAAGAGCATTGCGCAAGGTGATTGCCGCACTGGTCAGGTTATTGGCGTTGGCCTCCGCAGCGGCCATAGATTGCCGCAGGCGCGCCATGGCCGCGTCTGCCGCTGCGACCTCCGGGGAACCCTCGCCAAAGGCCGCCACGAGCGCCACGCGGGCCGTGCGCAGATCTTCGGCCTTGACCTTGCCCGCTTCCAGTTCTGCCGTGCTGGCCTTGAGCGCGTCGGTGACGGTCTTTTCTGCCGCCGCCATGTCCTTGCCGGTTTGCAACAGCTTCGCCACCTCCTCGCGCCGGGCGTCCACAATGGCAAGCTGTTTCTGTGCCTCGTCCCGGCCCGCGCTGACCGGCTGACCGCCTTCGTAACTCGTGACTGAAAATCCCTTGGGATTGGCAATAGCCGTTCGCAAGGCAAGCGCCTGCTCCGTCAGCGTCGAAAGTTCGCCCTGCAACTGCGTGAGTTGTTGGGTCGTGGTCGTCATATTAAAGGCGTCTTTGACCACCGCCCCGGCCTCGACGATCCCGGCCTTCACATCATCGTACTTGTGCTTGAGCAGGTCCACTTGGGCGTTTGCCGCCTGCAAGGCCAAGGCCGCGTTGTAAATTTCCAAGTCCTTCGGTGCCACAGGTGCGCCAGCTTCCAGCGCCGCGCGTACCGACTTGAGTTTGCCGTCAATCATGCTCTGTACGGCGCTGTCAATCTGCTGAACCGGTATCTCAAGGAGCGCCGCGCGCGTGGCCGCAGCGTCCAGCGAAGACTCCGCCGCAGGGGCGATAATCAGCCCCCTTGACGTCGTGGGCGTTATCATTTGCTGAAAAGCCGCCTGCCGAATATCTTTTTCCGCCTTCGCCCGCAGGGGTTCCGTGACGTTGCGCTGCGCTTCCTCTAGCGCCGCCTTGTCGACCAAAGCCTGCCCAAGCTTGGCCTCCCGTAGCTTGTCCAGTGCCGCGATCCGTTCATTAACTGAGGCGACTTCCTTGGCTGCCGCCAACTGCGCTGCCGGGCCCTCTCCCGCCAAAGCTTCCTTGTACCGGTCCGAAGCCGTTTTGAGGTCGCCCTTGGCCGTCAAAAGGTCGGCGTTCACCGACTTTATTCCGTCAATGTCCTCGCTGTATTTCGACAGGGCAGATTGAAGGCCGCCGACCGCTTCCGTGACGCTCATGGTGTTGTGCGACAACTCGATCATGGCAAAGCCGACAGCCGCAATCGCAAGCGCCAGCGGGCCGCCAAAGAATGCGAAGGCCACCCGCGCGCCACCTATGGCCGTCGTCAGCATCCGCACCGAATTGACCACGGCGAATATCCCCGCCGTACCGGCCAAGGCAACTGCCGCATCAAAAACAACGTGCATAGCCTTGGCGAAGGTGCCTGCCGTCTGCGCATTGTCCAACAGGAAGTTGCCCAAGGCCGCTTCGGTCTGCGCCAGCAAATTCGTCGCCCCGATATTCTTGTCAATCTCCGTGCTGGCTGCGATCAGGCCGGTGCGCAAAATCTCGAACCCGTCTGAAATCGTCATGTTGAATTTGCCGAATTTATCTTTCGACACCTGTTCCAGATCGTCCAGCGCCTTGACCATCACATCACGGGTGAGTTTGCCCTGAGCGCCCAAGGCGCGGAGTTGTTGAACCGTGCCGCCTGCCTCTTTGGCGATGGCCTGCAACAACTCTTGCGGCGCCGCCTCGCGCAGCGCCCGCAACTCGTCGCCGCCAAGGATGCCCGATTGAAGCGCCTGCCCGAATTGCAGCGTGACCGATCCGCGTTCTGCGGTGTTCAGGCCGCCGATCACCAAGAGCCGGTTGAGCGTCGCCACCTGTGCAATCGTCTTGTCTATGCCCTGGGTGTCGCCAAGGCTTTTCTGCATCGTGCGCAACAGGCCAACCGTCGCCTCAAGAGGGGAGCGGGTTTCAATCGCCATGCGGTAGATTTTGTCTTTGGTGTCGTCGGCCCCGGCCCCGATCCCCCGGAGTTGGTTTTCCACCATCTTGCCCGCGTCGGCATAGTTCAGGAACGCCCCAACGACGGCAGTGCCGCCAAGGGCAATCGCCGCTTCCTGCAATCCGCCCAATGACATGACGGCTTTTTTTGCGTTCTCGTCCACGGCCTGAAAGCTGGTAGTTGACGTGCCCTTGAGCGCGTCCAGGGCCGCCTTCATTTCGGCCAACTTGGCGTTGAATGGCGCGGTTGAGGCGTCAAACTCTGCAACCATCCTGCGCCGAACGTCCATCGCCCTACCTCCGCTTACTAAGCCGTTCTATCTCTGCGGCAGCTTCTTCGGAAGCCTCTATTGCGGCCCAAAGTTCTTTCGGCGTGGATCGGTAAAAATCGGTTGGCGTCCATTTCAAGCCTTGGACCGCCAGCTTGAACATTATCGTGAGCGGGTCGCGCGCGTCGGCTTTGCGGCGTCCGCTTGTATCTTTTTTCTTTGTTCAGGCGTCCAGCCAAGCGACGCCAGAAAGTCGGCAACCGGCAAAATGGTGTCCTCATGGAAAGCGCCGTTGGCGTAAATCCTGCGCTGGATTGCGTCCTCTCCGAACGTCTCGCCTGCCTCGTCCGATCCAATCTTGATGATGCCTGACAAGACCTCCAAAGAGGCAAAGCCGGTAACGACGGTCGTGTAAACCTGCCGCATATTGCCAAAGCGCGCCTCGATTGCGCCGTAAGCCTCGAACGTAGGACGGAGCGGAATTTTCGCCCCGTCCAGTGTGAAAACAACCAACTCGCGCATGTGTTATGGAGCCGTCGAACGGTTGACGGTGCCTTGGGCGGCGATGTTGACCGTCGCCATCATGTCGCCGTTGGTGGGCGATCCGACTTCGCCAATGGTGACGATGCAAGCGCCGTCGTATTGCAGGCCACCGCTGCGCGTGTTGGTGATCCAGAAGTAGGACGATAGGGAGAGGTTGTCACCCAGGGCAAAGATCAGCGCTTGGCCCGCGCCGAGAGGTGCCGTCACGCCCATAGGGAAAGAGATGGTGAAACCCTTGTCAGATATGGCGGCGTTTTGACCGTTCTTGTAGGTCGTGACGGCGGTATCCTTGCCGGGGTCAATCTTCAAGTCCCCCTGCATTTCGACCAGAATTTTCGTGCCAGACACGAGGCCGTTGTTGGAAATATAAACCAGATGCTCGCGGCCCTGTGCCATGTCGTTCTCCTATTTGCCGATTTGCAGGCTGTAGCGGGTGAATGCGTGGGCAGTATGCCCGCCCGCTGCGTCTTTGTCGAATGATGATTGATAAGCCTCAACCCTCACCCTCTGGCCGTCGACATCAAGCGCGCTGGCGATTATGGCCGCGTGAATGGCCGCGATTTGCGCAACCACCCATGTTTTATCCTTGGGCGTCAGCCGGTCAAAGGCGTGAACCATGAAGCTGTGCCTGAACTTGTCTGCGGTCTTCCACTTCGACGCATCTAAGGCCGAAAACCCGTCAAGCCGGATATAGCGCGGCGGGGGCGTGTCTGGCACATAGTTGACAATCAACGTGCCTGCCTGAGCCGAGGCCGTCACCCTTGAGAATACCGACTGTTCAAGGGGCCAAGCCCGATCCAGCGTCATACTTAAGCCTCGTTGTCGCTGATCTTCATATTTCCCGGCGTCATGTCAGTCAGGGGCGTTGAGCGGATCGGAACGGAGTTGGGCCAGCGGAAGCCAAGCGCCCGGCTCGCGGCGATCCGCGCGACCGTGATGCCGTCCGACTGATTGCCGCCCAAGGTGTAGTAGCTGACGGCGTCCACCCCTACCAGAAAAGCGACGTGACCGCTGGCCGGGCCGCGCTCGAACACCACGACTGCGCCGTAGGTCGGGCTGCATTCCCGCCCGAAGTCCAGCCAGTTGCGGGCGAAATACGGGTTCTCTTTGACGCGGCCCGTGAATACCTCGCCCGGCAGGCCAAGCTTCATGCAGGTTTCGACAAAATCGCCGCACCACGGCAGTTTGGCGGGGTCGCCAACCGTGGCCTTATCAGACGACAGGAAGGCGCGCAGAGCGGCGTTGTCCACGCCCTCGTGCAGTCCAAGGTGTTGCCGCGCAACCGTCATCCACGGCAGGGCCGCGCCGGTCGCCTTTGGCGCGCTCTTTGGCAGAAGCGCCATTGAAGCCGCCAGCGTGGCGGGACCGAATTGACCATCAGCCGGAACGCCGATTGCTGCCTGCCACGTTTGAATTTCGTTCATTTGCTTGCCCCCATTGACTGACCAAAGACCCGGTCCATTCCATCGTTAAAGAAAGTCTCCGTCATTTCAAAGGCCAGATCGTGATAGGGCCGCGCCGCCATGCGGAACGTGCCATTATTCAAAAACTCCGGGTAAAATTCGACGTCATCAGGCCAGGCGGTATAGCCCGCCAGCGCGCCGGTCGCGGTCAAGGCCACGCCGTACAGCGCGCGGCTGCGGCCTGTGATTAGCCGGATACCAAGATCGCCCATGTTCTGCATTGCGTTGTTGCGCATTTCCCGCGCGGAGGCAAAGCAATGGGCCTGCGCCCGATCCGACAACTCGACCTCAATGCCGTGAAGGTCCGTTAAAAATTCGTTAATCCCGGTCCATTTCACGGCGCAAGCCTTGACACCAAAATCTTGCGGTCACGATCCAGAGGCCCGGTGCGTTCGACCTCTAAAATCTGGTAATCCTCGCCGCCAATCTGCAACCGCATCAGGTCGGAAAAATCGGCAGGCAACGTCGCCCGCGATGCTGTCACGGTCCTGCGCCTGACAAAGTCTGTCGCTTGGTCGCCCGACATGCGGGAGGCCCGTACAGCTTCAAGGGACGCCATGAATTGCTCCGGTGCCGGTAGTGCCGCAAATGTCTCCACCACGCCTCCAGCCCCGTTCCCTGCCGTGGAGAAGCGCAGTACCGTGACGGTGAACCTGCGCGCGGCAATGCGGCTGGTCATACCCTGATCCTCTTGTACCGCGCGGCCACTTGGGACGTCGTGCCGATCAGAGCGCCGCCGCGCCCGACGATCTGGTCTGTGTCGCCGCGTTGCTCGTAATACTTCAAAGCTTGATCGAGGATGGCAAGCCGAATGTCAGCCGGAACCTGCGCCGCCGTCAGGCCAAAGCCTGCGGTATAGGTCACAATGAAACGACTGCCGTAGTTGGATTGCAGATCGGTATAGGTTGATTTCTGCCGCACAATGGCAAAGCGGCCCGTGTCGATCATCAGGGCCGCAGCATTGATCGGCGTGACCGTGCCGTCGTCGGCCACGGCAGACACGCCATAGGTCGCCCCGGCTATGACCGGCCCCACCGGCAACTCAAGGGGCATCAGGTCGCGCGATCCGTTCACGTAGGCAATCGGCACCTGATAAAAGCTGTCGCTGTAGTCATCCATCCGATTTGCCGACTTGGGCCATTCGTCCAGATAGAGCCGCACCGTGCGTTGGATGACCGCCAGCCCTGCCGCCTGCTCGAAAGCGTCAGTGGCCGCCAGCATGTAGAGCGAAAGCCCCGCCGCATCGGTTGCGGAGAGGCCCAAGGTCGCAAAGTGCGACGCAATTTCTGCGGTAGAGGCGGGGATCGTTGCCGATACCCCGTCTTGCTCAATCCGCATTAGAAGCCGCCGCGCTGCGCATTCATGGAGCCGTAAAGCGCGTTGACAACAGCGCCCGTCAGGCCAGCGTTGCCGTTGACATTGATGCGGGAATAGCGCTTCACGCCAAGATAGCCGAACTTGTAGAGGCCCGCCACCGTCAGGTTGGTGCCAATCGGACCTTGAACGATATTGGGATCGGTGACGTTCGCCATGTCGGAAAGGTTGGAAAGATCGCCCGCCTGCACCTGCACGTTCAAGTTGCCGCTAGTGATGGCGTCGATGTTCACAAAAAAAGCCCCGCCGACTTCGCCTTGGGTGTCGATAGCGTCCCCGCTCACGGTCAGTGACACAAGGGCCGCGTTCAGGGTGTTGGTCATGGCACGTTTCGGCGTAAGCTGAGTGTAAATGTCCTCGCGCATCGCGCATTCTCCTTAAGGTTTGGGCTGTGGCCCGGTTGAAGTCAGGGCCGCCCGAAGGCGGCCCGTCAGGCTTAGGCCACCTTGCCGGCGCGGAAGGCGTCGAAGTCCACCACGTCACCGCCAACGCGGAGAGTGAAGTCCAACTCAACCATTGGCTTGCTGGAGAAGGGGTCGCGCAGGGTGCGGATCGACCGGCGTTGCGCAATCGTGTAGGCGGCGCGAATGTCGCCAAAGACCACCGGGAAGACGCCCGCAGCGATCACGTCCATATCGTCGCCTTCGCGGATCGGGTAGCCGAACACGTTGGCAATGCCCCGGTTGCTGGAGCTGTAGTCCAGCAGGTAGTGGCCCTGCGTGTCTTTCAGCACACGGATGGTCCCCAACGAATACCGTTCCATCATGTACGTGGCATTCGGGCGGTACGCGCCTTTGAGCGACGAAATCAGGTTCAGCAGGCCGTCGAGGTTGGGCAGCAGGCCGCTAGCGTTGCCCAACGGAACGAAGGACATTTGGCCCCACGTAGCGCCCGTCAGATCGGCGGCCTTGGTCCACGCGACAGGTGCATAGGTCATCAGGCCGCGCGGCTTGCCCGCGCCGTTGCCGTTAATGAACGCCGTCCCTTGGGCCAGCGCAAACGACAAGGCGGCCTTGTCAGCAGCCCAGGCTTCCACGTCGCGGTTGGCATCGTCCAGCAGGTTTTGCGACGCCTTCACGGAGCGTTGCAGGTTGTGCGTCATAATCTTGCGCATACCAACTTGCTCGGTAGCGCCCGAGACGTGCGCCGAAGTATCGTCCACCCACAAGCCCGGGACAGTCTGACGATCCGCCGAAATATCCAAGCTGTCACCGTTGACCAGTTCCACGGTCGCCAATTCCAACATGGGCGTGAACTCGAACTGCTTCTGCACGATCCGCGCGGACATGGTCGTGGGAACCCAAAAACCGCCGTTCGCGTCGTTGCCCGAAGACAGCGCGTTGCCTTCCAGACCCTTGCGCATGTAGGCGTTGAACTCGCCCCGGTAGGTCTGCGCCTTCTTCACAAGCTCCACGTTGACTTCGTCGCGGGTGAAGTCCTTTTTGCCTTCGACCGACACCGCGTAATCAAGCGCGAAGTCGATCATTTTTTGATCCGTAGGCTTGTCGTCAGCCGTACCGCGCGACGAGCGGAGTTGTTCGGTCAACTTGCGTTCCAGATCGTCAAGGCCGGTGTTGATCTTGGTCGAAAGGGACTTGAAATCGGCTTCCGACGCCTTGCCCTTTTCCAGCGCTTCCATGCCGTCGCGCAACTCTTTCACGCCCTTGTTGAGCGCTTCGGAAATCGTCTTCATTTCCGGCGTCAGCACAGGCGGGTCAGCCGCTTCCTTGCGTTCCATCGGCCCCAAAAGACCGGCGTTCTTCATGTGCTGCATGGTGACGGGCGAACCGTCAGACAGTACAGCCGTCGAGTTGGCGAGCATTTGCGCCCGAGTATTCATCTTCATTTGCGTTTCCTCAGTTTGCGAAGGCGTTGCGAATTGCCGTTTCCATAGCGGACAGTTGGGCTTTAGGGTCCGGTCCAACCTCACGTTGGCTTGCCTTCACACCTTTGGACGCGATGGCCTTTGCAACGGCGTTTGAGCAACCTCCATCACGGAGATAGGTTTCAACAAACCGTGGGTCTTGCCAGTCTTCCGCCTTGCGGCTTCGGATCGTCGCGGTAGTCTGCATCGGGAATGTTACAATAGAAACCTCCCACAAATCCAGTTGTTTCAATTCGCGCACAACTTGGCCGTCAACTGTTGCTTGCGCAGCGTCTATGGTCCGGTAGCCGATAGACATACCGTCGATTGCGCCCGCGTTGAGCAATGCGATGGCCTCCGCGCCCCGCTCGACCGCCGACAGGATGCGGCCCTTGACCCATAGGCCGGTTGTGTCTTCGTGGACGTCATCCCAAACGCCGATGGGCTGGCAAGGATCGTGCTGCCACAGCATCTTGACCCGGATACCCTTCGCCAGACTAGCCGCGTAAGCACCCTGCGCCACCATATCCCCGCCCTGATCGACCTGGCCGAACCGGGAAGCGTAGCCCTCAATCGTCCCGTCGCTGTTCGCCTTGATTTCGGTGAAGGGAACAAACAGCTTCGTTTCAAGGTTTACAGCGTTGCCGTTTTTCCGTTCCATTTTTCCCCTACCTCAAGATTAGAGCCGTCGCGCATCGGCAATGTATCCAATTATGGATTGAACTTCTAGGGTCGCCGGGGAATCGTAGTCTTTCGCCCCCGACGATATAAGGCTCGTTCAAACCCACAATCTGCTTGTGTGCGTCATGGTGCGCCTCTCGCTCGCGCCCGTCCAGTCTGCACATCCACATTCTTTTTTGCACCTTGCCGGTCAGTTCCGCCGCCGCCTGCGTCGATACCTGCGCCGCTGTGTGAACCTCTGCCGCAGCAGCGTTGCGCGCGCGCTGTTCATTCTCCATCCCCAAGAGGCGCGCCCATGCCGCCAGCCGTGGCCCTTCGTTCATGCGGATGATCTTCGCCACCCGCAGTTGCGTGGCCGTGGCATAACGATCCGATGCCGCGGCGATCAGGCCTGCCAGACCGCCTGCACCCATCGCCATCCCAAGCCAGTCCTTTGCGTGTTCCTGCATCCCGGCCCCGGCCATGACGTGCTGACCGAACGTGTCTGCTGTGGCGAGGATCGAACCGGCAAAGACGCTGGTGACGTCGCGCACCTGACTTTGCAGGAAGGCGTCAAGATCGACCGGCAGGCCCGCCCTTACCTTGTCCCCGATCAGGCGCAGGGCTACCAAGGTGGCCGCCGCCAGAGACGCCGTCAACTCGTTTTCGTGGTAGTCCTGCAAGGTCTGGATTTGCAGCCACAGCGCAGCTATGGCCGCGTCGTCAGTCGTTCGCAGAAACATGACGGTCAAGCCCTCGTGTCAGGAACGACAGTCGGAGACACCGGGACAGGCACGTCCCCCACGATCCGTTGCCCGTCGTCTGGTGTCGGGCTGTAGCCGATAGCCACGCGCTTCTCTCCCATCGTCAGGAATGAGGCGGCCTCGACCTTGTCCCAAACCGCCTGACGTTCCGCCGCCAGCGCGGGGATTTCGTCAAGGTCGGGCTTTACCTCAATCCCCATGCCAAAGCGCGGGCCGATCCACTGGCTCAAGCGAGCGTAAATCTCTGTCGCGTCGGGAATAACGGTGTCACGGTGGAAAGCCGCATTCGCCTCTTGGTAGTTTGAATAAGTGTTGTCGCCGGGAATGCCCAAGATCATCGGCGGCGTTTTGACCGCCAGGCAAATCTCCCGCGCCATCTGGTTTCGCGTGTTCAGGAAGTCCATTTCCAGCGGTGTCGATCCCATCGGCACCCACGACATGCCGCCATCAAGGATCATCGGCTTGCCCGCGTTCGATGCGCCGGAATAAGTCTGCGCCGCCTCAGTCTTCATTCGTTCGTATTGCTGGTCTGTCAGGTTGGGGTTGTCTTTGTTTTCGTAAACGAATGCACCTGACGGGCGCGCGGCGTTGTCCAGCAGCGCCTTGATCCATTGCGATGACTGGTTGTGAACGTCGATAGCGAAGGCCGCAGGATCGGTCACGCCAAGCCCGGCGTAATCGTCAAGCGGGTGAAACGTCTTGAGTTGCAAAAGGTCGCAGTCCAGCGGGCCGCCGCTGCCGACCTGAAAATCAAACAGGCGTCCACCCACCATGTACCGGAACGCCTGCGGAAAGCCGCGCGCGCCGCTGATGATCTGGATACGGTCGGGCCGCAGGGTGTAAAGTTCGCGTACCCTCGTCAGCCCGACACGCTCTACATAGGCCGATCCGCCCAAGAGCCACGGCACCATAAGGGACCGAATGAACGTGGATCGCGTTTGCTCCGGGTTGGGCTTCTCAAGCAGGAGTTTCAAGGGGTGGTCTTTGACTTCCTTGCCATCCACGTAAACGCAAGGCGTGATTGCGGCCACCGCTTCCGCCCGTCGCAAGACCGCCGAAAACATGACGGCGTTTTTCTGGTAGCCCTCGACCGCGAATTTCGGATAGTTGCGCGCCGTCCAGACTGCGACGCCAACGCCCATGAATGCCAGCATCCGGCCCACGCGGCTGTCTTTAATTTCTGGCGCGCTGCTGCCCGTGAACCACTCGCGAAGACCCATTATAAACTCCTAGCCCGTGGCTCTGCCTGTGTTGCGCTTATCATAAGCGCAGTCAGCCCCCAAACTAAAGCGTCAACTCTGTCAGGGCTGGCGCTTGAGTCTGGCAGGCCGTCGATGCAAAAGGCGACCATCTGATCTTCCAAGGCCGCGAAGGTGCCGACGTGATGCACCCTGCCTTGTTCGTACAGGCTGGAAATAGGCTCTGCCCGCGCGTACTTTCCCTTGCTGGCGTGGACGGCGCGAAATTTTATCGTGGGGTCGATCCCCTTGACGACGGTTTCCACCAACTCGCCGCCGTTGTTCACCTCGGCAATCATTTCATCGCAATCATGCCGGTGATAGGCGTTTATCGCTGCGGTCGCCCACTCGCGCGGGGTCTGGCCCTGAGTGGAGTAATCCGCCAACACATAGCCGTGGCCGGTCTGGTTTCGCATGGAGCCTGCGATACCGCAAACGATCATGCCGCACTCGTCGGCCTTCTCGCCAGAGGTCACAGGCGGATCGACGGCCACGACCTTGCGTTGCAGTTCTGGCGGTGTGGCAAGAACGCGGTTGCCCGCCTCGTCCACCGTCGAGCCGATCCGGTCACGGTCCAGCAGGGCCAAGGTCCATAGAGCGCCGGGAACATCTTCCAGTATGGCCGCTTCCAGTTCTTGCCGCCCTAGCCGTGTGCCTTCGTACTTCCGCAGAATGTACCTGGTGAAGCCTTCGGCAAGGTTGCCCGCGTTCTCATAGGTTGAGCCGCGAATGCTGATCGTGTCAGGGTCTTTCAGAATGTCCTTGAGAAACTTGCTCGGGCGCGGCGTTGTCGTCACCAGACAGCGGGGGTGATCCCCAAGGCGCAAGGCCATTTGCAGCATGTCCCAAGCGTGTTCCCCATAGCGCCACTTCGCCAGTTCGTCGCACCAGGCCAGGTCGAACTGCGGGCCGCGTAGCTGGTCAGGCTCAATCGCGGAGAACAGCGTGCCCTTGGCTCCGTTCGGCCATTCCAGACTGCGCCGGTTGGCGATGAAGGTTGGTCGGAAGTCTTTCGGCGTACAGGCGAGGATGCCAGAGACGCCCTCAATCATCACATCGCGCACGTCGGCGGCCGTTTCCCCGACTAGGGCGATGTGGCGATATTTTCCGGGGGAAAGCGGTGTGCGGCCTGCCGTGCTGGAGCGCACCCATTCCGCGCCCATGCGGGTTTTGCCAAAGCCGCGTCCAGCCAAGGGAACCCAAACGCGCCACGGGTTGCCCGATGGCGCGTTGCCTTGCGGTTCTAGCTGCTTGTCGCGGGCGAAGATCGACCAGTCGTACTTTAAGATTTCAAGTTGCGCCGGGGACAGTCGGGCCAAGGCTTCCACTATTCGTGGCTTCGTGGCCGAGCGCAGCAAAGACCTTAGCGAGTTCACGTCTTGCGTCATCAACTGCCTCTCCCGTGAAGGTATGTTCTACCCTCTTGGGCGGCTCAATTCCATAGTACGTGTCGAGGCGTGACATGAGTTGCAGCACCACGTTTGCGCTGAACGTGTCGCCTGCCTCTGCCTTATCCCAATATCCGACAATCAAGGCGTTAATCCGGTCGATCTGGATTTGCCGCACCTGATCGACTTCCTCACGTATCAGCTTTTTGATCGTGTCCGCGACATAGCCATAGGCCGTTGAAAGGCTGACTTTCAGGATAACCGCTATTTCACGGTAGCCGTGGCCCTGCCGTCGCATCGTGAAGGCCACAAACCGCCGCGCCGCCCGCATGATTTCCGGGGCGTCGCATTCCAGATCACCGATGGCGATTTTATAAAGCGTTTCGGCGTCCAGCGGGACCGCGCCGTCAAACAGGGCGTCAGCTTCGCCCTCGTCAAGATCAAGGCCGGGGTTGCCCCCAGCCTCATTGCTGCCGTCATGGTCGGCGTTGCGCATTTAGAAACTGGAAGAACGCCCGCGAGCAGCGGGGGCGCGGTTTCGTGAGAAGAAGTTGCGAACGCGGGAAACCCCGCGACCGATGGCGTTGCGCGCGCGGCGCAGAATGTTCCGCATATCGTTACCCTTTCAGTGGTTCAGCCTAAGCCTCGCCACGATAGGGCAGAACGTGGGGCCGGTCTAGCCCTTGAGCAATCCGGTAAATTTAGCCCATGCCCCGTCGACCTTGCCAACTTTACCGCCGCCGCCGCCAGCGGGCAGGGAGATTTTCATAAACTCCGCCAGGTCACGCCCATCCAGGTATAGATCGCCCTTGCCTAGCTTACCGATCGCCAGCAACCACGCCTCACATTGCGCGCGGTTTTCAAACACGACGCACGTGTAATATCCGGTATCTGTCGCATCTTGCATACGGGCCGCCTCTTGGGCCGCCCTGTCGCGGAAAGCCTGCTGCAACGCGGTCACTTCCGCCTTTGCATCAGCCTCAATATCGCCAGTGTCTGATACATCGGCCAAGGGGTCTTTAGCCTTTACCATACTTGCCATTGGGGCGCGCTTGATTGTCGGCGGGGTAAATGTCGGGGCTTTGAATACGGGCGGTTTCATTGGGCTTTCATCCTTTCAAATCGAAAAATATCGGCTTCCAGCAATGGGAACCATTCTAGGATTTTGGCATAGTCGCGCGGGAAGTGGCTGCGCATTGGGATCATAAACCTAACATCGAAACCATCCCATGAGCGCCCAAAAATGTCATATTCCCGAGAAAGTCTGATTTTGTGTTTTGTGAACGCCGCCGCCAGATCGGCTTTTTTCCAATCCCATATAGGGAAAAATTCGCCCTTGTTTCGGCTGATCGGGCCATGTTGCTGGATCGACACACGGCGGATCGGGCTATCTGCCGCCCTAACGCCTGTCGCACACAGACTGCCTTGCGCGCCATATTCCGCGCGAACTAGGTCATGGGCTTCCTTGAATGTAAATTCTGGCAGGTCCGCCGCTTCGATCACCGGAACCCTATGCGGGGGCTGATACACGAAGGCATTGAGCATCCGGTAAAGGGACGGGTGCGGCATTCTGATAATGTTCCGCCCGAATAGGGTCTTTTCATAGTGACGCAAACTTTCCTCGACAAATTCCAGATCGGGAACCGAATAGAAATAGATTGGCACAATTTCGTCAAAATGCGCCTGCAAGGCCAAGGCCGCCGCGATGCTATCCTTGCCCGCAGAAAAGGCCAGCAAGGTTGTCGGGCCATGATCGCGCCTGACCTGCTGGCATATTGCCCGCCCGCTTGGCTGGTGAATTTCAGCCATTGGGGGAAGCCTCGATTGCGCCTCTGGCGATGACGCCCGCGATAAGCAATCGCAAAGCCGCCGCGCGCGACTTGACGCGGGGCGCGCGCGACGCCCGCCAGATATCATCGAACGCCTGCAACTGGCCTTCGGTAACGCCTATGACCATAAACGGGCGGCTGTCTGTGTCTGTGTCTGTATCCATGTCAAAACCCCTTTCATGCCTGACATATAGTGGCGCAAGAAAAGATATACAAGGCATCACTTTTCCCGATTTTGCCCTTGCAATTCATGGCGCAAAGTATATATGTGATACACCACGCCACGCCATGAAAGGGCCGCGCCATGTTTTCCTTGACCGCAAACGCCGCTGCAAAGTTTTCCGCCCTAGTGGCATCTGCCAAGCCCGCCCATGCGGTAAAGAGCAAAACCACAGCCGCCACGGGCTATGCTGCGGGCCATGCTACATATGGCGAATGGGTTGGGGCGCAACGCTTCGCGCTTCGCGCCTTGGTCGCGGCTGGTGAATTTATGGACAAGTACCTTGCCCCCAAGGGTGCGCCGATTTTCCCTAAAGATGCGCCATTGATGCAGCCCAATTGCGGTGTTGTCGCATTGGCGATGTTCACCCGCTCCACCTACGCCGCCGCTGTCGCCACTTTTGCAGGCCGCAACTCCGCATGGCTTGGCGGAACCTATGCGACTGAATTTCAGAACAACGCCAAAAAGTTGGGCTTTGAAACTGCGATGGCCGCAGATGGCATGACGCTCGCCGCCCTTGCCGATAGCACCAAAGGCCAGCCGGAAACTCACTTTGCCACGGTCCAAGGGCACGCTGTAGCGGTTTGGGATGGCCTGATTTTCGACCAAAACTATCCCGCTGGTGCGACTGGCAAAGAACACTTCACGGGCCATTGCGCGGTTCGGTTTCACATGGTCCGCGCATAAGCGCGGGCCGCGACCCCATCACCTTTACGAATAGGAAAAGACATGCAAATTGCTTTGGAAAAGATCACTCGCGAAACTGTCGCCTTTGGCCGCCCGCTTGATTTTGTGGCAACGGTCTACATTGACGGCTTGCCCGAATTTGCGGTTGCCGCAGACGGCATTCCAGACGGGATTGTATGGTTTGAATGGGTTACAGATCGCATATCGCTAGACGAACTGGACGAAGCCACCGCAGGCGCCTTTGACCGACTGACGGTTGGCGGAATGTCGGTTGACCCTACCTTCCGCAATCTGTGCTTGGCGCTGGCGACCGATTGGGAAGGCAAGTCGGTAAAGATATGATGATGGCCGCGCGACGGCAAGCCTGACGCCTTTGGATACCGCATGAAAGAGGAGACGACATGATACGCCAGAACGTCCAAGACCGCCGCCTAGACTGGATCGGCCCAAGGGAAGCCTTGGGCCAGATCGGGCTTGATATTGCCGCCCTGCAAGAGACCGACGAAGGCCGTGACGTCATCTATCACGCCCATCACGGGAAGCTTGATGCGGGCCGCATCAGTTCATGGAATGAACGTTATGTGTTCGTCCGCTTTCACAACGGCGACACCGCCGCCGCTGTCGATCCTTCGCAGTTGGAGTTTTGCGCGTGGAACGTCTGGAACCTCGTCCCCAACCGATACCTTGAACGATCCTTCGCCACCGCGCGCGGGAAATGGGGGGCGACCGGCACCGTATCGGGAACGGGCGTCACTCTCACAATCTACGCTGACACCTTGACCGAGTTGCACACTCTGGCTCTTGGCCGTGCCTATCCTTTGAAGATTGCAAAGGTCTGGCGCGTGCCGTAGGCTCAAACTCCTCCCTGTCGTGCGGGCTGCCCTCGGTGAAAACCGGGGGCTTTTTTATGGGTGGACAGCCGCCGAAGCCCGCACGTTCACGATTTCCTCTTGAAGCGTCTGCTGCGCCGATCCTGCGACCGTCACCCGCGTCTGCACCTTCCACGTTCCCGGCGTGAGCGACCAAGGGGCGAAGATACCGGCCACCGTGGCCGCGTCCACGACCGAGCCGACACCCGCCACCCTCACGCCGCTATCCTGATTTAGCGCGTCGGCCAGAACCGTAGCACCTGTCATGGCAGGAATTGTCGTGGCTGGCGGGATCGGCTTGACCGCCACGGAATAGCTGAACCCCGTGGCTTCAAATGCGGTTTGCGTCATGGTATTTCGCTCCACGTTCCGTTGAGAACCGGCGTCCCGTAATAGCCCGCCAGAACCGGCGTCCCGTATGTCCCTGCCAGCACTGACGTACCATAAAAGCCAGTCAAAGCAACGTCGGGCCGGTCGGAAGGGGTAATGGGCGTTGTGACCGTCCCGGCCCCCTGACCTGACACGACGGAAAGCCCTGCGCCCGCGCCCGTGACCTTGATGGTGCCGCTGCCGCTGCCGGTTGCCGTCGAGACGCCAGCGCCCGCACCTGTGGCCGTGCCTGCGGCTGTGACCGTGCCGGTGCCGGTGCCTGCGGTGTCTGCCGTCCCTGCGCCCGCGCCTGCGATCTTGACGGTGCCCGCCCCCACGCCAGCCGTGCCAGAGGTATCAGCACCCGCGCCCGTGGCTTTGACGGTCCCTGCGCCTGCGCCTGCTGTCGTTGTGGTGCCAGCGCCCGCGCCCGTGACCTTTACCGTCCCTGCGCCCGCGCCCGACGTGCTGGACGTGTCAGCGCCCGCGCCAAGCACGGCAACCGTGCCGGTGCCGGCGCCTGCGGTGTCTGCCGTCCCTGCGCCCGCGCCCGTCGCCCCCGAACCCGTATCGAAGATCGCCGGGTCAAATATGGCGGCGTCAAATAGCGGCATCAGGCCACCAGGGCGGCAGCAGCGGCAAAGAGTTTATCCGTGTCCTCGTCAGTCAGGCCCAAGAAGTAAGCGATGGTGTCCACAGTTTCCGACACGCGCGGGATCACCTGCGCGTTGATGATCGCCGCCCGCGCCACCCAGGGCAGCGTTTCGTCCGCTCCCAAAGCCTGCACCCTGCCCCACAAATCCGCGCCCATCACGGCCATGAGTTGCCAGCGATAGGCCACCATGTCGGGCCGTAGCGCTGCCAGGCTCTCGGCTTCAGTAGGGACTTGTGGCGGATCAGGCTCGACGTAGGGCTTGGCCGGGTCATCGGGTCGGGGTTCAATGTGGAGATTGTGAGCCGTGTCGCCTATCATCGTGGAAAGCGCGCCGTCCAGCCCGTAAGGGATCGTCATTTCATCATCTGCCGCCTCGCCCGACAGGTCGTGAGCCTCGCCGTTCACACAGAGGGTGTCACCGTCCAGCGTGACAAGGGTATTTGAAGCGCCGGGGATCGGGACCAAGATAATCTGCATGTCATTTATCCGTCTGCGAAGTGACGTTCATAAAGTCCAGTCCCACGGCCAAGGCGGTTGCGTTGTTACAGCGCCAGCCGTTGAACGACAGGGCGGTTGTGGCGGGTGGAACCACCGCCGAGCCGCCCGAGAGCGTCCCGCTCACGGTGTCGCCTGTGTTCACCCTGACCACCATGTAATACACCACGCCGGTAGCGTCAGACGGGGCGTACAGGTAGAGGTCATAAACGTCAGCCGAGAGCGTGTTGGCCGGGAAGTTGGCCCCAAGTGCGATAGGCGTTTGCGCCGTCGATCCGCCGAAATAGATTGAAAGGGTGGTGTCGGATGCACCGTGGCCCATGCCGATGCAGTTGATAAGAGTGTTAGGCTCCACGTTGGTCGGCGCGGCGTTCGGGCTGAGGCCGACAAACTGACGCGCGCCCGAAACAGTGGCCGCGTCGGAGCATCCGAAACGGACCTTGAGGAAAAAGCCGCCATTCCCCGCGCCATCGCCGGTCGTGCCGAATACCGCAAGCTGTCTGTAGCCGCAGAGCGCGCCAGCAGAAGACGTTGAGAGGTTGCCAACGCGGCGACTTCGGGAAAACAGGTTGGTGGTGCCGTTGTTGCGCAACGTGACAGTCCCGACTGTGGTGAGGGACATTCCTACGCCCGTCAACGTCGTGCTGTTGGCTGACGGCTCGCAAACAGTGATGCGTGGCCCCCAAAATGCCGACTGCAAGACCAGTGCAGCGCCGCTTTCTCCCCGGAAGGCTGGAAAACTCGCCTGCGCGAATTTCTTGGCAAACACGTTCAGCTTGCCCGAGGCCGCGACCGCAGGGTCCGAGGCCAGCACGGCAAACGGAACCTCCGTGTCTACGACGTGATCGCTGTTCCAGCGGTTTGACGAGACTTCCGGCGTGGCGTTGTTCGCCGTCGCCGTCTGGTAAGCGTGTTTGATGCCCATGGTTTACGCGCCGCCTGCCGTCAGCGTAAACGACGCGACCGCGATAGCTTGGCCGCTGGCGATAACCGGGTTGTCCAAGACCAGATCGCCGCCGCCGCCGGTGATCGTCACGGTTCCCTGCATCCCGCCGCCAGAGCCGTTGATGCGGAAGTATCCTGCCGTGCCGGCCGCAATCGCGGTGCCAGCCCAAGTGCCTGCCAAAGCCTTAGTGCCGCCAGAGGCGTTCGCCATCCAGTCAGACGGCAGGGCGAGGGACGCCAGAATCGTTCCGGTCGCCGCCACGCCGTAACTGGCAGGGATCGCGCCCGTGCGCAGTTCGAGCGTTGGCGCGGTGCCGATAGTGGCCTCAATCTGGTCAAGCCAAGAGTTGCGCACCGTCGCGGAATACTGAAATGCCATGCCGTTCCCCTTTGTGAAGTTGCCGCAAGGCTACACGTAGCACGGCCCTGCGGCAATCGGCCTTAATTGCCTGCGTAGAAGCGGGCACATGCGCCGTTGAACCTGGCGCGGGCGTCCCCAAGGGCGGCCTCTGCCCCGGCCATTTCAGCGCGGAAGCCTTCCCAATCGTTCACGCATTCGTTGTGCTGTGCAGCGACCTTGCTCAAGGCTTCTGCCGCCGCTTCCAATTCGACCAACAGAGGATCGGACGGGGGCGGATCGTTGTTCACTTCGGCGGCCTGCTCGGGCGGCATGACGAAGGGCGGGGCCTCGGCAGGCGGGGCCACGTCGGGCGCGGGATCAGCAGGCGGGGTCACGTTGGCGTCAAAGGTGATCGGCGCGGCGTCGCCGGTTTCTAGCGTCGCTTCATCAGTCGCGGGCAAGGCGTCGTCAGTCTTATTGGGTGGCATCGTCGTTCCTCCGTGGGCGCGGATCGCGCCGGTTGCAGTATCGTCAGGGTCAGGCGTCACGCAAGCGGAATGGATGGCCGGGCGGCGAGTTCCACATTGAAGGCGTCAGTTTCCGCCTTTGATCCCTTGTTGGTGGCCGCTGGGTAGATCAGCCGCCCGCGCCCGTCCCGTGGCCGGTTGTCATAGAAGTCACGCGCCGCCTCGGGAGCGTTTATTTCACTACCTTTGCATATTCGGCCATCATCGCGTCAGCGATAAGACCTGCCCTTTCCGCGAACATTTCCAACCGCGTAAGGCCATCACGCAGGGTGTCGCCAGCGCAAGCCTGTATCACGCCGGGCAGCGCGTGAGCCGCGAAATAGGCCCAAGCGTCGGGCCGCCAAGGCTCGACGTAGGCCGCGTCAGTCTCAGACTC
>JBBRLL010000063.1:0-18686 GCA_038231395.1 Rhodobacterales bacterium
GGACTTCGCCACACAATGGCTCTGGACTTACAACAACGACCGCCCGAACATGGGCATCGGCGGGATGACACCCGCAATGAAACTGAAAATGGCCGCGTGAATTCTACGAATGCACCCCGTTAAAAATGGGGGGATTACCGCCCCTGTTACCCCAGAATGCAAGATGGATTATTGCGGCCATCATCAGGGCAGCGCCAAACAAAGCCAAGACTGTGATCCGTTCATGAAGGAAAATTGCTGCGGCGATAGCACCAAAGATACTTTCGGCGCTCACGATAACTGCGGCATGAGTGGCGGGCGTGTAACGCTGCGCGGCCGTCTGCAAACCGAAAGCCAGCGCCGTCGATCCGACGCCCAGTAACACGAGTTCCGGGCCGGCCGCGAGGGCTGCGTTGAGCGAGAGCGAACCCCACAAACCACCGATGGGAAGAGCGACCGCCGCCGTGACAAGAAACTGCGTGCAGGCGCAACTTACAGGGCGGCCGAAGGTCTGCATGTGCCGACCCAGATCAACCATCCACGCCGCGTAAACCAAAGCAGATAAAAGAGCGAAAATATCACCCGCTCCGAAGCCTTGCATGCCGCCGCACAGCATAAGCACTCCGATTAGTGTCGCAATTGCAGCTTCCCAAACCTGCAAGCTTGGGCGTTCTCTTAAACAAATCCACGCCAGAATGGGTGTAAGAACAGCGGCCGTATTGACCAGGAATCCTGTATTCGTGACAGTCGCCGACAAATAGGCGACCTGCTGCAACAACAACGCCACCGCGAAGATTGCAGCAACGCGGAGTGCACTTGGCCAGAAACCGGGTGCAAATGCCCCGCTTCTATCGAGCCGTATAAGCGGCACGATCAGCAAGCCTCCGATCAGGCACCGCAACCCCACCGCGCTGAACGGGTCAAGATGTTCGAGCACCGTTTTTTGCGCGACATTCCCGAACCCCCATAACGCCGCCGCGACAATCAGCAAGATATTGGCCTGACCTCTCGTCATGAAGGATCGCTTCCTTTGGAGTGTTTAAATGTAGGCGTGAAATCGAGATTTGTTGATACAGTTGACCAGACGGTAAATGATGTCGAAGAGTGATGCCCGGAAACTGCCCTGAAAAACTTCTGAAATTGCTGCTGAACGGGAAAGTCAGGCGCAGGCTTGACGGCTGCAGGCTCTTAGCGGTCGCTGACGAATGCTGCTCAAGCGCGGAAATGCGCCAACCCCTGTGCGCTATCCGCCCTAAAGGGCCGGGCTTTCTGGATTGGCGTTGGAAACAAAATCTCGAAGGTAGGCTGACGCCTGAATATCAGCGCGATAGCACGCCTGATTTCGGCCATTGATCTCACTAACCGTCATGGGAAATGCCCGGTTTCCGGGACGACCTTCCGCCAACTCCAGCACCTAGTGTTCTGAGTCTGACACTTCCTACCTGTTTCCTCTGATTTCATCGAGCGCGTCGAGTGCGCGGCGTTCTCGGGTGAGGATGTCCTCGGCAGTTTTCGTCCACTTGAAGGGCTTTGGCTTCTCGTTGTGCTTCGCCAGATAGCTGTAGATCGTGGCCTCCAGGTCAGCGACGCTGGAATAGCTGCCGCGTCAGATGCGCCGCGCCGTGATCTCGGCGAAGAAGCGTTCCACCAGGTTCAGCCATGAGGCACTGGTCGGCGTGAAATGCAGTTTGAAGCGGGGGTGCTTGTCCAGCCAGGCCTGCACCTCGGGCGTCTTATGGGTGGCGTAGTTGTCGAGCACCAGATGCACATCGCGCCGCGCGGGCACGGCCTTGTCGATCTGTCGCAGGAATTTCAGGAACTCTTTGGCGCGGTGGCGCGGCATGCAGTCGCCGATGACCGTGCCCGATTTCACATCGAGCGCCGCGAACAGCGTGGTCGTGCCGTGGCGCTTGTAATCATGCGTCATCGTGGCCGCGCGGCCCTTCTTGAATGGCAGTCCGGGCTGGGTCCGGTCGAGCGCCTGGATCTGCGACTTCTCATCGACGCAGAGCACGACCGCGCGGTCAGGCGGATCGAGGTAAAGCCCGACGATATCGGTGACCTTCTCCTCGAACATTGGATCATTCGAGACCTTGAAGCCCTTCGTGACATGCGGCTTCAAGCCAGCTTCCGCCCATATGCGGCCGACGCTCGACGGCGAGATGCCCATGGCTTCGGCCATCAGGGCACGGCTCCAGTGCGTTGCATTGGGCGGCGTTTCCTGCACCGTCCTGGCAATCACCTTCAGCCTTGTTTCAATGGGCAGCGGCGGCACCCGCGACGGCCGTGTCTTGTCACGCTTGAGACCGGCCACCCCCTCATCGAGATACCGCTGCTGCCATCGCCAGACCGTGGGCTTCGACGTGCGCGCGCGGCGCATGATCTCGACCGTGCCATGACCATCCGCCGTCGCCAGTATGATCTCAGCCCGCCAGACAAGCTTGCGCGACGTGTTGCGGTTGGTGACCAGAGCTTGAAGCTCGGCACGATCGGCGGGGCCAAGGTAAAGGCAGATGTCGGAGCGTCTCATGCCCCGAATATGGCACGCCAAGATGCCGTTGGGAATCTTATGTCAGGTGGCGAACACTAGCGCCCTATGGCTGATCTTCTGCGCGGCGCTCAGCAATCGAGCCAAAGCCGCCATCGACGGGTATCCAAACCCAACCATGCCGCCGATCAGCGGCTTCAGGGAGCGGGCGGACAGCGCACTTCGCCATTTACAAATTCTGCTGGATGGATGCCCTCAGCACGGCGCAATCTTGGAACAGATCGGGAAACATACTGTCATCGCAGCAAATGCCAACTTCAATCAGATATTCGCTTCCAATGTGCCTGCCATTTTTCAAAATCCAAAGTAACCTCATCTGCGGCTCGCGCCGATGCCTCCACCAGCCAGCCTTTCTTGCGGTCTCGAATGTCGGCCCGCAGCGCAACCGGATCGACATTTCCCGACAGATGGATCGCTGCAAGGTCACTGCCCATGGCTCCCAGCACATCGGCTCCGAACGCTTTGGTATCGCTGTCGGTCAAGTCGATCTTTTCGGAATCGTAAGCGATGCGCCGGACCATATAGCCGACGGTAAGACTTAAAAACGGGTCTGGCGATCGGAAGCGGCCTTCGGCCACCATCAAGGACTGGCCCCCGACACCCGGTATCCCCGACGCCCAATCCCACGAGGAGGGCACAAGCGCTTTGGCTTCGCGGCAGACCGGACCGCCTCGCCAGCGGCCCTCCACCAGATAGCGGGGGCGTCCCAACGATCCGCCGCCCCGCTGACGGGTCATGAAGACAAGATCCGTGGTGTCGTGCGGCAGTTGTGCGATCAAGGCCGCCAGAACGTGGGGCGGCAGGGCACGGGCGGGCACCGAAGCATTGACCGCATCTTCCGCAATGCCAAGCCGGGACATAGCGCGGCCAAGCAGCGCCTGCATCCAGACTTGCGAGCCGTCCAATATCCACGGTTTGGGGTTTTCAAGGCCGCGCTGATACCCCGACAGGATCCCGTCGACCCGATCATTCGGCGAACCTGCAAGGCCCGATGCCAGGCGGGCGCTGGTTGCCAAACGGACAAGGTCGTAAGGGTACGGCAGCAACGCAGCATCATCAAAGTCGTTCACGCCCCAGACCAGCCGCCCTTCGGCGTCGCGCTAGGTTCCCCAATTCTCGATATGGGCATCGCCCACACTTGGCACCTTTGTGGCTGAAGCCAAGTGCGGCAGGTATCCCGGCATGGTGCGGGCGAAGCGAAAACAGGTGGCGCGCAGGAACTTGAAGGCGTTTTTCGCCATGCGCTTGTGCTTTTCGCGCAGGCCGTCCTCCACCACGTCACAGCACGTTCTGAGCCATTTTTCATAGGCGTCGACGTCATCAATCACGGACATGGAAATGCCCTTTCGAAAGGGTTGAGCACTGCACGATTGTGTATTCTGGTCAGCCATTCTTATCAAACGTCCGACCTCGGTGAAATACGGTCAGCCCAACCGCTCCAACAGCTTGCAATAGGCGGTTTGGCCGGTGCGGAAGTTTGACAGCCGGAAGAACTCATTCGGCGCATGCAGGTTTTCATCGGTCATCCCGAAGGCAAAGACGGTGGCATGGATGCCCAGTTCATTCAGCAGCATCGTCATCACCGGAATAGAGCCGCCGGTGCGGGTGATGTAGGGTGTCTTGCCGTAGACTTCGGTCAGAACTTCGGCCGCAGCCGTGCTGGAGTTGTGGCCCGAGGGCACCAGAAACGGGTCAGCACTGCCGGCAAGGCGGTCAACCTGAACCCGCAGGCCACGGGTGCAATGCGCCTCAATATGGGCTTTGAGCTGGTCAAAGATCGCGTCGGGCTTTTGGTTGGCGACCAGACGGCAGGTGATCTTGGCAAAGGCCTGTGCGGGCAGCACCGTCTTGATGCCATTGCCCTGCCAGCCGCCCCAGATGCCGTTCAACTCAAAGGTCGGACGGCCCCAGAGGCGTTCGCGCGTGGTGTAGCCCTCTTCGCCAAAGACATCGGGCACGCCCATGTCGGCGATGTACTGGCTTTCGTCGAAGGGCACGCGGGCGATGGCCTCGCGGTCGGTGATGGTCAGGTCGATCACGTCATCGTAAAAACCCGCCACCTTGATCTTGCCATCCAACCCCTTCATCGAGGCGATGATCTGCGACAGCCCCTGAATTGGGTTGGCGATGCCGCCGCCCTGCTGGCCGGAATGCTGATCGCCCTTAGCCCCGGTCACGGTAATCTGCGCCGCCACCAACCCCTTCAGGCCGGTGATCAGGTTCGGCTGATCTTCACCCCATTGGCTGCCATCAGCGGAAAAGATCATGTCTGCCTTGAGCATGGCCCCGTTGGCCTTGATGAACGGCGGCAGATGCGGAGAACCGATCTCTTCTTGCCCCTCGAAGAAGACCTTGACGTTGACGGGTAGGCGCCCCGTGGTTTTCAGCATTGCCTCCAGTGACAGGATCGGGATCAGCATGCCACCCTTGTCATCCGAGGCGCCGCGCCCCCAGACCTTGCCATCGCGCACTTGGGGTTCGAACGGTGGGGTTTGCCACAGATCGAAGGGTTCGGCCGGTTGCACATCGAAATGGCCATAAATCAGCACGGTGGGTTTGCCCGCGCCGGCCTGCAGCCAGTCGCCATAGACGACGGGATGGCCTTCGGTGGGCAACATCTCCACGTTCTGCAGGCCTGCCGCGACCAGCCGGTTCACCACCCATTGCCCGGCCGCGACCACATCCGCCACATGGGCAGGCGCGGCCGAGACCGAGGGGATGCGCACGAACTCCAGCAGTTCCTCGACGAAACGCGACTGATGCGCGTCAAGATAATCAGACCAGGTCATGGCAAATCCTTTCAGGCAGCCGGCATGCGGGTTTCGGCCAGTTCGGCCCAGTAGGACGCGCCATAGGGGATGGCCTCGTCGTTGAAGTTGTATTCGGGGTGATGCACCTCGGCCGTGTTGCCGTTGCCAACCTGAATATAGGCGCCAGGGCAGGCTTGCAGCATATAGGCGAAATCCTCGCCACCCATGATGGCGGGGCACTGCGTGTCGACTGCCCCGGGGCCTGCAATCTTGGTGGCCACTTCGGCGGCAAAGGCGGTTTCGCGTTCGGCATTGACCATGGCCGGATAGCCCGGCTTCCAAACCAGATCGACCGCGCCACCAAAGGCCTGAACGGTGCTGGTGACGATGGTCCTGAACCGGTCTTCGGCCACTTTGCGCATGGCGGGGTCAAAGGTGCGCAGCGTGCCGCGGATTTCGACGCGTTCGGGGATGACGTTCCACGCCTCGGATTCCGTGCGGAGCGAGGTGACCGACAGCACGACCGACTCCAGCGGGTCGATGTTGCGCGAGACGATGGTTTGCAGCGTCATCATGATCTGGCTGGCCATGACGGTGGTGTCGACCGTGCGGTGCGGATAGGCGGCATGGCCACCCTTGCCCGACAGATGCAGGGTGAAATTGTCGGTTGCCGCATAAAACGCCCCCGGTTTGATCGAGAACTGCCCCACCGGCAAACCCGGAGAGTTGTGCATGCCGTAAATCTCCTTGATGCCAAAGCGCGAGATCAGGCCGTCCTTGACCATCGCCTCGCCCCCGGCACCACCTTCTTCGGCGGGTTGAAAGATCACCGCAACGGACCCGTCAAAGTTCCGCGTCTCGGCCAGATATTTTGCCGCCCCCAAAAGCATGGCGGTGTGGCCGTCATGGCCGCAGGCATGCATCTTGCCGGGGGTCTTGCTGGCATAGGGCAGGCCGGTCGCCTCAAGGATCGGCAGCGCATCCATGTCTGCGCGCAGGCCCACGACATGGCCGCGCGTGTCGGCGCGCCCCTTGATGATGCCCACAACGCCGGTGCGGCCGATGCCCTCGACCACCTCATCACAGCCAAAGGCGCGCAGCTTGCCCGCCACAGTTGCTGCAGTGCGGTGCACGTCATACATCAGTTCGGGGTTTTCATGCAGGTCACGACGCCAGGCGGTGATTTCAGCCTGCATTTCGGACAGACGGTTTTTGATGGGCATGGGTTCCCCCCTTTTCAGTTTTGCAAGACATAATGGCCAGGTGCGATCTGGGCATATGTGGATGGTGCGGGTTTATACCCCAGCGGATGGATCGGCGAGCTGATCGGCTTGAAGTTCAGGTCGTCGGCAAAGCGGCGCTTGGCCGGATCGGCAATCGGCACGGCTGATAGAAGCGAGCGGGTGTAGGGGTGGCTGGGATTGTCGAAAATCGCGGCGCGAGGGCCGATTTCGACGATGCGGCCCAGATACATCACCCCCACCTGATGGGCCACACGTTCGACCACAGCCATGTCGTGGCTGATGAACAGATAGGACAGGCCCAGATCCTCCTGCAACTCCATCATCAAGTTCAGGACCTGCGCCTGAACCGACACGTCCAGCGCCGAGACGGCCTCGTCCGCCACGATCAGCTTGGGGTTCAAGGCCAGCGCGCGGGCGATGGCGACTCTTTGGCGCTGGCCACCTGACAACTCATGCGGATAGCGGTTCATGAAATCGCGCGGCAATCGGACACGGTCGAACAGGTCCAGCACCCGCGCCTCCAGTTCGGCCCCGGAGGCGAGGCCAAAGTTCTGGATCGGCTCTGCCACCTGCGCTTTGAGGCGGCGATAGGGGTTCAGGCTGGCAAAGGGGTCCTGGAACACCATCTGCATGTCGACCCGGGCGCGGCGCAGGTCAGGCCCACGCAAAGCGCGGATGTCATTGCCGTTGATCTTGATTTCGCCCGAGGCGGGCTCGATCAGGCGCAGGATCGACCGTCCGCAAGAGGATTTTCCGCAGCCAGATTCCCCGACCAGCGCAAGGTTCTCGCCGACATTGATCGAAAAGGACACATCCTCGACCGCGTGGACCTGTGCCACGGTCCGGCGCAGAATGCCGCCCTTGACGGGAAAGCGGGTGGTCAGATTGTTGACCTCCAGCAGGACCTTGGGTTTGCGGGCTTTGGGCGCGGCCTGGGCCGCACGCGCGGCCTCGTCCCCGATCAGGCGCATGCGTTCGGGCTGGGCCTTGCCCTTCATCTCGCCCAGTTTCGGCACGGCAGCGAGCAGCGCCTTGGTGTAATCTTCACGCGGGTTTTCGAAAATCTGCTGCACCGTACCTGTCTCGACGATGCGTCCACGGTACATCACCACCACGCGGTCGGCCATCTGGGCCACAACGGCCATGTCATGCGTGATGAACAGCACGGCCATGCCATTCTCGCGCTTGAGCCGGTTGATCAGCGCCAGGATTTCGGCCTGGATCGTCACATCCAGGGCGGTTGTGGGTTCATCGGCGATCAACAGTTTGGGTTCGCAGGCCATGGCCATGGCAATCACCACCCGCTGTCGCATCCCGCCCGACAGTTCATGCGGATACTGCCGCAGTCGCCGCTCCGGTTCGGGGATGCGCACGCTTTTCAACAGATCGAGCGCGCGGGCGGTCGCGGCCTGCTGGGTCAGGCCCTTGTGCAGCATCAGCCCGTCGGTCAATTGCCGCTCTATGGTGAAAACCGGGTTCAGGGCCGTCATCGGTTCCTGAAAGATCATGCCGATTTCATTGCCGCGCACGCCGCCCATCACCTGCGGCGAAGCAGCCGCCACATCCAGAGTGCTGCCATCGGCGCGGGTAAAGTTCATCGCACCCCGGGCGATGGTGCCGCCGCCAAATTCGACCAGCCGCATCAGCGACAGTGACGTTACGGATTTGCCCGAACCGCTTTCCCCCACGACGCACAGCGTCTCTCCGGGTGCTATGGCAAAGGACACATCCTCGACCCCCACCACTGTGCCGCCGTCGGTGGAGAATTCAACGCGCAGGTGATCGACCGTGACGATGTCTTTCATGGAGTGCCCCTAATCATTTGGATCACGTCATTTCGATCTTGGGTCAAGGATGTCGCGCAGCACGTCGCCGAGCATGTTCAGCCCCAGCACGGTCAGCGCCACGGCAAGGCCCGGCACAACGGCCGTCCAAGGTGCGATGTCCAGCTGATCGCGTGAGGCCTGGATCATCAGCCCCCAACTGGCCGCCGGCGGCTGAGTGCCCAGGCCCAGAAACGACAGCCCGGCCTCGGCCAGAATGGCAAAGGCCAGACTGATGGTGCCCTGCACAATCAGGGCCGGCCGAATATTGGGCAGAACATGCCGGACCATGATCATCCCGTCAGTGGTCCCCGAGGCGCGGGCCGCCTCGACATAGGGCATTTGCGTAACCTTTAGCGCCTCGCCACGGATGATGCGCGCCAGAAAGGGGGTAAAGGCGATGCCGATGGCGATGATGGTGTTTTGAACGTTGGGGCCTAGAACGGCGCTGATGGTCAGGGCCAGCAGCAAAGCGGGAAAGGCCAGCAACGTATCCACCAACCGCATCAGCACATTGTCGACAAATCCGCCGAAATAACCCGAGATCAGGCCCAGCGGCAGGCCAAAAACAATGCTCATCACCACAGCCGATACGGCGATCTCAAGCGAGGTGCGCGCGCCAAGGATGACGCGGTACATCAGGTCGCGGCCCAACTGGTCAGTGCCGAACACATGCGCCAGACTGGGCGGCGCACGGCGGGCGTGCATGTCCATCGCCGTCGCCGCATCGGGCGGGATCACCATCGGGCCCACGATGGCGACAAGCGCAATGGCCAACAGCACAACGATCCCGATCAGACCCTTGGTGGTTTTGAAGCGTTTCATGCGTTACCCCAACCGGATGCGCGGATCGATGAGGACATAAAGCAGGTCAACCGCCAGATTGGTCAGCATCACCACGGCGGCGATCAGGAACACGGTGTCCTGGATCAGGGGCAGATCGCGGTTCAACAGCGCCTGATAGGTCAGCCAGCCCATACCGGTATAGCCGAACAGGGTTTCCATCACGATGATCGACCCGAACAGATAGCCGATCTGCAGCCCCGCAATCGTGATGACCGGGCCGATTGCGTTGGCAAGTGCATAGCGCCAGATCACCGTCCGCTCTGCCAGCCCTTTGGCACGGGCGACCCGGATGAACTCTTGCGACAGAATGCCTGTCATGGTGGAGCGCGTCATGCGTGTCAAATGCGCCATCAGGCCCAGCCCAAGGGCCAGCGATGGCAGAAAAGCATGCTGCAAGGTGCCCCACAGGTCCTGAGACGGTTCAACAAAGCCAGACGAGGGGAACCACCCCAGCGCGCGCGCAAAGACAAGGATCATCACAATGCCCCAGAAAAAGTCCGGCAGACTGACCCCCAGCAACGAGGCCGAGGACGAGACGGTGTCCTGCCACCTGTCGCGGTGAACGGCGGCCCAGACCCCCAGCGGCACGGCGAGCACAAGCGCGATGGTCATCGACATGGCAACGATGATTCCCGAGGCGACCGCCTTTTGTATCAGCAATTCGACAATCGGCTTTTTGAAGATCAGCGAGTTGCCCCAGTCCCCCGTCAACAAACCAGTGACCCAATGAGCATACTGCACCAGCAAAGGATCGTTCAGCCCCAGACTCTCGCGCAGGCCCGCCAGTGCCGCAGGATTGGATTGCGTACCCATGATCATCATGGCCACATCCCCCGGCAGAATGTTCGTGACCGCAAAGGTCACCAAGGTGATCAGGAACAGCGTCAGGATCACAGACAACAGCCGGTTGATCACATAGGTCATAGCGGCGCCCCCAAGGGTGACCGGCGGGCCGGATCGGCCCGCCGGAAGCAGGTCAGGCGGCGAGCCAGACTTTGTGGAAATTCAGGTTTGACCCGTTCGGATGCACCACGGTATCCAGCCCCATGACCTTGGGTTGCGCGCCGATGGTGCCATTGCGGAACCAAAGGACGATGTCGTGGCTTTGCTCCCAGATCTGCTGCTGGACTTGCTTGTAGATGTCCGCACGGGCAGCGTCGTCCACCGTGATGCGGGCCTTGGTCGTCAGATCGTCGATGACCTTGTCCTTGATCGCCCGGAAGTTGAAGGCGCCCGTCGAATTCCAGACCGAATAGTACAGGAAATCCGGCTCCCACAGGGTAAAGAAGTTGATCATGGTCATCTGGAAGTCCTTGTTGACCCAGCACTGGCTTAGCCAATCGGCCCAGGTCAGCTGCTCGATCGTCAGGTTGACACCAGCGGCCTTGAACCATTCCACCAGAATCTGCGCAGCCTCGACATGGTAGGGATAGTTCGTCGTGGCCTTGAACACGATGTTCAGGCTGCCTTCGGGATAGCCCGCTGCGGCCAGCATCTTCTTGGCGCCCTCGATGTCTTGCGGGCGCTGCTTGAGGTCGTGATTGTAGCTGGCCGAGGTGGGAAAGCTGGGCGAGGCGGTCGTGGCACCCTGGCCCCACAGCGCGCCCTGCATCAGCGCCTCTTTGTCGATGATCATGTCAAAGGCGATGCGCACTTCGGGCTTTTGGAACGGCTCGAAGGTGTGGTTCAAGTTGATGAAGTCAAAGTTCAACGGGAACCAGGTCTTGACCTGCAAGGTCGCGTCGCCCTGCAATTCCTTGACACGGTCCAGCGGAATGTCGTTGATCATGTGCAACTCGCCGGTGCGCAGACCGGTCAGGCGGGTGGTGGGTTCGGTGATTTCGCGCGCCTCGACCGCATCAAGAAAGGCCGGGCCTTCCCAATAGTCGTCATGCCGCGCCATCTTGACCACGGTGCCCACTTC
Source organism: Rhodobacterales bacterium (assembly GCA_038231395.1). Classification (GTDB taxonomy): domain Bacteria; phylum Pseudomonadota; class Alphaproteobacteria; order Rhodobacterales; family Rhodobacteraceae; genus Stagnihabitans. Next base: position 11,115 of record JBBRLL010000063.1, read on the forward strand.
GTAGCTGACGAATTTGAACGGCCCGGCCCCCATCGGGTTGGTGCCCTGCGTCGGCCCGGAATCCTTGGGCATCACCACGCCCGCGCCATTTTCGGCCAGTCGCGACAAGAAGGGGGCGTTCACCGCGCTCATCTTGATGACGACGGTCAGATCGTCGGGGGTTTCGATGCTGGCCACGTTGTTGAACACCTCGAAGTTCACCGCACCGGTGGCCGGGTCCTTGCAGCGTTCAAAGCTGTATTTAACATCCGCCGAGGTCATCACGGCCCCGTTGTGGAACTTGACGTTGGCCCGCATCTTGAAGGTGTAAGTCAGGCCATCCGCCGCAACCTCAAAGCTTTCGGCAAGGCCCGGGATCACTTTCAGGTCCTTGTCCACTGTCACGATCGAGGAGTGGATGTTTTGCAGCACCCGGCCAGACGACGCGGTTCCGGTCTGATGCATGTCAAGGTTCTGGGTGGTTTCCGAATGGCCCCAGATCAGGGTGCCGCCCTTGACCGGCGCATCTTCGGCCCAAAGCGCGGTGGGCAGGCTTGCACCGATGAAACCGCTGCCAAGAATGGCGGTGGAATTGCGAAGGAAGTCTCTGCGTTTCATTTCCGAACTCTCCATGTTGGATGGACATTTGGGGATGGCCGTTACGCGGCCTTGTTCACTGTCAACCCCGCATTGGCTGCGGGCAGGCTTACTGCTCAGACCGCAAAACCGGGCCGGCGGTCGGCTACGGCAAGGGCACCTTCCAGCGCCATTCCCAGGTTCAGGATTGGCCCCTCGTCAAACAGACGGCCCCATAGCGAAATCCCTTGCGGGACGGTGAAGGTGCGGCCTGCGGTATCGGCCTCGCCCGTGGTCAGGCTGCCCGAGGCCAGTGAGGCAGGGCTGCGCGTGCCCAGATCTTCAAACCCGGCCCGCAGATGCAGGCACGGATGCCCGGTGTAGTTCGAGGCAATCAGCATGGGCCCGGTCATGAAGGGGCCGATCAGCACATCGCACTGGGTAAAAAGGCCGTCCAGCGCCTGCATGACCAGATAGCGCAACCGGTCCAGTTGCACGTGATCCACCGCCGACAGGAAACGCGCCTTGCGCATGGCGTTGGGCCAGGCCGCCGCATCTTGCCAGGTCAGGCTGTCATCCGCACCCGTCAGGGTCAGGTCTTCGAAACTGGCGGCAGCCTCGGCAAATAGAATGTTCATCAGCGCCCCATAAGGCAGATCGGGCAGGTCTACCTCGACCACCTCGACCCCAAGGCCGCGCACCGCCGCTAGGGCCGCGTGATCGACCGCGGTTGCGCCCTCACCAAAAGCCTCGGCCAGATAGCCGACCTTCAGGCCGACAATGCCCGCCCTCGCGTCAAAGGCAAAGGGTGCTGCAATTGACGAGCGGTCGTTGATGTCGGCACCGTTCAGCGCCGCCAGAACCACGGCGGTATCCTCGACCGACCTGCAGATCGGCCCGACCTTGTCGAGCGAGTTGCACAGCGCCATGCAGCCCGCGCGACTGACCCGGCCAAAGGTCGGGCGCAAACCGGTGGTGCCGCAGCGCTGACTGGGCGATGTGATCGAGCCGAGCGTCTCGGTTCCGATGGCAAAGGCGCATAGCGCCCCCGCTGTGGCACTGGCAGAACCAGCACTCGACCCGCTGGACCCCTCGTTCAGGTTCCATGGGTTGCGGGTGACACCGCCATACCAGATGTCATTGTAGGCTAGCGCACCCACGGTTGTCTTGCCCAGCAGCACCGCCCCCGCCGCCCGCAGGCGCGTGACGACACTGGCATCGATGTCGGGTATCCTGTTGCGGTAAGGCTCGGCCCCCCATCCGGTCACGATGCCCTTGGTGTCGAACAAGTCCTTCAATCCGTAAGGAATGCCGTGCAACGGGCCAAGATGGACGCCAGCCTTAATCATGGAATCAGCGGCATCAGCCTCGGCCAGGGCCAGATCGGGCGTGACGGCTGCAAAACATTCCAGTTTAGGCCCCAGGGCTGCAATTCGGTCCAGATAGATCTGGGTCAGCCGCCGACTGGTCAGGGCACCGCTTTTGATCCAAGCCCCAAGATGGGTGACCGGGGCAAAGGCGATATCCTCGTCAGCGGCAGGCAAGGCGGCCGTCACAGCCGAAAGGCGCAGCATATCGACGCCGTGCGGCATGGAAAATGTCGGCAAACGTGGATCGAACCGCAGCGCCATGGGCACCGAATTTGCCAGCGGCACCGCCCGGCGCTGTAGGGCCGAAGTGATCTGACCCTCCAGATTTTCCAGCATCTGCTGGCGTTCGGCAGCGGTATACTGCACGCCCATCATGCGTTCGGCTGCGGCAATGCTGTCCAAAGTGATATCGGTTTGCGTCACGTCAGCTTCCACTTCAGGGGGTCAAAAGGCGTTTAAGGTTGTTGGCCAAGGTCGTCAGATGGCTGCGCATGGCTGTTTGGGCGGCGTCAGAGTGCCCCGCCTCGATCTGGTCAATGATGGCGTGGTGTTCGGTGTCGCTGATCTTGAGCGTTTCAAGCGACCGGGCCTTGGACCGCAGGCCACGCCAGCCCGCATTGGCACGTATCTCGTCGATCATCGAAAAGGCGGTGAACAGCGGCTTGTTGCGCGCCGTCCGGGCGATCAAGCGGTGCAGCGCGCCATCCCAAAGCTCGATCGAGTCAGGTTCGCTGGACAGGACCGTGCGCCGGGCCAGATTGCGCATCCGTTCGATATCCGCAGGCAGCGCGTGGCGGGCGGCCATGGCGGCCAGCGTCGGTTCGATGCACAACCGCGCTTCCATCACCTCGGCAAAATTCGTCTCACCCACGATTTCGGCGGCCAGCATCTGCGTCTTGTCTGGAGGCTGGCCCGCAAAGGTTCCCTTGCCCTGCTGGCGCCAGATCAACCCTTCGGCCAACAGCGAATCCAGTGCGTTGCGCACGGCGCGACGTCCGACACCCATACTTTCACTCAGGTCACGTTCGGTTGGCAGGCGCCCATTGGCCGGCATGCCGCCACGTTCGATCATGCCCATCAGGCGCGCCCGAACGACATTGGCGCTATCCTTGTTCACGACGCTGCGGCGTGGAGCAATCACGATCTGAACCAATCTAACAATGGTTCGTCAATCCTGATCTGCGGAATGATTCTGTCAATTGAAAAAAAGGCAAAGGTCGGGTGACTGCCCGGAAGATCCTTGCAAAGATCAAAAGGCGCCGATGTTGATGACTGAACGGTTGCGATTCGCCAGTTTTTTGGGCATCCCTTTGGTCGCGGCGTACGAGTTATGGCCCCGACCAGAACCCAGCAATTGCGGGAAGTCTTAGCAGATGGGCGTACCAATCTGCGATTAGACCGTCTTTAGAACTGCAATTCGCGGGGCGGGTGTCCGCACAGTTGAGGACGACTTCGGTGAGGGTCAGCCTTCTAGCAGCGCCGCCCGGGAGATGCTGGTCAGTGCAGTGCAGATTGCGGATGCGGCGCTCAAATCCGCGAAGCTGATGACGAATAGCCCGCTGTAGGTCAATCGAGGTTATCCGCGCGGTTTGCTGACGATGCGCGCTGATCCGCTCGCTTTCGCAAAACGGCAAATCCAACGCACCGCATCACGGCAATAAGATACGCAAAAAGACCCAATTTTTCCGCGTCTTACTATAAATACTGAAGAACAACCGGCTCGTGATCGGGTCACGCCGGAGACCTGTCAATAGCATGTCTGGCATAAGGGCGCACCGACCACTTCGGCCAGCACTCGACCCAACCCTGGCCGATGCCAACCTCGATCGCCTCGTTCACAACGCCCACAGGCTCAAACTGGACTGTGCGGCTGAGCGGAACAGAATACCGTCATAAGGGCTGATATTTCTTTTCAAAAGTCCCATTCGGAAGTACTCTCCCGGAGTGGTCTGAGGCCTCCGCTTACGACGGCCTCGGGCAACTGGAATTCGTACTGTCCGAGGAAATTGATGTGACGCCAGGAGATGGGGGACAAGCGGGCGATATCGGCAGCGTCAATTTGCGCGCCGCGTTCGCCGAGCCTGCTCAGTGCTTCCTGCATATAGACGGCGTTCCAGTGTACGATGGTATTGAGGGCCAGACCCAAGGCGCCGAGCTGTTCTTCCTGGCCTTGGCGGAGCGGGCTTCTGATTTCGCCGCGCTCCCCATGATGAACGCGGCGCCCAAGTCTGTGGCGGAGTTCTTGACGGTTGAGTTGCACCAGGATGCGGCGGCGGAATGCGGCATCGTCAAAGTAGTTCAGGATGTGGAGCGTCTTGATGATGCGCCCGAGTTGGGAGAGAGCTTTGGCCAGCGTGGTCGGTCGATCCTTGACTTGCAGCATACGCATGACGCCGGCAGCTTTGAGCTGGCCAAGCTTGAGCGATCCAGCCAGCCGGATCAGGTCGCCCCAGTTCTCAGTGATCAGGCGGATATTGATGGTTCCGTCGGCGATCGTGTCGAACGGGCCATAATCGGCGGCTTTATCGATGCGCCAGAGCTTGGCCCCGCCTATATCGGCCAAGCGGGGACTGAACCTGTAGCCGAGCAACCAGAACAACCCGAAGATCGCATCGGAATAGGCAGCCGTATCGCTCATGATTTCCAGCGGCTCCAGTTCAGTCTCCTGGTCAAGCAGAAGGGCGAGAACGACGAGGCTGTCGCGCAGGGTGCCGGGAACGACGGCAGCACCCAGACCGCTGAACTGATCGGAGATCATGTTGTACCAGGTGACACCTCGCGCCTGTCCAAAATATTTGGGGTTGGGGCCAGCGTGGATGGCATTGGCGGGTGCCGCAAACCGCATCCCGTCAGCCGACGCGACTTCGCCTGCGCCCCAGTGCGCCACGATGGGCAACCGGCTGTGGGCGGAAACGATCATGGCGTTGGCGGCGGTGATGGTTTCGGGACGAATGAAGTTCTGACCGATCCAGGACAATCGATCCCGGCGCAGGGTGGAGATGTCCGGACGAATGAGCGGTTCGAGACCGATATTACAGGCTTCTCCGACCAGGGCGGCGCAAAGACTGATCTCAAAGCCATCAACCCTTGCCTGACGTTCACTGAGATGGGTGAAGGCTTTGGCGAAGCCTGTCCGGGCCATGATCTCAAGGAAGATGTCGGGGATTGCACCCTTCGGCATCAAAGCCTGGACCGCCGGGCGCAGCTGTCTCAGACTTTCAGGTTCGGCAAGCCGGTCAAGAGGGCTGACAACAATGCTGGTCTTTCCGCTCACCGTTTCAAAGCGAAGATCGGGGTTGTCGGTTGCCCGGGCAATTACCCGGCGATAGGTTTCGTCCAGAAGCGTGGACAGGCGGGTGATCTCGGAGCCGGCATCAAGGGAGCGCCCCAAGACCCGACAGACCATCAGCCGGGACTCGTCCCAGGCGACGCCCTCAAGCATGCCCCGGCGAGGATCACCATATCTTATCCCTGGCATGGCATAGACGTCGCGCCGCTTGATAGCGGCGCGCCATGCATCAATGATCGCAAACACATAGGCCCTGGGATCTCCCACCTTGCCATCCCTATCCAGCACGTAGTGTCGCCAAGCCTTCGGGATCGCCGGTGTCGGCGCATCGCGCATTCTGGCAGCGGACCAGTCTGGAACCGCCTTCAGATAATCGACAGCGGCCCCGACGGCTTGGCCACCGGGCGCGGCTCCCGTCTCGATGCGCGTCGCGATATTAAAAAACAAACGTCGGGCACGCCGCCACCGGATGCAAAGTTCAGCATAGGGTTTGGCTTCGCTGGTTCTGGCAATAGCACCTACCTCGGCCATCGCAGCCTCGATGTCGGCGCGCGGCAGGCGCTCAAAAAGCGCTTTTCGCCAATCCTCAAGCGGCAAATCGTCGTCAATCACGACCAGTTGGGCCATTTCGCTGAGAAGCAATGCGGCGGCATCCAGATCGCGCAGGCTCCTCAATCGGGAGCGTTTGTCGGCAGCTTCAGCGTCCCGGATAAGATCCGACAGCAGAGCCTCGGCAAGTTCAGCCGCATCATCCTGCGCGGTTGCTTCCAACGTATAGAACAGCGCGGCAACCGTGGCCGTTCGCCGAGGCTCTTGCAGGGCCGCGATAGCGGATGGTTTACTCGACCGGGCGACCCGCGCCAGTCCTTCAAGGGTCGCGGCCGGAACACCCTTTGGCGGCGTAGGCCGCAGGTCGAAAGCCCGAACAGCATCGAGCCGGTCGAGGTGGTGCATGAGTTCGGTTGTTGCCCGTCTGGCAGGAACAGTTCGAAGAGCGTCCAGGGCGGCAAACGCGGAGGGATCGTCATCGTTAAACAGACGGGCAATGCGGGCGCGCTGATCTGCGTTGAGCCCTGCAACCAGACGGCGCCAAAGTCGGCTGCGCGCGCGATCGCGAATGGTCGATATCAGCCGCTCCAGAACAGTGATCCCCGGCAAGAGTATCTTGTTGACGATAAGCCAGGACGCCGCCTGGTCGACCAATCGACCGGGCTGATCGTCTCCGCTCCAGCACAGCGCGTAAAGCCATCGGGTCAGGCGAAAGCGAGCAGCGGCGTTGTGCCCAAGGTCGGTGAACCCGAAGCGGGCGCGGATCAGCATGACATGACGCTCGTGGGTTCGCCCCTCGAAATACCCGGCCAATGTCACGCCCTGTTCAATGCCAAGCTGGTGCGAAAGGGTTTGCAGAACAGTGGCGGGAATGGCGTCTCGCGCATTGGGAAATACCCCCAGAAATCTGGCGCTGCAAAGCAGGACGGCAAAGCCCAGCCGGTTATGGTCGCCCCGCAGATGTCCGATGACGTCGCAATCAAATCGGTCCAGATGGAAATACCGGTCGAGTTGTTCACCAGAGGGGTCTCCACCGAAGCTGGCAAACCCGCGGCGCTGATCGTCAGTCAGATGTCGTGTTGGCATATCGTGCGAAACTTACAACATTTGCAGAGGGTATCAGGAAGACCGGAAAATAACGGCTTTTCCTTTGCAAAAGATATGCGCGAAATTAAATCATTTTGCAATATGTTTCGCACAGTCGACGAGGTCCGCCTGTGAAGCTCGGTTACGCACGCGTCTCCACCGGTGAGCAGAACCTCGACAACCAATGTCGCCGACTATCGGCCGCAGGCTGCGAGATGTTGTTCGAGGAGAAGGTCTCCGGCGCCGCTAAAAGCAGGCCCTCACTTGAGAAGTTGATCGAACAATTGCGCAAGGATGACGTCCTGGTAATCACCCGTCTTGATCGCTTGGCGAGATCAACCAGTGAGCTTTTGCGCATTGTCGAGCAGATCACTACAAAACAAGCGGGATTACAATCACTTGACGAACCATGGGCAGATACGACAACGCCTTCCGGCAAAATGGTTATGACGATTTTTGGTGGAATTGCCGAGTTCGAACGATCCCTGATCCTCAGCAGAACACAGTCCGGCAGACAGGACGCAATGGCCAGGGGCGTCGCCTTCGGTCGACCGAATAAATTGTTGCCCGATCAAAAAGAACTCGCCCGTGAACTCGTTCGCAGCGGAAAATCCATAAGCGCCGTTGCCAGAACCTTCAAAGTCCACCCGGCAACCATCTACCGGTGCCTCGACGACAATACCGCCTTATGACGGTATTCTGTTCCGCTCAGCCGTACGGGCC
>JBBRLL010000064.1:0-18567 GCA_038231395.1 Rhodobacterales bacterium
CGCCCTCGACCTCGCCCGCAGGGACACCTCAAAGGGCTCGCTCTCGATCAAACTGAAGCGGGCGGGTTGGAGCGATGCGTTTCTTCTCAGCCTTCTCAAACAGTTAGCAGATGCTTAGGCCAAACGCGATTGCCCTGTCGGTCCTGCGCTGGCAATTTCACCCGTGACTGTGCCGAAACCGTGGGTTTTGAGCGTCCTACGGCACCGTCAGCGCAACGCCAAGGCGGGCAAGCGGCGGCGCGACGACTACTGGCTTTTCGTGCATTGTTCCCACGGTGACCTGATCGGGCAGGCTCACGCAGCGGGTCCGCTACGGCTGGAAAACCCCTCCCATGTCAGCCCGGCGCGGTAGCGGGCGGTGATCTGGCCGGCTTTCAGAGCCAGAAGATGCAGCCAGCCGTTGTCAAACAGCGCCCGCACGCCTTCATGTTTGCGCAGGACTTCGGTGATTGCCTCGACCGGCGCCTCGATCATCACACAAAGGCGCAGCGCGTCATGTGCGGGGTTTTCGCCGTCATGCACGCTCTGAAACGGAAGGCCGGGGCGCAACAGGCCACCGTTGCCCTCGACCACACCGATCCCGCCCACCACGTTGTGGATCAGCTTGTTGCCACCGCCAAAAAGCTGCGGTGCAACGGTAGAGCCGTAGTATTGCAGGCTGATCCAGCTGGCGACCACGACCGGGGCGGTCAGGATCAGCTCCAGCGTGGCAAAGCCCTTGTCTTGCGTCCAGTCATAACTGTGCAGGAAGGCGCGTCCCTGCAAGCTGCGGCCGGCGGTCGAGGACCGCGGGGCGGCGATAAAGGCCGCGCAGCCGGCCAGACCCCATTCCGGCCGCATTTCGGCCCAGTCGGTGGCACGACGGGCAAGGTCATCCCCTTGCGCACCCGGCATGCGCAGGGCGCGTTCGGCGCGGGCCTGACGACCGGCGGTGGCAAACCAGGCCTCGGTCTGGGACAAATCAGCGGCGTGTTCGGGAGCGGGCGTGTCGCGGTACAGCGTCACACTGTCGGTCACCGTGTCGTGCAGTCCCGCAACAAAGTGGGTGTCATCGGGCAGCGTCAGGCCCTGCGCAGGCAACCCTGCGCGGGTTTCAGGGTCGTTGAGCAGGGCGGCGAGCAGGCGGGACGAGACTTCGCCCGTCTGGCCGCAGCACGCGCCGCAGTGATAGGCACTTTCATGCGGGTTGTTGATAACCTGCGCGCCGTGGCCGACCAACAGCACCAACCGCGCATGGCCCGAGGTCAGGCTCATCGCGCGCAAGACTGCGGCGGCGGTCTGCGCCTTCTGGTCGGCTGTCAGCGCAGGCTCGATCCGGGGCATGGGCAATGGGGGCAGGCCTGCAGAACCAAACCCTAGCGCATCATGCACCAGTTTGCCGCCGTAAAGTGGACCCGCCGCTTCGACAAAGGCAAAGGATGAGACCGCCGCCTGCCGGAACCGGCCCCACGCGCGCTTTGCCCGGGCTGTGATGCGAATTGTCGTCTCTTGCGCCGCATTGCCGTGGCTGGTCGAGATCAGGGCGTGGTTCAGCAGCGCGGGCAGATGGGCCTGCACTTCGTCGGTGCCTGACGGCCTGTGGGCGATGGGAAGGCCGAAGAAGCCCGCAAAACCAAGCGTCTCGATCCCGGCATCCTCGCCTTCAAGCGCGCGGCGCAGCACTTCGGACCGCACGTCGATGCAAAAGGCCGCCTGCAGTTTGGCTCGGCCCGTCCGCTCTGCGGGACCCGACAGCATCGCGGCCAGCTTGCGTTGGTGCGCCCGCTCTGCGGCTTCTTGCAGGATGGCGTCCAGCGCCTGATCCGGCGTTGGCGTCAGGGGCTGGGCATGGGCATCAACCGTCGCCTGCCAGTCAGGGGCAATGGCCGGGCAATGAGCCAGCAGCGCTTCTTCCCAGATCAGCCGGATCGCCAGAAGATCGGTCAGCGTGGCATCCGACCCACCCGCCAGTTCGGCCTGCCACAAAAGCCAGCGGGCGTGCTGCGGCCAGCCGACAAGATCAACCAGCAGCCGGTGAAAGGCCGTCTCGGCTGCATCGGCCGTCAGCCCCAGATGACTGGACGCACGCAGGATGGCGCGTTCGGCGGTATCGGGCGCTTCGGCGACATGGGCGCTAAAGCCGGTCAGACCCGCTATCTCGGGCGTAAGATCATGGGTGGCCCATTCGCGCCAGGCTGAAAAGGCGCCGCGCCCGGGCCGGGGTGTCCAAAGCGCCTGGCCCCGGTCAAAATACCCCGCAGCCCAAAGGCCAAAGCTGCGAGCGATGATTGCAGACCAGTCGGTGCCGGTGACACGCGCCGCAAGGCTCGCCACGGTGGGCAACGCTTGCGGTGTTGCGCCCGGCACTTGCATGCGGGTTTTCAGCCACGCCAGATCGCGCGGCTTGACCGGCGATCCTGAGGCGATCAGTGCCGCAGCAAGATCGTCGTCGGTGATCTCTCCCGCCGCCACCTTTGCGGCAAGGTCTGCCCTTGGCAAGGTCAGGCTGACCCCGGCGACCCGGCCCAACCGGGCAGAGGCTTGCGCGAGATCCTCTTGGGTCTGACCAAGAAACGGATTGACTGCCACTGTCGCATCCAGCGGGAAGGCAGGGGGGATTGCCCGCGCCGCAGCCTCTGCGGCCGAGAGGAACTGCGAGGCAAGCGTCGGGGCGATCTGCGTGTGTTTGACAAACATGATGTCTTTCCCGGATCAGGCTTTTGATTGAGTCCGGAAGCCGCCGGTCAGGCGGTCCAGCAGCGCGTTCAGATAAAGGCCGTTCGCCACGTGCACCCGCAGTCCGGCGGTTGACGGATGATGCGCCCACAGCGGGAACAGCGCCTGCGCAAAGGCCACAAGACCAAAGGACAGAACCGCCAGCACGATCAGCGCCCATTCCAGCGCTCCGGCAACCGGGACCGCAGGCAACGACGGACCCCAGACGGTTTGCGCCACGACCTGAAACCCGAAATAGGCCAGCGTCGCAGCCAGCGAAGTCGCCGCCGTCCGCCGCGTCAGCGCGCCGGGGGCGCTATCAGCCAGCCCTTGGGCGATCAGATAGGACACGCCAAAAATCAGCATGGTGCCAAGCGCCAGTGCCTGCGGCGATTCTCGCCCCAAGAGTCCGGCGAATGCGGCGGCCACCGCGCCATAAAGCATCAGTGCCAGCGCAAAGGACCGCGCGACCGCGCCCAGACCCGGCACGGCGACCGGTCCCGGTTTGCGGATGGCGTTGACCGCCCGCACCGCGCCGCCTGCGGACAGAAACGCATGCGCCTTGTACAGCGCGTGAGCGACGATGTGCAAAAGCGCCAGTGCCCAAAGGCCAAGCCCGCATTGCAGCAGCATGAAGCCCATCTGCGCCACGGTAGACCACGCCAGCGCCGTCTTTACCGCACTTTGGGTCAGCATCACCATTGCCCCGAACAGCGCAGTGAACCCGCCGATCATCACCAGTGCCGCCATCGCCCCTGCACTGTGCTGGACAAGTCCCGCCAGCGTGATCAGCAAGACACCACCCGAGTTGATGATCCCCGCATGCAGAAGGGCCGAAACCGGGGTCGGGGCCTCCATCACCTCGGTCAACCAGCCATGCACCGGAAAGGCCGCCGTTTTCAGCGCCGCAGCCAGCACCACAAGCCCGACCGCCACCTGCGCCAGCGCCGGAAGGCTGCCAACCGAGTTCAGCTTGGCGATTTCAACGGTGCCAAAGCAGTGCCACAACAGCATCGATGCGAGGATCAGGGCCACGTCGCCCGCGCCCCATACCCGAATGAACTTGGCCGCAGCCCGCTGCGCCTCTGCCCGATCAGGATAGAACAGCAACAATTGCCGCAGCACCAGTCCGGTTGCAATAAAGCTTGCGACCAGGACTGGCAGACTGGCGGACTGCACCAATACCACCACCGCCGCGACGGTGGTCAGGGTAAGTCCGTGAAACCAACCCTCCCGTGCCTCGCCGTCCAGATAGCGGCGTGCGTAGCGGACCACGACCCAGCCGACGAATGACACCAGAAGCACCATCGTCACGCTGACGCCGTCCAGCCGCACGATCGACGCGCCGCCAAGGGTTAACAGTTGCGGCCCGGCAAACCAAAGCTGGCCAAGGCCGCCCAGACCAAAGCCAAGGGCGGCCAGTGTTGCAGCCTCTGCCACAACAGGCAGGCGGCCCGGACGGCGACCGGGCCGGGCGACGAACAGAAGGGCCGTCGCCAAAAGCAAGAACGGGGCAAGCGAAATCAGTGGAAGACTTGGCATCGTGGGCTCCGGGGATGGAAACATGCCGTGAGTTCTACCCTTTGCCGACGCTTCAGAAAATTACATATATTATTAGATAATGTTCTGTATAATGGAACGATGTCGCAACTCAACCTGCACCACCTGCGCCTGTTCCGGGCCATCGCCAGCGACGGCACGCTGACCGGTGCGGCGCGAGGGCTTAATCTGTCGCAATCCGCGCTCTCGACCCAGTTGCGTTCGCTGGAGGCCTCGCTTGGGCAAGACCTCTTTGAACGCCGGGGCAGAGGCCTTGTCTTGACCGAAGCGGGGCGCATCGCACTGGACCATGCCGAGGCGATCTTTCGCACCGTTGACGACCTGACTGCTACCTTGCGTGAAACCGGCCGGGCGCGTCGGGCCCTGCGCGTCGGGGCGCTGGCCACCTTGTCGCGCAACTTTCAGATGCAGTTCATTCGTCCTCTGATCGGGCGGGCGGATGTCGAGATCGTCTTGCGCTCTGGCTCACAAGACGAATTGCTGCGCGGGCTTGAGGGGCTGGCACTGGACGTCGTGCTGACCAACCTTGCCCCGGCACGCGATGCGGCCAGCCCATGGCTGGTTCACCGAATTGACGAACAGCCTGTTGGTCTGATCGGCACGCCTGCCCGCGTAGGACTGATGGCGCGACCGCTGAAAGAGTTGTTGTCAACCCAACCGTTGATCGTGCCGACGCGCGAAACCGGCCTGCGCGCCGCGTTCGACGCCTTGGCCGACCGGTTGGACGTGAAGCCGATCCTTGCCGCCGAGGTCGATGACATGGCCATGATCCGCCTTCTGGCGCGCGCGGATGCCGGTCTGGCGATCATCCCCCCGATCGTCGTGCGCGACGAACTTCAGACAGGTGTCTTGGTCGAGGCGGCCCGGTTGGACGGGATCAGCGAAACATTCTTTGCCGTCACCCAGGCACGGCGTTTCCCGAACCCATTGCTGACACAAGTTCTGCATCGCTGAGCTGTATTTAAGGTCCAGGGTTCACCTTTAAAGGATTGCGGGACATCGCAGCGATGGCTTCCGCATGACTATGTGCGCTTGACGCGAACGACTGTCGCACCCTTCTCGATAGGGTCGGCTTTGGTCCATAACTTTTTGTCATCAAGAAATGCCAAAAGCTGGCGGTGATCTTCTGCCAAACCCAGATTGGCGCAGATCAACGTCCCACCGGGGCGCAGAATGACTGACAACGTTTGCAGCATGGCGCGATCAGGGGCAAAGCCGTCGAAAAATATGAGATCGTAGTTGGTGGTCAGGGTGGTCAGGACGGCCGCAAAGTCACCGTGATGCACAGTTATTCTGGATGACAGACCTGCGGCCGCAATTTTTTCCCGCGCAAGGCAGGCGTGATCTGCGTCGCCTTCGATTGTGTCAACCCGCGCTTCAGAATGGCAAGCGGCAATGCAACAGGCCGTATACCCCAAAGCGGTGCCAAGTTCGAGGCAACGGCGCGCGCCAGAGGCCGCGGCAATGCGGGTCAGGCCCGGCCCATCTTCAAACGTATAGGCCTCGCAGCCATGGGCGCGACGGTGGGTGCGGGTCGCGGATTGAATGGCATGGAAGGGGTCGGCGGTCATGGCTTGATGCCTTTCAGAAAATCCGCAACCTGTGAAACAGCGGCATCAATGGTCAGCGGATCCTCATAGAATTGAAATTGCGACTGACCGCCCAGCCAGACCAATTCCTTGTGCCGTGCAGGCATGGCATCAAACAGGGCGCGCGGCACGTCTTTACCACTCGCCGCCAGGTCTGCGTGAATCATCAAGGTCGGCGTGTGAAGTTGCGTCACCGCCAGATCGGTACGGTGCGACCACAGCACCGCTTCACTCATCGCCGTCAGCCGGTTCTCCCACAGACCGCGATGGTTCAGGAACCGGTTTCGCGCGGCCCAGGGCCGATAGTAAATCTGTGCCGCATCGAATGTCAGCAGAGCAGCCGGGTCGGGTGCGCCAAGGGTGTCACTGACGACCGATATGTAATCCACCGCACCCGTCGCCGCGAATTTCTGCGCAGCCGCCTGGCCTTTGGCAATGCGCGCTGCCGCCTGTTCAGCGCCGCCCAGATACATCGCACTGACCTGCGGTGTCAGGTAGTGCCCGGCGACCAGCGCGACCGCTTTGACTGGTGGCGCAATCAGTGCTGCTTCAATCGCCCAGTTGGCCCCCTGACACAGCCCAAGAATAAACAGCTGATCCGCGTTCACTTCGGGCAGGCTCGACAGATAGTCCAACGCCGCAATCAGATCCTGAACCTTGGCCGCACCGCTTTCATTCCGGCGCGGTTCACCGCCACTTTCGCCCATGGTGCGGGGGTCAAAGATCAGCGTCGCAAAGCCCATCTTGGCCAACCGGGTGGCATATTGCAGAACCGCCTGCTCTTTCACCGTGCCAACTGGCCCCAGCGCCACAATCGCGGGTTTTGGTCCGGGCGTGTTGGGGGTGAACAGATTGCCGACAACCTGTTCACCCTGAGAATTCAACGTGACGCGGCTTGCGGTATAGCTGCCGGTATTGATCCGCCCGGTGTCGCTCCAGTTTTGCGTTTGGTACTGCGCGGCGTCACTCCCATCCGAAAGAGGCGGGCGCAGGGGTGGGGTATTTTCCGGCTGCGTCATGGTGTTCTCCTTCGGCATGGATCGACTTTGTATCGAGTTGCAACAGAGCGTGCCCACCGCCTGTCCCTTGAAGGAACAGACAGCAGGCGCGCACCGTCAGTTCATGGCGCAGACCTACTGAAACGCGCCCATCTGGAACAGACCGCCCAGCCAGTTCTCGACATGCCAGGTCTTCACGACAAGCCCATCCTTGAACTGGTGGATATCGATCGCCATCACTTTGAACGGCTTACCCTTAGACGGAAAACCGGCAAAGGTCTCTGCCTGCGTGCCCGAAATCGTGGAGCGCACCACAACGATGTCGCCCGCATCAATGATCGCCTCATTCACCACGGTCAGGTTTGAGAAAATTTTGTGAAACCCCGTCACGAAGGGCTTGAAGGCATCACGGCCGATTTCCTGCCCGTCATTCGGCGGGATATCCTCCCACTCGGGCGCAAGCACTTTGTCCAGCAACTCAGGCTGGTTCTGCCCAAAGGCCTGATAGAACAGTTTGACAGTTTCAGTGTTCGCAGTCTGGGCAAAGGCTTGCGTTGCCGCGATCAGCAGGGTGGTGGCGAACACAGCACTTCGCAGAGTTTGACGTAACATCTTGGTGGCCTCGCTGGATAAGAGGGATTGCACGGCTTGCAATCTCTCATCCGCACCGCAATTATAGAAATAAATTGATCGGATCATGACTATGCAAGAAATGAATTACATCGGTCTGGATCTGGACACCCTGCTCGTCCTGCAATCGCTCTATGACACCCGAAACACCACGCGCACGGCCGAGCGGTTGAATATGAGCCAGCCGGGTGTCAGCCGAAAACTGGCGCAGTTACGCTCGGTTCTGGGTGATCCGTTGTTGGTCAGGGCCCCCGGCGGAATGGTCTTGACGGAGCGTGCCATCGCCCTGCGCGTCCCATTGGAGAACCTGATTGCGGAGCTGACGGCGTTTCTGGCCACGGCCGGCTTTGATCCCGCAACCTGCACCCGTGTGTTCCGGCTGACCACCACGGACTATGGCGCGCTCGCTATGTTGCCCGCCCTGATGGCGCATCTGTCGGGTGTTGCACCGGGCATAAGGCTTGAGGTGCTTGGCTTTGGTCACGATGCGATGCGCCAGTTGGGCGACGGCCAGACCGATATGGCGTTCTATACCGATGATCCGGCACCAGACGGACTGCGCGCGCGCAACCTTTATACCGAGGACTACACCTGTCTGGTGCGCCATGACCATCCGATCCTGCATGAACACCCGGTGACGCTTGAGGCTTTTTTGCGCTGGCCACAGGCTTTGGTCAGCGTGTTTGGCGGGCGAACCGGCGTTGTTGACGAAGCGCTTGCCCTGATCGGCCTGACCCGCCAGATCAGCCTTTGGATCCCTTATTTTGCCACCGCCGCGGCGATTGTTGCCGCATCCGATCTGGTCCTGACTTTGCCGACCCGCGCGGCCCGACGATTGGTCCAACCGGGCCAGATCACCTCTTTCGCGCCACCCTTTGCGATCCCCAGTTTCGGCTACCGGATGCTGTGGCATGAGCGATGCCAACAAGACGAAGGGCACAGGTGGTTGCGCGACCAGATCGCAATTGCAGCAGAACGGTGACTCCGCGAAAGTGCCAATCACACCTCAACCGCCCCTGCCGAGCAGACAAGAAACAGAGTTGCCGGAAATTGAGTCGCAGCGGGCAGGATACGACCCATTTGTGTAAGCGGAACGTGCTCGACGAGATCATCACCGAGATCATAACCGAAATCGTCAAGCGGTCTTAATTTCGGGTTGATCGCCATCGGCCCGGCGCAATCGGCCTTGCCCTCACTTTGAAGGTCCGCACCAGCCTTTTGGCGCTTGCCAGAACCGGTGCGACATCGGTCGTGGATCGCACAAAATAGCCGCTACCCGCCACGTGGCCTCAGCGGTTGCAGTCGATCCAGCGTGACAGCATCTGCCGGTCGCGGAAGCATTCGTCTGGCACAGCACGGCGCTTGATCCGCGCCAACCGCTCAGCAAAGGCGACCTGCTTCGAGGTCGGCTGGGTTTTTGCCACCGGCATCACCTTGGCCTGCGCGTCGATCCATGTGCTGAGCGAGCGCCGGTCCTGCTGCACGTCCCATGGCAGAAGGCTCTGGTTTCTGAGCGCGAGGGACCGGGCATAGGCGATCTGGCGTTCAGTTGCGGGCAGGGCGAAGGTGGCAGTTTCCATGTTGGGGCTCCCGTTCGGATCGTGCCCTCAAGATAGAACATAAAGTGAACAAAATCAACTCAAGGGCCGAAGAAGAGTTAAAGTGGGGCGGAAATCGGGTGTTGCCCGCGCGGGACAAGAGCGCCGCAGATCAGCGCCATTCACCTCCGGTCCAGAGGATTGCCGATGACCCGGCCTGCACTCATCGAAGATCCCGAAAACGACCGCGCCGCCGGTGCCATTCCCACACTGAAGGTGCTGATCGCAGCCCTTGCCAACCCGGCAGCCGAGATCGGGCAACTCGATACGGGGATCGCCCGCCGAACCGAGTTGCGTGACGTGGCCAGACGGTTGATGACGGTGCCGGGTATTGGTCCGCTGATCGCCACTGCCATGGTGGTTCTTACCCCACTCCCCCTGACCTTCCGCAAGGCCCGGGATTTGCGGCGTCGTGGTGAAGGCGCGCCTTTGTGGTGACGCTTGGTCTGGTGCCACGACAGCATCCGACTGTCGGAAAGCGGCGGCTTGGGGACGCGCAAAAGATGGGCGAACGACCCTTGCGATGCCTGCTGATCATCCGTGCCAACAGGGTCATCATCAAACGGCATGTCCATGCGCATGAGGCTGGACTTATTTCAGCACCCGACGACGCGCCAAGATCAGCGCTGAAAATCCTTCTTGTGCAAAAGGGCGGTTACATTTGGAAGCACATCGGCTGACCGGGAGTCGTCAGGTTACTCCAGCGTCATGGCTGGGGTGGAAGAGCAGACCGAATACGCCGACTTGCAAGACCCTGAATTGATCCGCGTACACCAAAGTGCCCCCGCAGCGCTTATCCCTGATGATAACAGTCTCACCGCCGCACCAATTGGCGCCAATGGCTCCGAAGCTGACGATGCGCTGGCACGTCGGGAAGCCCACCCCATGTCAGGTCTGCTGTTTGTTGAAGGTGCCGATCCCGGCGATGCTATCTCTGTCACCATCGACCTGGTTTCGATGACAAGGTGGCGAGGCTGGACTTGCCAAGGCTCGGCACACCGCGTGGAGGATCAAGACCAAGCTGCCCACACGCCAACGCGGGAAAAAATCCTGTGAGACATGGACGGACATGCCCAGTATGTGACCTTGCGGTCGGGGCTTCTGGCCCCCGTACGCTGGTCGGTTCCGCGTGACCCGATGATCGCTTGCCCCGGCACTGTGCCAGATGGCGGGCAGTCTATCTCCACCGCCACATCGGATCCCTCTGATGGCAACGTGGACGATCGCTGCATACGCACGGACGCAACGATCAGCTTTCCGGTGTCCGAACCGGGCGCGCTGTTCCCTGCCGGCGATATCACCGCCGCGCAAGTTGATGGCGAGATTGCCGACTCCGGGGCCCAGATTTCAGCGGGAGGGACGTTCACCGCGCGGGTGTTGACGGGCAGGTTGCAGTGGTGGGCCTGTCCAGAAGATGCAGGCGCAGTCTTTGCCATCGGAAACGTCAGAGCTTTCGACCGGGCTTTGCGCCATGCAACCGCCGAAACGCTACAATGTCTGACCCAAGCCTGCGGTTTGGAACGGGCAGAGATTGGCCGCGCCGTGGCTATGTCAATACGCCACGACCTAGCCAATTTTTCAATCCAGCTTATCCCGAGGCCTGCCGACGGCCAGTGAGTGCGTTGCCGAATTTTGACTGACCTTTTTGCGTAACTTCGGGTTTGACGCTGGCGAACGTCCAAGAATGGCATGACGCACGCTCATGGAACACGCAGTCAGAACCGCTGCTGGCGCGCGTGCGATGCCGCCGAACTCTGCGATGCGACGCAAAACAAGGCATAAACCCGGTATCGAACCGTTCGTTTGAAGGGCGGGTTGTCGCAAGACACGGGCCGCCTGATGCATTTGGACGCGTGAGCGCGTCATCCAAAATCTGTCAACGGTAGAACGGACAAAAATATCTTGCCGAAAGCTGGCGACTATGTGAATTTCAAAGGCAGAAGCGATGCCAAGAACGATTCCACTTATCCATTTGATCGACGCCACTACATAAATTCATATATTTCTTAGATGAGAGGCCGACATGGTTTTTCAAGTCACTTATTCCGGCAACGGCAGCGATGGCGGTGCCCCGCCCGCGCCTCAGTTTTTCAATGCTGGCGACACGGTGAATTTCGCGGACGTGGCCACGATCATAACGTCCCGTAGCATGACGAAAACGGGTGCCGTTTTTGCATACTGGAACACCAGCGCGGATGGAACTGGTGCCTTCCACGGCTGGCCACAGGACACATCCTTCGTCATGCCCGCCGCGAATGTCGTGCTGTTTGCGCAATGGTTCGTATCGACAGGCCTGACGAACGGCGGCGTGACCGGCAGTTATAATTTCTTCTACGACAGCTCGCTTCAAGCCAGCGGTGTGGAGCCGAAACGCACCAATGAACTGGTCGCGAACGCCGAGGCGGATCGCGCCATCATGGCGGGCTGGTTCGCGGGCGTGACGGCGTCTGGACCAGCCAAAGTGCCCGTCTACGTGACCAGGCTTGGTGGAGGGGCCAACAATTCCGGCGATTCCATCCGTCTCAAGCCCGGGTCCAATGCATCTGCTGAATTGCGTTGCCTGCTTGTGTCAGAGTTGACCGAAAGCTTTATGCAGGGCCAAAACAAGGGTTGGGGATTTCTGCCAGGGGTCAACAACGAAGAAAGCAGCGGCGAGGGTCTGTCCCTCTTTCTGACGCAACAATTCGCCGTTCAAAGGAATTTTCCCAATCCCTACTCCGGCTTTACCGCGAATACGGCCAACAACTGGCTTAACAGTGCTTTGCCGCAAGGCCAGGCCGGATCTACCCAAGTTTCCAATGGAACGAATTTCGGAGCACGCGCGGACTACGTCAACACGATGCTACCGTTCCCTGGCAATGGTCCGGCGACAGGCTGCTCTATCCTGTTCCTCTATTATCTCTATTCTCAGTTGGGATTTTCGATCAACGAGATCATCGCGGCGGCACCCGGCTCGGGTCTAGGCGACACTTTGCGCGGGGTTTACCGCAACCTCACCGGGGATGGCGCCGATCCGTTTCCGCATTTCAAGGGGTTGCTGGACGCGGCCTATCCGCCGGATCGGATATCGAGCATCACGGGCACGCGGACAGGTAATGCCGACGATCCCTACCCCTTGGCGCCGCGTCCGGCGTTCAAGCATATCTTTTCGGGCCAAGACGGCGTCATCTACGGACTGATGGATAATGGCGACCTGCTTTGGTATCGCCATGACGGTAGGGACGACGGCAGCTTTCGATGGGCGGCGGGTCGCGGCAAGAAAGTCGGAAACGGCTGGGACTTCAAAACCGTATTCCCCGCCGACAACGGCGTGATTTATGCCATTACGCACACCGGCGACTTGCTATGGTTCCGCCACGACGGGCGAGGAGACGGCAGTTTCAGATGGGCCGACGACCACGGCAGGAAAGTTGGCACTGGCTGGGACTTCAGGTGCGTCTTTGCCGGGAATGACGGCGTGATTTACGCGATTACGCACACGGGCGACCTGTTGTGGTTCCGCCATGATGGGCATCTGGACGGCAGTTTCAAGTGGGCGTTTGACCACGGACGCAAGGTTGGCAACGGCTGGGATGCGAAGACCGTCTTTTCCGGCGGCGACGGCTTGATATACGCCATCACACTCACAGGTGACCTGCTTTGGTTCCGGCATGACGGAAGGGGCGACGGAAGCTTCAAATGGGCTGATGACCATGGCAGGAAGGTCGGAAACGGCTGGAATATGAAGGAGGTCTTCTCTGGAGGCCATGGCCTGATCTATGGCGTCACTTTTACAGGCGATCTGTTGTGGTTCCGCCATGATGGGCGAAACGACGGAAGCTTCAAATGGGCCGACGACCACGGCAGGAAGGTCGGCACCGGCTGGCGCTCCGGGGGTGTCGTTATGGCCATCGCGGACAACCGAGACCTTAACTGGTATCGCCATGACGGCTGGGGCGACGGACAGTTCATCTGGGCTCTCGACAAGGGGGCCAGGGTTGGCAATGGCTGGGACATGAAAAGCGTATTTTCCGGCGGCGACGGCGTGATCTATGCCCTGTCTCATACAAACGATCTGATGTGGTTTCGGCACGACGGACGCGGCGACGGCACTTTCAGGTGGTCTGTCGATCACGGCCTGAAAGTTGGCACCGGCTGGAACTTCAAAAGCGTCTTCTCTGGCGGTGACGGTGTGCTGTACGGCATTACTGATACAAACGACCTGATGTGGTTCCGACACGACGGACGTGGCGACGGAAGCTTCAGATGGGCGGTCGATCATGGACTGAAAGTCGGCACCGGCTGGAATTTCAGAAAAGTCTTTTCCGGCGGCGACGGTGTGATCTATGCCATCACGGACACGTTCGACTTGCTGTGGTTCCACCATACCGGACGCGGCGACGGAAGCTTTAAGTGGGCTGTCGACCATGGCTTGAAAGTCGGCAACGGCTGGAACATGAAAAACGTGTTCTCGGGCGGCGATGGTGTGATCTACGCGGGTTCCCAGACCGGAGATTTGTTGTGGTTCCGGCACGAGGGGCGTGGCGACGGCAGCTTCAAGTGGACCTTTGATCAGGGACGGAAAGTTGGGACCGGTTGGAACCAACCGCTTGTTTTCTTTGGTGATACCTAAGTGCCGACCGCCACGAAAGTCTTCGCACCGCTACCACTTTGTCCTGAAATCCAAGACGCGTCATGTCACGCGACAAAGTGCAACGCGGCCGCCAAACCGTTGCCCTGCTGACCCCGCGTTCCCAAACGGCGTCACGGATGCCGCTTTCCAAACTGCCAGTACCCGCGTGGTTGGCTTGAACTGCCCCAAAGAAGAAAGGGACGAAGGACGAGCAGATCAGGCCGGGCAAGAACAGGTGCAGCGTCGGCATTGAAGCCGCGGTCATCACCAAGGTCCCACCCGTCACGACGAATGCCACAGGCATCCATGCCAAAGCGACAAGGGCCCACCACGCCTTTGGAATGCTGCGAACCCGAAACGCATTGGCAAACAGGACTTGAGCGGCGGCCACCCCGATTTTCTGCGTGACGAGCGCCAAGGCGGCAATCATCGGCACGCAGGCCATCAGGGCGCTGAGCGGCAAAGCGGGCGTAAAGGGCAGCGGGCTAGATGTGACTCCTTGGGCGTAAAATGGCAGCGACAGGGTTAACACCAGCCCAAAGAACCAAAGGTCAGCGCCCGGTTTGTCCGCGCTCATGGTGCAAATTCATAGGTCAAGGTGTCAATTGTGCCTTTGAAATAGGGCCCTTCGCCCTGTGGCGTAATATACAAAGCCTCACCCGTCAGAGGTATGCGCATGCCGTCCCGGGTTTGGTAATTCGACAGCCGGCATTCCCAAGGCATCTGCAAAGTGGTCTCGCCGACCTTTGTAGCGCGCCCTTCGACGTAAACGGAGGATATCAGGCCGGCTGAGCCAAAACGGAACAGCATGTTCACCGCGATAGGGCCATCCGTCACCAGCGCGGCCAATTTGGTTTCATGGGTAGAGTCTAGCATGGTTTCCTCCCGAATGCGTTGGTTGTGCGCGGCGGCGGGCTCCCCCGACCCGGTCAGTCCGTCGCTCGACTGTGTCAGGTCAGATCGATCAGGATTTTCAGATGCGTGCCTGCGGGATCAAGCAGGACGTCAAAGCCTTCGGTCACCGCGTCATCGAGGCGGATTTTCTTGGTCACCACGCGGGATGCGGGAATGGCACCGCTGGCAATCAGGTCGATCACCCGGGGCCAAAGATGGGTCGGATAGGCCCACGACCCGCGCAGATCAATGTCCTTGAAGGTGACGTTGTGCCAGTTCAGCGCCGAGTTGCCGGGGTGCAGCCCGACCTGCACAATCACGCCCTGTTTACGGACCGCATCCAGACAGCTTTGCAGCGCCTTTTCATTGCCAACACATTCCAGCGCCACATCACAGCCAACCCCGCCTTCGGTCTGGGCACGCAGCACCGCGCCGATGTCATCGCGCTTGGGGTTCAGGGTGATCACTTCGGGCATGATCTTGCGGGCAAGCTCCAGCCGCGTGTCGTTCACATCCGAAAGGAACAGCTTGGTCGCGCCAAAGGCCTTGGCAGTCAGCAGCGTCAGAATGCCAATCGGCCCCGCGCCGGTGATCAACACCGATTGCCCCGCCGTAACCTTACCCCGGTCACAAGCATAGACCGCCACCGCCGTCGGTTCGACCAACGCGGCTTCTTCATCGCTCATACTGTCGGGGATTTTCACCACGTTGTAATCGTTCAGCAGCGCCGCCTCGGCCATGCCGCCCGATATCCAGCTTAAGCCCGCCAGAGCCAGATTTTCGCTCAGATGGAACAAGCCGCGATCGGAATAATAATCGCCCGCGCGTGGCATGATCAGGGGCTGGATCGAAACCCGGTCCCCCACCGCGACATTGGTCACGCCTTTGCCCACCGCCGTTACAACCCCGCCAAACTCATGTCCCAGAACCTGCGGTGCTGCGGCTTTGGTAAAGGGATGCGGGGTCGAGGGCACGAAGATCGGGCCATAGGCGTATTCGTGCAGATCAGTGCCGCAGATGCCGACAAAGTGGTTTTTGACCGCCACCTGCCCCGGGCCGGGGGCGGGAATCGGCTCAATGTTTTCGATGCGCAAATCTTTTGCAGCGTGGAACCGCAGGGCTTTCATTCTGTCTTCTCCTGAAATGTGAACGCAGTCTGAGGCGTTGTGCCCCAACCGCGAAACGCGTTTCTTGCCGCCAATGATTTCATAGGCTTGCCCCTGCCTTGTGTTGCAGCCCACGCCTCAGGTGTTGCATTTGGCTGCAACAGCCTTGCCGCATCGCAGCAGATTGCTGCCGGGCATAGACAACACGGTTCTTTAGACGGGGGTTCTGCGCTAAGGTGCCCTCTGATGGGCCCGTTCATAACGGGTCGGGAAAGGCCGGATGCAAAGCGACATCGAGCATATCCAAGAGATTGAGGGCGTGTCGCAGCAAGGCAGCGTCAGCCGTGATCCCATCGTGGTGCAAAGCTGGCTGCGGTGTCTGGACAAGCACGGGCTGAACCCGACGACCCGCACCGAAGCCTATATCCTGCCCGACGCAGCCCTGCGCCAACACCGCCAGCGGTCCGAGGATCTGATCCGCATAGCACGCTCGGGGATCGACGATCTGTATCAGCTGGTCGCGGGCCAGAATTATGTGCTGCTGCTGTCGGATGCCGAAGGGGTTACCGTCGAATACCTTGGCGAAGACGTGCAGAAATCCGAGTTGCGCCGCTCTGGCCTGTACCTCGGCGCGGAATGGTCCGAGGCGCGGGCGGGCACTTGTGCTCTGGGGGCCTGTATCGAAACGGGCGAGCCGCTGATCATCCACCAGAGCGATCATTTCGATGGCACCCATGGCGGGCTGTCTTGCACGGCCGCCACGATCTATGACACCGCCGGGGGTTTGGCGGCGGTGCTGGATATCTCACTGCTGGCATCACCTGTGGCGCGCATCAGCCAGTTGTTGGCGCTCAATCTGGTGCGCCAGACCGCGCGGCGGATCGAAATGGCCAATATCATGGCAGAAAGTCGTGGCGATTGGGTGCTGCAATTGGCAGACAGCCCCGACTTTCTGGACGTAGACCCACAGGCGGCCTTGCGGCTGGACGCAGGCGGCCATGTCATCGGCATGACCAATGGTGCGGCGCGGCTGATGGCGCGGTCTTTGGATCAGGACTGGCGCTTGGGCAAAGGCTTGATCGGGCGGCATGTGTCTGAGGTGTTCAACCTTGACATTGCCACGCTGGAGGGGCTGACCCGCCAGCACGTCGCCCGCGACCGACTGATCGAGACGCGCGACGGCTATCGGTTGTTTGCGCATGCCATCGAGCCACGTCGTGCGCCCACAGCTTATGCGACCCACGCCCGGGCTTTGTCGCCGGAATTGCGCGAATTGGCGGGTGAGGATCCGACGATGCGCCGGATTGCCGAAACCTCGGCGGTGCTGGCACTGGGGCGAATGCCGTTGCTGATCGAAGGCCCCTCTGGCAGCGGCAAATCCACGCTTGCCCGCGCGATCCACGCGACTGGGCCGCGAGGCCCCTGTGTGACGGTTGCCTGCGAAACCCTTGGCGAGGATGAGGCGTCGGTGCTGTTCGGACGCGGTGATCCGCGCGGCCATGTTGCGGGGCTGATTGATGCGGCAGAGGGCGGCACGCTTATTCTGGACAACCTGGAAGAGCTGCCCCCCCGCCTGCAGGCACGCCTTGGCAGCCTGCTGACACAGGGGCGCTTTCGTCCGGTCGGCGCGCTGCGCGAGCGCACCTCGACGGCGCGGATCATCGTCACCAGCAAAGGCTTGGTCGCCGGCGAAGGGGTGCGCGGCGATCTGTTGCATCGGCTGACTGGCGCGCGGCAAAGCCTTCCACCACTGTCGCAGCGCCAGGATATCGTGGCGCTTGCCGAGAAACTTTTCACCCGCGCCTTTGGTACAAAGGTCAGGTTTGACGCGGCGGCTGTGACAGCGCTGACCCGCCACGATTGGGCGGGCAATCTGCACGAACTGGGGGCTTTGGCGCAAACCGTGGCCGCATGTGTCACACCGCGTCCTGCCTCTGGTGTTCTACTCGGGGCGGCGCATCTGCCGGTAACGATGCTGGGTCACGCCACGGATGAGAATTGCAGCAACCCTGCGATGCTGCGCCATCTGCTTGCTGAGCATGGCTGGAACATCTCCGCGGTCGCGGCGGAATTGGGCGTCGATCGCAGCACCCTCCACCGCCGGATGGCGCGCTTTGGGCTGAGCCGCGATGCCAAGTCAGTCAGCCGCAAACCCAAGGTACACCTAAAGCCGTGAAATTTGCCTTCCTTGCCGACTATCGCGGGGGTCTTTTCGAGGCTCATGCCTGTCATGTGATGGCGTTCTATGATCGTGGCCTTCGCGCTTGGAAGTGTCGTCCAATATCTCAGCGGTAGCGGCGTGACATGGTGCTTTTGGCGCTGTCCGCGATCAACCCAAGGCCACCCTGGGCAGCTATGCCCGGCCCCGGATGACGCAAGAGCTGGACGAGTTGGGCACAATTATGCCGATTTGGTAGGTTCCACAAACACGTTCAGCCATAAAAACTTCCCCGGCGATTGTGGTAATATCGCGAGGCTGATCAATCGGGCGCGGCGCTGGTCGTCGAATGACTTACGGCTGGGACTTGCTATTCTTTTACCTACCCTGCCCCACTGTCGCGACAATGCGAAGTTCGGTTCAGATTTTGCAGTCAGACCCGCTCCAGCGCAATGGCGATGCCTTGACCCACGCCGATGCACATCGTTGACAAAGACCGGCGACCGCCCATCATCGCCAATTGCAGTGCTGCCGTCCCTGTGATCCGCGCGCCTGACATGCCCAAGGGATGCCCAAGCGCAATCGCCCCGCCATTCGGGTTGACCCGGGAATCGTCGTCGGCAATTCCCAACGCCCGCAAGGTAGCCAGGCCCTGCGAGGCAAAGGCCTCGTTCAACTCGATCACGTCGAAATCCGTCTGCACCAAGCCAAGTCTTGCCATCAGTTTC
>JBBRLL010000065.1:0-17666 GCA_038231395.1 Rhodobacterales bacterium
CGGATTCGATCATTGGTGGCGCGGGCACCGATACGGCGGATTACGCGACCTCGGGTGCCGGCGTCTCGGTGTCGCTGGCGACCGGGCGTGGCTACGGCGGCGATGCGGCGGGCGATACGCTGACGGGGGTCGAGAATCTGACGGGGTCGGCCTATGGCGACAGCCTGACCGGCGACGCCGGGGCCAACGTGATTGATGCCGGGGCCGGGAACGACACCATCTATTTCGGCGCGGGCGACGATACGGTTTATGGCGGGGCCGGAAATGATCTGATCGACGACCAGTCCGGAACGCAGTTGACCGGCAATAATTATGTCGATGCCGGCGATGGCAACGACACGATCTGGACCGGGTACGGCGACGACACGATTTATGGCGGCACGGGCGACGACTGGGTCAGTAGCGAATACGACAACGACGTGATCTTTGGCGGCGACGGCAATGACGGCCTGTACGGTGGGGATGGCAACGACAGCCTTTACGGCGGGATCGGCAACGACCAACTTTACGGCGGCGACGGCAACGACAGCGTTTTTGGCGGTGCGGGCGACGACATGCTGTCAGGTGGCCTCGGGAATGACCAGCTTTTCGGCGACGATGGCAACGACGTGCTGTATGGCGGCGCTGGCAATGACACGCTTGACGGGGGCGCTGGCAATGACGTGCTGGTGTCGGGGGCGGGATCGGACAGTCTGATCGGCGGCATCGGCACCGACCTGGCGGATTATTCGGGTTCCGGTGCCGGGGTTTCGGTCAGTCTGGTGACCGGGCTCGGCTCTGGCGGCGATGCGGCGGGCGACACCCTGTCAGGCATCGAGAACCTGTCTGGTTCGGGTTTTGATGACACGCTGACCGGCGATTCCAACGCCAACGAGCTCATCGGCTGGGCGGGCAACGACAGCCTGGATGGCGGCGCGGGCAATGACACGCTTGACGGCTGGATGGGCGATGACACGCTGATGGGTGGCGCCGGCGATGATGTGCTGTTCGGTGGGCCGGGCAACGACGTCCTTGATGGCGGTGACGGCAACGACCTGATCTATTTCGAGTCTGGTGACGATACGATCTATGGCGGGGCCGGCGACGACACCATCGGCGATGCTTGGATCAACTCTGACGGCAATGCGAACGGCTCCACCTATGTCGATGGCGGCGCGGGCAACGACGATATTTACATAGGCTCCGGCAATGGCACGGTGCTGGGCGGCAGCGGCAACGACTCGCTGCACGGCGACCTTGGCAATGACAGTCTGGATGGCGGCACCGGCAACGATTGGATCAGCGGCAACGATGGCGACGACACGCTGATTGGCGGCGCGGGCGACGACACGCTTTCTGGCGACGCCGGAAATGATAGCCTCGACGGGGGCACTGGCAACGACAGCCTGTCGGGCGGCGACGGCAACGACAGCCTTTACGGCGGTACCGGCCGCGATAGTCTCGATGGCGGCGCGGGCAATGACACAATCGACGGCGGTGCGGGCAATGATGTGCTCGCGGGTGGCGATGGCAATGACACGCTGACCGGCGGCACCGGCGATGACACGGTGGATGGCGGGGCGGGGTCCTCTGACACGGTCGTGTTCAGCGGGCCGGTCACGGACTACGCGTTTGACTACGGCCCGGGCGGCAGCCTGATCGTCATCGACAGCATGGCAGGACGCGACGGCACCGACCAGTTGACCGGCGTCGAATATGTCGTGTTCAACGGCGTAACTTATCATCTGGTGGTCGGTGATGACGGGTCCAACACCACATTGCAGGGTCCGAACGGCGAGCCTGCGCTGATCATCGCTCATGACGGCAACGACTGGGGCGGCGGGCATGCGACGTCGGACGTGATCTTTGGCGGGGCCGGGGACGATACTCTGGATGGCGGCGACGGCAACGACACGCTTTTGGGCGACGGCGACAACGACCTGTTGCACGGCGATGCGGGCAACGACGACCTTTATGGCGGCACCGGCAACGACACGTTGCAGGGCGGCACCGGCGACGACAACCTTTATGGTGACGACGGTAACGATGTGCTGCAGGGTGGCGACGGCAATGACACGCTGTTTGGCGGGGCGGGCAATGACAGCTTGTCTGGCGACGCCGGGAACGACAGTCTCGACGGTGGCGACGGCAACGACACGCTCTATGGCGGCACTGGCGACGATACGCTGACGGGGGGCGCCGGGCACGACACCTTCGTTCTGCAAGACAGCGACGGCCACGATGTCGTGACCGATTTCGACATGGGCGATCCGGACCACGACGGCTTGACCAACGACCAACTCGACGTGTCGGACCTGGTCGATAGCCACGGCAACCCGATCAAAAGCTTTGACGTCACCATCACCGGCGACGGCCATGGCAACACAATCCTGCATTTTCCGGGGGGCGAGCAGGTCACGATCGTCGGGCTTGATCCGGCGGATGCGGCAAACCCCGGGGTCCTGCACTCGATGGGGATTCCGTGCTTTGTCTCTGGTACGCGCATCCTGACCCCGCAGGGCGAGGTCGCGGTGGAGCATCTGGCGGTCGGCGATCTGGTCGTGACGGCGGCAGGGCAGGCCAAGCCCATCTTGTGGCACGGCCAGCGGCATCTGTCGGCGGACGATCTGGCACGCCAGCCCAATTTGCGCCCGATCCGGGTAGCCGGTGGGCAAGGGGATGGCAGACGCGCCCTGACGGTGTCACCGCAGCACGGGATTGTGCGGGACGGCCCAAACGGCAAGGCCTTGGTGCGGGCCCGCCACCTGGCCGAATTTGG
Source organism: Rhodobacterales bacterium (assembly GCA_038231395.1). Taxonomy (GTDB): domain Bacteria; phylum Pseudomonadota; class Alphaproteobacteria; order Rhodobacterales; family Rhodobacteraceae; genus Stagnihabitans. The sequence continues at coordinate 2,759 of JBBRLL010000065.1, forward strand.
AACAGGGGCGCGGGTGGTGCATGGCACAGCGCCGGTCACCTACCACCACATCCTGCTGCCGGGCCATGACCTGATCCTTGCCGAAGGGCATATCGTGGAAAGCTACTACCCCGGGCGGCTAGCCATTCAGGCCCTGTCGCAAGCCGATCAACACGACCTTGTCGACGCCATTTTTGGCCCGATGGCGCGAGGCGCGGCGGTCGATCTGCGTATGGTTGAAACCGCTTACGGCCCCCGCTGCCTGCCGTTGCTGCGCGGCCGCGAGGTGCGGGATTTGCTTGCCACCTCGCCCATCCGGCTTTCGAAACAACGGCCGGTTTGGCTATCTCAGCCGGTTCGGCCTCGTCAGGCGCTTGGGATTGGGGATTGCGGGTCGATCAACCGCTGATGCAAAAGTTCCGCCCAAAGGTCGCTTGGCGGCGTGACGGCATGGGCGGTGACGATGGCGCGCGCTTCTTGCGCCGTCGCCGCACCGGGAATGGCTGACACCACCGCCGGATGCGCCAACGCGAAATGCAGCGCCGCTGAAGCAAGGGGCACATGGTGGCGGTCACACACCGCCTTGATGGCCGCAGCCTTGGCCATGATCTCGGGGTTGGCGGGGTTATAGCGATACCGCGCCCCCGCAATCGGCCCGGTCACAAGAATCCCCGACGCATAAGGCGCCCCGATGATGATTGAGGTTCCTCGTTTGCCAAAGGCATCCATCTCAGCCAGCGAGGATTGGTCCAGCAGCGTATAGGGCATCGCCACAATCGCAAAGTCGAGCGGGACACGGGTTCCCGCCGTGCCAAGCGCCTCGGTGGTGTTCAGACCCATACCGATCGCCTTGATCTGACCTTGCGCCTTCAGCGCCTCCAACGCTTTGATCCCGCCGCGTTCCAGTTCCAGCATCCGGGTCTCGAATTGATCACCGTGCAGGACTTCGTCCGGATCATGGATCAAGAGAGCGTCGATGGTATCAAGCCCAAGGCGTTGCAGACTTTGGTCGTAAGCGCGCATAACCCCGTCATACGTATAGGTAAACTCAATCTCGAACCGCAGGCCGCCGGTCCACGGGCTGATGTCGAACGCCGCAAGGTCGGCAGGCCGGTGCAGCACCCGGCCAACCTTGGTGGTGACGATAAAGCTGTCACGCGGTTGATCAATCAGGAACGACCCCAGCCGATGCTCTGACAGGCCACGCCCATAGCCGGGGGCGGTGTCAAAATACCGGAACCCGACTTCCCAGGCCGCTTCAAGCGTACCTTGCGCCACGGCAGCGGGCACCCGCCCCCACATACCACCCAAATGGGCAGTACCCAGACCCAGACGCGGCAGGCGCAGGGCCGTATTACCAACCTGCCGGGGTGTTGAAGGCAAGGTGTCCATCTGATTTGTCCTTAATAAGTCGCTCGCCCGCCCGACAGGTCAAAGACCGAAGCCGTGGTAAAGCTGTTCTCGCGGCTGACCAACCACGCGATCATCGACGCCGCTTCCGCGACTTCCAGAAAGCGACCGCGGGGGATGCGCGACAGCATGTACTGGATGAATTCCGGGGTCAATTCGTCCAGAATTCGTGTCTTGGCCGCAGCAGGTGTCACAGCATTGACCGAAATATCAAACTTGGCCAGTTCTTTGCCCAACGATTTGGTCAGGCCAATCACACCGGCCTTGGCAGCCGCATAGGCGGAGGCGTTCGGATTGCCCTCTTTGCCCGCGACGGACGCGATGTTGACGATCCGCCCATAGTTGCGGGCTTTCATCCCCGGCACCACGGCGCGGTTCACAAAGAATGTGCCGTTCAGGTTGATATCAATCACCCGCTGCCATTCGTCGATCGGATACTCATCCAACGGGGCATTCTTGCCCGCGATACCCGCCGAATGGACCAGAATGTCGATCTTTCCCCTCGCCGCTTCGGCAGCAGTGGTGGCTTGCGCCACAGAGTCCGGGGCCGATATGTCGACGATGAGTGACGAGCTATCCGGGCCAAGTGCGGCAGTCGCCTTTTCCAGAAGATCACCCCGCAGATCCCAAAGACAAACATGCGCACCCGATTGCACCAGCCTTTGCGCGACCGCAAAACCGATCCCCTGCGCGCCACCTGTCACCACGGCCACCTGTCCGGCGAGATCAATCGCATTCATAACTGTTTCCTTTGCTCATTTTCCTGAACTTTGTCCTGACGGCGTTGTGGACCACTCCAGACCGTGGAGATATCCTTGCCCGTCATCTTGTCGGACCCGTCCAGATGACAGGCCAGCAGCCGATGCGGCAACGGTCGGGTCTTTGCAGGATCGGTTGTCCAGCAGCGGTCCATCACGGCAGGGCAGCGCGGTGCAAAACGACAGCCTTTGCTGACGCGGTTGGCCTGTTCCGGGTCTGCCTGAAGATCATCGTCACCCCAACGGCGCGACAGGTCGGGCAGCGGGATCGAGGACACCAGAAGTTTTGAATAGGGGTGCTGCGGATTGCCAATGACATCTTCAACCGCGCCGGCCTCTGCCACGCGGCCTTGATACAGCACCACAATATCATCGCACAGCTGGAAAGCCGTCGTCAGGTCATGGGTGATATAGACAAAGGCAATGCCCAGATCGCGGTTGAGGTCGCGTATCTCGTCAAGGATCGTGGCGCGAAGTGAGGCATCCACCATCGAAACCGGCTCGTCTGCAACAATCAGGCGCGGGCGCAGCAACACGGCGCGGGCAACCATGATCCTTTGCCGCTGACCCCCGCTTAACTCATGCGGAAAACGGCCCAGGGTGTCATGGGGCCGCAGCCCGACCCGCGACAGGGCATCCTCTATTTTCGCGCGTGCTTCGGTCGGGGTGCTTGCCAGACGGAACTTGCGCAGCGGCGTGGTAAGGACGTGATCGACGCGGTAGAACGGATTGAACACGTTGAACGGATCCTGAAAGATCGGCTGCACTTCACGCCCGAACTGAAACCGCTCGGCTTTGGACATGGTGGCGATATCCTTGCCCAGATACAGCACCTGGCCCGCGGTTGGCTTGATGAACCCCAGCATGATCCGCGCAAGGGTTGTCTTGCCGCTGCCGCTTTCGCCCGCGATGGCCAAGGTTGCTGCTGTGTCGGGCACGCTCATGCTCAGGGTGTCCAAAGCGGTAAAGGCCCCGTAGTTTTGACGGACGTCGCGCAGTTCGATCAGCGGCACGCTCATGACGCGACCTTTGTTTTTGGTACCATCGGCGGCAATGACGAGGCTTCCGGGTAAAGATGGCAGGCCGCGGAATGATCGGGGCCAAGGGGTTGCAAGACCGGAACCGATCTGGTGCAGGCGGCATGGACCAAGGGGCAGCGGGGCCCGAACGCGCATCCCGGCGGCATATCGGACAGGCGGGGTGGCAGGCCCGCAATGCCGGTCAGTTGGCGCTTCACATCAATCCCGGGCAGACTGTCGATCAGAAGGCGGGTATAGGGGTGTCGTGGGGCCGAAATCATCGCGGCGACCGGCCCGATCTCGACCAGACGGCCCGCATACATGACGCCCACCGTGTCGGCAAACTGCGCGATCAGGCCCATGTCATGGCCGATCAAGACCACAGCTGCGCCGATCCCTGTCTGCAAGCGCCCCAAAGTCTGCATCACCTGCCGCTGTACGACGACATCAAGCGCACTTGTCGGCTCATCGGCCACGATGACCTTGGGGGACAAAGACGTGGCAATCGCCATCACCGTGCGTTGTTTCATGCCGCCGCTCAGTTCATGCGGAAAACGTTCGGCCACCGAAAGGTCAAGGCCGACGCGTGTCATAAGGGCTGCGATCCGCGCTGCCATGGCGACCCGGCCAATCCCGGGTTCATGCGCTGCAACCGCGTCAGCGATCTGCGCTTTGACCCGCAGTACCGGGTTCAGCGAACTCATGGCGCCCTGCGGTATCATCGCGATGTCGCGCAGCCTGACCGCCCGCAGGTCTTGCGGCGACAAGGTCATGATGTCCCGCCCGCCAAGCCAGACCTTGCCCCCCGCGATCCGCCCCGGGGCGCGGGTCAGGCGCAAAAGGGCGGTGGCCATCGTGGTTTTGCCCGACCCGGACTCGCCGATCAGCCCAAGTCTTTCGCCGGGGCGCAGGCTGAATGACACCTGATCGACCGCTCTGGCCGGACCAGCGGCGGTGTCATACTGCACCTCCAGCGCCTCAACCCTGAGGATGGGTTCAGGGACGGTCATTCCCTGCCCAATCGCGGATTGGCAAAGCGGTCAAAGCCCACCGATGTCAGAAACAGGCCGACGAAGATCATCGCAATCATCACGATGGGCGGCGCCCACCACCACCAAAAGCCGCGCAAGACGGCGGAGGCTTGCTGCGCCCAGTAGATCGTGTTGCCCAGCGTCATTTCGTTCTGCGCGCCCAGACCGAGCGCCTCCAGCCCGATGGTCGCAAGGATCGCCGAACTGACCGTGCCCACAAAACTTGCCAGAATATAGGGTGCGACGTTGGGCATGACCTCCCGGAACAGGATTTCCACCGGGCCCTCGCCATTGACCCGCGCGACCTCCACATAGCCGCGTTCCTTGACCGTCAAAACCTGTGCGCGGACGGTGCGGGCCGTGAACATCCATGACAGTGAGGCGACAACAAGGGCCATGATCCATGTGGTCATCTGCCCGACATTGCCCGCAATGATCACCAGAATGGCAATGGCCGGAACTGTCATCAGCGAATCTGAAATCACGCTGACGATCGTATCGATCCAGCCGCCGAACTGCCCGGCAATCAGCCCGACCAGCGTTCCGAAGCCAACTCCGATCACACCGGCAACCAGCCCCATTTTCAGCGTGTTGGGCGTGGCGTTCAGCATCAGGGTCAGCATGTCGCGCCCCTGCGCATCGGTGCCCAGAAGGAACGCGGCGCTTGGAGGCTTGCGCGGCGGCACCGCTCCAACCTGCGCAAGTGCCTGATTGCTTAGCAAAGGTCCAAGGACCGCGATCAACAGGATCATTCCCAGCAAAATAACACCGATGATCAGCGTTGCATCGATCCGCGATGCCCTGCGGCGCGAACTGCGGTTGAGCGCGGCGTCAGTCATAGTCTGATCCTTGGGTCCAGAAGCGGATAGATCAGGTCCACGATGAACAACATGACAGCCAGCGTAACGATCAACACCAACACAACCCCTTGAATGACATAGTAATCCTGCCCCCGGATCGCGACGTACAAAAGCGTCCCGAGGCCCGGATAGTTGAAGATGACCTCGACCAGAATGGCCCCGGACACCACTGCCCCCAGCGACAAGGCCAGCGCGGTGATCTGTGGCAAGAAGGCGTTGCGGATGCCGTACCAAAAGAAGACCCGGCGCGGGCTAAGCCCTTTGGATTCTGCGAATGTGATATAATCCTCGCCCAAAACTGAAACGGTCTGACTGCGCATGCCCAAGGCCCAGAACCCGATATTGCCCAAAGAGATGGCGGCAAAGGGTAAGACAGCGTGGCGCAGGACGTCCATCAGGGTGGTCAGATCAAGCCGCATGATCCGGGTGGTTTCCACCCCGCCGGCCGGCGGAAGCCAGCGCAACTGGACGGCGAAGATATACACAAGGATGATGGCCAGCAGATAGAACGGCACTGCCGCCAGCACCATCATGCCCGGCACCACCGAACGGATCAACCGCCCCGCGCCGGGCCACGCCAGACGGGCACCAAGGTACGATCCGGTCACAAAGGAAAAAAGTGTGGCCGCACTCAGCAGGCCCACCGACCAAGGCAGCGCGCTGATGATCTTGGTCGTGACTTTTTCGGGGAAATTTGCAAATGACACGCCAAGATCAAGCCGGAAAAGGTCGCCCCAGTAGTTCAGATATTGCGCGAGCATCGGCTGATCCAGCCCGTATTTGGCCCGATAGGCCTTGGACACCGCCTCAATATCAAGGGACTGGCCGCCCCCGGCAGTCTGAAGCCGGGCCAAAGCGGTGGCGACCGGATCGCCGGGCAAAAGTCGCGGGATCAGAAAGTTCACGCTGACCGCCACAAATATCACCAGCATCAACTGGATCACCCGCCGGGTAACGTATCGAACAAGCTCGGGTGACATCAGGCGTGGCCCTGCGTTTTGGGGTTTGGTTCCTCCGGGCGGATTGATGCCGCCCGGAAGGTTTGGTGCAGCCGGTTATTTTCCGGAAGGCTTGAGGTGGTGGATCACCAGATTGAACGCCTCCCACGGGGTGTAGGGCGCGACGTAGGGGTCAGCAGCCGAGGGCCAGCCGGTCCAATAGGTGTTGTTGAACGTGACGACGTGCAACTCTTCAAGCATGTCGATCTGCGGCAGATCCCGCAGTGCGATGGTCAGCGCGGCCGCGGCATCCTGCATATAGGCCGATTTGGGGTCAGGATCGGCCGGGGCAGCGTCCATCCGGTCAATGATCTTGTCATACTCCGGATTGCTGTAGCGAGAGGCCGCAATCAGGTTCGGCGCAGCTTCCGGCAAGGGGCGCGAAAACTTGCTGTGGTAGTGCTGCAAGGTCTCAAGCGGCTCTGACAGGCTGCCGCAATGCACAAAGACCAGGGTGTCGAAGTTGCCGGAGGTGATGTCGGGCAGCCAGGTATCGTCCACGGCGGCCGAGATGGCGTTAAACCCGGCGGTCTTGAGTTGCTGGGTCAGCGGCGCCTGAATAGGCTGGATAAAGGCGGGAACCCGGACCTTGAACTCCAGAACCTTGCCATCCTTGGCCCAGAAGCCATCGCCGTTCTTGGCATAGCCCGCAGCAGCCATGTATTTGTCGACCAGTTCCTGACTGTGATTGGCCACCCCGGATTTGTCGATCACCGCTTGCAGCGGGCCGCCTGCGGGGACGTATTTGCCCGACATATAACCAGAGAAAGCGAAGCTGACCGGGTGATCGGAACCTTCGTAGCCGATCTGGCTCAACTGCCCCCGGTCAATCGCGCTGTTGACAGCCCAGTGCAGGTTTACGTCGTTCCACGGCGCTTTAAGCGCGTTGAAGACCAGCGAATAGTCGCAACCGTCCGGGGCACCCCAGACCGGACCTGAGGTATTCCACGAGGCGAGGGCCGGGTTCTGGGTCTGCGCCGCCTCGAACGTGCCGATCAGAAGTTGCCGACCGCCATCGACCTGATTGGCAATGTGGAGCTGTCCCATCGCCTCGTCGCTTGAAACCGGGGTCAGGATGATGCGTTTGGGGGCCGGTGCAGGCTGGAAGCCGGTCTTGGCCCCCCACCAGTCGTCACGACGATCGAAGATCTGCTGATTGGTCGATGTGCTGACCAGCTTGTAGGGGCCGGTTCCCATCGGCAGTCCTTGGGCGGCATCATAGTTGGTAAAGGTGGCGAGGTCTTTGCCCTGCCAAATGTGCTGCGGCAGGATCGGGTAGTGGTTTTCATGGCCAAGTGCCAGGTAATCGCGGATAAAGCGCGGGGCCGGCTTGGTGAATGTGATGACGGCGGTCAGCGGGTCGGGCGTGTCGACCTTGGCGATCCACTCGTGATACGCGGCAGAGCCATTGAGCGCTGCCGCCGCGTCGCGCACACTTTCAAGCGTGAACTTCACGTCAGCCGAGGTGAAAGCCTTGCCGTCAGCCCAGGTCACACCGTCGCGCAGAGTGATGGTCGCACTCTTGAAATCTGGCGCGTAGGCAAAGCTTTTGGCCTGCCACGGGACCAGATCGCCGGTGTTGAGGTTGGTGTAGAACAGCTCTTCGTTGACAGTATACTCCATCACGTCGCGTTGTTTGGTGATCGAGGTCAGGTAGGGGTTCCAGTTGTCTATGTTGGCAAACTGGGCCGGCTGGTCACCCCAAGGGGTCAGGACCAGCGTCTGGTTGCGCGGCATGTCGGCGACATCTTGTGCCGCCACAAACCCGGCAGTTGAGATCAGCACGAACGCAGCAATTCCTCCACGAAGCGCTGTGAGCAGTTTAGGTTTAGACATCAGTTCCTCCCATTGGTGGTTTCACGTCAGGTCTCAGACAAGTGTCGTCATCTGTGCGATGGCATCGAGGGTCAGGCCATGGCCAAAGCCCGGCGCGTCCGACGGCACGCACCAGCCGTCAACCGGGGTGGCCATGCCGGGATAGCTGTGGGTGCGCGGCAAGGGCACACCCGGAGCACCGCCCACAAAGAATTCGCCCCAGCGGGTGTTGGTGTTGGCATAGCTGAAATGCTGGCCGTAAGGCGTGTTCATGCCAGCGTGCAAGATCACCTCCAACCCGGCGGAGTCCGCGATGGCCGCAATCCGCTGGCAGGCCGTAAAGCCGCCGACCCAATTGATGTCGGGCTGAAAGATGTCGACCAGACGCTCCTTGGCCGCGTCAAAGAATGTGTAGGGGGTGTACCAGTGTTCCCCGGTGGCGAGGGTCTGCCAAGGCAGGCGGTGCCGCAAGGCACGATGCGCGCTCATATTCTCGGGGATCAGGCAATCCTCAATCCATTTCAGACCGTAAGGCCGCAGTCGTTCGGCCTGCCGCACCGCAAACTCCACATCGAAGGCCATCCAGCAGTCCAGCATCAGTTCGACGTCCGCGCCAATGAAATCGCGGGTCTTGGCAACGAAATCCTCGTTCTTCGTGATGGCGGAAAGGCCGTCAGATGTGCCGTATGGGCAGGCAAGTTTGGTGGCTTTGAACCCAAGTTCCATGAACCAGTCGGTGTCATTCCCGGTTGAGTAGCAAAACTGTTTCTCTCGTGCCGGACCGCCCGCCAGTTCATAGACCGGCGTCTTGAGCATGTTTCCCTTCAGGTCCCAAAGTGCTAAATCAATGCCGCTGATCGCATAGGACGCAATCCCGATTGGGGAATACGGCGACGTCATCCGCATCATCATGTCCCAAAGCCTGTCCGTCGCCATCGGGTTTTCACCCAACAACAGCGGGGCAAGATGGTCATTGATGATGCTGATAACCGGCAGGCCGTATCCCGTGACGCCAAAACCCCAACTGCCGTCGTCTGCCGTCACCAAGCAGCCGACCGCCGGGAAATTTCCATGCCAACTGGACCGGAGCGCCTTGTACTTTGGATAGCGCGACATCGGGTTTGCCACCTCTGCATCCTTGGTCCAGGGCGGCCTGCGGATCGCGGTTTCACCGGCTTTGGGTTCATAGACCCCGCCTGCAATCGGGTTCCTGATCGCAAAAGCCTTGATGCTGACAATCTTCATGCGGCACTCTTGGTCGAAAATTTGAAGGCGGAAACGGGTTTCATGCTGTCTGAAACGCTCTGGCATCGGGCGGCCACAGCCCGGCGTAGCCCAGACGCTGGCTGACGGCATGGCAGGCGACGTGAAGCCGCTCGACCAGTGGTTGCAGGTCGGGTCCCGGGACTTTGGGTGTCGTGCCAGACACGCTGATGGCGCCAACCGGCGTTCCGGTTCGCCCAAGGATCGGCACGCCGACGCAGAAGACACCCATGACAATTTCCTCTGCATCTATGGCATACCCACGCGCCCTGATCCGCGCCACCTCCGCCTCAAGCTGTTCAGGATCAGTGATTGTGTTGCCGTTGAAAAACTGCATCGGTCCTGCCATGACCAATGCAAGATCGGCAGGCGCCAGATAGGCCAGCATGGCCTTCGCACTGCCGCCGCAATGCAGCGGGCCGCGGGAACCAATCCGCCAGTCAAACCGCATGGACTCATTGCCGCGCGCTTTGTCGATGCAGACACAGGACAAATTCGACAGGACGTTGATATTGACCGTCTCACCCGAAAACTTGGCCAGCGCATCACAGTAGGGCCTTGCCATGCGCGGAAAGCCAACAAGGTCGATCTGCAGATCAACAATTTCAAGCAGGCGAAAAGACAGCTGCCAATTCCCATCCGCTGATTGTTCAATCACGTTCTGCTCTGCAAGATCGGCCAAAAGGCGATGGGTGGAGCCAAGCGGCAGTTCAAGCGCCTTTGCCAGACTGCGGGTGCCGGCCGCACCATCCTGCGCCAGTTTGCCAATGATCCTGAAAGCACGCGCCACGGTGGACATCAGTCGGTTTATCCTGATTTGACATGGGAATTCTGGACGGAAGACGAGCCTGCAACGGTCGCGCGTTTGAAAGTACCTCTCCAAGCTGGACAGGCGTGGAGGGTCAGTAGCACGGTTTTACTGCGTTCCACATGTGGAACGCCTTGTTCCAGAATAGATAGTTGCGCGGTTGCCCTTTTGTGTCAACGATTCTGAATCGACGATAATCGCGCAGATAGAAGGCCACGATGCGCGATGGCATGGTGCTTTTGCAGACCGGACAGGCGTTCATTCCAGACCGAACGCCGACGCCGCGAAGCACCGGGCTCAACAAGACCGGGTGGGAATTTTCTGCGCCGCCCTTGGCCCGTTCTTCACGATGTCACGCCCTACGCTATCGACCCGGTTGCTTAACGTCATGTCGTAACTTGTCAGACAAAAATTCCTTTGACAAGTTTTGAAAATGTAGCCCATCCTGCGGGTCATGTGTAAAAGCTGACCCAGCTTGCCATCGTATCGTCGCGGAACTGTTCAGTGGTTCTGCCAATCAGAGCTTGCAGCCATCGGATGCCAATTTCGGAACAACCCGCCAAGGGGACGCCATGCCAGACTTCCCGATCATCGACACCCATCTGCACATCTGGGACCAAAAGCAGCTGCGCTACTCTGCTTTCGAAGCGAGCCCCTTGTTCAACCACCCCTATCACATCGAAGATTATCAGCGCGATTGCGGCGCGCTGGAGATCGAGGCGATGGTGTTTCTGGAGTGCTACGCCGACTTCTGGACGGATGGCGGGCAGTATATCGAAGAAATCGAATTCGTCGAAACTGAAGCCAAACGCGATCCACGCCTTCGCGGCATTGTGCCGATGGCTCCGCTGGAATGGGGCAACAAGGTTGAACCGATGTTGCGCCAGATGCACGACCGTCACCCGATGGTCAAAGGCATCCGCCGCATCGTCGAATTTGACAGCGATCCCCGTGCATTGACCCTGTCCGACAGCTTTATCGAAGGCGTGACCCTTCTCAACAAATTCGGCTGGCATTTTGAGATCAATGTGAACTACGCGCAGATGGATATCGTCCGTGAATTTGTTTTGCGCGTGCCCGATGTGCCGCTGATCCTTGACCATTGTGGCAAGCCTGGCATCAGGCAAGGCGCCATTGCGCAGTTCCGCGATGACATGGCGTTCCTGGCCAAGCACAAAAACCTTTGGATCAAACTGTCGGACCTGCCGGCTGCGGCGGATCTTGATCACTGGACCGAAGCTGACCTGCGCCCCTATATTGCAGCGACGTTAGAGACGTTCGGCCCGGACCGCACGATCTTTGCCGGCGACTACCCCATTTTACATCTGGCAACCACGATGACCGAATGGGTCGCGGTTCTGGACCGCGCCTTTTCGGATCTGGGCCTGTCGGAAACCGAAACCCGGGCTATCTACCGCGACAACGCCAATAAGTTCTACCGGCTTGGATTGTGACATGAGCGGCCTGCGCCCCAATGATCCGAATGTCGTCGCCGGAACCGGCCCGCCGGATGCCTTTGAACAGCTGATCGCCGCCGGTCAACGCCCGCCGCCGCCCGTAAGTTTCGGCGGCCCCGAACTTGACCGCCGCTCGATTTCCGAGCAGGTCGCCAACCGGATCATGGACATGATCAAGTCGGGAAATCTCAAGTCCGGCGACCGGTTGCCAACCGAAGCCCAAATGACCATCGCTTTCGCAATTTCCCGTCCGCCGCTGCGCGAGGCGCTGAAGGCGCTGACCATCATGGGAGTGCTGGAAAGCCGTCAGGGCGGCCGCTACACGGTCACCGACCTGTCGCCATCGCGTTTGGTGGCCCCGTTCAATGCCATGCTCAGCGTGGCAGATTTTGACGTCGGCGAACAAATCGAGGCCCGGAGTGTCGTCGACTGCGAACTCGTCCGCCTTTGTACCGAACGCGCCTCGCAAGAGATGCGGCAGCGAATCCTTAAACTCGCGGTCGATGGCGGCAAGCTTCAGAATGATCCGGTTGCGTTCCGGCTACTGGATGTCGAATTTCATCAAATGCTCAACCGCGGTGCGAACAACGCTTTGCTAGGCGCGTTGGCGCAGGGGCTTTACGACCTGCGGCTTGATGTCCGCCGTATCGCAAGCACGGTGCCAGGCAACATCGAAACCAGTGTGCGCCAGCACATCGCAGTTGCCGAGGCGGTCGTGGCCAAAAATGCCACTGGTGCCGTCGAGGCTTACCGCAGCCATCTGGAACACGTCCGCCACTCCACCCTGCAAACCATGGCCCAGATGCGACTGCGATGAAAGAGAACCAGATGCCAGACCCCATGGCCTTGCGCATGAATGATTGTCCCGACCACGCCGCCGCATATGAAAATGGGCGTGATGAGGTTTTTCGTGAACGACGTGTTGCGCTGAAAAGGTTGGGCGCTTCCCACGACGCGATCTGGCTTGATCCGGCGGATGGCCAAAGGTGCGGCATTCTAACGCACGCGCTGGATGCCGTGGCCGGTGCGGCGATCACCAAACGCCGGCGCGCCTTAAGGCCCGCCATCGTACAATGCCATCCAAACCACGCGCTCGTTCTGAAGCCTCTCAGACAGAGGATGGATCTGCCATGAACAAAGCTTTCAGGATCAAGGATATACGGGTCTTTACTTTGGCCGACTCTGCCAAGGGGGGCACCTATTTCAAGCCCGACGGGGACAAGCATTGGCTGGTGGACAGCCTGATTGCCAACCCGATGTCAGGCTATGCCAAATACCGCGACAAACGTTCCACCTGGGGCATCGGCGTCCTGGGTGCACTGGTGGTTGAGATTGAGACGGAAGGCGGTACTGTTGGTGTGGCCACCGGGTCGGGCGGGGTTCCGGCTGCCTGGTTGGTCAAGCACCATTTCGCGCGCTTCCTGATCGGCGAGGATGCCCGCAACATCAATCGCATCTGGGACGAGATGTACCGGGCCTCCCTGCCCTACGGACGTAAAGGCCTGACGATCATGGCGATTTCCGCCGTCGATCTGGCGCTGTGGGATCTGGTGGGCAAAGTGCGCAGCGAGCCGGTTTACAACCTGATCGGCGGCCTCAGCCGCGAGGAAATTACGTTCTATTGCACGACGCCCGAACCCCTTGCGATCAAGGCGCTTGGCTTTTGGGGAGCCAAAGTGCCGCTGCCCCATTCACATTTCGACGGCGAAGAGGGGATGAAGAAGAACCTCGAATTTCTGGGGCGCCACCGGGCTGCTGTCGGGCCGGATTTCCCGCTGATGGTGGATTGCTACATGTCGCTGACGGTCAACTACGCCATCCGTCTGGCAGAGGCTGCCAAACCGCTGAACATCCATTGGTGGGAAGAGGTGTTATCGCCGGAAGACAACGACGGCTACCGTGACATCAAGCGCGCTCATCCGACGCTGAAATGGACCACGGCAGAGCATGAATACACCCGCTACGGCTTTCGCCAGTTGATTGCCGAACGCACCATCGACATCCTTCAGCCTGACGTGATGTGGGTAGGGGGGCTGACCGAAACGCTGCGCATTGCGGCCCATGCGGCGGCCTATGATACGCCGGTGGTGCCGCACGGCAGCGGGCCCTATTCCTATCATTTCATCGCCAGCCAGACCGGCCCGGCGTTCTGCGAATACGTCGCCGCCAGCCCTGACGGCAAGTCGATCCAGCCGGTGTTCGGCGATCTGTTCGTCGGAGAGCCGGTTCCGGTCAACGGCAAAATGAAGATCCCCGACGCCCCCGGCTTCGGCATGCAGATCCGCGACCGCTCAATTCTGGTGGCACTGTAGCATCCAAAAGCGCGAGCCACCTTGTTGGTTTCAGCGGCAGATCACTACGACAGACCGTGTTGCGCTGATCTTGTTGGATGACCAAAAGAGGGTGCGAACAATCCTGTCGTAAGGGACGACCCTGAACCGCACCAGCATCGCCGCCCGCGCCTTTCTGTCGCGGCGGCACGTGCTTTCCGACCATTCTCTGGCAAAGGCGGTGGGATTGGTAACGGCGCAGCGGGTTCAATCGTTGGACAGAAGTGGCACACCCAAGGTTTCGGGCACGGCACGAGCGAGGGTCCATCGCGGGCGCTTGACGGCTTTGGATCGAAAACCCGCAGCTCTCTGGCATGCAGCGGCAAAGGGCAGACGGCCGCCAAACCGTAGAATCTGGCACGGCCAGTGACCGTCGCCAGATCGTTACTGATCTGCGGCAGGGCCTTTTGGGCGCAAGGGCGCGGCCTGTCAGACGTCAGCATCCCCCGGCGCGCGGTGGCGCAGGGGGATGAGGTAAGTTCAACTGAGCAGATAGGTCTCAGGCAGGCCGTAAACCGGGGTCGCGATGCCCTCCATCCTTGCCTTGATCTGCAGGGACAGGAACTGCGAGTAGTGGCGCGACTGGTGCAGGTTGCCGCCGTGGAACCACAAACCGTTCTGTTGCGTCGGTTTCCACATGTTGCGCTGTTCGCCCACCCAAGGACCGGGGTCTTTGGTCGTAGCAGACCCAAGGCCCCAGCATTTGCCCACCTTGTCCGCCACATCGCGCCCGATCAGGTCGGCGGCCCAGCCGTTCATCGACCCGTATCCGGTGGCATAGACAATCACATCGGCGGGCAGCACCGTGCCGTCTTCCAGCACCACAGAGTCCTCGGTGACCTCACGCACATTGCCATGCGCCAGCTTGATCTTGCCGTCGATGATCAGTTGGCTGGCGCCAACGTCGATGTAATACCCCGACCCGCGCCGCAGGTACTTCATGAACAGACCCGAATTGTCGTCGCCCCAATCCAGCCAGAACCCGGCCTTTTCCAAGCCTGCATAAAAGTCCGCATCGCGTTCCTTCATCTGGGCATAAAGCGGGATCTGGAATTCGTGCAGAATCCGGTAGGGCAGGCTGGCAAAGATCATGTCGGCCTTGTTGGTGGTCATGCCCGACCGCACGGCCTGTTCCGAGTACAGCGCGGCCATCCCGACATCCATCAGCGTTTCTGACCGC
>JBBRLL010000066.1:0-17451 GCA_038231395.1 Rhodobacterales bacterium
GACCACCTATTCGATGGACCAGATCATCGCCTGCAAAGGCCCGGGTGAGTGAACCTGTAACCCCCAACGGCCCCCGACAACGGTTGGGGGCCAATTGCGGCGTGTCCCGGATCGGGCGGGCACGTCGGTTCTGATTTGCTTCTGCTTTGCTGCCAAATCGGCTGGGACAATCGGCCCCTCCTGATTTGCCTTGACCCGATGCAGGCACCATGACCCGGCAGAAAAACGCGCCCGTTCAGGACGTTCGCGGGATCGGCGTGCGGTGACCGTGAAGTTGGCAGATCTCCGGCCCTGCCACGGCGGCATGGTGTCCTTGCGACATGGCCGCGAAGACGACAAGTGTCATGTGTAAAGCCGATGGGGCGGGCCTATCTGCGAGAGAGTCAGGAGATGGTTTTTGATGCCCAAGACCGGGCGTTTTCCTTCCTCAATGGCACCTGCACCCGGGCACCGACGACAACATGAAGACGGCAGTCGAAGCGGTCTTCATCGGCAAGGGGCGCTTCGACAACCGCCGTTTCCAGCAGTCGTGCAGCCATTGCGTTGTCCAGCCGCTAACCTGCCGTCGGCGTCGGGCTTGGGAGAAGGTTCAGGTCGAGAACCATGCCGGCCTCATGCGCGCGGGCGCCCCGTCAAGGCTCGTGCCTCTGGCCGAACGCCTGTGACAAACGGCAAACCGGGGCGGCAGATGATCAAAATGGGGCTGGCTGTCGTTCGCAAACCGGAGGCGGCAACCCTGATGGTCGGCGATCAGATTGCCACCGATTTTGTCGCCGGAAAAACTGCCGAGTTTCCCCCGGTTCCCGTCCAGACTGGCGTGCCCAAAGCTGGCCCGCGACAAGTGCTGCCGGATTTCACAGTGGTTGACCCGACGCAAATTCCGGCAAAGCAGGGCCGAGAGGGCGCCCCCCCCCCTCGGCCCCATACGTCATTTCACCTTGGCCTTCACAGCCTCAACATCCGCCGTCGTCATCTCGCTGACAGTGGTCACCTTGCCGTCCACGATCTGCCACAGCCGGAACGGGCCTGCGATGTCACCGAACTGGTCAAAGTTGACCGGACCGATCACGCCTTCGTAGCGGATGGCTTTCCCGGCTTTGATCAGCGCCAAAGCCTTGGCGAACTCGTCCTTGCCCGCATGGATCACCGCACCAGCCGGGTCCACCGCCTTGCGGATGGCGTCAGGAAGTTTCGCCGCATCCGGCCCGCCGGCAATTGCAATCGCCAGCCCAACCAGCACACCGGCGTCATAACTGCGGTCAGCGGCAGGAGCGGCAGGGTCAATGCCCGAGAACGCCTTGTAATTGGCGTTGAAATACTCGGTCGAGGCAGAAGCCACGGTGCCCGACGACGTGCCGAACGCCTGCCCCAGATATTCCTTGCCCACCGCCGTGATGAAGTCATCGCTGTTCATCCCGTCATTCAGCAGGAACTTCTGCACGCCGCCCTGGCTGACCCACTGCCGGGCAATGGTGGCCCCATCGACCGGGTCAGAGATCAGATACAGCGCATCCGGTGACCCGGCCATCGCGGCAGTGACTTCAGCGGCGTAGTCGGATTGCTTGGCATTGTAGGGCGTCACAGAGATCACCGTCCCGCCCAAAGCCTTGTAAGGGTCACTGAACTCTTTGACCAGATTGACGCCGAAGTCGTTGTTCTGATGGATGATCACGATCTTCATCATCTTGTTGTCAATCGCAAACTTGGCCGCCGCAACACCTTGCAACGCGTCAGAGGTAATGGTGCGGAAAAACACGCCGTTGGTCTTTCCGTCGCGCCCCAAGGCCGTCAACGTCGGCGAAGACGAAGCGGGCGAGACTTGCAGCACATGGGCGGGGCCGGTCACCGAGGTCAGCATCGGAATCGACATCGGGCTGATGATGCCGCCGATGATTGCGGGCACATGCGCCACCTGCACCAGTTGGGTAGCCGCATCCACTGCGACATTGGCCTGCGTCTGGCTGTCACGCGTATCGGTTTTCAGCGTGCATCCTGCGACACCGCCGGCGTCGTTCAGGTCGCGAAACGCCATCTCGACTGACTTCGCGCCGGCCTGACCATAGGCACCAGCCTCTCCGGTCAGTTCCAGCACAAGGCCCACTGTGATGTCGCATGCAAAAGAGGCTCCGGGGATCAGGGCCAGCGCTGCGACGGTGGCAAATAGGGTTCGTTTCATGGAAAGTCCTCACTGTTGTTTGGGTCATGCCCTTGGTCTGTTGTCCGCCACGCTGGGCAAGCGCTGCGGTATTCCTTCAACTCTCGGCGTTGAGGTTGTATTTGATGATGGACCCGTGGCGGCCAGACCTGTCACGCTCCAGACTGTAGGTGTCACCTTCAGGCGTCTGACCTTTCACGGCGGCAATCTCGGTCAGGTCGCGTTCGGTCAGCGCAAGGTTGGAAATCGCCACATTCCGCGGCAGATGGCTGCGGTTTCGGGCACCAATGATGACGGCAGCGACAGAGGGGCGACTGAGCATCGCAGCACTCGCCACGGTAGCAATATCTGTGTCGTGCCGGTCGGCAATCTTCCGCAGGGCTTGCAGCAAAGCTTGGAACATGTCCCACCCGCCAAAATCGTCAATGATCAACTTGTATTTGGTGAGTGAGCGGTTTTCCAATGGGTGCAGGGGTTCGACCTTCCCAAGCCAACGATCACCAAGAAAGCCACCCGCCACCGTGCCATAGCAGAAAATCCACATGCCGTGATCTTGCGCCGCCTTCGCCAGCAACCGTTCAGGCCGTACGTCCAGCAAGCTGTATTGCACCTGCATCGACAAAAGTGGAACGCCGGCCTTGATAATCTCCAACGTCCGCGCGGTATCAAAGTTGGTGCCGCCCACTTGCGACACCCTCCCCTCCAGCAGCATCTCGTTCAGCCAACCCACCGCGTCAAGATAGCGTGGCACATCGTAATCCCACCAGTGGAACTGCACGAGGTCAAGCCGTTCCATCCGCAGACGTTTGAGCGAGGTTTCGACGATGCCGCGCACATAAGCCCGATCCACGGTCGCCAGTCGCGACAGGTCCGGCACCAGCTTGGTGTGCACCCGAACCCTTGCCGCAGCCTCCGCGCCACAGCGGTTGGCATAGGTGGTGCGAAACGCGCCGATCAGGTCCTCCACCCCGGTATAAATGTCGGCACAGTCAAAGGTGGTGATCCCCGCTTCGGCAAAGGCAATCATATCTTCCACCGCCGCCGGTCCATCCACCGCACCATGGCCGCCCGCCAACTGCCAGCCCCCGCGGATCACCCGAGAGATGCCGTACCCGGGCCGAAGTTCGATACGCGCCACGCTCATGGTGCCTCCACCTCAGATGCAATCGAAGGCAGCGGCACGGCTGTGGTGTCCGCATGAGAAAACAGCCGCCGCCCAATCCGGGTGATTTTCAAACGGCTGGGGCAATTCGGATCCGGGCAGGCGATTTCGGCGTCAGAGGTCATCCAGTCATGCGGATGGGTCATGCGTTGCTTGGCAGGCAGCAGTGGCAAGATGGAGGACAGCGAATAGATCGAAAAGCTTTGGCCGGGCGGCAGATGCAGTTGCTCGCCGCGCAGTTCAAACCAATCCCCCACCTTGCCGCAGTAAATCTTGGCATCCGGTGGCGCGATAATCTCCACCCGCAAGTCAAACAGTTCAAATCCGTCGTCCATCATGGCTCCAGACTGAAGGTAACGTCGAACGCGCCGCTGCGCCGTATCCGCCCGCAAGCCTCCGCCAAGGCGGTACGGTCGCCCGGCACCACCTGACCCACGACGGATCCGGCAAGCCAGCCGATGGGAAAGAACATCCGCGCGCCGGGGCCATAGAACAGGCCGATGTCAAAAACCGGATCGGGCGACCCACCCCACATCCGGGCGGGCACATAGGCCAGCACAATATCCCCGGGTTGAGGATGCAAAGTGGCGTTTTCCGGCGGCAAGGCTTGGGCATAATCTGCGCCCAGCAAATGCGGCGCGGGGATCGGGCACGAAATCTCTGGCCCCGTCCACATCGCATGGATGCCCGGCACAATGCGGGGCGTGGCCAGATAGCGGGTCAGGAAAGCTACATTGTCAGGGGCCTTTCCCGGTAGCAATTCAGCCACCACATCCAGGCCAGCGGCGGTAGATTGGATGCGCAACGTCATGCGGCCTCCTGTCCAAATTTGTCTTTAAGATAGGCGAAGGGGCGGCTGATATCGGCGACCAAAGCGGCCCGCGCGGCAGCGCCATCGCCAGTTTCCAGCGCGTGCAGAATGTCGTGGTGAAAGCGGGCGGCGTCCTGCGCGCCAGCCTCGGAGAACGCAAAGATCGCGGCGCGGGTGAAGGGACCCGATTGCAGCCACAGGCTTTCGATCATTGGCAGCAGGATGGTCGACCCGCACGCCCGGTAGATCTCGAAATGGAAGTTCTGGTTCAGTGCGGCCTCGCGGTCGACCGACGCGGCAGTGGCACCCTGTCGCATATCGCTCCATCCAGCCATGATGGCGCGGATATTGGCCAACAGGGCGGGTGTCATGCGGCCAGCGGCCAATGCCATCGCCTCGCCCTCGATCAGCACACGGGCGCGCAGAAGGTCCTGAATACGGTCCAGCGTCACCGGCGGCACGCGGATCGACCGGTTCGGCAGCATTTCCAGCGCCCGCTCTGTGATCAGCCGCCCCAAAGCATCGCGCACCGGCATGGTCGATGTCATCAGCGCATCGGCCAGTTGGCGGATCGTCAGCACCTGCCCCGGCGCAAACAGTCCGCCGATCAGGGCGCGCCGCAGTTCGGTATAGACCCGGTCCTGCACCGTATCGCGCCCCACCGGAGCAAGCCCAGCCGCCGCTTCCGCCATGTCCTGTCCAACTCCGAATCATCTTGATTGGGGAATTAGACGCTCCTACTGTGATCAAATCAAGTGTGATCACAGATCAAACTTTGGGGACCATATGGCCGCTTCACCGGTGCTTCTGGCGCGCAATCTGACCAAGCGGTTCGGCGGGGTTGCGGCTGTCAGCGACATGTCCCTGACGGTTGGGCGGGGCGAGGTGCTAGGTCTGATCGGCCCGAATGGGGCGGGCAAAACCACGATGTTTGACCTGCTGGCCGGGTCGGTTGCGCCGACCTCTGGCACCATTCACCTCATGGGGCAGGACATCACGGGCCAGCCCGCGCATCGCAGGCTGGCAGGCGGCATGGGGCGGACATTTCAGATCCCGCGCCCGTTTCCCGAACTGACCCTTCTGGAAAATATGATGCTCGCCCGCCAAGACCAGACCGGAGAGCGGTTTTGGGCCAATTTCACCGCGCCCGGCCGGGTGTCCGCCGAAGAACGCGCGGCGCGTGAAAAGGCGCTTGGCCTTCTTGACCTCGTCGCCTTGCGCCGTCTTGCCGATGACCCCGCCCGCATCCTGTCTGGCGGTCAACGCAAGCTGTTGGAACTGGCGCGGGTGATGATGGCCGACCCCAAGGTGATCCTTCTCGATGAACCCGCCGCCGGGGTGAACCCTGCTTTGTTGGAGGTTTTGATTGCGCGCATCCAGCAGATCAACGCCAGCAGCGTCACCTTTGTGCTGATCGAACATAACATCGACATGGTGTCCCGCCTGTGCAACCGCATCGTGGTGATGGCCCAAGGCGGCCTTTTGTTCGAGGGAAGGCCAGACGAAGTCGCCCGCGACCCCCGTGTGATCGAAGCTTATCTGGGCGGGGTCGCCGCATGAACGTCTTGCAGGTTAAGGGGCTGGTGGCGGGCTATGAGCCGGGGCTTTCCATCGTCAAGGGAGCGACTATCCACGCGGACGAGGGGGAGATTGTGGTCATCCTCGGCCCCAACGGCGCCGGAAAGTCCAGCCTGATCAAAGCTATCGCCGGTCTGGTCCCAATCACCGCCGGTCAGGTTTTGCTGGATGGCCGCGACATCACGGCGGTGCCTGCCCATCTGAAAATTCGCCACAGCCTCGCCTTTGTGCCGCAGACCGAGAACATTTTCCCGCTGATGACGGTCGAGGAAAACCTGCGGGTCGCCGCAGGTGTTCTGCCCCGCACCGAGGTTGCGCCCCGCATGGCCGAGATGTTTCAGATGTTTCCCGACCTTGCTGTCCAGCGCGGCCTGATGGCCGGCAGTCTGTCGGGCGGGCAGCGGCAAATGCTCGCCGTCGCCCGTGCCCTGATCGTCCACCCCAGAGTGCTGATGCTGGATGAACCCTCTGCCGGTCTGTCACCCAAACTGGTCACCCAGGTGTTCGCCCGCCTGAAAGAATTCCGCGAACAAGGTTTGACCATTATTCTGGTCGAACAAAACGCCCGCGCCGCCCTTGCCATCGGTGACCGCGCCTATGTGCTGGTCGAAGGCCGCGAGGCTCATGAAGGCCCCGCCGCAACGCTTTGGGACAATCCGCTGATCGCAGAACTATACCTTGGCCAGCGGAGCGCCCGATGAGCCTGCAATTCCTGCTCGACGGCCTGATCTCCGGCGCCATGATCGGGTTGGGGGCGATTGGCGTGACCCTCACCTACTCCATCCTGCGCTTTTCCAACTTTGCCCATGGTGATTTCATGGCCTGGGGCGCTTATGCGGCATTGGCCGTTGTGGGCGTTCTGGGCGGCAGTACCCCGATGGCGCCCCTGTCGTTCGGCGTCCCGCTTCTTGCCGCGCTGGTGGTGGCGATGGCGCTGACCGCCTTGCTGGCCTTGGTGCTTGACTGGCTCTTGTTCGCCCGCCTGCGCGCCAGAGGTCAGTCGATCATCGTTGTCATGGCATCGTTCGGCGCGTCGATGGCGCTGCGCAACCTGTTGGAGTTCATCTTCACCTCTCGCCCGGCCTATTTCTCCCGCGCTATTCAGATGGCCGTGCCGTTGGGCTTTGGCATCAGGATCACAGCGGATCAGGTGGCTTTGCTGGCGCTGACGCTGGCGCTGGTCACGGGCATGCACCTTTTCATGCAGCGCAGCCAAAGGGGACGCGAGATGCGCGCTTATAGTCAGAACCCCGCCCTTGCACAGGTCGTGGGCATCGACGTGGCATCAGTGGTGCGCGCCACTTGGGTGATCGGCGCGGCCTTGGCCTGTGCCAGTGGCGTGATGGTCGGAACCTTGGTGCAAATCCGGCCGCTGATGGGGCTGGATTTGCTGCTGCCGATCTTTGCCGCCGCGATCCTGGGCGGCATCGGTTCGGTCCCCGGCGCGGTGTTGGGTGGATTGATCATCGGCCTGTCGGGATCGGCAGCCGTGCAGTTTGTCGGCGCAGAGTGGCGGTCGGCGGTGGCCTTTGTCATCCTGATGGCCGTGCTTCTGGTCCGTCCGATGGGGTTGTTTGGAGTGGCAGAGCGATGATCATCGACCTTCTGGGCTATGGCGCGTTTTTCCTGTCCACCGCGTTGATTTATGGGCTGATCACGCTGGGGTTGAACCTGCAATGGGGGATGACAGGCCTTTTCAACGTCGGCATTGCCGGGTTTGTGGCGATAGGGGCCTATGCCTCGGCCATCCTGACCACCCCGGATGCGCCGGACCGGATCGGCGGCTTTGGCTGGCCGATTGTTCTGGGATGGCTCGCCGCAGCACTGGTCACGGCGGCGGCGGCGGCGTTTACCGGCTATGCCACGCTGCGGCTGAAGTCGGACTATCTTGCGATCACCACCTTTGGCGTGGCTGTTGTCGTGCAATTGGTAGCGTTGAACGCCCAAGGCCTGACCGGCGGGCCGTTCGGCGTGGCCTTCATCCCCCGCCCTTTCGCTGCTGTGCAATCTGACCCGGTGCTGTTCAACTTCGCCAACCTTGGTGTCATCGCTTTGGTGACCCTCGGCGTCTATCTGGCGCTGGAGCGTCTATCCCGCAGTCCGTGGGGTCGTGTGCTGCGTGCCCTGCGAGAAGATGAGCGCGCTGCCATCGCCTTGGGCAAAAGCGCGCAATCCTACCGGATTCAGGCTTTCGCGGTGGGCGGTGCCGTCATGGGTCTGGCGGGGGCGGTTCAGGCGCACTTCATCGGCTTCATCGCCCCCGACAACTATTTGCCCACGCTGACCTTTCAGGTGTGGGCGATGCTGATGGTCGGCGGATCGGGGTCAAACCGGGGCGCTGTTCTGGGGGCCATCGTGGTCTGGGCGATCTGGGTTGGCTCTGGCACGCTGACCGCCGCCGTCGTGCCCGGCGATTGGCAGGCGCGGGCGTCCTCGCTCAGGATCGTGTCAATTGGCGTCATGTTGTGCCTGATCCTGCTTTGGCGTCCGCAAGGCTTTTTTGGCAGGCGGAAAGCCGGATGACCGGACCCGCCACGCTATGGCATGCCACCGCCCCCCCAATGCCAGGCTTTGCCGCGTTAAGCGGCGCCGTGGAAGCTGACCTGTTGGTGATTGGTGGTGGTTTTGCAGGTCTTTCGACGGCTTTGCACGCGGCAGAGGCGGGGGTGTCGGTTGTGCTGGTCGAGGCGCATCAGATTGCCTTTGGGGCCTCTGGTCGCAATGCCGGCTTTGTGGTTCCCAACTTTGCCAAGGTTGACCCCGATGATGTGCGCGCCGGGCTTGGTGCGGCTGGCGAGAGGCTGATCGCCATGGCCGCTTGCAGTAGCGATCTGGTGTTCGGTCTGATCCGCCGCCACCGCATTGACTGCGCTGCGTTGCAGTCAGGCTGGATACAACCCGCACACTCCACGGCTGCCTTTGCCAAAGCGCAAAGCCGTGTCCGGCAGTGGAGCGCGTTGAGGCGCCCGGTGTCGGTGCTGGATGCTGCCGAGGTCGCCCAACTGACAGGGGTGCAAGGCTGGCGCGGCGGCTGGATTGACCGCTCGGGCGGCGTCTTGAATCCGGTCAGCTATGCGCGGGGGCTGGCGCAGGCTGCGGCGGCTGGAGGTGTCCGGCTGTTTGAAGCCACGCCCGTCACCACGTTGCAGCGTTTGGGGGAGGATTGGCTCGCCACTACCCCGGCTGGCCAGATCAGGGCTCGCCGGGTGGTCATGGCGACGAATGCCTATGTTGGGCAGCTTTGGCCCAACCTTGCCCGCACCTACTTTCCGTTGCGCGTGTTTCAGGTGGCAACTGCGCCCTTGCCGCTGTCCGTGCGTGCCCGCCTTCTGCCCGAAGGCCAATGCGTGTCCGACACCCGGCGCAATCTGTTCACCTTCAGGTTCGATGCGCAAAACCGGCTGATCAGCGGCGGCATGCCCATCTTGCCTTTCGGCGCAGAGGCCCGTCTGCCCAACACGGTCCACCGTCGCATGGCGCAGATGTTGAACCTGCCCGACCTGCCGCAGCTGGAGTTTGCATGGTCCGGCATGGCTTCGGTGATGCCGGACTATTTGCCCAGACTTGTGGAACTTGCCCCCAACCTTGTCGCAGGGTTTGCCTGCAATGGCCGGGGTATCGCCATGTCAACCGCCATGGGCCGCGAGTTGTCCACCTGGGCCAGCGGAACCCCCTTGCACCAGCTTGCAATTCCGATCCGTCCTGCCGCCGCGATTCCCATGCACGCCCTGACCCGGCTGGCTCCGAACGCCCTGCAACCCATCAGCATGCTGCGCGACCATTTCGACCGCTGACCTGCTGTTGATGTCAAATAAGGCGCAAAGCAAAAGTCGGACGACCCCAAAAATATCGGTTGCCGGGTTAAACGCACCACTGTCCCGACCAAGGGCGCTGCGGCCGACCGGGTACCGGCGTTACCAACGCAGCGACGCGTGTCTTGGTCCGGCCCGGCCCGAACCTATTGAGACGAAGAGATACAAATTTTCGGAGCCGGTTGTGGAGGGCTTCCCGGGAATGGGCGAAACGCCTCGCGTCCTTCCAATTCCGCAGATTGTCATCCTGACGACCGACAACTTCTTGGGGGCTCCGCTCACTTCGGAATCTCCATTGTCGCGACGGAGGTGCCTGAAACATCCCCGGCTTTGGAACCATTGCCGCGCATGGGCGTTTGCTGAGTGGATCGAACAGGAGCATCCTATGTCTGAACAAAATCATTCCGAGACCGAAACCCGCGCTCAGCTTTTGAAAAAGCTTGGCAGCTTCAAATCGGGCATGTTGACCTGCGGAACGGCGCGTTTTGTCCCTATGTCGCATAATGTCGACTCTGGGCAGATGCACTTGTGGTTCATCACCGCGTCCGGCACGGAAATAGCAGAGGCGGCGGCCAAGCAGGTGCCTGCCACCTACATCATCGCGTCTGAGGCCGACAATTATTTCCTTCGCGCCGAGGGCACCTGTGAAAAAGTGGTCGATAGCGCGAAGCTGAAAGAGCTGTGGAACCCGGTGGTGGATAGCTGGTTCGAAGGAGGGATCGATGACCCGGATGTGCGCTTGATCCGGTTCGACCTGAGGAGTGCTGAGGCGTGGGAGACAACCGGCACTGTCGGCTTCGCCTATCAAATGATCAAGGCGAAGGTTACCGGCAATCAGCCGGACCTGGGTCGGCACATAGTTTACACCCTCTGAAGTTTGGCTGGTCGGCCCCTCTGGCAAGAGTTTTCCAGCCAGAGGGCTGACTTGGGTGCCAACCCGTCGCGCGGAAATGACAGCCGATCTGGCCAAAGCCCCTGCAAGAACATTGAGGAAACATTAAAGCCGCCAAATGGCAACCCGGTCGGATGCAGCGAAGCAAGTGGCCTCGTGCGTCTTCAGCGGCACTGTCTCGCACGGTGGTAAGGAGCCGTGACTTATGCGCACCACCATTCAGGTCCAGTTCCCATCGACTTCTGCCCCTTCTTTGGCGACGGACAAAAGCCAGTCGACAAACGCATCTGCATCGGGATGGTTGGTGTCGCCTGCCGGCTTGACCAAATGGAAAGCCTCGTCGATCGGCACGATCAGATCGAACGGCGCGATCAACCGACCCGATTGAAGGACCAGACCGGCCAACGATTTGCGGCCCAAAGCCACGCCGCCGCCCTGTGCCGCCAGTTCGAAGGCGGTCAGTGACGTATCGAGATGCAGCCCGGAACCGGAATCGACCCCGGCGGCCTTTGCCGCCTTCAGCCAGATGCCCCAGCCTTCCTGATAGCCCAGAACATGCAGCAGCCGGTGATGGCGCAGATCCTCGGGTGTCTGAAGCTTGCAGCCGGGTGCGCACAGCGGCGTTATCGTCTCCCACGTCAGGCGGTGGCTGTCAAAGCCCGGCCAGTGCCCGGTGCCATATTGAATGTCGAGGTCGAAATCCTCGGCGTCAAAGGCATCATTCCAGACGCTGGACAGCAGGCGGATGGACTTTCCGGGATGGCGGTTCAGAAAGTCAGGCAGGCGCGGGGTCAACCAGTTAACGGCAAATGACACAGCGCAGCGCAGGGTCAGGGCGCTGGTGCGGCGCTGGCCAAAGACCTCTCTCGTGCCGATTGCCAGACGGCCCATCGCGTCCTGAACCTTCGGCAGATAGGCCGCACCGGATTTGGTCAACTCAAGCCCACGTGGGCGTCGCAGAAACAGCGGCTGGCGCAGATGATGTTCCAGCGATTTCACGTGTTTGGAGACTGCGGCTTGGGTGACGTGCAGCTCGCTGGCTGCATGGGTAAAGCTCAGTGTGCGGGCCGAGGCCTCAAACGCGCGCAGCCATGTCAGGGGGGGCAGGTCAGGGTTCATCGACGCCTCAAAACCAAGCCATAACTTTTCGTATAGGCGGTGCCCCTGAATACGTCGTTTGACCAAGGCGCGCCAGCAGGATCATTGGAGGATAACCAAGGGGGTCACATGTTCGCAGTTTTCCCAACGGCGCGTCTGCGTCCGTCGCCGTTTTATGCCAGCGCAGTTGCCGAAGGCATGACCGCAGCCAGCATCTACAACCGGATGATCATGCCGACCTCTTATGGCAACCCGGAGGCGGAGTATTGGCGGCTGATCAACGGAGTCTCGCAATGGGATGTGGGGGTGGAGCGTCAAGTGCAGTTGAAGGGGCCGGATGCAGGCCGCCTCGCCCAGATCCTTTCGCCGCGCGATCTGTCCGGCTGCAAGGTGGGACAAGGCAAATATGTGCCGCTGTGCAACCACGCTGGGACCATCATCAACGACCCCATCCTGTTGAAACGCGCCGACGATCTGTATTGGCTGTCAATCGCCGACAGTGACATCTGGTTCTGGGCCAGTGCCATCGCCGCTGAACGGGGCTTGGATGTGGTGGTCAGCGAACCCGACGTCTCGCCCATGGCCCTGCAAGGCCCCAAGGCTGAAGATGTCGTGGCGCATGTGCTGGGCGACTGGGTGCGGGCCCTGAAATACTTCTGGTTCCGTGAGACGGACATCAACGGCATACCGGTGGCCGTGCAGCGGTCAGGTTGGTCCAAACAGGGCGGGTTCGAGATTTACCTGAAGGATGGGACACGCGGCACCGAGCTTTGGAACATCTTCAAAGAGGCGGGCCAGCCGTGGGGCATCGGCCCCGGCGCGCCGGCCACGGCGGAACGCACCGAGAGCGGTCTGGTGTCGGTGGGCGGCGACACGGATGACGCGACCAACCCGTTTGAGGTGCGTCTGGGCAAGTATGTTGACCTTCACGTCGCCGATGATGTGGTGGGCATTCAGGCTCTGCGCCGGATCAAGGCCGAGGGTGTTAAGCGGCATCAGTTGGGCTTGGTGCTGGAAGGGGATGTGGCGGCCCCTTTGGGCTTTCGGCGTGAAGATATCTTGCGAGGCGGGAAGCGGATCGGTCTGATGACCAATTGCGTCTGGTCACCGCGCTTGAAAGCCAACATCGGCTACGCTTTGATTGAGGCGGGGGTACCTGCTGGCGAAACCGTGCAAGTGCTGCGCGATCAGGGGCCGGTTGCGGCCAAGCTGGTCGAACTGCCGTTCCTGTAACCGCCATGCAGCAGCATTTTGACGCCCCGATGCGTGATGTGGCCAACCATGTGGCGCTGTCACCGCTGTCGTTCCTTAAGCGGGCGGAGGCGGTTTATACCAATCTCCCCGCCGTGACATATGGCGACATCAGCCGTACTTGGGGCGCAACCGGCAGGCGCTGCCGGTCGGTGGCGGCTGGGCTTGCAGCCTTGGGGATCAGGCGGGGCGATACTGTCGCTGTCCTGTCGCCCAATATACCGGAACTGTTCGAACTTCACTACGCAGTGCCGTTGCTGGGCGCTGTGCTGACCACTGTGAATACACGGCTGGAGCCGGAGACTGTCGCCTATATTCTGGACCATTCGGATGCGCGGATGGTGATTGCTGATACAGCCCTTGCCCCCTTGTTGCGTCAGGCCTTTGCGATCAACCACAAGGAAATCCCGGTCGTGGATATCACCGATCTGCCGCACAAAGGCTTTGGTCAGACCACCTATGACGCGCTTGTCGCCTTTGAGCCGATGGCTTGGGCCTTGCCCGGCGATGAATGGCAGGCGCTGGCGCTGAACTATACCTCCGGCACGTCGGGGCAGCCCAAGGGGGTGATCTACCATCATCGCGGTGCGTACTTGATGGCGATGGGCACGGTGGCAGGCTGGGCTTTGCCGCCGTATCCGACCTATCTGTCGGTCGTGCCGATGTTCCATTGCAATGGCTGGAACCATCCCTGGGCGATGGCGATTGTGGGCGGCCATATGATTTTTACCCGCGACGCTACCCCTGCCAAACTGCTGGCGGCGATGGCCTTGCACCGTGTCACCCATCTGGGGGCCGCCCCAATCGTGCTGCAAATGCTATGCGACAGCCCCGATGCGCCGCAAAAGCCGTTTGAGCCAAAGATCCGGGTGCTGACCGCAGGCGCGCCGCCGCCCCCCGCCATTCTGGAAAAGGCGGCGGCTTTGGGTCTGGACGTGATGCAGGTTTATGGGCTCACCGAAACCTATGGCCATATCTCGCAGTGCCTGTGGCAGGAAGGGTGGGACGCGCTGGACGCCCCTGACCGCGCTGAAAAACAGGCGATGCAGGGCGTGGCCTTTCCGATGGTCGAAGACATTCGCGTGGTGAACCGTGCAACCGGAGCCGATGTGCCGCGAGACGGCCTGACCCAAGGTGAGATTGCCATTCGCGGCAACACCGTGATGAAGGGCTATTACAAGGACGCCGCCGCCACATCGGAGGCTTTTGCCGGCGGCTGGTTCTGGTCGGGCGATGCGGCGGTGGTGCATCCCGATGGCTATATCCAGATCCGCGACCGGCTGAAGGATGTGATCATTTCGGGCGGGGAAAACATTTCCTCGGTCGAGGTTGAGGCGGTTTTGTACCGCCATCCCGCAGTCCTCGCAGCTGCTGTCGTCGCCCGCCCACACCCGAAATGGGGCGAAAGCCCCTGCGCCTTTGTCGAACTGCGTCAGGGCGTCACCGCGACCGAGGCCGAAGTCATCGCGTTCTGCCGCGACCACATCGCCCATTTCAAGGCGCCGAAAACCGTGGTCTTTGGGGTCTTGCCAAAAACCGCGACGGGCAAGATCCAAAAGTTCATCCTGCGGGCCGCCGCCCGAGACCTGGGGCCGCAACCATGACCTATGACGCCCCCGTGCAGGACATGCTGTTCAACCTCGCCCATATCGCACCCGGTGCGGCAGATCTGGATATGGCCACCGCTGTGCTGGAAGAATTCGGCCGCTTTTGCGCCGAGGAGATCGCGCCGCTGAATGCATCGGGCGACCGTGAGGGCTCGGTTTGTGAAAATGGCAAAGTGACGACGCCCAAGGGCTTTCGTGCGGCCTATGCCAAGTTTGTAGCGATGGGCTGGCAGGGCCTGCAGCATCCGTCAGAGTATGGCGGCCAGGATTTGCCCCGCACTGTGAGTGCGGCAGCAGGCGAAATCCTGAACGCCGCCAACATGAGCTTTGCCTTGTGCCCGCTGCTGACCGATGGCGCAATTGAGGCGTTGCGCCATTTTGGCGACGCGCAGATGAAGGCTGACCACCTGCCGCATCTGGTCGCGGGTCGCTGGACAGGCACGATGAACCTGACCGAACCGCAGGCAGGCAGCGATCTGGCCCTGCTGCGCACCAAGGCCGAGCGGGTCGACGACGGCACCTACAAAATCACCGGCACCAAGATCTTCATCACTTACGGCGAGCATGATCTGGCCGAGAATATCATCCATCTTGTGCTGGCGCGCACCCCGGATGCGCCCAAGGGGATCAAAGGGATCAGCCTGTTTCTGGTGCCCAAAGTCCTTCCCGATGGCGTTCGCAACGCCGTCCGCTGCCAAGGCATCGAACACAAACTGGGTGTCCGCGCCAGCCCGACCTGTGTGCTGCAGTTTGAAGGGGCCACCGGTTTCCTCATCGGCCGCGAGAACGCCGGGCTTGAGTATATGTTCACCATGATGAACGCCGCCCGCTTTGCGGTGGGCGTGCAGGGCATCGCCATTTCAGAACGCGCCTACCAACAGGCGCGGGCCTATGCGCGGACCCGGATTCAGGGACGCCCGGTTGATGGCAGCGCTGCGGGTGCGGTGGCGATCATCCACCACCCCGATGTGCGCCGGATTCTGTTGCACATGCGCGCCACGACCGAAGCCTGCCGCTCGCTGGCCGCCTATGCCGCAGGCTGGCAGGACTTGGGCGATATGGCGATGGCCGAATTCATGGTGCCGTTGGTCAAAGGCTTTTGCACTGAAATGAGCGTGCAGACCACCTCGCTTGGGGTGCAAATCCACGGCGGGATGGGCTTTATCGAGGAGACCGGCGCCGCCCAGCACACCCGCGACGCCCGCATCCTGACAATCTATGAAGGCACGACCGCCATTCAGGCCAATGACCTTCTGGGCCGCAAGACCCTGCGCGACGGCGGGGCCGTGGCGGGCCGCATTGCTGCGCTGATTGGCGAGACGGAAGTGGCCTTGCACCTCGGTTCTGCAACCGCACAAGAGATCGCGGCGCGCCTGACCTCGGCGCGTCAGGATTTTGAGGCCGTCGTCGCTCACCTGCTGACCGCCGCCACGAACGACGCCTACGCCGGGGCCGTGCCCTATCTGATGCTGGCGGGCAATCTGGTCGCGGGCTGGCAGTTGGCGCGGTCCGCTCTTGTGGCCGAGGCGGCGCTGGTGCGCGACGAAGACAGCGCCTTCATGTCGGCCAAGATCGCCACGGCGCGGTTCTACGCCCATCATATTTTGCCCGAGACGGCGCTTCAGCGCACGCGTATCACCCAAGGTGCCGCCAGCCTGTTGGACACCGCCCACTGACCCCCTTTGCAGAAAGCAGGACCGCATCATGGCCATCCAAATCGACGTCGCCCGGTTCAAGAACCTCGACATCGTCGCAAATGACGACGGCGTCTGGGTTGTCACGCTGAACCGCCCGACCAAGCGCAACGCGCTGGATTCGCACACGATTGAAGAACTGGTCGACTTCTTCTCTGCCGCCCCCCGCGCTGGTGTCCGCGCCATCGTGCTGGCCGGATCGGGGGATCATTTCTGCGCCGGGCTGGACCTGATCGAACACCACCTTGCCGACCGCAGCCCGGCGGATTTCATGCATCTTTGCCTGCGTTGGCATGAGGCGTTCAACAAGATGGAATATGGTGGCGTCCCGATCATCGCGGCGCTGAAGGGCGCTGTGGTTGGTGGCGGGCTGGAACTGGCAAGTGCGGCCCACATCCGCGTGATGGACAAAACAACGTATTTCGCCCTGCCAGAGGGCCAGCGCGGCCTGTTCACTGGCGGCGGAGCCACGATCCGCGTGACTGATCTGGTGGGCAAGGCCCGGATGATCGACATGATGCTGACCGGGCGGGTGTATCAGGGGCAACAGGCCGTCGATCTGGGGCTGGCGCAATACATCGCCGAAGGATCCAGCCTTGACACCGCGATGGAGGTCGCCCGCAAGGCCGCGCAAAACCTGCCGTTGTCGAATTTCGCGATCTGCTCGGGCATCAGTCATATGCAGAACATGTCGGCAATGGACGCGGCCTATGCTGAGGCCGTTCTGGCAGGCGTGGTCAACACCCAACCCGAAGCCCGCGCAAGGCTCGCAGCCTTTGCCGACAAATCGGCGGCCCGGGTGCGGCCGAACAGGTAAGCGCCACCTGAACAACGCCCTGCTGCCAAGATGCTTTGATAGCGCACTGAAACGTATGTCTCAGCGGCAGGAACACGGTCATCGGAAAATACAGTGCAGCGTCCTGCTATTCGCTCCCATGCTGGCCGAACTTAACCGGAACGTCGATCAAAACCTCCGGCTATGACCATCGGATGCCCGACCACCCGTTCTTCCGCCAAGTTTGCGAAGCTAAAGTCGCGCTGTCCCATGCCGCGCATTGGACCTGTCGCGGTGCCGTTCCGGTCAGTTGCTCATGTTGGGCGGCCTTTCTTTCGAACGCCACCGGGCTTTTCCAGCCCAAGGCTGAATGCCTGCGGCGCGGGCTGAATGCCTGCGGCGCGGGTTGTAGAAGCCGTTGATATATTCGAAGAGGGCAACTTCGACCTCCCTGCGTGTCTGCCAGTTTCTGCGCCAGACCATTTCTGCCTTGAGGGATTTGAAATAGTGAGGAGGATTAGAAAACAGTCTGGGGGACTGTTTTCCCGACGTAAAGCGGCAGCCCTCGCCATTGGACTTGAACCAATGGCGTCCATGGCTCGATCATAACAGTTGC